>NZ_JACARO010000112.1 GCF_013386585.1 Pseudomonas sp. P7548 | reverse complement strand
AGGAACATCCACTGCCAGCCCGCCAGGCCACCTTGGCCCGCGGCGAAGTGGTTGAGGATCCAGCCGGAAAACGGGCTGCCGAGCAGGCCCGACACCGGGATCGCCGACATGAACAGCGCCATGATCCGCCCACGGCGGAAGGTCGGGAACCACTGCGAGAGGTACAGCACCACGCCCGGGAAGAAGCCGGCTTCGGCGGCCCCGGTAAACAGGCGCAAAGTGTAGAAGTGCGTCGGCGTGGTGACGAACAACAGGCAGGTGGACAGCGTGCCCCACACGATCATCATCAGCGCGATCCAGCGCCGTGGACCGAATTTGGTCAGCGCCAGGTTGCTCGGCACGCCGCACAGCACGTAGCCGATGAAGAAGATCCCGGCACCCAGGCCGTACACGGTTTCGCTGAACTTCAACGCATCGAGCATCTGCAGCTTGGCAAATCCAACGTTCACCCGGTCGAGGTAGTTGAACAGGTAGCAGATGAAGATGAAGGGGATCAGGCGCAGGGTAATGCGCTTGTAGATGGCGTTTTTATCGTCATCGGTGGCCAGTGTGGCAGTGGCGCTCTGTGACATGGCAATCTCTCTTTATTATGATTTTTCGCGATGCGAGGGTAACGTTGATCGCCCAATGAGTCTCGGCCACCTGGCAGGGTGCTGTCTTTGTGCTCGCGCACAGTGAAGCATGTTTTGCGCTGTGCCTATGAACAACCCGCTTTCTAGGAAATTAGCCCCATGTTCGAGCTGGATCATGACCTGGCGCAGGATATTGTCGACCGTACCATGGCCATCCTGCCCTACAACGTCAACGTCATGGACAGTCAGGGGCTGATTCTCGGCAGCGGCGAGCCCGAACGCATCAACACCCGCCATGAAGGCGCACAACTGGTGCTGGCCAATGGTCGCGTGGTGGAAATCGACGGCCAGACCGCCAAGCACCTCAAGGGCGTGCAACCGGGCATCAACCTGCCGCTGCTGCATGACGGGCGCCTGATCGGCGTGCTGGGCATCACCGGCGAGCCGGAAGGGCTGCGCACCTACGCCGAGCTGGTGCGCATGACCGCCGAAATGCTGGTGAGCCACCGCCATCAGCAGGCCGAGCAACAATGGCGGCGCCAGCGTTGCGATGACCTGCTGGCGTTGCTGCTGGCCGAAACCGGCGACTCGCCGCGCCTGGTGGATGAAGCGCAACAACTGGGCCTCAAGCCACAATTGGCGCGCACCCCTTATTTATTCGAGCTGGGCGCGGGCCAGTCGGCGGAAGCCCTGAGCGCCTGGCTGACCTCGCGGTATCCAGACAGCTGGTGCGTCAGCTCTGCGCAATTTTCCCTACTGTGGTGCCGGCCCGCAGCTGTGCAGGTAGACAATCCCCGGTTGTTGGAAAAACTCCACGGGGCGGGCTGGACGATTCTGCGCGTAGCCGTCGGTGGGCAGGCCGACGGTCTGGCCGGCTTGCGCCGTTGCTACCGTCGCGTCGGTGACTTGTTGGCCTATGGTCGTGATGTGTTGCCGCACTCGCAGTTGCTGACTCTCAACCGCTATCGCTTGCCGGTGATGCTCTGGCGCCATCGCAACGACGATGCCCTGGACGAGCTGCTCAACCCGCTGCGCAAAGTGTTGGCCAAGGACAGCAACGGCCAACTGCTCGCCACGCTGCGCAGTTGGTGCGAGCACGACGGCCAGAGCCAGGCCTGCGCAGACGCCTTGGGCATCCACCGCAACAGCCTGCGTTACCGCATGGAGCGCATTGCCGAACTCAGTGGCGTCGACCCGCTGACCCTGGACGGCATGCTCGCCCTGTACCTCGGCGTGCAACTGCTGCCCCAGGCTTTGTAGAAATGAACAACAAAGCTGATCGGCACTTGTGCATCGGACCGGCGTCATTCCTCCAGGCAACTGGCAGCATGGGCGTTATAAAAACCGGAGAAAGCCCATGAAAATCATCATCGCCCCCGACTCGTTCAAGGACAGCCTGAGTGCCGAAGGCGTCGCCCAGGCCATTGCCGAAGGGTTGACCGAGGTCTGGCCGGAGGCAGAACTGGTCCAGTGCCCTATGGCGGATGGTGGTGAAGGCACGGTGGATTCAGTACTGGCCGCGTGCAACGGCGAACTGCGCACTCAACGTGTCACCGGCCCCTTGGGCGGTTCGGTTGAGGCACGCTGGGGTTGGTTGGCCGAGAGCCGCACGGCAATCATCGAAATGGCTGAAGCCAGCGGCCTGCAATTGGTCCTTCCGGGGCAACGCGATGCGTGTTCCAGCACCACCTTCGGCACCGGCGAACTGATCCGGGCGGCCCTCGACCTGGGCGCCGAGCGCATCATCCTGGCGATTGGCGGCAGCGCCACCAACGATGGTGGGGCAGGGGCCATGGAAGCACTTGGCGTGCAACTGTTCGACAACGAGGACCAACCTTTGCCACCCGGCGGGCTGGCCTTGGCTCGCCTGGCGCGTATCAGCCTTGACGCGCTCGACCCACGCCTGGCCCAAGTACGTTTTGAAATCGCCGCCGACGTGAACAACCCTTTGTGCGGCCCGCATGGCGCTTCCGCTATTTTCGGGCCACAAAAAGGCGCCACTCCCGATCAAGTCCAACAACTGGACGCCGCCCTCGGCCACTTCGCCGACCACTGCGTCAAGGTCCTGCCCAAGGACGTGCGTGACGAGCCCGGCAGCGGCGCGGCCGGTGGGCTTGGTTTTGCTGCCAAAGCGTTCCTGGCGGCGCAGTTCCGTGCAGGGGTCGAGGTGGTTGCCGAACTGGTCGGCCTGGACGCCGCCGTAAGCGGCGCCGACCTGGTGATCACCGGCGAAGGCCGCTTCGACGCCCAGACCCTGCGCGGCAAAACTCCGTTTGGTGTGGCGCGCATCGCCCAGCAGCACGGCGTGCCCGTGATCGTGATCGCCGGCACCCTGGGCGACGGTTACGAGCAGATGTATGCCCATGGCGTGGATGCCGCCTTTGCCTTGCCATCCGGCCCGATGAGCCTGGAGCAGGCCTGTAGCGAGGCGCCGCGCCTGTTGCGTGAGCGGGCGGCGGATATTGCGCGGGTGTGGCGTGTGGCGGCGCAGCGTTTATAAATACCGCCCCGTACAGCGCCATTTTTTAATTTGAAGCAAAGCAAATCGACAGACGTGCAGGCTTACGACCGTATGCTAGGTAATCACCTGTGTAGCGGTTGACACATGTGTTGGGATTAGAAAAAGAAACGCCGTGCTGATAGGCCCCCTTAAGCAAGACCATGTGGGTATTCGGTACGCTCTGCGACGCCTTTAAAGCCCCCGGTGCAGGTGTTTGGTCGTCAAATTCTGCTTGAATCATCAAGATACTGCTGGCTTGTCCAAGCGCCTTAAGTGGCACGCCCGACAACGGTTTGCCCCTCCACGCCGCGCAATGTCTTGCGTAGAAGTAACTACCTCCCACTGGATACTGGGTTGCGTACAGGTTTTCCATTTCCGTCCAGAACTTTTCATCGGCCGTTGCCGAGTCGTTGCATAAGATGGTGCTGCGCACAGACGCGGCGGGGTCCAACTTCAGGGGGCCGACAGCGATGTCGTTCCAGAGAACAGGTTCTCGGATAACCGTGACTAAGCGTGTAAATGCACTGAGAGCGGAATGATTAACCTCAGTGTCCGGGCTGAACCGATAGGTTTGTGCTTTGTTCAGCAATTCGGTGTCATTGAGGGTAGGCGACTCGCGCAGCCATGTGCTGAGCACTCTTGCGGCCATCAGGAATTCGATAGAACTGTAGCGTTCGGTGTCAGAGCGCAGCGCTACTTGAACCTGCGGTAGCAGGTTTATAAAAGAATGCCGTATGGCCTTTGGGTCATTACCCATTTCATAGACCAGAGGGTTTTCGGCCGCGGGTTCTGCAACGAAACGGGCGAAGATACGTTCTTTTTCAGGTGCCAGGTTCAAGGAGGCGTTTTGAAACGTTGAGGTCCAATCAAGATTGGAATCAAGCACCATACGACCCACAGTCTTTGGAAACAGGCCTGCGTACCAGGCGCCCAGCCACGTGCCATAAGAATTGCCGAAATAGTTGAGTGTTCTTTCATTCAATTGAATACGGACGAACTCCATATCCCGCGCAGTCTGGTTGGTGGTGATGTAAGGGGCCAAGGGTTGGTTCGCACATCCTTGGGCCAACACTTCAGTATTATGCCGCAGGGCTTCAAGATTGGCGGGGCTGCGGTCCTGGGTGATGTCATTTTGCGCGACAATCACGTCATTGGATTGGCATATCAATTGTGAGTCAGGCGAACTGCCCATTCCCCGCGGCGTGATGCCAATCAAGTCATAGGCATTGATCAGATGGCGATAGGACTCGCCTTCTGGCTCATCAGCGTACCCCTTCCATATTGATGCCAGTACCACGGCGAAGCCGCTGCTGTCAGCACCTGGCCCGCCAGGATTGGTAAATATTGCGCCTTCATGCCGCTGCGGATGAAGGCTTGTAACGCGAGTGATATCTAGTTTAAAAGTGCCTTGAGTCGGGTTTGTATGATCCAGCGGCACGGTGACTACGCCACACTGTGTTCTGGCGACGACTTCGGGATCCAAGCCACTGAACGGGCGCCCCTCGCAGTTCGGCAACCACTTGATCTCTGGTTCCTGCTCTTGCTCAGTCGCACAGGCCCCTATCGCTAACAATCCTGCGACACAAATACCGCTTGCCAATGTCCGTTGCTTCATCACGTTACGATCCTTACTGCGAATCAAGAGAATTCCGGATGCTGCACGCTGGGCTTCAGTCTGTGCGTAGGACAAGCTTGTTCTTGTTGACTGAAAGAGCTGCTTTCCATTGCGCACGTGAGGCCTCTACACTGCTGGGCCACGTGTTTTTCAAAGGATGAAACACAATGCACGCACCTGAACCCCACATCGTCATCCAGCGCTTCACCGAGGCCCATCTTGAAGGCGTCGCCGCGCTCTATAACGACCCGGCCGTGTGCCGTCAGGTGCTGCAGATGCCTTTCCAGGCCGTGGAGATGTGGCGCAAGCGCCTGGTCATGGACAACGAACGGCGGTTACAGCTGGTGGCGGTGCACGGCGGTGAAGTCATCGGCCAGTTGGGCCTGGAGCAGTACCTGCGGGTGCGCCAGAGCCATGTCGGTTCGTTCGGCATGGGCGTGGCGACGGCCTGGCAGGGCAAGGGCGTGGGTTCGCGGTTGCTGGCGGCCGCGCTGGACGTGGCCGACAACTGGATGAATCTGCACCGCGTGGAGTTGACGGTGTTTGCCGACAACGACGCTGCGCAAAACCTGTACCGTAAGTTCGGCTTTGAGGTTGAAGGTCGATTGCGCGACTACGCGGTGCGTGATGGCAAGTATGTCGATACCGTGAGCATGGCGCGCCTGCGCCGGTCGGTTTAATCCCCCAGAGCAAACGCCACCGCAGCCTGCGCATGCAGCTCGGTGGTGTCCAGCAACGGCAGGTCGCTGTGTTCCGGCTTGATCAGCAGGCCGATTTCCGTGCACCCCAGGATGATCGCCTGGGCGCCGCGTGCGGCCAGGGACTCGATCACGCGTTGATAGACCTGGCGCGACGCGTCACTGATCACGCCCACGCACAATTCCTCGTAGATGATTCGGTGCACCGCCTGGCGTTCGTCCGCCTCGGGCACCAGCACGGTCAGGCCCTGGGCGGCCAGGCGGGATTTGAGAAAGTCCTGCTCCATGGTGAACGCTGTGCCCAGCAAACCGACAGTCAGCGTGCCCGCTTCGACGGCCGCCGCACCCGCCGCATCGGCAATGTGCAGGAACGGAATCGACACTGCTGCTTCGATGCGGGGCGCTACCAAGTGCATGGTGTTGGTACACAGCACCACACAGTCGGCGCCCCCGGCTTGCAGGCGCCGTGCGGCGTCTTCGAGGATCAGCGCGGTATCGTCCCAGCGCCCGGCATGCTGCGCCTGTTCCACCGGGCCGAAATCCACGCTGTACATCAACAACTGCGCCGAACGCAGCGGCCCCAGTTGGTCGCGCACGCGCTGATTGATGAGGCGGTAGTACTCGGCGCTGGACTCCCAGCTCATGCCGCCGATAAGGCCGATGGTGCGCATGCGATGCTCCTGACAAGGAATGTCGCTTCACCTTACCCATTGGCTACGGATTAGTCATACGCAGTTGCCGAGCAAATGACCGGAGCAGTTCCTTCGTTCAGGCGCCCTGTGTGCGGTGATGTGCACTTGCACAGCGTTAACCGCACGCAGCACCCGCGTATCTGCCATGATCGACCCTCGCAACCTGGCTCACCGAAGGACATTCGCAATGGACGACGTACAGCAACTGGGCGAGATGCTTCGTCATTACGCCGAGAGCGAAACGCACAAGAAACAGCAACTCGACGTGCAGTCGGCGCGTTGGGCGCAAAAGCTCAACGAGTTATTCGGGCAGATTGAGCACTGGCTGGCGCCGGTCAAGACGGTGGGCTTGCTCGACGTGCAGCGTGAAGCCTATGTGGCCAGTGGCCCGAGCGTGCCGGTGGAGGTTTCGACCTTCAAGACCGAGAAGCTGAACGTACAAATCACCGGAAAAACCGTGGAGTTCGTACCGGATGTGATGGGCGCGGGAGGGTTGGTTACAGTGGCGGTGATCGGTCTCACCGCCGCGCGCCACGGCAGCGTTTCGCTGGTACTGCCAGCCGATAAAAATGATTGGCTCTGGAAGAAAACCAACGGCCTCAAAGACCCGGACACCTTCGCCTTCGACGCCAACTTCCTCGCCTCCCAGCTCCAGAGCCTGATCCCGCGGGAACGTATTTAAGGCAACGGTTGCCATCGCAGGCAAGCCAGCTCCTACAGTGGATCTTCGTCGTTACGCAGACCCCTGTGGGAGCTGTCGAGCTTTAGCGAGGCTGCGAAGGCTGTGGTTCAGGCAACATTACTGTTGACTGTGCCGCCGCTTTCGCAGGCAAGCCAGCTCCCACATTCGAGCGCATTTCAAAAGGATGCACTCGGTCCCTTGTGGGAGCTGTCGAGCTTCAGCGAGGCTGCGAAGGCTGTGGTTCAGGCAACATCACTGTTGACTGTGCCGCCGCTTTCGCAGGCAAGCCAGCTCCCACATTCGAGCGCATTTCAAAAGGATGCACTCGGTCACCTGTGGGAGCTGTCGAGCTTCAGCGAGGCTGCGAAGGCTGTGGTTCAGGCAACATCACTGTTGACTGTGCCGCCGCTTTCGCAGGCAAGCCAGCTCCCACATTCGAGCGCATTTCAAAAGGATGCACCCGGTCCCTTGTGGGAGCTGTCGAGCTTCAGCGAGGCTGCGAAGACGCAGGTATTGGCGTTAAAGAGGGTGTGCCAAGCCACCGTCTTCGCAGGCAAGCGCTTATTTCAGTGCGGGGTCGCCTGGGTTGAGGTTTTTCCAGGCTTGCATCACGACCTGGGCCTTGGGCTCCTGGCCGTTTTCCAGGTAGTACTGGATCAGCGACAGTCGTGCGTTACGGCTGTACGGCTGGCGCTGCAACAGCGACTCCAATTGCTGGCAGGCCTCATCAACCTTCCCACTGTCGTGCAACGCCACCGCCAGTACGTAGGCGTACTGGGCGCTCGCCGGGTCGAGGCGAGCGGCGTTGCGCAGGTGCGGCATCGCTTGGGCAGTGTCTCCTGCGCGGATCAACATCAACCCCTGGGTGTGTTGCAGCAGCGGTGCCTCAGGGTGCAGGGCCAACTGGTCGCCGATCAATGTGCGCGCCTCGTCCGCACGGCCATTGGCCTCCAGCCACTGAATCAGCGTTACCAACGCCGGGAAAAAGTCCGGATCACGCAGCAGGGCCGTGCGCAGTTGCGCCTCGACCTTGTCGCCACGGCCGCTGGCCTGGTAGAGCATCGCCAGGTTGAGGTTCGCTTCGGCACGCTCCAGCAGGCTCGATTGCACCTGTTCGTATTCGGCGATGGCGCCGTCCCACGCTGGCCCCAAGCCCTGGCTGGAGACACTCAATAAATCCCGCGCAGCAATGATGCGCACGGCGCGCACCGGGTCCTTGAGCAACGGCACATACAGCGCAATGCGCTCTGGCGGCGGCAGCAACGCACTCACCGCACGCACGGCACTTTCGCGCACTTGCGAGGCAGGGTGGCCCAGGTCCCGGGTTGCCAGTTTGAGTGCCTGCTCGCTGGGATAGTTGGGCAACTCCACCAACAAGGTCGCCCGCTGGATGGCCGGCAGGTTGCTGCGTGCCAATTGGTCATACAGCGCCTGGGCGGCCCCCGGTTGGCCGCCGCGAATCAATACCATGCTCTCGGCATAAGTAGGCGCCTTCAGCACGTCCCGCGCACCCGCAGGGATACTGAAACTGTGGTCATGGCGCAAGTCATTGCCCATGTACACCTTGCCCGGCATATGGCAGTCGACACAGAACGAACCCGGCTGGCCCACCGGTTTGCCGGTGTGTTCAGGAGCGTCATAATTTTTGGCCTGCAGGCCACGCCCATCGACCGTGGCGATCGGGGTTTTGCCGGCGGTGTTGTGACACTGCAAGCACACCGCGTTGCCCGGCGCCTTGAGTTCGTTGCTGTGGGGGTTGTGGCAGTTGCTGCAGCGCACGCCTTTTTCGGCCATTTTGCTTTGGGCGAAGGAGCCATGTTCAAACACTTCGTCCTTGATCTTGCCGTCCAGGGCATACAGCTCGCGGGTCAGCACGCTGGGCAGGTAGTCATCCATCAAACGCTTGCCGACGGTAAACCCGTCACCCAACGGAGCGCGCCGGGCGTGGCAGCGCGCGCAGGTTTCCAGCTCGACGGTGGCGTCCTTGTCGTTGAGGTCCACGGCAAACCCGGCGTGCAGCAGGTCGCCTTTTTTAGCCGCCCATTGCAGGTGGTTGGAGGCCGGGCCATGGCAGGCCTGGCAGCCGACGCCGAGGCTGTTCCACTGGCTGTCGAAGCTGTTTTTCAGCGGATCAAAGTTGCGCTTGTAGCCGGTGGTGTGGCATTCGACGCACATGAAGTTGGCGTTCTGGCTGGGCTTGCTCCAATGCAGCGGGTTCTTGAAGGTCACGCCCTGGCCTGGGTAGAGGTGAAACCAGCGGTGCTGCTGGGTATCCCAGGCCACGCCCAGCGCCTGCAAGCGGCCATCGCCCACGTCGATCAAGTATTGCTGTAGCGGCGCGATGCCAAAGGTGTAGACCACCTTGAAGTCAGCAGGCTTACCGTCGCCGCCGGGCGTATTGACCCAGAACGCATCGCCCCGGCGAAAAAACCGGGTGGTTTCACCCTCACCGGTAAACGTGGCGTCATTGAAGTCTGCCGGCACCGTCTGTGGCGTGGCCTGCTGCATCGCCAACTGATGGTGGGAGCCTCGCCAATCCTTGACCTGAGCCTGGTGACAGCCCTGGCATTGCTGTTCATCCACCATCGTCGCCGGTGCGATAACCACCGGTTTCACCGCCATCACGGGCGCGGGCAGCCGAGGCGCGCTCGTCTGCAGGTAAAACCAGATCCCGGCCATGGCCAACAGCAACAACACAATCAGAATGGGGTACAGGTAACGACGGGGTGATTCACGGTGGGGTGCGGCTTTTTTGGTTGTGGGCGCTGGCATTCCGACTTCCGTTGTCTTGATGCAGGGACGCTCTACGGCGTGCTTTATGCTCCGTGCAGCTTTGACGCTGGGGACGGGTCTGTCAAACGATGCGCGGGAAATAACGGCTATTTCCCCAGAGTTGGCTATACCTACAGCTCAGTGTTCCAGTGATGACTGCCAGGGAGTTCAATGATGAAACTAAGGCTAATGATCAGCACGCTGTGCCTCGCTTCAATTGGAATGACAGGCTGCGCCAGCAAAGTCACACAACCGGACGAGTACTCCGGCTTTCTCTCGGACTACAGCCAACTCAAGCAAGCCAAGTCGCCTTCGGGCGCGGATGTGATGCGTTGGGTGGACCCCAAGCTGGACCTGAGCCGCTACACCGCGGTGTATGTCGAGCCGACCCAGTTCTATCCCAAGCCCCAGGCCACCGCGAAAATCCCTGAGAGCACTCTTAACGGTATCAACACCTACTACAACCAGGCGCTCAAGCGTGAGCTGGAAAAATCCCTGCCGCTGGCCAATGCGCCGGGCCCGGGTGTGATCGTCGTGCGGGCGGCAATCACCGCCGTGAGCAGCAAGACCGAAGCGCTCGCGCCCTATGAGTACATCCCCGTGGCGCTGGTCGTCGCGGCCGCGAGTACCGCCACCGGCCACCGTGACCAGGAAACCACCCTGGGCACCGAGGCGCAGTTCCTCGACGGCGCCAGCGGCAAGGTGATCGCCCAAGTGGTGCGCAAAGGCACCGGCAAACCGCTGTCCAACGACGCCCAGGTGATGAAGGCCGACGACGTCAAAGGCGTTATCGATGGCTGGGCGTCAGACCTGCATCAGTCCTACGTGAAACTGAAAAAACACTAAGCCTCAAAACGCGTTGCGTGCAGGCCGGTTGTAATAGCTGAGCAGGGCGTCGTAGCGGCGGGTGACGAGGTAATAGTCGTCACTCAGTTGCTGCGGCGCGGCATGGTGCAGCCAGTCCTGGTGCAACGTGCCCAGCGCGGCCAGGTAGGCATCGGCGGCCGGGGTGATCGTGTACCAGAGGTGGCGCGCTTCCTCATCCAGGTACTCGGTGGGGTGGGTACGCAGGTAGGCTTTGCCAGCGTCGGCAGCCTGTTGCAAGGCCGCTGCCTGGCTGGCGACGGCCTGGGGTGTCAGGCGTGCGTCGTGCATCCCTTGCTCAAGGGCATTCACCGCGTGGCGGGCGATGATCATGTAGTTGAGCACGTGCCAATGCAGGTCGCGGCCGAAGCGCGACTCCAGCAGCGCCAATTGCGCCGGGCGTATGTTCAGGTCCTGCTCTTCCAGCTGTTGACGCAGTTGGGTGGAGACCCTCAGGTAGTCGTCGCCTTCTTGCACCAGCTCCTGCCTCAACGATTCTGTGACGGGCAGCACCACGGCTTGCCGGCCGCTCAGCGAGAGCCGTTCGGCCTGGGTCGGCGTGACCCGGTCGGCCACGGACGTGAACCTGTGCAGCCTGTACGCATACACCGAGGCCAGGCCTACCAATTGGCTCCCGGGCTGTTGGCGCTCCAGCTTCAGGGTGTACAGCTGGGAGCAAACAGCCGCCTGGATAACGCGCGGTTCAGGCTCGCTGCTGTCGCCAAACTGATCGTGGTCCGGCGCTTCGGGTTCGGTTGAACGCATGCGGTAAAAGGCCAGGCGCGTGTCGCGGTCGATGCGGTTCGCGCAATCGATGATCGGCGCCAGGGCGCTCGCTGCTGCGGTGTGGGGGCTGTCCCGTTGATCCAACCAGAACTGAATCCGCTGCAGGGGTTTGGTGGCGCCGGCCAGGCCGAGCAAGGCCAGACCCAGGATCAGGCCGATGGGTAACAACCATTTGGGGTTCATTGCGCGGCCTCCTGGCCGTACCACTGTTTCTGGGTGGCGGGCGCCTGACACTCGGCATCGCTGCGCGGCATGCGGCTGCACAGGCGCTCGGTCCACTGTTGCAGGCCCTGGTTACGCACGACCCGGTGGCCGTTGTCGAGCAAGACCAAGCCCGCGTAGAGCGCAATCACACCGACCACGCCGAGGGCCGCACCCAGCAGGGTCCAGCGCGGGTGGCTTGCGGTCCAGGGCGTGTGACGGCTCATCCCGGGGCGCTTGATCACGCCGATCAGTGCCAAGGCCGCGATCAGCGTCGCGCTGGCCAGCGGGCCGAATAGGTAGCCGAGGATTGCCACCAGGACCAACCCGGGCACCAGGTCACGTACCGGCAGCAGCGGCAGGTGGGTAGGGCTGAGCCAGCCGGGCAGGCGCTGGCTGAAAGCTTCGTCCTGCACGCGGTAGTGATGGGCGAGGGGCCGCCAGCCTTGCCAGGCCAGCCCGGCGCCGACCACGAAGGCCAGCGACCACAAGAGCCCGTGGCCCAGCGTCGGCACCCCATTGCCGGCCAGGAACTCGGCTTTCTCCAGCACCCCCACCAGGCAGCTCAAGACCAGCGCGACGACCCAGGGCCAGGTGTCCATGGCCTTGTCCCAGTCTTGCCAGAAATACACGGTGCCACCGGGCATGGCTTCAGCGACGACCACATGCTCGGCATAGATGTCCGCGCTGAGGGTTTGGCAGGCTTTCCAGTCGTCTTCACTCAAACGCTGGGCGAAGGCACGGCGCTGGCCCAGGCTCATCGGCGCCAGCAGTAAACGTGCCGCGCGTTGCTGTGGGCTGTAGGGTGGTTCGGCGGCCAACGCCCGCTGGCGTGCGAGGAAGGCCGGCCCTTGCTGGCGCTTCAACAGCAGCGCCCAATCGTCGGCGGGGCAGTTGGGGTCGGCACCGCCGTGCCAGCCTTGGCCGGCACACACGGCGTCGAACACGGCACTGGACCAGAAATGGCTCTGGGCAAGCAGCTTGGCCAGCCATTCGTTGAACCACTCACCGTGGGGATGATTGTGTACCCACGGGTGCTCATCACGCGCTGCATAAGCAGCAAGAAACGCCGACTCATCTTTCTGCTCAAGGGCCAGGCGCAACGGTTGCTGTAAAGCGGCGCGGTGTTGGCGTTCTAGCGTGTCGATCAGTTCGACCGGCAGCTCCAGCCGTTGCCAGGCTGTGAGCCAGTTGAAGGCCTGGAACGCCCAGCGGGCGTCCTCGGCGTTGAGTTCGCCGTCAACACAACGATGCAACAGGTGGATTTCGAAGAACAACGCCGTGCCGTTGGCCATTGCCGCTTGATAGCGTTGTTCCAGGGTTTCCTCCACGTGTTCGGTGACCACCTCGACGGTTTCACCCATGTGCTCGATGGCCACCTCAACAGTGTCCTGCTGCTCCTGGCTCCACTGCAGAGCTTGCTCGTAGGCTTCGCGCAGGCGCTGGAACCCCTCGGGGTCATCGTCCGGCCGGGTTTTCTTCAGCAGCGCCGCATATTGGCGCTTGATCGCGCGGCTGTCGGCGTCAGGCGTGAGGCCCAGGATATTCCAGCAAGTCATGTGCGGCGCAACTCCCTAAACAATCGCGCGCACATTACCTGTTTTAGGGGCTGATAAACCAGCGGTAGTAGGGGTTGGCGCTGTCTTGTTGCAGCACGTCACGAATATCCCGGCCCCAGGCGTCGCGGTCGCCATCGTAGGCATGCAGGCTCGCGCGGTAGAACTGCATCAAGCGTTGTTGTTCAGCGGCCAGGGTGCGGGCAAAAGACGCGTCCGCGTTGACCAGCGGCGCCGGTACACGCAGGTCCAGCAGGGCCGGCAATACTCGGGTGATTTCCTTGCTGCGCACCCACGGGGCGTATTCGATGCGCGGCCTGTCGTCGGTCACCGGCAGCGCATTCGCGGCAAACCGCTCCAGGCCCTGGCGGTCAGTGACCCAGGTGGCAAGCAGCGTGGCCGTCGAATCGATGCCGACCTCAGCCAACGCCGAACGCACCGGGGGCTGTTCAAAGCGCTGGCGAATACGCTCGGCGTCCAGCGCCACAGGCTCCAGGGAACCCACGAGCAGCATCTCGTGGAACTCGCTGGTCCACAGCGAGACATAGGGGAATACATTGAGGAAGCTGCGCACCAACGCGCGGGAATCATCGATATTTTGCGTGGGCAGCGGCAGCCACTGAGCCAGCAGGCCATGTTTTTCCAGCCGTGTTGCGGCCAGCGCATAGAAGTCCTGGGAATATAGGTTGACCACCCCGGCAGCAGAAGGCGGCGGCGGTTCCAGGGTGATCAGGTCATAGCGCTGGGCATTGCGCAGCAATTCCTGGCGCCCATCGCGCAGGCGCAGGTCGATGGCCGGGTCCTGGGCAGCATTGAAGTTGCCCTTGAACAGCGACGCAGCCTGCACCACCGACGGCAGCAACTCAGCCACCACCCGATGCTCCAGCCCCGGGTAACGCAACAGCGCACCCGCTGTGATCCCGGTGCCAAAGCCAATCACCAGCGCCGACTTGGGTTCGGCGTTATGGACCAGCAACGGCAGCAACGCCTGAATGCGCATGTAGCGCAACGACGGCATCGCATCACCGGTATTGGATACGCCCTGGATATACAGGCGCTGAAACGCCCGCGCCCCTTGACCCTGGGTGACCACGGCCACCGTCGCGCCACGACCTTCCTGGTAAAACGCCAGGCTGGCGTTACGTGCGCCGGGAAGCAACTTGGCCAGGCGGTCCACCGGGGTCAGCCCGGCAACCGCCAGCGACACCAGGCCCACCACGAGCACCGCCTGGCGCCGCGACTTTTTCACCCCATGCCCGCGACGTACCGCCAGATAACCCACGGCGCCGGCAATCACTGCCAGCAGGCCGAGGGTGCGCACCAGGCCCAGCCAGGGAATCAACACGAACCCGCAGAGCATTACCCCGACGATCCCGCCCAAGGTGTTGAATGCCACCACCGCGCCGACATCACGACCGACATGGCGATTACCCACGCTCAAGCGCAACGCCAACGGAAATGCCGCACCCAGCAGCAAAGTGGGCACAAACACAATGCACAGCGCCGCCACGGCGAACCGGGCACTCATGCCCGGCAACTCACTGCCGCCCAGGCTCAGCACCAGCGCTTCCGCCTGGGTTTGCAGCAGAATCAGCCAGCGCCCCAGCACTGCAATTTCCAACAGCGCCACCAAGCCGGCACCCGCAATCAGCAAGCCAAATACGCCCCAGGGATCGCGAATGCGCTCAACCCGGTGTGACATCAATTGGCTGCCGATAAACAGCCCTGTCAGGTAAGTGGCCAGTACCACGGCAAACGCGTAGGTGCGCGTGCTCATGAACTGCACGATGGACTGCGACCACACCACTTCATAACCGAGGGCGACGCCCCCGGCGATGGCATACAGCACCAGCGCCAGGCGCGCCGGTTGAACGCTGCGCGCAGGGGCGACAGCGACGGGAGCGTGATGACGCACAGACAACAAGGCGCCGGCCGCTGCGACCAGGTTCAGCATCGCCGCTACCACCGCACTGCCACGCACGCCAAACTGCGCGATCAGCACAAATGCCGTGAGCAGCGTACCGGCGATGGCCCCGGCGGTGTTCGCGGCGTACAAACGGCCACCCGCCTGGCTCAGGCCCTTGGCATTGATATCCAGTGCACGCACCAGCACCGGCAGCGTGCCGCCAATCAACAGCGCGGGCAGGCCCACCAACGCAAATGGCAGCGCCCAGGCCGCAAGGCCGATGCGTTGTTCCAGCCAGGCAAACGGCTCGGCCGCCATACCCAGCGCCACGGTGGCGCCCACGCCGAACGCGGCGACCAATAATTCCAGGGCTGCATACAACAGCAGCGGCCGCGAAAAGCGGTCCGCCAACCGTCCAAACAACAAACCACCCAGGGCCAGCCCGGCAAAAAACGCGCTGATGCCCGTGGTGATCGCATACACCTCCACGCCCACCACCAGCGACAGTTGCTTGATCCACAGCACCTGATAGACCAGCGCCGCGCCACCTGAGACAAACAGGAGCAGGGCAGGGATCAGGGTCGAGGTGGCGTTGCCGATTTCAACAGGCTTGCTGGCGGTGCGAGAGGTCATTACAAAATTCCAGAACGTACAGAGAACCTTGTGGGAGCGGGCTTGCTCGCGAAAACGGTGTGTCAGTCGCCGAATCGGTTGGTTGAACGACCGCTTTCGCGAGCAAGCCCGCTCCCACATTTGCCTTGTGTTGTGTCAGCTATGAAGCCGGGGCGGCCTTCATCTTCTCTTCGATCTTCTTGTCCACCGCTTCACGGATCTGGTCGATGCTGAAGCTCGGCGGTTTCTGGCTAGGCGGGTATTCGATGAAGGTCTGCAGGAACTTCGCCGCCTTGGTCACCGCAACCGCACCCAGGTAGACGTTCTTGGTGGTCCAGTCGTAATACTGGTCACTCACCACGTCGGCACGTTCATACGGGTCCATCCTCAGGTTGAAGATCTTCGGCACCCGCAACTGTACGAACGGCTCGCTCCACACTCGGAAACCACCCGGCTGGCGCTGCTCGGCGAACACCACTTTCCAGTTGTCGAAGCGCATCGAAACCAGCATGCCGTCGTCATTGAAGTAGTAGAACTCGTTGCGCGCGCCTTTAGGTTGCTGGCCGGTCAGGTAGGGCAGTTGGTTGTAGCCATCCAGGTGCACCTTGAAGTTGGTGCCGCCTGCCGCAGGCGTCCAGCCTTTGAGCAACTTGTTTTTCACGTCGGCGTCACCGGCTGCGGCCAACAGGGTCGGGAACCAGTCCATCCCCGAGACCATCTCGTTGGAGACCTGACCCTCCTTGATCTTGCCCGGCCAACGGATGATCGCCGGCACGCGGTACGCGCCTTCCCAGTTGGAGTCCTTTTCGTTGCGGAACGGCGTGGTCGCCGCATCCGGCCAGGAGAACTGGTTCGGCCCGTTGTCGGTGGTGTAGACCACGATGGTATTGTCGGCGATCTTCAAGTCGTCGAGGGTCTGCAGCAGTTTGCCCACGTCGCCGTCATGCTCAAGCATGCCGTCGGCGTACTCGTTTCCGGGCATGCCGCTCTGGCCCTTCATCGAGTCACGCACATGGGTGAACACGTGCATGCGCGTGGTGTTCATCCACACGAAGAACGGCTTGTTGGCTTCGGCCTGTTTCTTGATGAAGGCCTGGGCCGCCGCGGTGGTTTCGTCGTCGATGGTTTCCATGCGCTTGGTGGTCAAGGCGCCGGTGTCTTCGATCTTGCCGTCGGCGAAACTGTGGATCACCCCGCGCGGGGTGTTGGCCTTGACGAATTCGGCATCGTCCTTGGGCCAGTAAGGGCGTTCGGGTTCTTCTTCGGCATTGAGGTGGTATAGGTTGCCGAAGAACTCGTCGAAGCCGTGGTTGGTGGGCAGGTACTCGTCCCGGTCGCCCAGGTGGTTCTTGCCGAATTGCCCGGTGGAGTAACCCAGGGACTTGAGCGCCTGGGCGATGGTGATATCGCGCTTTTGCAGGCCCACCGGGGCCCCCGGAATGCCCACCTTCGACAGGCCCGTGCGCAACGGCGTCTGGCCGGTGATGAAGGACGAGCGCCCAGCCGTGCAACTGTTCTCCGCGTAGTAGTCGGTGAACATCATGCCTTCTTTGGCGATCCGGTCGATATTGGGCGTCTTGTAGCCCACCACGCCCATGGAATAGGCGCTGATGTTGGTTTGCCCGATGTCATCGCCGAATATCACCAGGATATTCGGCTTCTCGGCGGCCAGGGCGGATGCCGAGGCGCCTATTACCGACACCGCCACCAGGGCGAGTTTCGGCAGCCACTTACGTATGCGAGTCATAAGACTTGCTCCTTTTAGGGCTTGAGTCGCATTGCCTGCGACCAACGTTTTTGTACAGTCCGTCGTGACGTTTTCTTATTGCACCTTTGCTTGCACAGCCGGCTCGAAGGGGTAGATACGGCGCCAGTCGCTCGCCATGTCCACCACGATCCAGCCGTTTGCCCTGGCCAGGTCCAACGCCTTGTCGAGGCGCCCCACCTGAGAGTTTCGGTCATAGGCCCACTCGCGCTGGGCGTCGGTGTGGTGCACCAGGCCCATCAAGCGCTTGCCACTGCCAGCGGCGGTCCACTGCAGCATTTGCAGGTCGCCATCGGAGTTGCCGAAGGCCAGCAAGGGCCGGCGGCCGATAATCGCGTCGATGCTTTCCGGCTTGCCCGGGCCATCGTCGTTGTGCGCCAGCTTGGCGGTGCGCAGGATCTGCGGGTTGCCGTCCTTGAGCTGGTACTGGGTGACGAAATTGGTGCCGATCACCTGTTCCGGTGGCACGCCATACACCACCTCGGCAAAGGCGCGCATGAAGGCCGTATCGCCGCCCGAGACGATGTAGGTCTTGAATTGCTGGCTGCGCAGGTAGTCGAGCATTTCCAGCATCGGCTGGTAGATCATCTGATCGAACGGTTTGCCCGTCTTGGGGTGGCGCGCCTGTTTCAGCCAGGCTTTCGCGTTGTCGATGAAGGCTTCGGTGCTGATGCCGGTGTGGGTTGCGCCGATGATCTTCAGCAAGCCCTGCATGCCCGTGGCCGCGAGGGCCTGATGGTCGCCTTCGAGCACCGCCTGGAACGGCTGTGTGGTTGCCCAGTCGGGGTGCTGGGGCGCCAAGCGCTTGATTTCATCGAAGGCGAACAGCACTTCGAAGTAGGCCGGTTGTTCGGTCCAGAGGGTGCCGTCGTTGTCGAAGACGGCGATGCGCTCGGCGGGTTTGACATAGTCCTTGGAGCCTTCGACGGTGACCGCCTGCACGAAATCGACAATCTGTTTTTTGCTGAGGCCATCGTTCCATGACGGCAGCGGATCGGCGGCCAAGGCCGGCAGGCTGAGGAGAAAAAGCAGGGGCAGGGCAGAACGCAGCGACGTCATGGGAAGTCCTTTTCGTGACGAGGGTTCAGTGGAACCAAGCGTAGTTGACGACACACCCAGCGCAATGTTGTGCACACGTTTCGCCACAGTGGCGGCAGGCGTGGCCACAGCGCATGGAGCAGGTAACCGGCAAGAATCAGCATGGCCACCGCGGCGATCCAGGCAAACAGGTGCCGCGAAACGTGCCAGCGGCTGTGCTGCCCGAGGGCTTTGAGGTCGTCGGCAATGGCGAAGGTGGGCATGTAGGCGCTGCCCGCCTGGGCCTCGAACGTGAGGGCAGGCAACTGGCTGTTCTGCACGTGCCGGTTGCGGCTGTCCCACCATTTCACGCTGATGGCAGGCAAAGTGAAATGACCCCCTTGCTCGACGCGATACACCAGCCGATCGATGCGCTGGCCACCGGTGATTGCGCCGCGACCGTCGTCCAGGTTGCTGATGCTTGGCGCTTGCGGGTACAACCGCAGGCCCTGGATGGGCGCGGAGGCGGGCGGTGGCAGGGAAAGTCCTGGCGTGTCGTCGGCTTGTAGCGTGAGGGTGCGGGTCAGGCTGTCGCCCACCTTGAGGTCAGTGGCTGACAGCGTCTGGCTCAGGCGCAGGCCACTGGCGACCAGCACCGGCTCCCCGGGGGCAAACCCCGGTGGCTGGGTGGCAGTGAACGACAGCGGCGTGCTCTGGGCATTCAAGGGCGCACTGGCCTGACCCGGCTGGGCGCTGACGGTCAGTGCCGGCACCGTGAATGCCTGGGCGACATTCGGCGTGATGCGGTAGCGGTAGCGCATGCCGTAGAACATCTGCCCGCCAATCTCTTGGGTGGTGTGTTCAGCTTCGCCACCCGGCGCCTGAACCCGTGCACCGGCCAGTTTCAACGCCGGCAGGCTGGCGCCGGAGGTGAACCAGGTGTCCGTGAGCACATCCACCTGCACTTGCAGTTGTTCACCCACCACCACCGCTGCGCCAGGTAGCAGTTGTGCCTGCACCTTGAGCTGCGGCTCGGCCGCCCACAACGGCCCGGCCAGCAACAACAGCACGCCGCAATAGCGGTTCATCGCTTCGCCTCCTGATCCTGCAGGCTGAATTTACGCCGCAGGAAGTTGGCCGGTGAGGTCGTCAGGTTCTGCAACCACAGGGCATCGCTGTTGGCTTGTTCGGTCTGGATCGCCTTGCTTTGGCCCTTGCCCGGGGCCTTGTCGAACTTGATCTCGTCGGGCTTGACCTCGGGGGTGTTGTTCGCTGCGCTGTCGGTGTCCTTTTTCAGCGCAATGGCCAGGGCCAGGTTGGCGCTGGCCTCGGGAAACGTCGGTTGCAGCTTCAAAGCACGCTGATAGGCCACGATGGCGTCGTCGAATTTGAAGCGGCGCACGTGGATGTTGCCGAGATAGAACGCGGCGTGTGCGGTGTCGAGGGTGTTGAAGGTGGTTTCGGCCAAGGCGTAGTCGGCGGCGTTATAGGCGGCAATGCCTTTCCAGTAGGCGTCTTGAAACAGGGAGGCCGCCTCGGGGTAACGATGATGCTCGAAAGCCCAACGGCCTTGTTGGTCAGGGGTGAGGAACGGGTTGGCATCGGCGTGCAGCGGTTGCAGCAACAGGCCGAGCAGTACCGTCGCCACCCAGTTCAGGCTCCAGCCGCGTCGCACGCTCAGCAGCACCACCAGCAACAGCGGCCAGCACAGCCAGTAACCGGCGTCCTTCCACTGCAACAGGCGCTGTTGCTCATCGGCATTTTGGAAGTGCTGCTGGGCGTGCAGCTCGATCCAGTCCAGGTCGTCGTCATTGAGGGTCAGGCTGCCCAGTGGCGCGTCGGTGGCCGAGGCCAGTTGCTTGAGGGCGGGATTGCTGCCCAGCGCTAGTACCAGCACTTGCAGCGGGCTGTCGGCCAGGTGTTGCTTGAGGCTTGGCAATTGCGTGCTGTCGGCGCCATCGGTGACCAGCAACAACGTGCCAGGCGATTGCGCCAACAACGGCTTGGCCTGGTCGATGACGCCGGCGACGTCCTTGCCGGCTGTACTGATCAAGTCGGTGCCGAGCGCCTGGATAAAGGTGTCGAGCAGCGCCGGGTCATCGGTCGGCGGCAACACCAGATGGGCACTGCCGGCGTACACCAGTAGCGCGGTGCGCGCCCCTTTGCGCCGCTGTACCAGGTCGTGGAGCTTGTGCTTGGCGGCGGTCAGGCGGGTCGGTGGGACGTCGGCGGTGTCCATGGACGGCGACAGGTCCACGGCGATGATCAACGGCGCGCGGTTTTCCAGGAAGTCTGGGCGGTCCTGCTCCCACGTCGGCCCTGCAGCGGCGACTGCGCCGAGCATCAACAGCACGCTCGCCAGGTGCACCGGGCGCAGGCGGTGCGAATCCGTCGGCGTGAGCAACAAATGCGGCAGCAGGTGCGGGGCGATATTGCCACGCAGACGACGCTGCAGGTCGCGGCTGCGTTGCCAGGCCAGTGGCAATAAAGCCCCCAGTAAGGCCAGCAATAACCACGCGGGGCGCAAGAAGTGGAAGTCACTGAAGTCCATCGGCCACCTCTCGTTTGATCCGGTGGGGCCATAACGCCGCCAACAGGTGGTACAGCGCAAACAGTCCAAGCGCCGCGCACAGCGGCCACCAGAACAGGTCGCGCTTGGGTTGGTGGCTCAAGGTCTTCACTTGATGTGGGGTGATCTGGTCGAGCGTCGTGTACACATGGCTCAGGCTGTCGCGGTCTTCGGCGCGGAAGTAACGCCCACCGGTGGCGCTGGCGATGGCTTGCAATGCGCTGAGGTTGACCTTGGCTTCGCCGCTGGCCTGCGGGTTGCCAATGCCAACGGTATGGATGACCACGCCCTTGGCCGCCGCCATGTCGGCGGCATGGTCAGGGGTGATTGCGCTGCTGGTGTCGTTGCCATCGGTGAGCAGAATCAGCACTTTCTCGGGTTCATGGGCCTGGTCCAGCAGCTTGAGCCCCAGGCCGATGGCATCGCCAATGGCGGTGTTCGGCCCGGCCATGCCAATGCCGCTGTCATCCAACAGCAGAGACAGGCTGCTGTGATCGAGGGTCAACGGTGCCTGGGGGTAGGCGCCGCTGCCAAACAGAATCAGGCCGATGCGATCGTCTTTGCGGCGCGCGATAAAGTCATGGACCACCTGTTTGACGGCGGCGAGGCGGTCGATCTTTTGCCCGGTTGCGTCGGTAAAGTCCTGGGTTTCCATAGACTGGGAGATATCGATGGCGAGCATCAGGTCGCGCACCGGCTGCTGGCGTTCAATGGGTTTTTCCACCCACACCGGGCGGGCAACCGCCAGCACCAGCAGTACCCAGGCCACCAGGTTGAGCACAAGCTGGCTGCGATTATTCCGCACGCCGCTCGCAGAGGGCGCGCCACCCACGGCCTGGCTCATGCCGGTGAAAAACGGCACCCGCACGGCGCTGCGGGCTTCTAGGTAGGCAGGCAGGTACCGGTACGCCAGCCAGGGCAGCGGCAGCAGTAGCAACAGCCACGGGTTATCAAGCTGCCACATGGTGCTGCTCCACCCAGGCTTTGCACTGGGCCAGTAGTTGCGTGTGTTGGGCGTCGGGCAAGGGCGCGGCGTAGGCCAGGTCAGCCAGTTGCTGGCTCAAGTCCTCGGGGATCGGTGCGCCTGCGTGGCGTTGCAAGAACGCTTGCCAATCAGCGCCCGTCAACGTCGGGATGGATGCGTGTTCCTGCGCCGGGAGTGGCATCGACAGCGCCACACGCTTGAGCAGTTCGGGCAATTCACGCAGGTCGGTCAGCGCGTCCAGGCGTGCCACGGCCTCACGTCGATAAGCATCGCGGCGCCAGTGCAGCCAGTTGCGTACGGCCAGTACCAGCAGGGCCAACACCACCAGGCCAAGGACCACAGCCCACCCCCAGGTTTGCGGCCAGTAACTGACGGGCGCGGGCAAGCCCAACTCCTGCAGTTGTTCGATGCTCGGCACAGGGGCAGTCACCGGCGTCTACCCAGTTCGCTGCGCAGTTGGTCGACCGCGGGCAGGGCGGTGCTGATCATCAGCAACGGCACCTGGCTGCGACGTAGCAGGCTCGCAACATCCTTGATCCGCCCGCCCAGATAATCCCCCAAGGGCTGGCGCACCTGGCGCCTGTTCACGGCCAGCTCCACTTGCAACTGACCCTGGGTGACCAACAGTTGCCCGCTGTCGGGCACGTTCAGGGCCAGGGGGTCATACACCTGCAACGCCACCACGTCGTTGTGCGTTGACAGTTCCCGCAGCAGTTGCAGGGTGCGCGGGCCGGCACCGGCGAAGTCGCTGACCAGGCAGATCAAGTGGTCGTGCCCGGCCACGGCGCGGCACTGCTGCAGCACGCGGTCAAGCTGGCTGTCGCCTTCGTGGTCCGGGCAAGTGGCGTTCAGCTCGCCGTTTTGCTGAGCGATGCGGCTGCACAAGGCTTCAACGCGTTTGCGGCTGCGCAGCGGTGCCACGCTGTCGATGCGTCTGTCATTGAACACCAGGCCGCCGACCCGATCCCCGGCGTTGAACACCATCCACGCGGCGAGGGCGCCCAGTTCGGCGGCAACCGCCGATTTGAAGCTGCGCACCGAACCAAAAAACATCGACATGCGTTGGTCCACCACGATCAAGGCCGGGCGGTCGCGTTCTTCGGTGAAGGTGCGCACCACCGGTTTGCCGGTGCGCAAGGATGCGCGCCAATCCAGGTGACGCAAGTCATCGCCGGGCTGGTAGCGCCGCAGCTCGTCGAAATTCAGCCCACGCCCGCGCAGCCTTGAGGCGTGGTTGCCGGCCAGGACGCTGCCCTGGGGCTGGCGCGCAACAAAACTCAAGTCTCGCGCCTGGAACTGCAAGGCCATCAGCTGCGCCAGGCTGACGTAGACGAACCCGTCGGCGTTCATGCCGGGATCGCCACTGTGCTGAGCAGACGGTCGAGCACCTGGTCGGCCGTCACGCCGTCTGCCACTGCGTCATAGCTTAATTGCAGGCGGTGGCGCAGCACCGGGTGCGCCACCGCACGTACGTTGTCGGGGGTCACAAAGGTTTGGCCTTGCAACCAGGCGTCCGCCCGCGCACAGCGATCCAGCCCGATGCCGCCCCGTGGGCTGGCGCCCAGGCTGATCCAGCGCGCCAGGTCAGGGTCATAGTCGCCGGGGTGGCGCGTGGCGTTGATCAGGTCGATCAGGTAGCGGTCGATGGCCGGCGACACCTGGATGGCGCTGACTTCCTTGCGCGCCATGAAAATCACCTCCTGGGCCAGAGTAAAGCCCCCGGCCGCCAGGGCGGTGGCAGCCTGCTCTTCGTCGCGCAACAGCCGCAAGACCTGGCTTTCGTTGTCGGCACTGGGGTAGTCCAGCAGCACCTTCATCACGAAACGGTCCATCTGCGCTTCGGGCAGCGGGTAGGTGCCTTCCTGTTCGATGGGGTTTTGCGTGGCCACCACGATAAACAAGGCGGGCAGCGGGTGGCTGGCACCGGCGACGGTGATTTGCCGTTCTTCCATGGCCTCCAGCAACGCGGCCTGGACCTTGGCGGGCGCGCGGTTGATCTCATCGGCCAGGATCAAGTTGCCGAACAGCGGGCCGGGCTGGAAGCGAATCTGGTTCTGGCCGTCGACCTGGTGCAGTACTTCTGCGCCAGTGATGTCCGAGGGCAACAGGTCGGGGGTGAACTGGATGCGGCTCATCTTCGCCTCCAGGTGCCGCGCCAGGGCCTTGACCGTGCGGGTCTTGGCCAGGCCCGGCAAGCTTTCCAGCAACAGGTGACCATTGGCCAGGAGACCCAGCAGGATCTGGCGGATCACCTGGTCCTGGCCGAGTACGCTTTCAGCCATGCTGGCCTGCAGGGCATTCACATCGTTGAGTGCTGTCATTCCAATCGTCCTTGAAACAGTGGGTCACCAGGGCGCGGCGACCACGATGTATTGCACGGAGCCGCCGACATACCGCGGCTGGTACCAAGTGGGCCCGCAGTGCTGGTAGGCCACGCCATTGGCGACCACCGACACACATTCAGGCGGCACCGTACTGACCTGGGTGCCGATGGCCAGGATCGTCGCAGTGGTGGCGCCGACCACGGCCGCAGCGGCCCAAGGGTGATACCAGTCATCCGGGTGCGGAGGCGGTGGTGGGGGCGGTGGTG
>NZ_JACARO010000111.1 GCF_013386585.1 Pseudomonas sp. P7548 | reverse complement strand
GTGGGATCATGGGCGGGGTGTTGACCCAGGGCGAATGATCGGTACTTATCAACTTGATCAGTTTCAGGGCCATACATTTTCTGGTGCGGCTGCGGCAGGTGGAAGTACGCCCGCATTTGATACATGGGGAAATGTCGGGACTCCCGTTTCACTGAAATATCCACCCGTTACTGATGGTGTCAATGGTGCTCCAAGGGTGGGTGCCGAGACTCGTGGCCGAAATATGGCTGTGATGTGGTGCATCAAGGCTTGGAACGCTCCGATCAATCAGGGAAATATTGACGTCGCTGCACTTGTTAGTGAACTCGATGCTTTGAAATCCGCCGTTCCCGTAGGTTCGATTGTTCCATTCCCCAAAGCTGCCGTACCGCCTGGCTACCTGGAGCTTGACGGCAGCGTAAAGAGCATTGCGACCTACCCGGACCTGGCTGCATACCTGGGCACTACGTTCAACACCGGGAGCGAACCCGCAGGGTATTTCCGCTTGCCTGAGTCGCGCGGAGAGTTCCTCCGAGGCTGGGATCATGGCCGAGGCGTGGATACCGGACGGGAGCTTGGAAGCGCACAGAAGGGCAGCCTTCAGACTGTGGATTCAACCATCACCACCGTCACGGTCACCGGGCTGTACAACGCAACGGTAACGCCGGAATCGAACGCTCGTGCTGCATACGGGTTGGATATAGGTAACGCAGGGGATTATCCCGGTGCCGCATATGGTGGCATTAGTGGCAGCGGCGGCACGATGGCTGCCGAAGGCAACAATTTCGGGGTTACACGCCCTCGAAATCTGGCCGTCATGTGGTGCATCAAGGCCTGGAACGCCCCTGTCAATCAAGGGCAAATAGATATCGGCGCACTTGCGCTGGAAGTTTCCAACCTGGCAAACATGGCTGACTTTACGGTTGTTTATCCGGGTGGTGGTAACAAGACCACCCCGGGAGGCGTAGCGGTCAATAGTCGCTACGTTGTCACGAATCCTTTTCCCGGATATCACGTGTTTTGCACCGCGCAAGTGCTCTACAACGGTGAGTGGGCGAACCCCGAGTTTGGGGATCACTACAGCGGCATAGGCGGCCCTGATCGTTATATTCATGGTGTGCAGGCCAATCAAATAGGCAATTCGATTGTTGTCCAAACCGGAACGACTGGCTTGGTCTATCCCAACGCCTTCTCTGGAGCTCCATTTTTAGTCACGGCAACCACTATTGTTTCGCCGTTGCCTTGCCGTGTCCTTGTATGGCGATTGAAGGGGGTGATTGCATGAATGTCTATGCAGAATTGAACAGTGGTTTCCAGCAGGTGGGCGGTGTTTGCCCGGCGGGCTGGATGGTTATGCAGAGTGATCGCCCGTCGCCCGAGCATATTGCGTCGGAGGGGGGCACCTGGGTAGTGCCAGTTCCTTCACCTGACGCGTTGCAAGCTGCCTTGAAGGTTTCCGAAAGAGCTTGGCGGGATGCTGAGCTGACGTCGGTTACATGGCTGCGCGAACGTCATCGTGATCAACAGGAGTTGGGCTTGGATACCACGTTGTCCGCTGAGCAATTCGTTGAGCTGTTGGCCTATATGCAGGCATTGCGAGCGTGGCCCCAATCGTCTGACTTCCCAGATAGCGCGCATCGCCCCATAGCACCGCGCTGGATCGCGGACCAAACCGAATAAACGCCCCGCATTGACGGGGCGTTTCTTTAGCAACTCGAACACCCACCGCCTTGAGCGGTTTTTTTTCGCCTGGAGATCCTACTTATGTCCACCCGCCAAACCTACACCGTCCTCACCCCATTCCCCATCGGCGCCGGCCATTGGTCCACCGTCGGCCAGGAACTGGAGCTGCTGGACGTCGAAGCATCCGCCCTGCGCACCGCTGGCCGTCTGGAATTGACCAGCGTCCTCAACGCCACCCCGGCCAAAAAGGCCACCACCCAGAAGGCTGACTAATCATGGCTGAGGTTTTGAACTTCGAGCACAACGGCATCACTGTGAATGCCACCGAATCCCCCGAGGCCATGGGTGGCCTGGGCGATAACGTGATCGGCCTGGTCGGCACCGCGCCGAAGGCCCATGCGTCGATCCCGAAGAATGCGCCGTTCCGCATCAACAGCTTCACCACTCAGGCGCTGCTGGACCCGACCGGCACTGAAGCCGGCACGTTGTTCCAGGCGGTCTACCAGATCCTTAAAGTGGTCAAGGTGCCGGTCTATGTGGTGATCGTCGAAGAGGGCACAACCCCGGCGGACACGATCAACAACGTGATCGGCGGCGACGAGCCGGTCACCGGTCGCAAGCTGGGCCTGGCGGCGTTGGCCAGTGTGCCGGAAGACCTGACCATCATCGGTGCCCCTGGCTTCACCGGCACCAAGGCTGTCGCCGGTGAGTTTGCCGCCTTCGGCAAACGCATCAAGGCCCGCGTGGTGCTGGACGGCAGAGACGCCAGCGTCGCCGACCAGGTGACCTACAGCGGTGAACTGGGCGGTGCCGACCTCGGTTTCGACCGTTGCCTGCTGGTGCACAACATGCCGTCGGTGTACTCCAAGGCGGCGAAAAAGAACGTGTTCCTGTCGCCGTCGTCCCTGGCCATCGCCGCACTGGCCAAGGTCAAGCAGTGGGAAAGCCCGGGCAACCAGGTGACGTTCGCCGAGGACGTATCCCGCGTCGTCGAGTACAACATCCTCGACACTTCCACCGAAGGCGACCTGCTCAACCGCTACGGCGTGAGCTACTACGCCCGCACCATCCTCGGCGGTTTTTCACTGCTGGGTAACCGCTCCATCACCGGCAAGTTCATCAGCTACGTCGGCCTGGAAGACGCTATCAGCCGCAAGCTGGTCAAGGCCGGCCAGAAAGCCATGGCCAAGAACCTCACCAAGTCCTTCATGGACCAGGAGGTCAAGCGCATCAACGACTGGCTGCAAACCCTGGTGGCGGACGAAACTATCCCCGGCGGCAGCGTGTACCTGCACCCGGAACTCAACAGTGTCGAGAAATACAAGAACGGCACCTGGTTCATCGTCATCGACTACGGCCGCTACGCGCCGAACGAACACATGATTTATCAACTCAATGCCCGCGATGAAATCATCGAGCAGTTCCTGGAGGACGTTCTCTAATGTTTACCAACCGTGTAAGACAGGCCATTGCGGCCACCCTGCAAGGCCTGCCGTTGTCCGCGACGGTGGATTCCTTCACGCCGCCCAAGGTCGAGTTCGAGATGGAGGCCATGACCGGTGGCCGCTTCATCGCCGAAGAAATGGCCAAGAGCGGCAAGCCCTTGACCGCCACGTTGGCGCTGCAAGGCGTTGGTCCGGAAATCATGCTGGCCCTGGGCGTGCGCCTCGGTGACGACATCCTGTTGAACGTGCGGGAAGCCGGCCAGGACCAGGACGGCAAGACCTACTTCACCTACCACACCGTCGGCGGCAAGCTCAAATCGTTGACCGAGACACCGTTGACGATGAACGCCAAACCCACCACTACGTTGGAGCTGTCCTGCCGCACCTACAACCGTCTGGAAAACGGTATCCCGGTGATCGACATCGACGTGCGCACCCAGAAGTTTGTACTCAACGGCGTTGACATTCTCGGTGACGCCCGCCGCGCCGTGCTCATGCCTTAAGACCCCGCGATCTGAGGTGGGCACGGTCAATGTGGGAGCTGGCTTGCCTGCGATACAGGCGACTCGGTTTACCCGCTACACCGCGGTGATGCCTTCGCGGCAAGCCCGGCTCCCACATTGACCGCGCTCTTCTTTTTATCTGCGTTTTCTTCAACCGTTGCTGACCAAGGAATTGCCCCATGGCCTGGATGCCACCGCTGCACCGCTTGCTCTCGCCGATCACCGCCGACACCGGTGCGATGATCGAGCAGGTCCAGCTCAAACCGCTGTACTACGCCGCGCAAAAAGACGCGCTGGCCCGGGCCGGTGATGACGAGGACGACCAGTTCTTCGAACTGGCGAAACTCGCCACCGGCCTGTCGGAAAAAGAACTCGATCAGCTCAAACGACCGGACTACGTGACCATCGCCCACTACGTACACGAGATGTCGACCCGCCCTTCGGCGTTCTTCCTCGGCGAACCGGAAGAGTCCTCCTCCCACGAACAGGTCAAGCTGCTGCTGCCCCTCGACGCAGCCGGCCGTACCCTCACCGAACTGCCTCTGGAAATGCCCGCCCTGCGTGCTACCAAGGTGATGAAAAAACTCACCACCAACAAAGAGCGCGCCGAGTTCATCACTGCTCACTGCACCGGCCTGATGATCCCCGATCTCGCCCACCTGACCGTACCCGACTGGACGCAATTGCAGGAGCGCATCGACGATTTTTTAAATCAACCGGCGGCCTTCTTTCGCAACGCGACATCGACGTAATCCTCGATGTGGTGCCGCTGGTTTACTCGGTAACCGAAGCGGAGATCCTGGAATGGGATGCCGCAAAAGCATTGCGCCGCTACGACATCGCGATGACTCGCCTTGGCGTTAAACAGGAGTAAGCGGGATGCAAGACAAGTATTCGCTCGCCTACGCCATGGCCAAGGATGGCCAGGGTGTTTATGGCGACACAAGCGGTACAAAGCGTGCCGAAATCGTCAATCCGGGAGCTTTGCTGTCTGGCAGTCTCGGGGATGCGGCACTGTTATCTTCGATGAGTGTGGGGTTGAACCAGGCGGGCTCGCAGCTCAATCAGCTTTCTGTGTCCCTGGGAGGATTGCGCAACAGTGTGGACGCACTGAAAACCGCGATCTCGCGGCTTAACGGCGTGGGCATTAACGCGGTCAAAACCCTTGAGCCAATGGAGCAGAAGAGCGCCACCGAGTTTGAGTCGAGCACGTCGCAAGGCCTGCGCCTGGCCCGTGAAGCCCTGGCCGTTCGTGACATGCAGCGCCTTGACCCGGTCGCTGCCTTTCAACAATCAAATGCCAGCCTCACGTTTGACGCGACAGCCACCTCTGAAACATCCATCACAGCGTTGCGCAAGGCATCCAGAGACAGTGAGCAACGCCTGTCCAGGACGCTCGAACCCGCGCCTTTGCTTTTGGAAGAAACGTGGCTGAAAACCAAGACCGGTGTGCAGGACACCGCCAATAGCTGGGCCGGTGATTCACCCCTGGCTGCGCAAGCGGTCAAGACAACTGAGGCGGTGATATCGCCGATGGTTTCGGGCCTTCTTTCGGGCTTGGGAGAGACGATTAAAACCCGGGTAGCCGGCAACCTTGTCGACGTGACGCTTGGCAAGCTGCCCGGAGTGGGCAAGCTGTTCAGGGACGGTGGATACACCAAAGACAAGGACAAGGACAAAGCGTGCTGCTGTCCGGCGGCGGCTTCTGTAAGCGGTTTTGGTGTGTTTGACACGGTGACAGCACAGTTGCCGGAGAGCGTTGGAGAGACGGTTCGGGAAAGAGACAAGGCACGCACACGAGGGCAGCCGAAGAAACGGCGGCAGAAATTGCCAGAGCCCGGCCAGCCGGTTTCACGTGAGTCCACGGCCAATGTCCGTCGCAAGCCCGTGGAACCCCAGGCACAACAGGCTGGCCCCCCGCTCAATGCCATGGGCCAGCCGCTCGTACCTCTGGACACTCAGCGGTTAGCTCAGTCCACCTCCACACTTCCTGACCATTCGTTTGGCGCGTCTGCAACCCCTCCAGCCGCTCGGCTGGGTGGGCGTCGCGCAACCAAAGGGCTGGCGGAGGGGTTGTCGGGTGTCCTTGCAAAGCTTGAGTCAGCAGGTGCCCGTCGTCTTGGCCCAATGAGGTATGTCGACACCGCCCTGAGTGTGGCTGACGGCGTTCGCAACGGCGATGCCAAAGCCATCGGCGCCGGCCTTAGCACCGCAGGCGGGGCCTGGGCAGGTGCCTCTGCCGGTGCTGCGCTGGGCACACTGGTTTTCCCGGGTGTCGGCACGGCTGTGGGTGGCGCCATCGGTGGTTTGCTGGGCAGCGAAGTGGGCACCTGGTTCGGTGACAAACTGTTTGGCTCCGGTGATCGCCTGCCTGCGCCCAGCGCAGTCGGCAAGGACCTCAATGCAGCCCGAACGGACAACGTCCAGGTCAGCATCGCCCCCAGTATCCAGATCACCGGGGTCAACCCTGCTGACGCCCAGCAGGTCGTCAACCAGGTCATCCAGGCCCTGCAATTCCAATGTGTGCCGATGGTCACCGACGCGTTGGGAATCCGGCGCAACACCGCGATGACTGACCCTCCAGGAGGTGATTGATGCGACAGCAAATGGTACTCGGCGACTTTATTTTTGGGTTGTCCCGCGGGTTTGCCTACAGCGGGTTGGTGCGCAACAGCGATGGCGGCTGGAGTGACCTGACGATTATCGCGAGCAAATCCCAGTCACGGCAGAACGGTCAGAAACTGGAAAAGCTCACGTTCACGGGCACGGCGATGTACGCCCTGGGGATGCAGCGTCTGGATGAATTGCGCGCGCTGCAAAACGCCCGCGCACCCTTGCCGCTGGTGGATGGCATCGGCCGAAACTGGGGCCTATGGCGTATCAATTCGGTGGTGGAAACCCAGAGTAATGTGATCGATGACGGCACCGCCTTGGTCATGAGTTGGTCCTTGGAACTGGAGGAATTCGTCAATGCGTAGAGTACGAAGTATTGCCGGTGATTCGGTCAACCTGTTGCTCTATCGCGAGCTGGGGCGCTGCGATGACGTGGCCGAAGAAACCCTCTGGCGGGTCAACCCCGACCTGGCGGAATACGGCCCGGTGCTACCGGCCGGCGTTGGGGTGATCGTGCCCGAAATGGCCGCGCGGCCTGCAGCGCTGCGTCCCGTGTCGGCCTGGGATTAAGGAGGCAGCATGGCACAGGGATTCACTCCGATCGTGGAGTTTTACGGCGCCAATGCGGCGTTGCTCAATCAGCGCCTGATGCACTGGAGTCATACCGACACCACGGGCATAAAGACCGATCGCCTGGAGCTGACCCTCAATATCGAGGGGCTTGAAGGGCTGCCCAGCCTGAACGGAAAGATCGGCTTGCGTGTGGGTTATAAAGAGTCCGGCCTGGTGGAAAAGGGCCAGTTTGTCGTCACCCAGCGAACCCCGGTGCTGTTTCCCATGCGCCTGATGATCGTCGCCACGGCGGCGCCCTTCAGCGCGGCGGATACGACGGGCTACCGCCAACGCCGATCGGCCAGTTACGGGCCGACTACGCTGGGTGCGCTGTTTCGCCAACTGGTCAGTCGCCACGGTTATTCCCCGCGTGTGGCACCGACGCTGGACGGTATTGCGATTGCGCATATCGACCAGTCCAACGAAAGCGACATGGCGTTCATCACCCGTCTCGCCGAGCGCTACAGCGCAGTGACCAAACCGATCAACGAACTGTATGTGCTGGCTGAAGCCGGGCGGGTCAACTCGCTTTCGGGGCAACTACTGCCGGACGTGACCTTGTCCGTGACCCAGGACAACCGCCCTGGTGATCAATCGTTCATCACCGCCAAATTCGACGAAAAATCCCGTGCGAAATACGAGGGTTGCCGCGTGACGTGGTGGGATGCTGCTGCGTGCAAACAGCGCGTGGTTCAGGTCGGTAACACTCCCTTCAAGACCCTGCGTCAACGCTGCCAGAACGAAGATGAAGCGCGTGCTGTGGCCGAAGGCGAGTTGCGGCGGGTAGGGCGTGAAGACTTGACGTTGCAGATTGACTGCCCCGGCAATCCGTTACTGGCTGCAGAGGGGTTGCTTCTGCTGGATGAAACCTGGCCCTCCTACATGCAAGGGCGATGGTCGATCAAACAGGTGGTTCATACCGGTGACCCGGCGACGGGGTATCGCAGCTCGATCACAGCGTGTGGGTTGTCGGAGTAGAGGTTTTCAAAGGTAGACCTATGGTGATTTCGCTTCCTCAACTGCTTCAAGTGATGCCTGGGGCCCGCCCGCGAGCGGGCATTTTTTTAACGGCTTTAAATGACGCTATGAATCGGTATGACATCAACCGCGCAAAACGCATCGCCGCTTTTCTCGCCCAAATCGGCCACGAATCCGGCGAGTTGCGCTATGTGCGCGAGCTGGGCAGTGATCAATACCTGAGCAAGTACGACACCGGCACCTTGGCCATACGCCTGGGCAATACCCCGCAAGCGGATGGCGATGGCCAGAAGTACCGGGGCAGGGGGCTGATACAGATTACCGGCCGTCGTAACTACCTGGCGTGCAGCCAGGCTCTGTTCGGTGATGATCGCCTGCTGCTTCAGCCCGAGCTGCTGGAGCAACCGCAATGGGGCTCCGAGTCCGCTGCCTGGTTCTGGCAAAGCAATGGCCTGAATGAACTGGCCGACAAGGACCAGTTCACCACGATCACGCGGCGGATCAATGGCGGGCTCAATGGCTTGGAGGATCGCCTGCAACGGTGGACGCGGGCGAAGGCGGTGCTATGCGTTTCCTAGTCGGTTGTCGCGTGGTCGGCGTTTGCCTGCTAATGGCCGTTGTGTGGCAAGTCCAGGCCTGGCGTTATGGCGCGCAGCTTGAGCAGCAAGCGGCTGCGCAGGTGCAGGCGCTTAATCAGCAATCTGCGTCTGCCCTGCACCAGCAACAGGTACAGCAGGAACAACGGTTGGCGCTGGAGCAACAGCTCAGTGCCAGCGACCAACAACATGCCCAGGAATTGAACGATGCCCAACGTCATCAGGCGGCTCTGCGTGACCGCCTGGCCACTGCTGATGTGCGGTTGTCAGTCCTTCTCGACACCGCCGACACCTCCCGTGGTTGCGCAGTGCCAGCCGCCACCCCCACCGGCGGCGTGGTTCATGCAGCCCCGCGAGCCCAACTTGACCCGGCGCATGCTCAACGAATTATCGCCATCACCGACGACGGCGACAGTGCGCTGATCGCCCTGCGTGCGTGCCAGGCGTATGTGCAGGCCGTCGCGCATTAGCGCCTTGATGCACTCTGTAACTTGCATGGCCAATGGGCTCCTGTAGGGTAGGCGAACCCCCGCCCATTCCTGGAGACGACCGTGAAGGAAATCACTCAATTGGCCGCTGAACTGGGTCGCCGCTTGCAGGTGCTCAATGCCCATGTCACCACTGCCGAGTCTTGTACCGGTGGCGGTATTGCCGAAGCCATCACGCGGATTCCAGGGAGTTCGGCGTGGTTCGAGGCGGGCTATGTCACTTATTCCAATCGTCAGAAGACCCGACAATTGAATGTGCCGGAAACGTTGTTTCCAAAAGTGGGCGCCGTCAGCCAGGAAGTGGTGGAAGCGATGGTCCGTGGCGCCCAGGAAAAAAGCCTGGCGCGCTTTGCCGTGGCAGTCAGCGGTGTGGCGGGGCCGGACGGCGGTTCGCCGGACAAGCCAGTGGGCACCGTATGGCTGGCTTTTGGCGTGGGTGATGAGGTGACGGCTGAGCTTGAGCACTTCACCGGCAACCGCGACGAGGTCCGCCGACAAACGGTAAAGGCCGCCCTAGAGGGCTTGTTGCGACGAGCTGCAGCAGAAATCGAAAATCAGGGGTAGGCGATCCCGGATCTTTGTGGAACAATACTGTCTACTTATACAGGTGTTGGCCGACCAGGCCTTATTGATTACGTGAGGACTTTAATGGACGACAACAAGAAGAAAGCCTTGGCTGCGGCCCTGGGTCAGATCGAACGTCAATTCGGCAAGGGTGCCGTAATGCGTATGGGCGATCACGACCGTCAGGCGATCCCGGCTATTTCCACTGGCTCTCTGGGTCTGGACATCGCGCTCGGCATTGGCGGCCTGCCAAAAGGCCGTATCGTTGAAATCTACGGTCCTGAATCTTCCGGTAAAACGACCCTGACCCTGTCGGTGATTGCCCAGGCGCAGAAAATGGGCGCCACCTGTGCGTTCGTCGACGCCGAGCACGCCCTGGACCCAGAGTACGCCGGCAAGCTGGGCGTCAACGTTGACGACCTGCTGGTTTCCCAGCCGGACACCGGCGAGCAAGCCCTGGAAATCACCGACATGCTGGTGCGCTCCAACGCCATCGACGTGATCGTGGTCGACTCCGTGGCGGCCCTGGTACCCAAGGCTGAAATCGAAGGCGAAATGGGTGACATGCACGTGGGCCTGCAAGCCCGTCTGATGTCCCAGGCGCTGCGTAAAATCACCGGTAACATCAAGAACGCCAACTGCCTGGTGATCTTCATCAACCAGATCCGCATGAAGATCGGCGTAATGTTCGGCAGCCCGGAAACCACCACCGGTGGTAACGCGTTGAAGTTCTACGCTTCGGTCCGTCTGGATATCCGCCGTACTGGCGCGGTGAAGGAAGGTGACGAGGTTGTCGGTAGCGAAACCCGCGTTAAAGTCGTGAAGAACAAAGTGGCACCGCCTTTCCGTCAAGCCGAGTTCCAGATTCTCTACGGCAAGGGTATCTACCTGAACGGCGAAATGATCGACCTGGGCGTGCTGCACGGTTTCGTCGAGAAGTCCGGTGCCTGGTATGCCTACAACGGCAGCAAGATCGGTCAGGGCAAGGCCAACTCGGCCAAGTTCCTGGCGGACAACCCGGACATCGCAGCCACGCTTGAGAAGCAGATCCGCGACAAGCTGCTGACCGCAGCACCAGACGTGAAAGCGGCCGCCAACCGTGAGCCGGTTGACGAGATGGAAGAAGTCGACACTGACATCTGAAGCAAACGATGACTGTTGTACTGGATACACTCGTCGCCGTTCGGCGCACTGCAATGGACCTGCTCGCTCGCCGCGAGCATGGTCGAGTCGAGCTGACGCGTAAGTTGCGTCAGCGCGGCGCAGAGCCTGAGATGATCGAAAGTGCCCTCGACCGTTTGACGGAGGAGGGGCTGCTGTCGGAAGCCCGTTATCTCGAAAGTTTCGTTTCCTACCGAGCGCGCTCTGGCTACGGCCCTGCGCGAATTCGTGAAGAACTGAGCCAACGTGGCCTGCAGCGTGCCGATATCGACCTTGCCCTGCGTGAGTGCGGTATCAGCTGGCAGGCGCAGTTGGAAGACACCTGGCGTCGCAAGTTTTCCGGCCATCTGCCGATCGATGCCAAGGAACGCGCCAAACAGGGGCGTTTCCTGAGCTATCGCGGCTTTTCGATGGAAATGATCAGCCGCCTGTTGAGTGGCCGAGATCTGGACGACTGAGCGAACCAAAAAACAAAGGCCCACTATGAAAATAGTGGGCCTTTTTTTTCGTCTATCAAAAAGTCACGCCGGCTCCGGCGCCACCCGCTGCTGCGCCTTCCCCTGAGCCTGTGCCCAGTTCTCCGGCAAATTGATGTAATCCACCAACTCCCGCAGCCGTCCCTGATCCCGCCCATTGAAGTTGAACACCAACCGAGTCAAATGGCTGAACCGCGCTTCATCATGCTCCTCACCCGTATACGCCAGCTGCTGGAACTCCCCACTCAACCGCAGGCTGGCAAACTCGCTCTGCAGATGAGCCAATGCCCGATCACTGAGCGGGTGATTCATGCGCACCACAAACTCACGTTTCAACCAACGAGTGGAGTGGAAGTTGGCATAAAACCGGTTGATCTCTTCCACGGCTTCTTGTGCGCTGTACACCAACCGCACCAGCTTGAGGTCGGTAGGCAATATGTAGCGATTGGCTTCCAATTGGCCACGGATAAAGTCCAGAGCGCCTTGCCAGAAACCCCCACCCGGTGCGTCCAGCAAAACCACCGGCACCAGCGGGCTCTTGCCGGTCTGGATCAGCGTCAAAACCTCCAGCGCTTCGTCCAGGGTGCCAAAACCACCTGGGCACAGCACCAGCGCGTCGGCTTCCTTGACGAAAAACAGTTTGCGCGTGAAGAAGAAGTGGAACGACAACAGGTTGTCGGTGCCATCGATGGTCGGGTTGGCGTGTTGCTCGAACGGCAGGGTGATGTTGAACCCCAAACTGTGTTCCAGGCCCGCACCTTCATGCGCAGCGGCCATGATGCCGCCACCGCCGCCCGTGATCACCATCAGGTCCGATTGCGCCAGCAGGGCGCCGACTTCCCGGGCCAAGGCATACAACGGGCTTTCAACGGGCGTGCGTGCCGAGCCGAACACCGTGACCTTGCGGCGGTTCTTGAATTGTTCCAGGACGCGGAAGGCGTTATCCAGCTCGCGGATGGCTTGCAAGGTGATCTTGGCGTTCCAGCGGCTGCGGTCGTCCTTGGCCATGCGTAGCACGGTGAGAATCATGTCGCGGTACAGGGGGGTATTCTGGCTGTTGGGAGCGATCAGTTGGAGTTGTGCTTCGACCTGTTGCGTGAGGTCGGCCCCGTTTTCTTCAAGTTGCCGGAGCAGGCGGTCATTCGGTTCATAAGGCATTCAACTTCTCCTTCTTGCAGGGCCCGGGTGGCCGACGAGCCATTCGCCGGAGGCGACGACACTGCATGTGTCATTGCTTGCCGCAGGGGGCAACCTTCTTTTGCCCTGAAAATGTTACAGAACAGCATGAAAAGCGCTGTGGATGAACGGTTGGGATGACTTGATCATGGGCCGGAAAACCCTTGGCTGGCAACCACTTATTGGCCGCCTGATAGGGAGTCTAGCTGCTGGAGAGGACTTGAAGCGGGGGGAGTGCGCACCACCGGACGGCAGTGCGCGCAGCTCACGTGGTTACTTTTTCTTCTTCGCCGCAGCCGGTGCCGGGCAGTCAGCCTCGATGAACTTGACCGACGCCACGGGGCGGTTGGTCTTGTTCTCGGTGATGTCGTAGCGCATCACTGCGCCCTTGGCCATCAACTCGCGGTAGCCCTTGTTCAGGCACACGCTCTGGCCCAGCTGGAAATACACAGCCTTGGGGTTGGCGCGCATCTGCTCGGCCCGATCAGGCTGCACACTGAGGTGATCGATCAGTTGCATGCCTTCGACGGTGTAGGCCACTTCCAGGGTCTTTTCATCGATTTCCCGGGGCAGGTCCTTGTTGCTTTCAGCCGCGACGCTTTGCAGCTTGCGGTTCATTTGGGCCTCCAGCAACGAGGCCGCCTGGGCGCCCATGGGCACGACCAGCGCCAGGGCGACGGATGGAACGACAAGGCGCAGCATGGAACGCAGCATGAAACTCTCCTGATTCGGTTACTGGTGCATAGACCAGCCACTGCGCTGTGCGTTCAGTGGCGCGCAATTATAGGTGACCGCTTGCCACTACAGCCAGGCGTATCGCTGGTAAACTGCGGCCACTTGAGCCCTCCACGAGTTTTCACCGTGTCGATTTACCCGTCCCAACGGCGCATCCGATGAGCCACGCCGTCTCCCGCCTGCGCACCCAACGCCTGGCCCGTGCCGTCCGGCCGTTCCTCAATCGTGGTTCCCGCGCCGAACGCTGCCCCGGCTGTCGGGTGATCCCCGAGTATTGCCTGTGTGCCTGGCGCCCCAAGGTTCAGGCCCGGTCCGCCATGTGCCTGCTGATGCACGACGTGGAACCGATGAAACCGAGCAACACCGGCTGGCTGATCGCCGATGTGATCGACGACACCACCGCGTTCGCCTGGTCCCGCACCGAAGTCGACCCTGAGCTGCTGACCTTGCTCGCAGATCCACGGTGGCAACCTTACATCGTGTTCCCCGGCGAATTTGTTACGCCGGAGCGGGTGGTCAGCGAGGTCAAGGTGGAGACGGGCAAGCGCCCGCTGTTCATCCTGCTGGACGGCACCTGGAGCGAAGCGCGCAAGATGTTTCGCAAGAGCCCGTACCTGGAGCACCTGCCGGTCCTGAGCCTGGCGTCGGAACAGCTGTCTCGCTACAAGCTGCGTCGATCAAAGCGAGATGATCATTTCTGTACCGCCGAAGTGGCGGCGCTGTGCCTGGAACTGGCCGATGATCAAACCGCCAGTGAAGTGCTGGATGCCTACCTTGATGTGTTCAGCACCCACTACCTGGCCGCCAAGTTCCAACTGCCGCTGGATCCTGCGGACATCGTCCATACTCGTCTTGCACCCTATATCCACGCGGTATAACCAGACGACGTTTGCATGATGGCACCGCAAACCGGCAACCCGCTAAAATGCCCACGGGCGTAGTGCTTGACCCCCCAGGCTACGCTGGGCATGCTGGGCGCCGATTGGGGCGTAACCGTGAATTTTCAGCGTCGTTGCAGGTGTTTTTGACGCTGAGTATGCCCTGTGGCGATGGCTGCCTGGCCGTCGCCTTGTGTACTGGCGAACCCTGAACCCATCAGGGCTCCCATAAAAAACAGGATCATTTAATCAATGGCCACATACGACATCCTGATAGCCGATGACCACCCGTTGTTTCGCAGTGCACTGCATCAGGCAGTGACCTTGGGGCTTGGCCCGGACGTGCGCCTGGTCGAAGTGGCCAGTATTGCCGAGCTGGAAGCCCGCCTCACCGAAAAATCCGACTGGGACCTGGTGCTGCTCGACCTGAACATGCCCGGGGCCTACGGTTTTTCCGGGCTGGTGCTGTTGCGGGGGCAGTACCCGCAGATTCCCGTGGTGATGGTCTCGGCCCAGGAAGAGGCCGACGTGGTGGTGCGCTCCAAGGAGTTTGGTGCCAGTGGTTTCATTCCAAAGTCCAGCGCCATGGAAGATATCCAGAACGCCGTGCGCACGGTGCTCGATGGCGACGTGTCCTGGCCGCCCCAGGCGTTTGAAGAAATCAATGTGTCCGATGAAGCCAAGGCTGCGCGGGACGGGCTTGCCAGCCTTACGCCGCAGCAGTTTCGTGTATTGACCATGGTGTGCGAAGGCCTGCTGAACAAGCAGATTGCCTATGAGCTGAACGTGTCGGAAGCGACCATCAAGGCCCACGTGACCGCGATCTTCCGCAAGCTCGGCGTACGCACGCGCACCCAGGCGGCGCTGCTCTTGCAACAACTTGAGTCAATTTCGCAGCATTAAGATGTCACCGGTTCACGCTTTTTTGACTTTATGTGAACTAGTTTCCCCACTCCTTTGGTTCAGTTGCCTACATCTATGTCGCCTTTCAAGGGTCAAACCGGTATCAAACGTATCTTCAACGCAGGGGGCTACTCCCTGGATGGCCTGCGTGCGGCTTTCACCGGCGAGGCGGCATTTCGTCAGTTGGTGTTGCTGAACGTCATCCTGATCCCGCTGAGCTTTTTCCTGCACGTCAGTCGCGTCGAGCGCGCCTTGTTGATCGCGGTGTGCCTGCTGGCCCTGATCGTCGAGCTGCTCAACTCGGCGGTGGAAGCGGCGATCGACCGCATCTCCCTGGACCGTCACCCCTTGTCCAAGAACGCCAAGGACATGGGCAGCGCCGCACAATTCGTGGCCCTGACCATGATCACCCTGGTGTGGGCCGTTATCCTGATCTAAGCCTCAGGCAATGCTCGGCAGCACGATCTCGTCGCTGCGCTGAACCCCGGCGGTAAAGGCGCGGCACAGCTCCAGAAACTCGCGCATCGCCGAGGTCTGGTACTTCTGTTTATGCCAGATGAAGTAGAACTGCCGGGCCAGGTCCAGGTCCGGGGTTTCCACTGGCACCAGGCTGCCACGGCGGAATGCATCGCGCAGCGCCAGCCGGGAGATGCAGCCAATGCCCAAGCCTGATTCCACTGCCCGTTTGATCGCCTCGGTGTGTTCCAGCTCCAGGCGGATATTCAGCGCGCTGCGGTGATGACGCATGGCTTGGTCAAACGTCAGGCGCGTGCCCGAGCCCTGTTCTCGCAGGATCCAGGCTTCATGGGTCAACTCCTCCATGGTCGCCACGCCACGCTTGGCCAGGTGATGCTGTGGCGCACAGAACACCACCAGCTCGTCCTCCACCCAGGTTTGCACCTCGATATCCGGGTGGCTGCAGTCACCTTCGATTAGACCCAGGTCAATTTCGTAGTGCGCCACCTGATGCACGATATGCGCAGTGTTCTGCACATGCAGCTTCACCTGGCTCTCGGGGTGCTGCTGCATGAAACTGCCGATCAGCAGGGTCGCCAGGTAATTGCCGATGGTCAGCGTGGCGCCCACCGCCAGGGAACCGAAGCCGGACTTGCCGTTGAGCAGGTCCTCGATCTCCTTGGCCTGGTCCAGCAGCGCCACCGCCTGGGGTAACAGCTGATGGCCGAGGGCGTTGAGGCTCAGGCGCTTGCCCGCGCGGTCGAATAATTGGCAGCTGGATTGACGCTCCAGTTCGGTGATCGACGTGCTGGCGGCGGATTGAGATAAGGCCAGAAGGCCAGCAGCGCGGGAGACGCTTTCCTGCTGGGCGACGGCGACGAAAACTTGCAGTTGACGGAGAGTAAATCGCATATCGATATAACCGATAACCCTTATCTTAATAATCCAGTTAACAGATATTGTCGCCGCCATTAGAATGCTGTGCAATTGCGCATCCCATCTTTGGCGCAGACCCATTTCCAGGAGTCCCCCGTACATGAGCAACATGAACCACGAGCGTGTCCTCAGTGTTCATCACTGGAACGACACTCTGTTCAGCTTCAAGTGCACCCGCGATCCGGGCCTGCGCTTCGAGAACGGTCAGTTCGTGATGATCGGCCTGCAACAGCCCAACGGCCGCCCGCTCATGCGTGCTTACTCCATTGCCAGCCCGAACTGGGAAGAGCATCTGGAGTTCTTCAGCATCAAGGTCCCGGATGGCCCGCTGACTTCCCAATTGCAGCACTTGAAGGAAGGCGACGAGATCATCATCAGCAAAAAACCGACAGGCACCCTGGTGCTTGACGATTTGAAGCCGGGCAAACACCTGTACCTGCTCAGCACCGGAACTGGCCTGGCGCCGTTTATGAGCGTGATCCAGGACCCGGAAACCTACGAGCGCTTTGAAAAAGTGATCCTGTGCCACGGCGTGCGTTACGTCAACGAAGTTGCCTACCGCGAGTTCATCACCGAGCACCTGCCGCAGAATGAATTCTTCGGCGAGGCCCTGCGTGACAAGTTGATCTACTACCCAACCGTGACCCGCGAGCCGTTCGAAAACGAAGGCCGCCTGACCGACCTGATGCGCAGCGGCAAGCTGTTCAGCGACATCGGCCTGCCGCCGATCAACCCTGAAGACGACCGCGCCATGCTGTGCGGCAGCCCGAGCATGCTGGACGAAACCAGCGAAGTACTGAACAGCTTCGGCCTGAAGGTTTCGCCGCGCATGCGTGAGCCAGGTGACTACCTGATCGAGCGCGCATTCGTCGAAAAGTAATTACCGACCAACTGTAGGAGCCGGCTTGCCGGCGATGCCCTCCAAGGCGCCGCGATTATCCAGAATAAACGCGTCATCGTTGACGACCATCGCCGGCAAGCCGGCTCCTACGGTAAAAGAAAAGCCCGCGTTGCCTGTGAAGGCAGCGCGGGCTTTTTCGTTTCTGCGGTTTACTGGGCGGGAAGCACTTCCAACACACAAATCACCCCCGCTTCGGGATAGTGCCAACGCACATCCACATCCCAGAACTGCGCACCGTATTCCCGCTCCGGCCCCGGCGTCTGATACGCCGGCCGTGGGTCCTGTGCCAGGCATTGATCAATCAACGCCACCAAGGGTTCGCCAAGGCGCTCGGCGTGGCTTTGTGCCTGTTGCAGGGCGGTCTTCAGCCACTGCACCGGAATCAGCTGCGGCGCGGCACTGGCGATGCCGTTGGTGGCGATGTCGACCATGTCGGCATACGGCACGTACGGCTTGATATCCAGCACCGGCGTGCCATCGAGCAGGTCAATCCCGGAAATCCACAGCTTGCCGGGTTCCACCTTGTCCAGCTTCACCACCGACTGGCCGATGCCGTTGGGTCGGTGGGTGGCGCGGGTGGCGAACACGCCCATGGATGCATTGCCGCCCAGACGGGGCGGGCGCACTTTCAGGCGGGGCTTGTCTTCCAGGGCCTGGTGGAACAGGAACAACAGCCACACATGGCTGACCTGCTCCAGGCCCTGCACCGCCTCGCCGCCGTCGAACGGCGCCACCAACTCGAGTACGCCACGGGCGGCGGGCGCCAGTTGCGGTTGGCGCGGGATGGCGAACTTCTCCTTGAAGCAGGAGCGCACAAAGCCGACGGGGGAGACGTTGTAGCTCATGGCTTAGGTGCGAACCCGCAGGGTCAGGCCCTTGAGGAAGTTGCGCAGCAACTGGTCGCCGCACGGGCGGTAGTTGGTGTGGCCGAACTTGCGGAACAGTGCGCTCAGCTCGGGCTTGGACACCGGGAACTCGGCGGCCTTGAGGATGGCGTGCATGTCGTCTTCCTTCAGTTCGAAGGCCACGCGCAGTTTCTTGAGGATGATGTTGTTGGTCACCGGTGTCTCGATCGGCTGCGGCGGGCGGCTTTCGTCCTTGCCGCGCTTGAAGATCACCAGGCCGTCGAGGAAGTGCGCCATGACTTCATCCGGGCAGAACACGAAGCCTTCTTCCTCGTCTTTCTTGAGGTAGGTCAGCAGGTCGTCCTTGGTCACGTCCATGCCGCCGAGCTTGATGATCTCGACCATCTTGTTGTCGCTGATGTCGAGCATGTAGCGCACGCTGCGCAGTACGTCGTTGTGAATCATGGTGGGCAATCCTGGTATTCAACTGAGGACACCGCCCAAATCCGGCAGTGTCGAGAAAAAGGGTGACGGCTTAGAACTTCTCTTTGCCGGACAGGTAACGCCATTGGCCGACCGGCACCTTGCCGATGGACACGCCGCCAATACGGATACGGCGGATGGCGATGACCTTGAGGCCAACCGCTTCGCAGAACAGGGCGATCACGCCGGGCTGCGGGTTTTTCATCGCAAAGCGCAGGCGGTTTTCGTTCTGCCAGCTGGCTTTGACGGGCGGCAGCTCTTTGCCTTTGTAGGTCAGGCCGTGGTTCAGGCGATTGAGGCCGTGGGCAACCATGTCGCCTTCGACCTCGACCACGTATTCCTGCTCGATCTTGGCGGCATCGGCGGTCAACTTGCGCAGAATCTTCCAGTCCTGGGTGAACACCAGCAGGCCGCTGGCCTTGGCCTGCAGGTCGGCGCTGGCGCTCAGGCGCAGGAAGTGGCCCTTGAGCGGACGCTTGCCGAAGCGGTGTTCTTCCGAGAGGGTGTCGGCGCTGATCGAAGCCATGGCCGTTTCGGCGTCTACGCCAGCCGGCGCGTGCAGCAGGATAGTCACCGGCTCGGGCGCGGTGGCCTTGGCCTCCGGGTCCAGCTCGACCTTCTGGGTGGTGACCTTGAACTGCGGCTCGTCGATCACTTCACCGTCCACCGAGACCCAGCCGCCTTCGATGAACAGCTCAGCCTCCCGACGGGAGCAACCGACCAGTTCGATAAGGCGTTTGGAGAGGCGTATGGGGTCAGTCATGACAAGGGCCGTAACAAAAGGGGGCGGCTATTGTACCTGCCTGGCGCCGGTTAATCCCGGCTCCATTTCAGTGCTGGTGTTTTTTGTGGGGGCTCTGGCTTTGCTGGAAGCTGGCTTGTGTGGGAGCTGGCTTGCCTGCGATTGCCTCGACTCGGTACATCAGGCAGACCGAGGTGCCTGCATCGCAGGCAAGCCAGCGCCTACAGGCGTGCGCAAACGCATGTGCAGCAACGGATACGGCTGCCCCAAGCCATCATGCTCCGTACGTCCGATCACCTCGAAACCCTGCTTGAAGTAAAACCCCAACGCTTGTGGATTCTGCTCGTTCACATCCAGCTCATCGGCGTTCAAATGCTCAATCGCATACCTCAACAATTGCCGGCCCAAACCTTCCCCCCGGTGCTGTGGGTCAATAAACAGCATCTCGACCTTGCCCGCCGCCACCCCGGCAAACCCGGTTATGTTCTGGCGCGCGTCCTTGGTGCAGATCAGCATCACGGCGTCCAGGTAGCGGGTCAGCACCAGGTTTTTCAACAACAGGATGTAACTGTCCGGCAGAAAGTCATGGGTCGCCCGCACCGAGGCCTCCCAAAGGCGCGCCAATTCGGGGTAGTCGCTGGTTTTAGGTGTGTGGATAACCGAATGCTGACGCATGCCCGCTGCCCCTTGCCGATGAATGGCGCCGATGGGCAAACGATAGACCGAAAAAAGCCCCGCATCTTGTCCAGAGGCGGGGCTTTTTCAAATTATTACGCAGGCGCGATTCAGTCGCGCTTTTCAGCCCACAAGTCGTACTCGTCGGCGTCGGTCACGGTGCACCACACCTTGTCACCTGGCTTCAAACCGCTGGCATCGTCGATGAACACGTTACCGTCGATTTCCGGCGCGTCGAAGAAGCAACGGCCAACGGCGCCTTGCTCGTCGACTTCGTCGATCAGCACTTCGATTTCCTTGCCGATGCGCAGTTGCAGGCGCGCCGAGCTGATGGCCTGCTGGTGCGCCATGAAACGCTCCCAACGGTCTTGCTTGACGTCGTCTGGCACCACGGCCAGGTCCAGCAGGTTGGCGGGTGCGCCCTCTACCGGCGAGTATTGGAAGCAGCCGACGCGGTCCAGTTGGGCTTCGGTCAGCCAGTCCAGCAGGTACTGGAAGTCTTCTTCTGTTTCGCCAGGGAAGCCGACGATGAAGGTGGAGCGGATGATCAGCTCCGGGCAGATCTCGCGCCAGTTCTTGATGCGCGCCAGGGTCTTATCTTCGAAGGCCGGGCGTTTCATGGCCTTGAGCACTTTCGGGCTGGCGTGCTGGAACGGGATGTCCAGGTACGGCAGGATCTTGCCGGCGGCCATCAGTGGGATCAGCTCATCCACGTGCGGGTACGGGTAGACGTAGTGCAGGCGTACCCACACGCCCAGGCTGCTCAAGGCTTCGCACAGCTCGGTCATGCGGGTTTTCACCGGCGCGCCGTTCCAGAAACCGGTGCGGTATTTCACATCGACGCCGTAGGCGCTGGTGTCCTGGGAGATCACCAGCAGCTCTTTCACGCCGGATTTGACCAGGCGCTGGGCCTCGTCGAGCACGTCACCCACCGGGCGGCTGACCAGCTTGCCGCGCATCGACGGGATGATGCAGAAGCTGCAGCTGTGGTTGCAGCCTTCGGAAATCTTCAGGTACGCGTAGTGACGCGGGGTCAGCTTGATGCCTTGCGGCGGTACCAGGTCGATCAGCGGGTTGTGGTCCTGGCGCGGCGGCACCACTTCGTGCACGGCGTTGACCACCTGCTCGTACTGTTGCGGGCCGGTCACGGCCAGCACGCTCGGGTGCACGTTGCGGATATTGCCTTCTTCCACACCCATGCAGCCGGTCACGATGACCTTGCCGTTTTCCTTGATCGCTTCGCCGATCACTTCCAGGGACTCAGCCTTGGCCGAGTCGATGAAGCCGCAGGTGTTGACCACCACCACGTCCGCGTCCTGGTAGGTGGACACGACGTCATAGCCTTCCATGCGCAATTGCGTAAGGATGCGTTCGGAATCGACCAGGGCCTTGGGGCAGCCCAGGGATACAAAGCCGACCTTGGGATTGGCCGTCGCGGGAGTGGTGGACATGTCTAACCTCGGTATTGAATGACGCCGCCAGTCGGGCACGACAAGGCGGTAGACGGGCGCTTGGTGCGCCTCTGATCAAAAAGTGCGCAATTCTAGCGACGGGCAACGCACTTGACCAGCTTTATGCAGGGAAATACGACGAGTGCTGCGCTATGCTTCGCGCCGTTGCACACGGGTAGAACCCCGAGGTCAATAAAACGTCTGTTACGAGAAGTAAAACAGCGCATGCTAGGGTCAGCTTAGACGCGCTGTTTATAAAAGACCTCAGGTCAAAGGGCAGGAGTGGTTGATGGGTCAGGCAAGTAGTCAGGCAGCAGGTGCCGAGCATTCCAACGCAAAGCCGATTGGCATGCTGGTGGCGGCGGTCGGGGTGGTTTACGGCGATATCGGTACCAGCCCGCTCTATACCCTAAAAGAAGTGTTCACTGGCGGTTACGGGGTTCAGGTCAACCATGATGGGGTGCTAGGGATCCTGGCGCTGATCTTCTGGTCGCTGATCTGGGTCGTGTCGATCAAGTACATGCTGTTCGTGCTGCGCGCCGACAACCAGGGCGAGGGCGGCATCATGGCCCTCACGGCACTGGCGCGTCGGGCGGCAGGGGAGCGCAAGAAACTGCGCAGTTTCCTGGTGGTGTGTGGGTTGTGCGGTGCGGCGCTGTTCTACGGCGACAGCATGATCACCCCGGCCATTTCCGTGTTGTCGGCTATTGAAGGTCTGGAATTGGCGTTCGACGGCCTGGAAAAATGGGTCGTGCCCATCGCGTTGATCGTGCTGGTGGCGCTGTTTCTGATCCAGAAACACGGCACCGACCGCATCGGCAAGCTGTTCGGGCCGGTGATGGTCACCTGGTTCCTGGTGCTGGGCGGCCTGGGGGTGTATGGCATCACGCTGCACCCTGAAGTGCTCAGCGCGTTGAACCCGCTCTGGGGCGTGCGGTTCTTCCAGGCCCACCCGGGGATTGGCGTGGCCATTCTCGGCGCCGTGGTCCTGGCATTGACCGGGGCCGAGGCACTGTACGCCGACATGGGCCACTTCGGCCGCAAGCCCATCGCCCGCGCCTGGTTCATGCTGGTGTTGCCGGCGCTGGTGCTGAACTATTTCGGCCAGGGCGCCATGCTGCTGGGCGATCCGGAAGCGGCGCGCAACCCGTTCTACCTGCTGGCGCCGAGTTGGGCGTTGATCCCGCTGGTGGTGCTGTCCACCCTGGCGACCGTGATTGCGTCCCAGGCGGTGATTTCTGGCGCGTTCTCGTTGACGCGCCAGGCGATCCAGTTGGGCTACATCCCGCGCATGCACATCCAGCACACCTCCAGCGCCGAGCAGGGCCAGATCTATATCGGGGCGGTGAATTGGTCGCTGATGGTCGGCGTGATCCTGCTGGTGCTGGGTTTCGAGTCCTCCAACGCCCTGGCCTCGGCCTACGGCGTGGCCGTGACCGGCACCATGCTGATGACCACCATCCTGGTGTCGGCGGTGATGTTGCTGCTGTGGAAATGGCCGCCGATCCTGGCGGTGCCGGTACTGGTCTGCTGCCTGTTGGTCGACGGCCTGTATTTTGCCGCCAACGTGCCGAAAATCATCCAGGGCGGTGCCTTCCCGGTATTGGCGGGGATCGTGTTGTTCGTGCTGATGACCACCTGGAAGCGCGGCAAGCAGTTGCTGGTGGACCGCCTCGACGAAGGCGGCCTGCCGTTGCCGATCTTTATCGGCAGTATCCGCGTGCAGCCGCCGCACCGCGTGCAGGGCACTGCTGTGTTCCTCACCGCGCGGCCTGACGCGGTGCCCCACGCGCTGTTGCACAACCTGCTGCATAACCAGGTGTTGCATGAGCAGGTGGTGATGCTGACGGTGGTCTACGAAGACATCCCACGGGTGCCCGCCTCGCGTCGTTTCGAAGTGGACGCCTACGGCGAAGGCTTCTTCCGGGTGATCCTGCACTTCGGTTTTGCCGACGAGCCGGACGTGCCCGAGGCCTTGAAGCTGTGTCATCTGGATGACTTGGACTTCAGTCCGATGCGCACCACCTACTTCCTCAGCCGCGAGACCGTCATTGCCTCGCGCATCAAGGGCATGGCGCGCTGGCGCGAAGCGCTGTTCGCGTTCATGTTGAAAAACGCCAACGGCAACCTGCGCTTCTTCAAATTGCCGGTCAACCGCGTGATCGAGCTGGGCACCCAGGTCGAAATGTAGGCGGTTGCAAAACGGGAGCCGGCAATCGGCTCCCGTGCTCCATTCTGAACCCTGTGCAATCGCGCGTTGTCGACTAGGCTCTAAGCACCGTTGAGTGCCCATAGAACCCAGAAGAGGTGCGCCATGAGTCAGCTGCTCGAACCCTATACCCTCCGTCAATTGACCCTGCTCAACCGCATTGCTGTGTCGCCGATGTGCCAATACTCGGCCGAGGATGGCCTGGCCAATGACTGGCACCTGGTGCACCTGGGCAGTCGCGCCGTGGGGGGCGCCGGGCTGATTTTCACCGAAGCCACCGCCGTGACCGCCGATGGCCGCATCACCGCCCAGGACCTGGGGTTGTGGAACGACGAACAGATCGAGCCGTTGCAACGCATCACACGCTTTATTGCCGCCCAAGGCGCGGTGGCGGGGATTCAACTGGCCCACGCTGGGCGCAAGGCCAGCACCCACCGTCCCTGGATCGGCAAGCATGGCAGCGTCAAGCCCGAAGATGGCGGTTGGGTGCCGGTGGGGCCGTCACCGATTGCCTTTGACCCCAACCACACGCAACCCAAGCCGCTCGATGAAGCGCAGATCCAGCAAGTGATCGCCGACTTTGTCGCCGCCGCCAAACGCGCACTCACGGCGGGTTTCGAGGTGGTGGAGATCCATGCCGCCCACGGTTACCTGCTGCATCAATTCCTCTCGCCCATCAGCAATCAGCGTCAGGACCAGTACGGCGGTTCTTTTGAAAACCGTATTCGCCTGGTGCTGGAAGTGACGAAGGCCGTACGCGCCGTCTGGCCCCAGGAGCTGCCGTTGTTCGTGCGGGTGTCGGCCACCGACTGGGTCGAAGACGGCTGGAACCCCGATGAAACGGTGGAGCTGGCACGCCGGCTGAAGGACTTGGGGGTGGACCTGATCGACGTGTCCTCCGGTGGCACCGCTGCCAACGCCGAGATCCCCACCGGCCCCGGTTACCAGACCCGCTTTGCCGAGCGTGTGCGCAAGGAGTCCGGCATTGCCACGGGCACTGTCGGCATGATCACCGAACCGGCCCAGGCCGAGCACATCCTGCGCACGTGTCAAGCCGACATCATCTTCCTCGCCCGTGAACTGCTGCGCGACCCGTATTGGCCGCTGCATGCCGATGACGACCTGGGCGGGCGCAAGGCCATCTGGCCGGCACAGTATCAACGGGCGACGCACCGCGACCAGCCGATTCACGAGTCTGATCTCAGGGACTGATCCCTCAGGCAGTTCCTGCAAACCCACCCTGGCCCGGTGGGTTTTTTCTTGCCCGTGTTCAACGCAACCCGGATGCTTGGCACTCAAGAGCAGGAGGCCTTCATGTTGATCGAACGTGCATTAAACAAAGACGATATTGCGTTGCTGGCCACCATCGACCGCACGGAGCGGGTTCACGAATGCTACCGCGTCGAGGATGGCAAACTGGTGCTGTACCCCGATTACCACGACATGCGTGGCTGGCCCGAAGGCGAGTCTGAACAGGACGCCATTGCGCTGCTTGCCTGCCTCGAACGGGGCGGCTGGCTTTGGGGGGTATTTGACGGGCCCAGCCTGGTGGCCGCGGCAGTGGTGGACAACCGCCCCCTCCACAACCAGCACTTGCTGCTGCGGCAATTGAAGTTCCTGCACGTCAGCCATGGCGCGCGTGGGCGGGGGCTGGGCG
>NZ_JACARO010000110.1 GCF_013386585.1 Pseudomonas sp. P7548 | reverse complement strand
GCGTTCGGCCAGCGTGGTTTTATGGGGCGATTGAGATCAAAAGCAGATCAAGAGCCAGATCAAAAGCAATTTTGTGTTGTGTCAGTTGGGGGCTACCAACCCCAGTTCTTTGGCCTGCGCCACCGGGTCGCTGATGGCTTTGATGCGTTTCGCTTCCGTCACCAATCGCTCACGCTCGGCAGCGGGGATATCGTCCAGCGGCAGTGTGGCAATGCGCTGTTCGTACCCGGCCAGTACCATCACCAGCAGCACATTGCGCTGGTGCCGTGGCAGGGCGCGGGGGGATTGGGTGACGGGGGCGATGGCGTCCAGTGCTTGTTGCGATTGCCCACCGAGGGCGTAGGCCAGGGCCAGGTTGCAGCGGTTGTCGAGGTCGTCGGGCTTGAGGCTCAGGCTCTTGGCGAAGGCGGTTTGCGCCGCAGCGGCCTGGCCATTGAGGACGTGCGCGACGCCCAGGCGGGTGTAGGCCACCGGCAGGCCGCCGAGGTCTGCGGCTTGGCTCAGGGCCGTGACGGCGCGCTGGGTCTTGCCCAGTTGCAATTGCGCAGTGCCCAGGCCGAGCAGGGCGTCGGCGTTGCGGGCGTCGAAGCCCAGGGCTTGCTGGAAGGCGCGTTCGGCGCCGAGGGCGTCCTTGGCGTCGAGTTTGGCCTGGCCGAGTTTGAGCCACAGCTCGATGCCGGCCCCCGGCTGCTGGGTCGCGCGCTCGTACAACGCGGCTGCGCTGGCGTAGTCGCCACGCTTGCTCAGGTCGCCCGCCAGTTGCAGCGACTTGTCGGCATCGGTCTCAGGTTTGCTGGAGCAGGCAGCCAAAAGCAGGGTACTGGCGAGCAAAAAGTTCTTGGACATCGTCACGACTCGTTGGGCGAAGGCGGACGCCATGTAAGCATATTTTTGATGGCCGTCCTATGCCTGTTCGGCAGCAGTTTGGCCCGTGCTGCCGAAGAGCCGGCGTGGTTCTCCCAACCCTATGCCTACGTACTGGTGGACCAGGATGTGCGCAGCGCCCTGGAAGAATTCGGCCACAACCTCGACGTGCCACTGGTGCTCTCCGACAAGGTGCGCGGCAAGGCCCGCAGCACCATTCGCGCGGCCACCGCCGGTGAGTTCCTGCAGACCCTGTGCAGCACCAACGGCCTGACCTGGTACTTCGACGGCAACCTGCTGTACCTCAACACGAGCGACGAGATCACCACCAAGCTGTTCAAGGCCAGCGCCCTGAACCTGGACCAGTTGCAGGCCTACCTCAACAGCCTGGACGTGTTCGGCCAGCAACTGTCGATGCGCAATGGCCCCGAGGGCGATGAAGTGTTCGTGTCCGGCCCACCGCCCTACCTGGCGTTGGTGCAGCAGCATGTGGATCACCTGCAACCCACGGTCGTGGCCGCCCCGGTGGCGCGCGAGCGCGGTGTGCGGGTGTTCCGTGGCGCGCAAGTCAGTACCGAAACCCCAACCCAGTAAAGGAGCAGCACCATGTCCGTTACCCCGATCGACAGTACGCCCGGCACCGGTGGCCCAAGCCCCGAAGCCAAGTTCAATGCTGCGGTGAACAACGCCAAGGCTGCCGATAAACCGGCCGACACCTCGGACACCAGCGATGCCGAATTCAACGATGCGCTGATCACGCAGGCGGTCACCATCGGCGGTCAGTTCATCATCATGCCGAAGATGCAGGAACTGCTGAACGACGCCATGTCCGATGACGACGAAGAGTAGGAACCCCTTATGACTATCAGTCTCGCCGCTGGCGCTTCGGCCTTGCCGCCGTCCGCTGGCGCGGGGCCCGCAGGGGCCTCGCAGAATCTGTTCGAGCACATGGCCAATACCGCCAAGGGCATGCCCGAAGGCGCGAGCCCGCACCAGATCGGCTCGGGCTTGATGGAGCGCATGAACAGTTTTATCGACCGCACGCGGGCGTTTTCCGAGCGTGCCGACGTGCTCACCAATAACCCGTCGGCGCCGCCACCGGCCTCGGCGGAAATTCGCACGGCCAGTGCTTCGCCCCAGGGCGAGCCGGGCAAGAAAGTCGGCGAGCAACAGGTCGACCAGATCGTCCACTCCCTGGGCAAGATGTTCGACTACTCCATCGAAACCCAGATGGTGGTGCGCGGTGCGACGCAGATTTCCGGTTCCGCCAACACGCTGCTCAAGGGTCAATAACGCCATGCCAAGCCCAAACCGCGCCCTGCGCCTGTTGCTGATCGGCCTGCTGGCCAGCCTGTTGCAGGCGTGCAACACCGACCTCTATACCAACCTCAGCGAGCGCGACGCCAACGCCATGGTCGCCGTGCTGCTGCGCGGTGGCATCCCGGCGGAGCGCAAGACCCAGGACAACGGTCAACTCAAGGTGGTGGTCGACGAAGAACGCTTCGCCGAAGCCATGACCCTGCTCGACAACGCCGGCCTGCCGCAGCAGAGCTTTTCCAACATGGGCGAGGTGTTCAAGGGCAACGGCCTGGTGTCGTCGCCGGTGCAGGAGCGGGCGCAGATGATCTATGCGCTGAGTGAAGAACTGTCGCACTCGGTGTCGCAGATCGACGGCATCGTGGCGGCGCGGGTGCACGTGGTGCTGCCGGACAACGACTTGCTCAAACGCGTGATTTCGCCGTCGTCGGCCTCGGTGCTGGTGCGCTATGACCCGGGCACCGACATCAACACCCTGATCCCGCAGATCAAGACCCTGGTGGCCAACGGCATCTCCGGCCTGAGCTACGACGGCGTGTCGGTCACGGCGATCAAGGCGGCCGTGGCCATCAGCCAGAACCCCGCGCAGCCACGTTTGGCGCGTTTCATGGGCCTGTGGCTGCTGGAAGACAACCTGCCCCAGGCGCGCCTGATGTTCGGCGGCCTGTTGCTGATCGCCCTCGGCGCCCTCGGTGTGTTGGCCCGTCAGCAATGGGCACGCCGTCAGGCCCAGGCGTTGTATGTACTCAAGGAGGGTGAATGAGCGTGTTTGAACGTTGGCAAGGGCTGATCGCCGAGCCGTTGCAGTTTGTGCGCGGGCCCAGCCTGGGTGCGTGTTTTGCCGCTGAGCTGCCGGACGAGGTGCTGCACGCCATGCACCGCCAGCCGCGGTTTCGCCAGCGCCTGGAACAGTTGCTGGTCAGCCATTATCAATTGGCCCCGCTGGACCAACTGGTGACGCCCCTGGCCGCTGATTTGCCGGTGCTGCTGTTGTCGCCGGCGCAGTTCGCGCGCTTGCCGAGGTTGTGCGGCGCGATCTGGCATGCCTCGACCTTGAGCCGCGAGATTCGCCGCGACGTGGTCAACGAACTGCGCGAAGGCCTCGGCGCCGATGTGTTCAGCCAGGCCTTGGCATTGCGCCAACTGGGTGGGGCGGCGGATTTGCTGCGTGACCCCGGCGAGCTGATCGAGGCCATCGACCGCGACGGCCAGGGCTGCGTAGCCGCCTGGTTGCACGCCCAGCAGGCTGACCTGCAAGGCTGGCTGCGTTTGCGCTTTGTCTTCCCCCAAGGTCAGAGCGCCCGGTTGCCCCGCGACCTGGAAATCGTGCAGGCCGCCGCCGCGTGCCTGGCCGCCGAGGACACCACCCCATGAGTGAATTACCGAGCCGGCCCACGGCGCGCATCCTGCGGGCCGAAGAAGCAGCGCTGTGGACCGAAGGCTTTGCGTTTCTGCAAGCCGCCAAGGAGCAGGCGCAACAGGTCAAGGCCGACAGCGACCAATGGCTGCAGGCCGCCCGCGCCGAAGGCTTTGAAAGCGCACGCCTGGAGGGCGCCGAGCAGGTCGCGCAACTGCTGGTAGACACTCAATCCCAGGTGCAGCACTACTTGAGTGGCCTGGAGGCGTCGCTGGCCGACCTGGCCTTGGGCATCGTGCGCGAAGTGCTGGGCGAGCTGGACAACGCCGAGCGTATCGCGCGCTGCACCCGCCAGGCACTGAGCGCGTTCCGCCAGGACCAGGCCCTGACCCTGTGGGTGCCGCCCGCCGACGTCGATGCCCTGCGCCAGCGCCTCAAGGCTGAAGGCCTGGCGATTGCCGTGGACGCCGATGAGCAACTGGGCGCCGGCCAGGCCCGTCTCAACAGCCCCGCAGGCTCCGTCGAGCTGGGCCTGGAAGCCCAATTGCAGAACCTGCGCCGCAGCCTGCTGCCGTTTGCCGAAGAAGGTGTGGCATGAACCTGCAACACCTGTTGCCACGCCTGCATGAGCGCTTGGCCCAGGCCCGCCTGCGGCCGATGCACGGCACCGTGTTGAGCATTCGGGGTGTGCTGTTGCGCGCCAGTGTGGCCGGCGCGAGCATCGGTGAGCTGTGCCAGTTGCGCGACCCGGGCAGCGGCCGCAGCCTGAGTGCCGAGGTGATCGGCTTTGATGGCGACGAGGCGATCCTGTCGCCCATCGGCTCCATGGAAGGGCTGTCGACCCGCACGCAAATCACCGCCACCGGCGAAACCCTGGGCGTCGCCGTGGGCGATGCACAGCTGGGTCGCGTGATCAGCCCCATGGGCGATTTTCTCGACGGTGACGGGCTGGCGCCAACCCTGGCCCTGCAGCATTACCCGCTGCACGCCGAACCCCCTGCGCCGTTTTCCCGGCAACTGATCGTACGTTCGATGGCGCTGGGGATCCGCTCCATCGACGGCTTGCTGACCCTGGCCCAGGGCCAACGCATGGGCATCTTTGGCGAGCCGGGCGTGGGCAAGTCGTCGTTGCTGGCCAGCATCATTCGCAACAGCGAGGCCGATGTGATCGTGATCGGCCTGATCGGCGAGCGGGGCAGGGAAGTGCGTGAACTGCTCGACGTGCAACTGGATGCCAAGGCGCGGGCGCGCACGGTGGCGGTGGTGGCCACTTCGGACCGCCCGGCCGCCGAGCGCGTGCGGGCGGCGTTTGTCGCCACCACCCTGGCTGAATACCACCGCGATCAGGGCCGCAACGTGCTGTTGCTGATGGACAGCCTGACCCGCTTCGCCCGCGCCCAGCGCGAAATCGGCCTGGCAGTGGGTGAACCGCCGACCCGTCGCGGTTATCCGCCGTCCTTCTTCTCGGCCTTGCCGCGCCTGCTGGAGCGCGCCGGCCCCGGGCCGACCGGCAGCATCACCGCGTTGTACACCGTGCTCACCGAAGGCGATGCCGCCAGCGACCCGGTGGCCGAAGAGGCGCGTTCGATCCTCGACGGGCACATCGCCCTCAGCGCCGAACTGGCCCAGCGCAACTACTTCCCGGCGGTGGATGTGCTGCGCAGCCGCAGCCGCTTGATGGAACAGGTCGCCGGTGCCGAGCATAAGCGTCTGGCCATGCGCATCCGCGAATTGATGGCGCGCTATGGCGAAATCGAAATGCTCATCCGCGTGGGCGAGTACTCCGCCGGCAGCGACCCCCTGGCTGACGAAGCCATCACCCGCCACGCCGCGATTGAAGCCTTCCTGCGCCAGAACGCGGATGAGCCGAGCAACCTGGAACAGACCCTGACCCGTATGCGCCAGGTGTTGGCATGAGATTGACGATGAACAGCACTCTGCAAGTTTACGCAGAACCCTGTGGGAGCTGGCTTGCCTGCGATGGCGGTGTATCAATCACAGATGGGCTGGCTGATCCACCGCGATCGCAGGCAAGCCAGCTCCCACATTTGATCTTCATGGATTTTAAGATTGTTGCGTTGGCAGCAGTAAAGGAGAACGCCTCATGAAAACCGATCAACTGCGCACCCTGCAAACCCTGCGGGTACTGCGTGAACAACGGGCCGCCAGCCAACTGGCTGCCCAGCAGCAGCGCTGCGAACAGACCCACGGCGTGCTGACCGACGCCAAGGAGCAGTTGCGCCTGCACCGTGAAGCCATCGCCGAAGAGGCACGCCAGGTGTATGCATCCCTCACCGAGGGCTTGTCGGTGGCCAGTTGGCAGGCAGCCCAGGACCGTCTGCGCGGCCTGTCCGATGACCAGCAGCAACTGGAAAACGACGTGACCCACGTGTCCACCACCCTGCAAAGCCAGGAGCGTGAGCGTGATCTGTTTCGCCAGGAGCGCCTCAGCCGCCAGCGTCAGTCCGACGCCTGGCAAAGCCTGCTGGACGGCCGCGAAAGCGATGAGCGCCGGGTAGGCGAGCTGCGCGACGAAGGCGTTGGCACATGATTGCAGCCCTTGCCGATCCGCTGTCGCCGTGGCTGACCCACTACGACCCGGCGCTGCTGGCGTTGCATAACCAACTGCACCGGCGCCGTCGTGCGTGGCAGGGGCGCTGCGCCGGGCAAGACCTGCGTGTGAGCTGGGCCGCCGAGCCGCAGCCCCTCAACGCGCCGCGCGATGTGCTGCTGTTGCTGGGGCGAGCGCCGGTGCGCCTGCGTTTGCCCACCGCCGCCCTGGAGCAGGCCTTGGCGCCGCTGGCGTTGCAGTTCGACGCGCAGACGCTGCCGTCGCTGCCGCGCTCGTTGCTGCTGGAGCTGGCGGTGCTCGACCTGATCGAGACCCTCGAACCGCTGCTCGGCCACCCGGTGCAATTGCTCGAAGCCACCGAAGGATTGGGCCAACGGCCGTTTGCCGTGCAGCTGGCGCTGGAACTGAGCTTCGGCAACGGGCCCGCCTTCAGCGCGCAGCTGGAGTTGAGTGAGGGCGCCGCCGAGCGGGTGGCGCAGTTGTTGACGCAATGGGGTGAGGTCGACCCCGACCCGCTGCCCGGCCTGCGCCAGACCCTGGCGGTCGTCGCCGGCAAACAGTGGCTGAGCCTGGGCGAACTGCGCAGCCTGCGCCCCGGCGACGTGCTGATGCTCGAACCTGGCAGCGGTTTGCTGCTCGACCTGGACGGCCGCTTGCAGGCGCGCTGCCAACACCAGGGTGATGCCTTGCGCCTGCAGGAAGCCTTGAAAGCCCCCCTTTTGGATGCGGAGAACACGATGAGTGACGTTGATGCGGCTGCGGCCCTGGATGACCTGCCGCTGAAATTGGTGTGCCAGGTCGGCAGCCTGGAACTGACCCTGGCGCAATTGCGCGAACTGGGTGCCGGCAGCCTGTTGCAGCTCAACACCCCCGGCGTGGACAGCGTCGACCTGATGGTTAACGGACGGCGTGTCGGCCAGGGCCAGCTGGTGAAAATCGGTGACGGCCTGGGCGTGCGCCTGTTGAGTTTTGCCACCCCATGACCGGTTATCAGCCGAACCTGATCGAGATCATCCTGGTCGTTGCGACGATCGGACTGATCCCGTTGGCGGTGGTGACACTCACCGGTTTCATGAAGATCTCGGTGGTGCTGTTCCTGATCCGCAACGCCTTGGGTGTGCAACAGACGCCGCCGAACCTGGTGCTGTACGGCATCGCGTTGATCCTGTCGGTGTACGTGACCACGCCGCTGATTGGCGACATGTATCGCCAGGTGGAGGGGCGCGACCTCAACATCGAGCATGTGGAGCAACTCAAGGATCTGGGCGATGCCCTGCGCCCGCCGTTGCAGGCGCACCTCAAGCGCTTTGCCAACGAATCCGAGCGGGGCTTTTTTGTGCAGGCCACCGAGACCATCTGGTCGCCGGAGGCCCGCGCCGACTTGCGCGATGACGACCTGGTGGTGCTGATCCCGGCGTTCGTCAGCTCGGAACTGACCCGTGCCTTCGAAATCGGCTTCCTGTTGTACATCCCGTTTCTGGTGGTGGACTTGCTGGTGTCCAACGTGTTGATGGCGATGGGCATGTCGATGGTCTCGCCGAACCTGATCTCGATCCCGCTGAAGATCTTTTTATTCGTGTCCCTGAGCGGCTGGTCGCGCCTGATGCACGGTTTGATTCTGAGTTACGGCTAACCCGTGTAGGAGCCGGCAAGCCGGGCTCCTACAGGGTGGTGTGTGTTGAGGGGGGAAGATGGGCCAGGACGTATTTTTGTCGTTGATGAAACAGGCGCTGATGACGGTGCTGATGCTCTCTGCGCCGGCGCTGGGGGTGGCGATTATCGTGGGCTTGAGTGTGGGCCTGTTCCAGGCGCTGACGCAGATCCAGGACCAGACGCTGCCCCAGGTGGTGAAGCTGGTGGCGGTGCTGTTGACCATCGTGTTCCTGGGCCCGGTGCTGGCCGGGCAGGTGGCGGAACTGGGCGGCCAGGTGCTGGACAATTTCCCGATGTGGACGCGCTGACCGCCCATGGATGCCAGCCTGACCGCGCAGTTCCTGGAGGTCGCCTACCCGGTGATCAGCTCCGCCTCGCTCGCCGCCTGTCGCGCCATGGGCGTGGTGGTGATCACCCCGGCGTTCAACCGCCTGGGCCTTACCGGCATGATCCGTGGCTGTGTGGCCGTGGCGATTTCCATCCCGATGTTTTTCCCGGTGTTCGAGTCGCTGACCTCAATGCCCGAACACGGCAGCGTGTTTATCGCCGGCTTGCTGATCAAGGAGTTCCTGATCGGCATCCTCATCGGCCTGTTGTTCGGCATTCCGTTCTGGGCCGCCGAGGTGGCGGGGGAGTTGATCGACCTGCAACGCGGCTCGACCATGGCGCAACTGGTGGACCCGTTGTCGTCGGGGGAGTCCAGCGTGATGGCGACGTTGCTCACGGTGATGCTGATCACGCTGTTCTTCATGTCCGGCGGTTTTATCCTGATGGTCGACGGCTATTACCACAGCTATCAGTTATGGCCGGTGACCTCGTTCACCCCGGTGTTTGCCAGTTCGGCATTGCTGGCGGTGCTGTCGATCCTCGACCAGATCATGCGCGTGGGGGTGCTGATGGTGTCACCGTTGCTGATCTCGCTGCTGATCACCGACCTGATGCTCGCCTACCTGTCGCGCATGGCGCCCAACCTGCATATCTTCGATTTGTCGCTGCCGGTGAAGAACCTGTTCTTTACCATCTTGATGGTGATCTACATCGGCTTTTTGATTCCGCTGATGCTTGACCAGCTCTCCGAGTTCCGCGGCACGGTCGAGCTGCTCAAGACCCTGGCAGGCATGGAGTAGCCATGGCCGATACCAGCGAAGAGAAGTCCCAGCCGGCCACGGACAAGAAGCTCAAGGACGCGCGCAAGAAAGGCCAGGTCGCCAAGAGCCAGGACCTGGTGTCGGGCATGGTCATCTTGTTCTGCACCCTGTGCATTTCGATCCTCGCGCCCCGGGCCAAGGCCCAGGTCACCGCGTTGATCGACCTCACCGCGCAGATCTACATCGAACCCTTCGCCACCGTGTGGCCACGGGTGCTCGACCATGCCGAGCAACTGGTGATCAGCATCACCCTGCCGGTGATGGCGGTGACCACGGGCGTGGTGATCCTGACCAACATCATCACCATGCGCGGCTTCGTGTTCTCGGTGGACCCGATCAAGCCCGAGTTCAAGCGCATCAACCCGGCCGAGGGCATGAAGAAGATCTTTGCCTTGCGCAACCTGGTGGAGTTCATCAAGGGCTTGATCAAGGTGCACGTGCTGGCGATTGCTTTCTACGTGGTGGGCAAGCACGCGTTGCAGGCGCTGATGGAGTCGTCGCGGTGTGGCGCGGAGTGCATGGAGTCGACGTTCTTCCTGGTGCTCAAGCCACTGGTGTTCACCGTGTTGTGCGCGTTCATCCTGGTAGGCGGCGTGGACGTGATGATGCAGCGCTGGCTGTTTGGCCGCGACATGAAGATGACCCGCAGCGAGACCAAGCGCGAGCGCAAGGACATCGACGGCGACCCGCTGATCAAGAGCGAACGGCGGCGCCAGCGCAACGAGATGCAGGCCTTGGCCACCAAGCTGGGCTTGAGCCGGGCGTCGATGATGATCGGCACCACCGACGGCTGCGTGATCGGCGTGCGTTATGTGCGCGGGGAAACCCCAGTGCCGGTGGTGGTGTGCCGCGCATCACCGGAAGAGGCGTTGCTGATGCTGCAGGAAGCGTATGACCTGGGCATTCCCCACGCGCCGGACAAGGCGCTGGCCGGGGAGATCTACCGCAAGACCGTGCCGGGCGACCCCGTACCGGATGCCTCGTTCCAGGCCGTTGCGGACTGGCTGGTGGCTGCGCGCCTTATCTGATCCAACACAGATCAAAAATGTGGGAGCGGGCTTGCTCGCGAATGCGGTTTACCAGTCAGCCTATCTGTAACTGATGTACCGCATTCGCGAGCAAGCCCGCTCCCACATTAGTTTTGTGGTGGGTCAGTGCTTTATGAGTTATCGACGTCGTGGTACGGCCCGCCGTAGCCGTCGCCCACGCGCCAGATGATGTCGTGGTTGTCGTTGGTCCATTCCGAGGGCTTGAGCGAGTACTTGTAGTCCTCGGAATTGCGGTTGTTGCCGTCGCCGATGTAGTCCGGGTGGTCGCGCCGATGGTCGCCGCCGCGAATGCTGGAGCGCGCATCCCATTCTTCCTTGCGGAAGTCGAAGATGCTCTGGTCTTGCGGCGCATCGCGCTGGCCCCAGTCGGACAGGTAGGTCTGCAGCCACACGTAGGCTTCATCGCCATTGGGCTTGAGCAGGCCGTCCTGCTTGAAGTCCTGGATCTGGTTCCAGTTCTGCATCGAGATCTTGTGCAGTTTGTGGGACTGCACGGTACTGAGGATCGCGCCGACAAACGACAGCGCGCCGGAGATCAGGAAGCCCACCGGGCCGAGGAACGGGATGATGCGGCCGGTGACGCCGAGGGTGGTGAGCACGCCGCCGCCGGCGGCCACCAGGCTGCTGACGCCACCGGCCATGGACAGCGAGCCGGAGGCGATTTTCACCGGGTCTTTTTCCCGCACGCCGTCGCGCAGGGTGAACGCGGCCTGCACCACACTGATCACACCACCGGCGACGTCGGTGGCCATGCCAATCACCTTGATCGCGCTGCTGGCGAACTTGGCACCAAAACCGGCACCGGCCACGCCGCCACGGCTGGCGATGCCTTTCTCGATGCCTTCCTGCACTTTCTTCGCGCCTTCGTCGCTCCAGCCTCCGCTGTTGAGCACCTTGCCCACGTCCTTGCCGTCGTCCATGGCCTGGTCGACGATCTCGAAGTACTTCTTCTGCACCGCCTCGGCGTCCTTGGGCAGGGCGTGGTAACCCTCGCCGGGCTTGGCCCAGAGGTCGGGCAGCGAGCGGTCGAAACCCATCAGCTTGTAGGCGTTGGTGCCGCGCAACTTGTCATAGACCTTCAGGCCCAGGGTGGCGAAGTGCGAGCCGGTGCCAAGGAAACCGAGGAAGTCGTTGGCGATCCCCAGGCGCTTCATCGGCGTGTCGGCCAGCTTGCCGCCCTGGCCGGCCAGTTGGTAGACGATACGGCCCATGCCGATGGCGCCGCCGACCGAGCCGAGCACGCCGTTGTCCTTGAGGAAGGTCAGGTTCTTCACGAACGAGCTGCGGTTTTCTTCGCTGAGGTTCGGCATGATCTCCTTGCTCACCGCGTGTTCGATATCGCTGAAGCTGATCACGCCGTTCTTCTGCCAGGTATCGCCCAGGGAGATCATCGCCTTGCCGAAGTCGGCGGCGGCGCCCTTGTCCTTGAGCAACTGGTCGACGAACTTGGAATACACCCCCAGCGCCTGGCGCGGCAGGCCGTCGGCGCCGCCCTTGAACATCGAGAGGATGGCCAGGGTGTTGTCCTGGGTGGCCAAGGCGGTGTTGTCATCGCTGATCTTGCTCGGGTCATCCATCAGCTTTTCAACGGCATCGGTGTAGCCGTCGATCTGCAGGTTCTGCAGGAAGTTGTCGGCCTTGGCCGGGTCCACATCCGCCAGGGCGGTGTAGGCGGTCTGGATCTCCTGGGTGGCCAGTTCGGTCTTGCCGTCGTCCTGCAGCGCCTTGATGTACTTGGTGAAGTTCTCCGAGGACGTGCTGTCGATGAGCTTCTGGTGCACTTCATCGACCTTGGCCTGGCCGCCGTCAACTTTGCCCAACGCCGCGTCGTGGTTGGCCTTGATGTCGGCCTGGATGGTCGAGTCGCCGAGCAGCTCGCCGATGGTCTTGTCGATGGACTTGGTGTCGAAGATGTTGTCGCGCACATCCCGTGAGGTCACATCGATCGGCGTGGTGGCGATGCCCTGGTTGCCGAAGCCGTGCTCGGGGATGATCGACATGCCGTTGTCGGCCATGCTCTTGGCTTCCACCGCACGCAGGAACTTGGCGCGTGGGTCGTCCTTGCCGATGCTGCCGTCCTTGACCCCGGCGCGGTAGCTGTCCACCAGGGTTTTCATCGACAGGTCCTGCACCGACAGCGGGTTGCCGCTTTCATCTTTTTCGGTGGTGGCGAGGTTGTCCACCGACACATCCTTGAGCGGCGGCAGGCCGTTGTCGGCGCGCAGTTTGTCGACGTCGGTGGTCTGCTGGGCGATGTCGGTGCGGTAGCCGGAGATCTGCTCGAACATCTGCGGGTTGCTGTCTTCGCTGACCACAATCTTTTCTTCGGCGCCGCCCGGCTTGTGCTGGGTGAAGGCGATCAGGCCGGGGCCATAATCGCCCACGCCGCCGACGCTCATGATGTCTTCGGTGGACGACAAATACGCATCCGGCCCGGCCAGGCTGTAGCCGTCGCCCTTGGCCTTCTCGATCCCAGCCAGGGTCTGGCCCTTGGTGCTGTAGGCGGCGAAGGCTTCGGGGGTGATGTCCTTGGACACCACCAGCAGTTTGCCGTCGGTGCCGTTGACCACCAGGATGCCGTCCATGGGCGCATCGACCTTGCTGATATCGCCCAGCTTGAGGCTGGCCTCGTCCTTGCGCAGCAGTTCCTGGCCGGGCAGGGACTGGGCGTTCTTGATGTAGTCGAACGCCTGGGTGCCTTCGCTTTTGTGCACCGCGCTCAGGAAGTTGTAGAAGCTGCTACCGGCGTTGGGGTTGGGGTTGCTCAGGTCGGCGCCGGGCTGCGGCAGGGCGGCCTCGGACTGGCTGATCATGTACTTCTTGCCCTGGTGCTCGAACAGGATCACGCCGGATTTGGGGTCTTCGGAGACCACCTTGAGCTGGCTGAAATCCAGGTCGCCGGGCAGGCTGGTGACCTCTTCATAGCCTTTGGCCTTGCCCTCGGCGAGGGCCGCCTTGGTCACGCCGGCACTGTTGAAACTGGCGAAGGCCTCGGGCGTGAGCGCTTCGGAGATTACCAGGGTCTGGCCGCTTTCCATCTCGACCTTGACCACCCCGTCCTTGGCTTCACCCACGGACTTCACATTGGCCAGGCGCACGGTGGGGTCGTCTTCGCGCAGCAGTTGCTGGTCAGGGTTGCCCAGGGCTTCACGAATCTCTTTGCCGGCCGGAGTGCCCTGGGTTTCGGCGAGGGTGTGCAGCAGGTCATAGAGCGGCGTGCCTTCATCCGGCCCGCCCTGATTGACCGGCGCCACCGCGTGGCCGAAGTGCAGGCCCTTGAGGGTGTCGAAGCCTTCCTGGACCTTCTCGGCGCCTTCGCGGGTGATCTTGAACTTGCTGCCGTCCTGCTCGAAGTAGATGACCCCGGCGTCTTTGTCTTCGGACACGACTTTGAGTTTGTCGATGTCGAGCTTGGCGGGGAGGGCGGTGACTTCCTTGTAATCGTCGAGCTTGATCTCGCTGGGCTTTTTCAGGGCCTCGCCGGAATGGGCGGCCAGCACTTTGGGCTTGAAGTTTTTGTCGCCCGACCCGGCGGCTGCCAAGGTCTTGGCCTTGTTGAGCAGGGCGTCGAACACACGTTCCGGTGCCTTGGTTTCGGGGATGCGCGGCGAGGCGGCTTTTTCGGGTCGGTTGATCATTGTTCAGTCCATGTGAGTGGGGGCGCACGAGGACTTGATACTAGGGGGTGGCGG
>NZ_JACARO010000109.1 GCF_013386585.1 Pseudomonas sp. P7548 | reverse complement strand
CTGTCAGTCACCGTCATTATCGACTGACCCACCGCATTCGCGAGCAAGCCCGCTCCCACACAAGCCCGCCCGCAAAGGGAGTGGCGGGGTCAGTGCTTGAACATCACATGGCGAACGGTGGTGTAGTCCTCCAGCCCGTACATGGACATGTCTTTGCCATAGCCCGACAGTTTCTGACCGCCGTGAGGCATTTCGCTGACGAGCATGAAGTGGGTATTCACCCAGGTGCAGCCGTATTGCAGGCGTGCGGCCAAGCGGTGGGCACGGCCGACATCGGCGGTCCAGACGGATGACGCCAGGCCGTAGTCCGAATCGTTGGCCCAGCCGAGCACCTGTGCTTCGTCATTGAACTTGGTCACCGACACCACCGGCCCGAACACTTCGCGCCGCACGATTTCGTCGTCCTGCTGCGCATCGGCCAACACGGTGGGTTCAAAGAAGAAGCCATTGCCTTCCACCGCCTTGCCCCCGGTAACCAGGCGAATGTGCGGCTGCGCCACGGCGCGCTCGACAAAGCCGGCCACGCGGTCGCGGTGTTGCGCGGTGATCAGCGGGCCCAGTTCGGTGGCCGGGTCATCCTGCAAGCCGTACTGGATGCTGGCGACCGCCGCGCCGAGCTTCTCGACGAACGCATCATAGATATCCGCCTGGGCATAGATGCGGCACGCTGCGGTGCAATCCTGCCCCGCGTTGTAGAAACCGAAGGTGCGAATACCTTCCACGGCGGCGTCGATGTCCGCGTCGTTGAAGATGATCACCGGCGCCTTGCCGCCCAGTTCCATGTGCATGCGCTTCACGCTGTCAGCGGTGCTGGAGATGATGTTCGCACCGGTGGCGATGGAGCCGGTCAGCGACACCATGCGCACTTTCGGGTGGTTCACCAGCGGGCTGCCCACGGTTGGCCCACGGCCGAAGACCAGGTTGAGTACACCGGCCGGGAAGATGTCAGCGGCCAACTCGACCATGCGCAGCGCGGTCAGCGGGGTTTGCTCCGACGGCTTGAGCACCACGGTATTACCGGCGGCGAGGGCCGGGGCGATTTTCCAGGCGACCATCATCAGTGGGTAGTTCCACGGCGCAATGGAGGCGATCACGCCCACCGGGTCGCGGCGGATCATCGAGGTATGCCCCGGCAGGTATTCGCCACCGGCCGAGCCACTCATGCAACGGCTGGCGCCGGCGAAGAAGCGGAACACGTCGGCAATGGCCGGGATCTCATCGTTCAGCGCGGCGCTGTAGGGCTTGCCGCAGTTGTCCGACTCCAGCTTGGCCAGCTCTTCGCCGTGGGCTTCGATCACGTCCGCCAGTTTCAGCAGCAGCAGCGAACGGTCCTTGGGTGCGGTTTGCGACCAGCTTTCAAACGCTGCATCGGCGGCGCGCACGGCGGCGTCGACCTGGGCTTCGCTGGCTTCGTTGATTTCCACCAGCACACGGCCGAGTGCCGGGTTGAACACGGCTTGGGCCGGGCCTTCGCCTGCGACCAGTTGGCCGTTGATCAGTAATTTGGTTTGCATGGTTCAGCTCTCCTCTGAGCGACTGTTCTTTTCCTGGGGAAACCGGGTCAACTGTGGGAGCTGGCTTGCCTGCGATAGCGGTGGGTCAGTCGATACCGCAATCGCAGGCAAGCCAGCTCCCACATTGACCGTGTTTCAACAGTGGCTATGTGTTGTCCGTTATTTACCGCCACTCCCCGCCACGCTTTCACCGCCGCGTGTCAGGTAATAGGCACCGAGAATCGGGAACATCGTGACCAGCATCACCAGCATTGCCACCACGTTGGTCACCGGCACGTCCCGTGGGCGGCTCAGCTGGTTGAGCAGCCACAGCGGCAAGGTGCGCTCGTGGCCGGCGGTGAAGGTGGTGACGATGATTTCGTCGAACGACAGCGCAAAGGCGAGCATGCCGCCGGCCAGCAGTGCCGAGCCCAGGTTGGGCATGATGATGTAGCGGAAGGTCTGCCAGCCGTCGGCGCCCAAGTCCATCGAGGCTTCGATCAGGCTGTGGGAGGTACGGCGCAAACGCGCGATCACGTTGTTGTAGACGATCACCACGCAGAAGGTCGCGTGGCCGACGATGATGGTGAACATCCCGGGCTCGATGCCCAGCGTCTTGAAGGTGGCCAGCAACGCGATACCGGTGATGATCCCCGGCAATGCAATCGGCAGGATCAGCATCAACGACACGCCTTGCTTGCCGAAGAACTCACGGCGATACAACGCCGCCGAGGCCAGCGTGCCGAGCACCATGGCGATCAACGTGGCAATGGCCGCGATCTGCAGCGACAACTTGATCGCGTCCAGCACGTCCGGCCGGGCGAAGGCCACGCTGAACCACTTCAGGGTGAAGCCCTGGGGCGGAAAGCTGAACGCGGCTTCTTCGGTGTTGAAGGCGTAGAGGAAGATGATCAGGATCGGGAAGTGCAAAAACACCAAGCCGCCCCAGGCTGCGATCTTCAGACCCAGCGAAGATTTCTCAGAGTGCATCGAAGGCCCCCAGGCGTTTGACAATGGAGAGGTAAACCGCGATCAGCACGATGGGCACCAATGTGAACGCCGCCGCCATGGGCATGTTGCCGATGGCGCCTTGCTGGGCGTACACCATGCCGCCGACGAAGTAACCCGGTGGGCCGACCAATTGCGGCACGATGAAGTCGCCCAACGTCAGCGAGAAGGTGAAGATCGAACCCGCCGCAATCCCCGGCACCGACAGCGGCAGAATCACCTGCATGAAGGTCTGGCGCGGCTTGGCCCCCAGGTCGGCCGAGGCTTGCAGCAACGACGGTGGCAAACGCTCCAGGGAGGCCTGGATCGGTAGAATCATGAACGGCAGCCAGATGTAGACGAACACCATGAAGCGTCCCAGGTGCGAGGTGCTCAAGGTGCTGCCGCCCACACCGGGAATGCCCAGCACGAACTGCAACACCGGCTCCAGGCCCAGGTGCTGCACGAACCACTGCGCCACGCCGCCCTTGGCCAGCAGCAAGGTCCAGGCGTAGGCCTTGACGATGTAGCTGGCCCACATCGGCATCATCACTGCGATGTAGAAAAATGCCTTGGTCTTGCCCGTGGTGTAGCGCGCCATGTAGTAGGCAATCGGGAACGCGACGATGGCGCTGGCGATGGACACCACGATCGCCATGCTCAAGGTGCGCACGATGATGTCGAAGTTCGACGGCTGGAACAGCGCGGCGAAGTTGGCCAGGGTCAGGTCCGGCGTGACCGCCATGGTGAAGTCGTCGAAGGTGTAGAAGCCTTGCCACAGCAGGGTCAGCAACGAGCCCAGGTAGATGGCGCCGAACCAGATCAGCGGTGGCACCAGCAACATCGCCAGGTACAGGTTGGGCTTGCGGTACAGCAGGTTGGAAAACCTGCGCATCGGCGGTTGGGAAAGGGCCAGGCTCATGTCACACCTCGCCTGCGCTGTCGGTCAGGGGCGTCATCGCTTCCCGTGCCCAGCGCGCGGTGATGGGCTGGCCCACCTGGTAGCCACTGCTGGTATCCAGCCATTGGTTGTTGGCCTGGCTGATGTTCAGGGCCTGGCCGTTTTCCAGCTTGAGTTCATAGCGGGTGGCGCTGCCCTGGTACTGGATGTCATGCAGCAGGCCGCTGACTTCCACTTCACCGGCGCCCAGCGCGCCTTCGGCAAAACGCACGTGTTCCGGGCGGATCGAGAACGCTTGCGCGTTGCCGCTGAGGCGTTGCGCCAGTTCGCCGCGAATCACGTTAGAGGTGCCGACGAACTCGGCCACGAACGAGGTGGCGGGTTTCATGTAGAGGTTGCGCGGGGTGTCGACCTGCTCGATGCGGCCCTTGTTGAACACGGCCACCCGGTCGGACATCGACAGCGCTTCGGTCTGGTCGTGGGTCACGAAAATAAAGGTGATACCGAGCTGGCGCTGCAGCTTTTTCAGCTCGCTCTGCATCTGCTCGCGCAGCTTGAGGTCGAGGGCGCCCAGGGGCTCGTCAAGCAACAGCACCCGTGGGCGATTGACCAGGGCGCGGGCCAGGGCGACCCGTTGGCGCTGACCACCGGAAAGCTGCACCGGCTTGCGGTCACCGTAGCCGCCGAGGGCGACCATGGCGAGGGCTTCTTCGGCGCGGTTCAGGCGCTCGGTCTTGCCGATACCCTTGACCTTGAGGCCGTAGGCCACGTTGTCGCGCACGTTCATGTGGGGGAACAGCGCGTAATCCTGGAACACGGTGTTCACGTCACGCTGGTACGGCGGCAAGCCGGCGGCTTCCTCGCCATGAATACGGATCGAGCCTGCGCTCGGCTGCTCAAAACCGGCAATCAGGCGCAGGCAAGTGGTCTTGCCGGAGCCGGAAGGGCCGAGCATGGAAAAGAACTCGCCGTCCTGGATATCGATGGAAACCCGGTCAACGGCCTTCACTTCGCCGAACTGACGGGAAACGTGGGTGAATTGGACTGCAAGCGTCATGGTGCGGTGCTCCAAAAAGGCACGGGTCGTCGCAGCGGCCCGGCCTGGACTTCTGAAAAATAAACGCGGTACTGAATCTGTGTGGGAGCGGGCTTGCTCGCGAATGCGGTGGATCAGTTACAGATGTGTTGACTGACACACCGCTTTCGCGAGCAAGCCCGCTCCCACATTTTGTCCTGCGTTGTCAGGCAGGCTTAGCGGCCGCCCATGATCGCGATGTAATCCTGGGTCCAGCGGCTGTACGGCACGAACTTGCCGCCTTCAGCCTGCGGGGTTTTCCAGAAGGCGATCTTGTCGAACTGGTCGAAACCGTTGGTCTTGCAGCCTTCGGCGCCCAGCAGCTCGCTTTCCTTGCAGGCCGCCGGTACGGCTGGCAACGAGCCGAACCAGGCCGCGACGTCGCCCTGGACCTTCGGCTGCAGTGACCAGTCCATCCACTTGTAGGCGCAGTTCGGGTGCTTGGCGTCGGTGTGCAGCATGGTGGTGTCCGCCCAGCCAGTGGCGCCTTCCTTCGGAATGGTCGAGGCAATCGGCTGTTTCTCGTTGACCAGGCCGTTGACCTGATACGGCCAGGCGCTGGAGGCCACCACGCCTTCGTTCTTGAAGTCGCTCATTTGCACGGTGGTGTCGTGCCAGTAGCGATGGATCAGCGGTTGCTGGGCACGCAGCAGTTCAAGCACGGCCTTGTACTGGGTTTCGGTCAGCTCATAAGGGTTCTGGATGCCCAGCTCCGGCTTGGTGCTCTTGAGGTAGAGCGCCGCATCGGCGATGTAGATCGGGCCGTCATAGGCTTGCACGCGACCTTTATTAGGCTTGCCGTCCGGCAGGTTCTGCGCGTCGAAAATCACACTCCAACTGGTGGGCGCGGTCTTGAACACATTGGTGTTGTACATCAATACGTTCGGGCCCCACTGGTACGGGGTGCCGTAGGTCTGCTGGCCGACCACGTACCACGGCGCATCCTTGAGGCGCGGGTCGATGTTCTTCCAGTTGGGGATCAGCGCCGTGTTGATCGGCTGCACACGTTTGCCACCGATCAAGCGCAGCGATGCATCGCCCGACGCGGTGACCAGGTCATAGCCGCCCTTGGCCATCAGGCTGACCATTTCGTCAGAGGTGGCGGCGGTTTTCACATTGACCTTGCAACCGGTTTCCTTCTCGAAACCGGTGACCCAGTCGTAGGCCTTGTCGCTGTCGCCACGTTCGATGTAGCCGGGCCAGGCGACGATATCCAGTTGGCCTTCGCCGGCGCCGACCGCCTTGAGCGGTTCGGCGGCCTGGAGGCTGGCGCTGGCCAGCAGCGCGGTGGTCAGGGCACTGAGCAGTGCGGTCTTGTGCGCAGACATGGGGATTCCCTCTTCTTTAATTATGGTCGGGGCAGTGTGTGAAGCCGTAACGCATGAGCTTAGTTGTTGTTTTAAAGATGCTGGCCGTGGCGGGCCATGATGTGCCGCACCACGCTGTAGTCCTGTAGCGAATCGCTGGACAGATCCTTCCCGTACCCCGAGCGCTTCAAGCCGCCGTGGGGCATTTCGCTGACCAGCATGAAATGGCTGTTGATCCAGGTGCAGCCGTATTGCAGGCGTGCGGCCACTTGCATGGCCTTGTCCAGGTTCTGGGTCCACACCGACGAGGCCAGGCCATATTCGGAGTCGTTGGCCCAGTCCACGGCTTGTTCCAGCTCGTCGAAGCGGGTCACGGTGACCACTGGACCGAACACTTCGCGCTGCACGATTTCATCGTTCTGCTTGCAACCGGCCAGCAGGGTCGGCTGGTAATAGAAGCCCGCGCCGGAATGCACGGCGGCGCCGGTGATGCGTTCGATATGCGGCTGGCCGAGGGCGCGTTCGACAAAACTGGCCACGCGGTCGCGCTGGCGTGTGCTGATCAGCGGGCCCAGTTCGTTGTCGGCGTCGCGTTTGCCGGCAAAGCGCAGGCTGCTCACGGCGGCGCCCAGCTCGGCGACCAGCTTGTCGTGGATGCCGGCCTGGGCGTAGATGCGGCACGCGGCGGTGCAATCCTGGCCCGCGTTGTAATAACCGTAGGCGCGCACACCCTCGACCACGGCTTGCAGGTCGGCGTCGTTGCACACGATCACTGGGGCCTTGCCACCCAGTTCCAGGTGCGTGCGTTTAAGGGTTTTGGACGCGGCTTGCAGGATCTTCTGCCCGGTGACGATATCGCCGGTCAGCGAGACCATGCGCACTTTAGCGTGGCTCACCAGATGGCTGCCGACGCCTTCGCCGCCGCCACACAGAATATTGATCACGCCGCGCGGCAGCAGCTCTTTAAGTGCGGGGGCTAATGCCAGGATCGACAGCGGCGTATGTTCTGACGGCTTGAACACCAGGGTATTGCCGGCCGCTAGGGCAGGCGCGATCTTCCATGCGGCCATCATCAACGGGTAGTTCCATGGCGCAATCGACGCCACCACCCCGATGGGATCGCGGCGCACCATGCTGGTGTAGCCCGGCAGGTATTCGCCGCTCAGTTGCCCGGTCTGGCAGCGCACGGCGCCGGCGAAAAAACGGAACACGTCGACAGTGGCGCTCAAGTCATCCTGGCGCGCCAGGTGCAACGGCTTGCCGCAGTTCAGGGATTCCAGGCGGGCTAAATAGTCGGCTTGTTTTTCGATGGCGTCGGCAATGCCGAGCAGGATGTTCGAGCGTTGCTGGGGCGTGGTGCGTGACCAGCCGGCAAAGGCGCGGTGGGCGGCGAGGATCGCGGTTTCCACCTGTTCGGTGCTGGCTTCGGCGATCTGGGTGAGGACTTCACCGGTGGCCGGGTTGAGGATCGGCTCGGCAAAGCCCTGGCCCTGGACCAGTTCGCCGTCGATCAGCAACGCAGTGAGCAGCGGGGTGGGCGCGCCGGACATTTTTCGCGATCTCTTTTCTTGTATGGCCATGGGCGTTCTCTTACGAGCGCTTGACCTTTCTCTTATGGGATAAGTAGAGACTAGAGGTCAGGCGCGAGGTCAACAAATACTAAATACTGAATGCAGCATTCGATTAAATAGATGGCTTGCGCGGGTGCGGCTGTTCGCGGGCCACCGTCAGGAACGGGTCCACCAGCGCCGGCCGCGCAGTACCACGGCGCCAGGCCAGGCCCACGTCGAGGGTCTGGCTGAGGTCGGCAATCGGTCGGGCTTCGATGATGTCGCCCTCCAGCGACCACGGGCGGTAAGTCATGTCCGGCTGGATCGACACGCCAAGCCCTGCGGCCACCAGGCTTCGCACGGCTTCGGTGGAGGCGGTGCGCAGCGTGACGCGGGGCTGCAGGCCGGCGCCGGCCCACATGCGCTGAGCGTTGTGGCCCATCTCATCGACGTTCAACTGGATCAGTGGCTCGCGGGCGACGTCGGCCAGGTTGATGCTGTCGTGCTCCAGCAGCGGGTGCTGCGCCGGCAGCCACAGGCGGTGGGGCGAATGGGTGAGCACTTCGGTCTGCAGGGCGTGGCGGTCTTCGAGGTTGGAGAGGATCAGCACGCCCACGTCGATTTCACCGCTGACCAGCAAATGCTCGATATACGGGCGTTCGTCCTCCATCACGCGGATTTCCACGTTGGGGTAGGCGCGCTGGAAGCGGGTGAGCAGATCGGCGAGGTAATAACCGGCCACCAGGCTGGTCACGCCGATGATCAACTGCCCGGCGACCTGGTCGGTGCTCTGTTGCAGACTGCGCTTGGCGTTGTCGACGGTGGCGAGGATCAAGTGCGCCTGGCGCAGGAATTGGTGACCCTGGTGGGTCAGGGTCATGCCCTTGGCGTGGCGGTTGAACAGGTTGACGCCGATTTCCTGCTCCAGTTGCTGGATCGCCAGGGTCAGGGTGGACTGGGAAATGAATGCGGTCTGCGCGGCGGCGGAGATCGAGCCGGTCTCGGCCACGGCGATAAAGTGCCGGATTTGACGCAAGGTCATCATGCTGGAATTACCAGTGGGGTATTTTTATAGATTTGTTCGAGTGTATATCGTTTTAATCGAAAGGCCGTGGCGTTACATCTGGAAGCACTCTAGATCGAGGGTTTTTGGCACTTGGTTTTACGCTGGGGGCCTATTAGTCCTACGTACCCAAGTGCCTGGAGGTTCCTTATGAATACCCGTGGATTGCTCGATCAGTTGCTCAAATCCGGTCAGGACATGCTGCAGAAAAAGGCCGGCGACTCGCGTAAGCAGGAGGATAAAGGCGCCCTTGGCGGCTTGCTCGGCGGTGGCGGGCTGGGCAGCCTGCTCGGCGGCGCCGGTGGCGGAGCCCTGGCGGCGGGTGCCATGGGCCTGTTGCTGGGCAATAAAAAAGCCCGCAAGTTTGGCGGAAAAGCCCTGACTTACGGCGGGCTGGCAGCACTGGGCGTGATTGCCTACAAGGCGTATGGCAATTGGCAGGCGCAACAAGCGAATGCGCCGAAAGGCGAGCCGCAGACGGTCGATCGCCTGCCACCGGCCCAGGTCGAGCAGCACAGCCAGGCGATCCTCAAGGCACTGGTGGCGGCAGCCAAGGCCGACGGTCATGTGGATGAGCGTGAACGTGCGCTGATCGAAGGTGAGTTCACCAAGCTGGACAACGACCGCGAGCTGCAAGGCTGGCTGCATGCCGAGCTGAACAAACCCCTGGACCCGGCCGACGTGGCGCGGGCGGCAGGTACCCCGGAAATGGCGGCCGAGATGTACATCGCCAGCGTGATGTTGGTGGATGAGGAAAACTTCATGGAAAAAGCCTACCTCGACGAGCTGGCGCGCCAACTGAGACTGGAGCCAGGCTTGAAGCTGGAGCTGGAAAAACAGGTGCGCCTGAACCAATAACCGCTGGCTTCACGCCGATCAAATTGTGGGAGCGGGCTTGCTCGCGAATACGGTTTATCAGTCACCTCTCTGCTGACTGATCCACCGCATTCGCGAGCAAGCCCGCTCCCACATTTGCTTTCTGTGATCGCTACATCAAAACCCATTGATAAATGAGGGCTTCTGCTCAGCTATACTCCCCGGCATTTGATCGGCCCTTCGAGGAATTACTGTGAAGAACTGGACCTTGCGCCAACGGATCTTGGCAAGCTTTGCGGTCATTATCGCCATCATGCTGTTAATGGTTGTGGTCTCTTATTCACGGTTGCTGAAGATTGAAGCCAGTGAAGTCGCGGTACGTGACGATGCCGTACCGGGCGTTTACCTGAGTTCGATGATCCGCAGCGCCTGGGTCGACAGCTACCTGCAAACCCTGGAGTTGCTCGGCCTGCGTGACGACAAAGGCCTGACCGACGCGGACAAGGCCGACTTCAAGTCGTTTGAAGGGCGCATCCTGACGCAGATGGCCAACTACCAGAAAACCATCAACGGCCGCGAAGACCAGGCCGAGTTCGATAAATTCGAAACCCTGCACCAGGCCTACAACAAGAGCCTGGCTGTGGTGCTCGACAGCCTGCAGCGCAATGACCTCGCCGCTGCGCGCAAGGAGTTCAACACCACCCTGACGCCCGCCTGGACGGCAGGGCGCATGAAGCTCAATGACATCATTACGGAAAACAAGGACGTCGCCGACCGCGCGACCACTGCCATCGACGACGCCGTCGAGGCCGCCAAGGTCAGCATGTTCGTGTCGCTGGCATTCGCTGTCGTTGCTGCCGGCCTCTGCGGCCTGCTGTTGATGCGCGCGATCATGGCGCCGATGCAGCGCATCGTGTCGATCCTCGGCACCATGCGTGACGGTGACCTGAGCAAGCGCTTGAATCTGGAGCGCAAGGACGAGTTCAACGCGGTGGAAACCGGCTTCAACGACATGATGACCGAGCTGACCGCCCTGGTGTCCCAGGCCCAGCGCTCCTCGGTGCAGGTGACCACCTCGGTCACCGAGATTGCCGCCACCTCCAAGCAGCAACAGGCCACCGCCACCGAAACCGCTGCCACCACCACCGAAATCGGTGCCACGTCCCGCGAGATTGCCGCCACGTCCAAGGACCTGGTACGCACCATGACCGAAGTGTCCACCGCCGCCGACCAGGCTTCGGTGGCCGCCGGTTCCGGCCAGCAAGGCCTGGCCCGCATGGAAGAAACCATGCACTCGGTGATGGGCGCCGCCGACCTGGTGAACGCCAAGCTGGCGATCCTCAATGAGAAGGCCGGCAACATCAACCAGGTGGTGGTGACCATCGTCAAGGTGGCCGACCAGACCAACCTGCTGTCCCTCAATGCGGCCATCGAGGCCGAGAAGGCCGGTGAGTACGGTCGCGGCTTTGCCGTGGTGGCCACCGAAGTGCGGCGCCTGGCCGACCAGACCGCCGTGGCCACCTACGACATTGAACAGATGGTGCGCGAGATCCAGTCGGCGGTGTCGGCGGGCGTGATGGGCATGGACAAGTTCTCCGAAGAAGTGCGTCGCGGCATGTTCGAGGTGCAGCAAGTGGGCGAGCAGCTGTCGCAGATCATCCATCAGGTCCAGGCGCTGGCGCCGCGGGTGTTGATGGTCAACGAGGGCATGCAGGCCCAGGCCACCGGTGCCGAGCAGATCAACCACGCGCTGGTGCAGTTGGGCGATGCCAGCAGCCAGACCGTGGAGTCGCTGCGCCAGGCCAGCTTTGCCATTGATGAACTGAGCCAGGTTGCGGTCGGTCTGCGCAGCGGCGTGTCGCGTTTCAAAGTCTGATGAGCGACCTCGCGGCTAAACGCGGCGCCGTCCCGGCAGCGAAAAAGGCGTTGTACCTGGTGTTTCGGATCGGCCAGGAGCGCTATGCCCTCAAGGCCACGGAAGTGGCCGAGGTATTGCCGCGCCTGCCCCTCAAGCCCATTGCCCATGCGCCGGTGTGGGTGGCGGGAATCTTTGCCCACCGGGGCGTGCTGGTGCCGGTCATCGACCTCAGCGCCCTCACGTTCGGTGCGGCCGCCCAGGCTCGCACCAGCACGCGCCTGGTGCTGGTCAACTATCAGCCGCAACCGTGGCTCGAAGCCCGCTGGCTGGGGCTGATCCTGGAGCAAGCCACCGACACCCTGCGTTGCGACCCCGCCGAGTTCCAGACCTATGGCCTGGATAACCCGCAGGCGCCGTACCTGGGGCCGGTGCGCGAAGATGCCCAGGGCCTGATGCAGTGGATCGGCGTCAACGACTTGTTGAACGACGACGTACGCACCTTGCTGTTTTCTGCCGAGCTGAGCCTATGAGCAGCGACCCGCGCTTTTCGGCCTACCTCAAGGAACGCATCGGCCTGGACGTGGCCTCGGTGGGCGAAGCCATCATCGACCGAGCGGTGCGCCAGCGCAGCCAGGCCCTGCAGACGCAGACGGCCGACCAGTACTGGCAGCACCTGCAAAGCTCCCATGACGAGCAGCAAGCGCTGATCGAAGCGGTGATCGTCCCCGAGACCTGGTTCTTTCGTTACCCCGAATCGTTTGCCACCCTGGCCCGGCTCGCGGTGGCGCGCCTGGCCGAGATCAAGCAGATGCGCGCCTTGCGCATCTTGAGCCTGCCCTGTTCCACCGGCGAAGAGCCCTATTCGATAGCCATGGCGTTGCTGGATGCCGGGATGGCGCCGCACCAATTCAAGGTGCTGGGCCTGGACGTGAGCCCGCTGTCGGTGGAACGCGCCCGGCGCGGGGTGTACGGCAAGAACTCGTTTCGCGGCGGCGATATCGGCTTTCGTGAGCGTCACTTCACCGAACAGGCCGACGGCTATCGTATCGATGATCGCGTGCGCGAGCAGGTGCGCCTGCAAGTCGGCAACCTGCTTGACCCGGCCCTGTTGGCCAATGAGCCCACCTACGACTTTGTGTTCTGCCGCAACCTGCTGATCTATTTCGACCAGCCGACCCAGAAGCAAGTGTTCGACGTGCTCAAGGGCCTGACCCATGTGGACGGTGTGCTGTTCATCGGCCCGGCCGAGGGCAGCCTGCTGGGGCGCCACGGCATGCGCTCGATTGGCGTGCCGCAGTCCTTCGCGTTCAGCCGGCATGCGGAGCCGGTCAAGGCCGAGCCGGTGTTCGTGCCGATGCCCGCGCCGGTGCCGCAGCGCAGTGCTGCGCCGATTCCGCCCAAGCCGCGACCGTTCAGCCTTGTCCCGCCCGCCGTGACGCCGATCAAAACCGCGCAAACCGATGCGGGTCACTTGCTCAGCCAGATCGCCACCCTGGCCAACGAAGGCAAAAGTGCCGAGGCCCGTGCGGCCTGCGAACAGTATTTAAGCAACCACCCGCCCGCCGCCCAGGTGTTCTACTGGCTGGGGCTGCTCAGCGATGTGGCCGGCAGCGCCCTGGAAGCCCAGGGGTATTACCGAAAAGCCTTGTACCTGGAACCCCAGCACCCGCAAGCCTTGATGCACCTGGCCGCGTTGCTTGAATCCCAGGGCGACAGTGCGGGGGCGCGCCGGCTGCAGGCGCGGGCCGCCCGTAGCGAGCGAGCTGACAGTGAGTCCAAACGATGAGTAGCCCCGACGCGCTCGATACCGCAGGCCTGGACCTGACCCTGGCCGACACCCAAGCCATCGACGACTGCTGGAACCGCATCGGCATCCACGGTGACAAGTCCTGCCCCTTGCTGGCGGAGCACATTCACTGCCGCAACTGCGCGGTGTATTCGGCGGCGGCCACGCGCCTGCTGGACCGTTATGCCCTGCAACAGGACGACCGTCGCCCCCAGGCTGAGGCCGAAGTGGCCACGGATGTGGTCACCCGTTCCCTGTTGATGTTCCGCCTCGGTGAGGAGTGGCTGGGTATCGCCACCCGCTGCCTGGTGGAAGTGGCGCCGTTGCAGCCGATTCACTCCCTGCCGCACCAACGCTCCCGTGCCTTGCTCGGCGTGGCCAACGTGCGCGGTGCGCTGGTGGCGTGCCTGTCGCTGGTGGAATTGCTTGGCCTGGACAGCACCAGCCCTGGCACCACGGGCGGGCGCGTCATGCCGCGCATGCTGATCATCGCCGCACAGGATGGCCCGGTGGTGGTGCCGGTGGACGAAGTCGACGGTATCCATGCCATCGACGAGCGCATGTTAAAAGCCGCGTCGGCCTCGGGCACCCAGGCCAGTGCGCGTTACACCCAAGGTGTGTTGCAGTGGAAAGGCCGCAGCCTGCGTTGGCTGGATGAGGCGCAATTGTTGTCCGCCGTGACCCGGAGCCTCACATGACCCCCGACCAGATGCGCGATGCCTCGCTGCTGGAACTGTTCAGCCTGGAAGCCGATGCGCAGACCCAGGTGTTGAGCGCGGGCCTGCTGGCCCTGGAACGCAACCCCACCCAGGCCGACCAGCTTGAGGCCTGCATGCGTGCGGCGCACTCGCTCAAGGGCGCGGCGCGGATTGTCGGGGTGGACGCCGGGGTCAGCGTGGCCCACGTGATGGAGGATTGCCTGGTCAGTGCCCAGGAGAGCCGCCTGTACCTGCAACCCGAACATATTGATGCGTTGCTGCAAGGCACCGATCTGCTGATGCGCATCGCCACGCCCGGCAACGACGTGGGGTCGGCGGACATTGAAGCCTATGTTGCGCTGATGGAGCGCTTGCTTGATCCATCCCAGGCGCCGGTGCAAACCGTTGCACCACCGCCGCCCGAGCCCGCGCCGGTCTCGCCGCCTGTTGTTGAGGAGCTGCCAGCGGAGCCAGAACCGGCGCCGCCGGTCAGCAGCGAGCCGCCGCGTCAGAACAAGCGCATGACCGAAGGCGGTGAGCGCGTGTTGCGGGTGACCGCCGAGCGCCTGAACAGCCTGTTGGATCTGTCCAGCAAGTCCTTGGTGGAAACCCAGCGGCTCAAGCCTTACCTGGCCAGCATGCAGCGCCTCAAGCGTATCCAGAGCCAGGGCGTGCGCGCCCTCGACACCCTGGATGGCCAGCTCAAGACGCTGGACCTGAACCTGGAAGCCCAGGAAGCCCTGGCCGATACCCGTCGGTTGTTGAGCGAGGCCCAGGCGTTGCTCGCGGAAAAAACCGCCGAGCTGGATGAGTTCGGCTGGCAGGCCGGGCAACGCGCCCAGGTACTCTACGACACCGCGCTGGCCTGTCGTATGCGCCCGTTTGCCGATGTGCTGGCCGGGCAGGTACGCATGGTGCGGGACCTCGGCCGCAGCCTGGGCAAGCAAGTGCGCCTGGAGATCGAGGGCGAAAAGACCCAGGTCGACCGCGATGTGCTGGAAAAGCTCGAAGCGCCGCTGACCCACTTGCTGCGCAATGCCGTCGACCATGGCATCGAAACCCCCGAACAACGGATACTGGCGGGCAAGCCGGCGGAAGGCCTGATTCGTCTGCGCGCCTCCCACCAGGCCGGTTTGCTGGTGCTGGAGTTGAGCGACGATGGCAATGGTGTCGACCTTGAGCGCTTGCGCGGCACCATCGTCGACCGGCACCTGTCGCCGCTGGAAACGGCGCTGCGCCTGAGCGAAGAGGAACTGCTGACGTTCCTGTTCCTGCCGGGCTTCAGCCTGCGTGACAAAGTCACCGAAGTGTCCGGGCGTGGCGTGGGCCTGGATGCGGTGCAGCATATGGTCCGCCAGTTGCGCGGTGCCGTGGTGCTGGAGCAGACGGCAGGGCAGGGCAGCCGCTTCCACCTGGAGGTGCCGCTGACCTTGTCGGTGGTGCGCAGCCTGGTGGTGGAAGTCGGCGAAGAAGCCTATGCCTTCCCGCTGGCGCATATCGAACGCATGTGCGACCTGGCGCCCGATGACATTGTGCAACTGGAAGGCCGCCAGCACTTCTGGCACGAGGGCCGGCATGTCGGCCTGGTTGCCGCCAGCCAGTTGTTGCAGCGCCCGGCGGGGCAGAGCAATGAAGAAACGCTCAAGGTGGTGGTGATCCGTGAGCGCGACGCGGTGTATGGCATTGCCGTGGAGCGCTTTATCGGCGAACGCACGTTGGTGGTGTTGCCGCTGGATGATCGCCTGGGCAAGGTCCAGGATATTTCTGCCGGGGCGTTGCTGGACGACGGCTCGGTGGTGTTGATCGTCGACGTTGAAGACATGCTGCGTTCGGTGGACAAACTGCTCAACACCGGGCGCCTGGAACGCATCGCCCGGCGCAGCCAGCAGGCCACTGAGGCGCCGCGCAAACGCGTGCTGGTGGTGGATGACTCGCTGACCGTGCGTGAGCTGCAACGCAAATTGTTACTTAATCGTGGTTATGAAGTGGCCGTTGCGGTCGATGGTATGGACGGCTGGAATGCGTTGCGCTCCGAAGACTTCGACCTGCTCATCACTGACATTGATATGCCTCGTATGGACGGTATTGAATTGGTCACACTCCTGCGCCGTGACAGTCGCCTGCAATCGTTGCCGGTGATGGTGGTGTCGTACAAGGATCGCGAAGAAGACCGGCGCCGTGGACTGGATGCCGGCGCGGACTATTATCTAGCCAAGGCCAGTTTCCACGATGACGCCCTGTTGGACGCCGTGGTCGAGCTGATTGGAGGAGCCCGGGCATGAGGATTGCGATCGTCAATGACATGCCCCTGGCGGTGGAGGCGTTGCGCCGTGCCCTGAGTTTCGAGCCCGCGCATCAAGTCGTCTGGGTGGCCAGCAATGGCCTTGAAGCCGTGCAGCGTTGCGCCGAGCTGACCCCGGACCTGATCCTGATGGACCTGATCATGCCGGTGATGGATGGCGTCGAGGCCACCCGGCAGATCATGGCCGAGACACCGTGCGCGATTCTGTTGGTGACCGTCGACCGCCAGGCCAATATGAGCCGGGTATTCGAGGCCATGGGCCACGGCGCGCTGGATGTGGTGGACACCCCCGCGCTCGGCGTGGGCAACCCCAAGGATGCGGCGGCGCCGTTGCTGCGCAAAATCCTCAATATTGGCTGGCTGATCGGTCAGCGTGGCAGCCGCGTGCGCGCCGAAACTGCGCCCCAACGCACCGCCAGCAAACGCCAGAGCCTGGTGGCCATTGGTTCTTCGGCGGGCGGCCCGGCTGCCCTGGAAATCCTGCTCAAGGGTTTGCCACGGGACTTTCCGGCCGCCATTGTGCTGGTGCAGCATGTGGACCAGGTGTTCGCTGCGGGCATGGCCGAGTGGCTGGGCAGCGCCTCCGGCCTGCCGGTGCGCCTGGCCCGCGAAGGCGAGCCGCCGCAAAGTGGCGTGGTGTTGCTGGCCGGCACCAACCATCATATTCGCCTGTTGAAAAATGGCACGCTAGCCTATACCGCAGAGCCGGTAAACGAGATTTACCGGCCGTCCATCGACGTGTTTTTCGAGAGCGTCGCCAGCCACTGGGACGGTGACGCCGTCGGTGTACTGCTGACGGGCATGGGCCGCGACGGCGCCCAGGGCCTCAAGTTGTTGCGTGAACAAGGATATTTGACCATCGCCCAGGATCAGCAGAGCTCGGCGGTGTATGGCATGCCCAAAGCGGCGGCGGCGATTGACGCTGCTGTTGAAATTCGCCCACTGGATAGAATTGCGCCCCGACTGATGGAGGTCTTTGCAAAATGATCGCGACCTCCCGCAGTGCTGGCTTGCTGGTAGTAATTCAGGTGACTGCACATGAATGATTTACAGATCGACGACATCAAGACCGACGAAAACGCCGCCATGGTGTTGCTGGTCGATGACCAGGCCATGATCGGCGAAGCCGTGCGGCGTGGCCTGGCCCATGAAGAAAACATCGACTTCCACTTCTGCGCCGACCCGCACCAGGCGATTGCCCAGGCGATCCGCATCAAACCGACTGTGATCCTCCAAGACCTGGTGATGCCCGGCCTGGACGGCCTGACGCTGGTGCGCGAGTACCGCAATCACCCTGCCACGGCCAATATCCCGATCATCGTGCTGTCCACCAAGGAAGACCCGCTGATCAAGAGCGCGGCGTTCTCGGCCGGGGCCAACGACTACCTGGTGAAGTTACCGGACAACATCGAACTGGTGGCGCGCATCCGCTATCACTCGCGCTCCTACATGACCCTGTTGCAGCGCGACGCGGCCTACCGTGCGCTGCGGGTCAGCCAGCAGCAACTGCTCGACACCAACCTGGTGCTGCAACGCCTGATGAACTCCGATGGCCTGACCGGGCTGTCCAACCGTCGCCACTTCGACGAATACCTGGAGCTGGAGTGGCGCCGTGCCATGCGTGACCAGACCCAGTTGTCGCTGCTGATGATCGATGTGGACTTCTTCAAGACCTACAACGACAGTTTTGGGCATGTCGAAGGTGATGAAGCGTTGCGTAAAGTCGCGGCGACCATCCGCGAAGCCAGCAGCCGGCCTTCGGATCTGCCGGCGCGTTATGGTGGTGAAGAGTTTGCGTTGGTATTGCCGAATACCTCGCCGGGTGGTGCGCGTTTGGTGGCTGAGAAGCTGCGCATGGCGGTGGCGGCGCTGAAAATCCCGCACATTGCCCCGGCGGAAGGCTCCAGCCTGACCATCAGCATTGGCTTGTCGACGGTGACCCCGCAGCAGGGGACCGATTGCCGGCAACTGATCATGGCGGCGGACAAGGGGCTGTATACGGCCAAGCATAATGGGCGTAATCAGGTGGGGATTGAGTAGGGCTGTGTACATATCCGTTATTTAGGTAACGGCTGGTATTGGTTCCGCTCTTACAGCGGCTCACTTTTGATAGAGCGCAAAAGTAAGCAAANNNNAGGCTCGGTGTGCCCGAACGCAGGCTTGAATCCGTGGGCCGCCGCCCCGCGCCATCCTTGGCGCGGGGCGGCTAACCCGGCGTCCTGCCGGGTTACCCACGGATTCAAACCTGCGTTCGGCCAGCGTGTTTAACGGGGCGCCTAAGATCAAAATCAAAAGCGGACGCGGCGGCCTGGTAGCCGACCGGTATCTGACTGTTGGCCCGGGTCAACTGTGGGAGCTGGCTTGCCGGCGATGCAAACACCTCGGTACATCAGGCACACCCAATCGATGCCATCGCAGGCAAGCCAGCTCCCACAGTGGGGCTCCGCGTTCTGCCTGATTTTTTTGCGTCATCGTTAACGACCATCGCCGCGGTGTGACGATTCGACAAGCCGGCTCCTACAGTGGACCGCGTTTGCCTTTGCCTTTGCTCCACACCACTCAAGCCGGCTGTCAGGCCGCTGTGCTTTTGATCTTGATTTTGATCTTAGGCGCCCCGTTAAACACGCTGGCCGGAATTCGGCAGGGATTTGGGGGGTAAACCGGCAGGGATGCCGGTTTAGCC
>NZ_JACARO010000011.1 GCF_013386585.1 Pseudomonas sp. P7548 | reverse complement strand
AAGTGGGGCGAATTATAGGCCTCCAGAATCTGCCGTCAACCCTTAATTACGCTTTTGTTGCAGAAACTGGTTTTTTCGCAATAAGGCGTGGAATTCTGCGCATTACCGGCGGTATCCGCAGCACCAGGAGCAAAGCACCTATAAAGGCATAGACAGCCCATTCCTTTAGATCCGCTCGCACAATCCACAACATATGCAGCAAGCCGAGCCCGAGAATCACATAGACCAGACGGTGCAATTTCTTCCAGCGACTCCCAAGCCGACGCTGGCTATAGCGGTTCGACGTCACCGCCAGCACTAATAAGGACAGAAAACCCAAGGTACCCACAATAATGTAGGGACGTTTACGCAATTCCACCCCAAGCTGCGACCAATCGAGCCCCAGAACAAACACACAATAAGCCGCCAGGTGCAGCACGACATACGTAAAGCACCACAACCCCAATTGCCGGCGCACCGCTATCCACCCTGCCCAACCGCTCAATTTCTGCAGCGGTGTCATTCCCAAGGTAATCAGCAGCAGAATCAGAGTGCCCAACCCCAGGCGATCAACCAGCACTTTGCCCGGATCCGGCCCTAAGGCAAAACTCCATGCTTCGTACAACCAGAAAAGCGGCCACACAGCCACGGCTATAAAGACGCCAATGCGCCAGATGGGATAGCGCATCAGTAGTTCTTCCGCAAATCCAGATTGGTATACAGAGAGGCAACCTCATCCGAGTACCCGTTGAACATCTGCGTCTCGCGCACGTTGGGACTGAATAGACCGCTTGGCAACCGTCGCTCCCGAGCCTGGGTCCAGCGAGGGTGGTCGACTGTCGGGTTCACATTCGCATAAAACCCATATTCGTCCGCTGCGATGCTTTGCCATGTAGTTTTCGGCTGCTCGTTCACCAGACTGATTCGCACGATGGACTTCACACTCTTGAAGCCATACTTCCATGGCACCACCAGCCGCAACGGCGCGCCGTTCTGATTCGGCAGCTCCCGCCCATACATGCCAACGGCAAGAATCGCCAAAGGGTTCATCGCTTCATCCAAACGCAGCCCCTCTACATAAGGCCAATCGATCAAACCGAAGCTTGATCGCTGACCAGGCATGCTCTTGGGATCTTTAAGGGTTTCAAAGCGGATGTATTTGGCTTTGGACGTAGGCTCCACCTGCTTGAGCAAGGCAGAGATGGGAAAGCCTATCCACGGAATGACCATCGACCACGCCTCGACACAACGCAAACGATAGATTCGCTCCTCCAGTTGGTAAGGCTTCATGAAGTCTTCCAGGGCATAGCGCCCCGGCTTCGCAACCTCGCCATCAATCACCACACTCCAAGGTTCGGTTTGCAGCGACCCCGCATTGGTTGCAGGGTCGCCTTTGCCGGTGCCAAATTCATAGAAGTTGTTGTAGTGGGTCGCGTCCTTGAACGGGGTAATCGCCTCCCCCGTCACGGTCACAGCCTGCCACTTGGTCTCGGGAAGTTTGTCGGCAAACCAGCTGGGCGCCTTGCCTGCCTCGACATCGGCATAACGCGAAGCATCGTTGGCACTTGCCCAACGCGGCAAGCTGCTGGCCGCAATGCCAGCAAGCGCCCCACCGAGCAAGCTACGGCGTGAGAGATAGAAGGATTCAGGTGTGACGTCCGATTCGTGGCAATCGGACGCTTTGGGCAATTTGATTAGCATGGCAACTCCGCAGTATTGGAGAACTGATGCACCAATAGACTGCGGAGTATGGGGGAAATTACATTAAGGCAATGTTTTGTCCCGACGCAGATGCAGCAAGTACTGAACCGGCCCCGAAGCCGCGTAGATCAGGAACGCCAGCAGCAGAATGCGCGGTGGGTCGCTGAACACGACGGCGAACACAAGCACCACCACCAGGATCGCCACGAAAGGCACGCGCCCCTTGAGGTCGAACTCCTTGAAACTGTTGTACTTGATATTGCTGACCATCAGCATGCCGGCCGCCGCCACCATCAAGGCCACCAGAAACGACATCTTGGAACCCTGGATGCCGTAGTCACTGAACGCCCAGACAATGCCCGCCACCACTCCGGCAGCTGCCGGGCTGGCCAGGCCGATGAAGTAGCGCTTGTCGGCAGTACCCACCTGGGTATTGAAACGCGCCAGGCGCAAGGCTGCGCCCGCGACATAGATGAAGGCAACCATCCACCCCACCTTGCCCATGTCTCCCAGGGCCCAGGCAAACGCCAGCAGAGCAGGAGCAACGCCAAAGGCGACCATGTCCGACAACGAATCGTACTCGGCGCCGAAGGCACTTTGGGTGTTGGTCATGCGCGCGACACGGCCATCAAGGCCGTCGAGCACCATGGCCACAAAAATAGCTATGGCCGCAAAACCGAAGTATTTGCTGGCACTCGCCGCATCACCCGCTGCCAGCGCACTCTGCGCACTCATGGAGTTGATGATGGAATAGAACCCGGCAAACAAGTTCGCCGTGGTGAACAGATTGGGCAGAAGATAGATACCACGATGCCGGACCTTGCGACCTTCCGCATCATGCCCTTCTTCGACATGCTCATCGATCGGTAGCAGGCTATCGGCGTCAGAGGCCTGGCCCGGCTCTTCGGGACGTTCGGTCATGGACTTTACCTTGCAACGGTGTGAAAAAATTCGACAAATACTTGCAGAGCGCGTTCGCCTGCAAACGATGCAGCTTTATACCAGAACCCGCCCCCAAACGAAAAAACGCGGCCTAAGCCGCGTTTTTCCTTGATGCGTACGACTTAGTTCTTGGCTTTGTCGACGATCTTGTTGGCACCGATCCACGGCATCATGGAGCGCAGTTGCTCGCCGATGACTTCGATGCCGTGAGCGGCGTTGTTACGACGCTTGGCGGTCATCGAAGGGTAGCCGGTTGCACCTTCGCTGATGAACATTTTGGCGTACTCGCCGTCCTGAATACGTTTCAGGGCGTTGCGCATGGCCTGACGGGACTCGGCGTTGATCACTTCCGGGCCAGTCACGTACTCGCCGTATTCGGCGTTGTTGGAGATCGAGTAGTTCATGTTGGCGATACCGCCTTCGTACATGAGGTCAACGATCAGCTTCAGTTCGTGCAGGCATTCGAAGTAGGCCATTTCCGGCGCGTAGCCGGCTTCAACCAGGGTTTCGAAACCGGCTTTGACCAGCTCAACGGTACCGCCGCACAGAACGGCTTGTTCGCCGAACAGGTCGGTTTCGGTCTCGTCCTTGAAGGTGGTTTCGATGATGCCGGTACGACCGCCACCCACGCCAGCAGCGTAGGACAGGGCGACGTTCTTGGCGTTGCCCGACGCGTCCTGGTAGATCGCGATCAGGTCAGGGATACCGCCGCCTTTGACGAACTCGGAACGCACGGTGTGGCCCGGTGCTTTCGGCGCGATCATGATCACGTCGAGGTCAGCGCGCGGCACAACCTGGTTGTAGTGGATCGCGAAGCCGTGGGAGAAGGCCAGGGTGGCGCCCTTCTTGATGTTCGGCTCGATTTCGTTCTTGTACAGCGAGGACTGGAACTCGTCCGGGGTCAGGATCATGACCAGGTCGGCAGCCGCAACAGCAGAAGCAACGTCAGTCACTTTCAGGCCATGGGCTTCAGCCTTGGCAACAGTGGCCGAGCCTTTGCGCAGGCCGACAGTCACGTCAACGCCGGAATCTTTCAGGTTGCACGCTTGTGCATGACCCTGGGAACCGTAGCCGATGATGGCGACTTTCTTGCCCTGGATGATCGACAGGTCACAATCTTTATCGTAATAAACTTTCATGAGGTTCCTCTATATATCCAGGCCGTAAGGCCATTCGCTAATTTGGGTTAGATGCTGAGTACTTTGTCGCCACGGGCAATCCCGGTGACACCACTGCGTACCGTTTCCAGAATCGAGGCCGTCCCGATCGACTGGATGAAGCTGTCCAGCTTGTCGCTTGTACCGGTCAGTTGAACGGTATAAACGCTGGCGCTCACATCGACGATCTGCCCGCGATAAATGTCGGTAGTCCGTTTGATCTCGGCGCGTTGGGCACCCGTGGCCTTGACCTTGACCAGCATCAGCTCGCGCTCGATGTGGGCACTTTCCGACAGGTCGACCAGCTTGACCACTTCGATCAGCTTGTTGAGGTTCTTGGTGATCTGCTCGATCACCTCATCGTGACCCACGGTGGTCAACGTCAGACGCGACAGAGTCGGGTCTTCGGTCGGGGCCACGGTCAGGCTTTCGATGTTGTAGTTGCGTTGCGAAAACAGGCCGACAACACGAGACAGAGCGCCGGGTTCGTTCTCCAGAAGCAGGGAGATAATGTGCCGCATGATTAAGTACGCTCCGTCTTGTTCAGCCACATGTCGCGCATAGAGCCGTCTTTGATCTGCATCGGGTAGACGTGCTCGCTGGTATCCACCTGAATATCGATGAACACCAGGCGGTCCTTCATGGCGAACGCCTCTTCCATCTTCGGCTTCAGATCTTTCAAATCGGTGATGCGAATGCCGACGTGGCCATAGGCTTCAACCAATTTTACGAAATCCGGCAGCGACTCCATGTAGGAATGGGAGTGACGGCTGTTGTAGCTCATGTCCTGCCACTGACGAACCATACCCAGCACGCCGTTGTTCAGGCAGACGATCTTCACCGGAAGGCCGTACTGCAGGCACGTCGACAGTTCCTGGATGTTCATCTGGATGCTGCCCTCACCGGTGACGCACGCGACATCGGTGTCCGGAAAGCTCAGTTTCACGCCCATGGCCGCAGGGAAACCAAAGCCCATCGTGCCCAGGCCACCGGAGTTGATCCAGCGGTTAGGCTTGTCGAACTTGTAGTACTGCGCGGCGAACATTTGGTGTTGGCCCACGTCGGAGGTCACAAAGGCGTCGCCCTTGGTCACTTCGCACAGGGTCTCGATCACGGTTTGTGGCTTGATGATGCTGCCGTCGCCCTTGTCGTAAGGGAACAGGCCGCGGTCACCACGCCATTCGTCGATCTGCTTCCACCAGCTGGCAACGGATTCCTTGTTCGGCGTCTCGCCGATGTCCTTGAGCGCGGCAACCATTTCGGTCAGCACGCTTTCCACAGGACCCACGATCGGCACATCGGCCTTGATAGTCTTGGAGATGGACGCCGGGTCGATGTCGATGTGGATGATCTTGGCGTTCGGGCAGAACTTGCTCGCGCCATTGATCACACGGTCATCGAACCGCGCGCCCACGGCCAGGATCACGTCGGCGTGGTGCATGGTCAGGTTGGCTGTGTAGCTACCGTGCATGCCAAGCATGCCGACGAACTGACGGTCCGTACCCGGGAATGCGCCGAGCCCCATCAAGGTGTTGGTCACTGGCAGGTTGAGCAGCTTGGCCAATTCGGTCAACGGTGCGGAACCGCCGCCCAGAATCACGCCGCCACCCGAGTACAACACAGGGCGCTTGGCCGCCAGAAGCATTTCTGCAGCCTTGCGGATTTGCCCCGAGTGCCCACGAACGGCCGGGCTGTAGGAGCGCAGCTTGGCTTTCTTCGGGAAGACGTATTCGAATTTTTCAGCCGGGTTGGTCATGTCTTTCGGCACATCGACCACCACAGGGCCCGGGCGACCGGACTGTGCGAGGTAGAAAGCCTTTTTCATGACTTCCGGGATTTCCGATGGGTGCTTGATCATGAAGCTGTGTTTCACGATCGGCCGGGAGATACCGATCATATCGGTTTCCTGGAATGCATCGGTACCCACCATGGTGCTAGGCACCTGGCCGGAGATGATCACCATCGGGATGGAGTCCATGTACGCAGTCGCGATGCCGGTGATGGCATTGGTTGCGCCTGGGCCGGACGTTACCAGTACCACACCGGCTTTACCGGTGGCACGGGCGTAACCGTCAGCCATATGGGTTGCAGCTTGTTCGTGGCGAACCAGGATGTGGTTGACAGCCGGTTCCTTGAACAGTGCGTCGTAAACATGCAGCAGAGCACCACCTGGGTACCCGTAGATATAGTCGACGCCTTCGTCACGCAAAAAGCGGACGAGCATCTCACCACCAGATAAAAGCTCCACGTTGTTCACCTCTAAAACGCCAGAATACCGTCCGTTGAAAACCGACGGGTCTTAATAGGTTTACTTCTCAACAGAGCATGAGCGACGGTGGTCGCCGACTACGTCAGCACTGACTGAGCAAGTATTGGGATCGTCCCAAGTGTTGCGGGCTTTTCCCACCCAGCGCGAGGTAACGCGTTGCGGGTGTTACAGGTCGGCGCGGATGTGCGCCTCATGATCTGCTGAGCGGGCCTGCTTCTGGCAGTCCCGATACAGCGGACTTTGGATTCTTCTGTTTCAGGCCCTTCAAGTCAAGCAATAATTGCGCTTTTTTCCAACTAAGCGCATGAGAACGTAGAAGAAAGGGCTTTGAGGAGGGATAAAACTCGCCTGAATGTCGTCAAGCGGTAGAAATGTGCGCAAGACTGCCGGAAAAACCGGCAGTCAGGCAATTAACGAGCGTCGACGATCAGTTGATCGAACTTTTTCAGCGCGTTACGCAAGCCAAGGCTCTCTTGCGGGCGATCGGCGTAGACCATCTCGGCCATCTCCAGGATCCCCGACGCGTTGGGCAATGGCAGGTCCTGTTCGAGGATCTGCTTCATACGCACCAGGAAGATCCATTGCAGCCACTGGTGAAAATCCAGGGTATCGACCGAAAACGGCTCGACACTGCTGAGCGCCTCGACGCTGGGGGACACTTCGTCCCACCAGCCTTGCACGCGCAACTCGCGCTCGATCAGCAACAACTGTTCGGCAATTGCTGGAAACCGTGCATCCATCAGAGGCTGACCTTGGCTTTTTGTCGAGCCTGGGCGGCACCGGCAGCATCACCCTGGGCGGCACGTGCATCACCGATCAAGGCCCACAGATTGGCTTGCAGATCAGGGCGACCGTTGGCCAGGGACAGGCCGCGACGGGCAAATTGCTCGGCTTGCGGTGCATCCCCCTGGGCCATGCGCACCTGAGCCAGGCGATACAGGACTTGCGGTTCACGCGGCGCCACGCGCTGGGCGCGCTCCAGGCTCGACGAGGCGCCATTCAGGTCACCACCCGCCTGCTGCTGCTGGGCGGTAGTAAGCAATGCCAGCACCGGGCCGTCCAGTTGCTCGTCAGCCGAGAGGCCGCCGGCGTTGGACGAAGACGGAATACCGCTCGGCGTCGACGGCATGGTGTAGGTGCCCTGGTTGATCGGCGCCGTTTGAATCGGCGTGGAATCGATCGGCCCCGATGTGCTTGGCCCAGGCGTCCATGGCTCGGCACTGATCGGCGTCGATGTGGCAGCGCCACCACCCGGCACCATCACCACCACGCCGGAATCCTGCGGCATGGCTTGAGGCCTGGCTTGGGCAGGACGGTTCGTCACGGTCTGGCGGAAACCGCCATTGGCCGAGATGCGATCGTTGTTGGAGACGGTCGTGCTTGAGTCCACCACCGGAATCGAACCGCGCTGCACGCTGGCGCAACCGTTGAGCAAAGCCAGAGCTGTAATAGCTGGAATCCACCACTTGTTCACTTGAAACCCTCTTTGCTTAATTCATCCAGCCCTTGACCCAATCCATCACCGACTCCGCACTGGCAGGGGCACCGCTACCGCAGGCGGGGCCGGCAGGTGGCTCGCTGCCGCGAATATACGGCATCTGCACCGCACCCGGGCAGTTGGCATCAGAGCCCTGCCCTGTGTGCGGATCGATCCACGCCTGCACGATGTTATCCGGCTGCGGCATATTAAGCGGCAGCGGGTCGGCTTTGCGCATGAAACTTGTCCACACCTGCAACGCGCCCGTCGCACCCGTGAACGGCGTCTTGCCGTTGTCGTCACGCCCCATCCAGACCACCGCCAGCACATCCTGGCCGAAACCGGCGAACCAGCTGTCACGCGAGTCGTTACTGGTGCCGGTCTTGCCCGCCAAGGTCAGGTTGGACGGCAGCACTTTATAAACAGAGCTGCCGGTGCCTTCACGCATCACGCGCTGCATCGCGTTCTGGATCAGGTAGATAGAGCCTGCATCAAAGCGCTGCTGAATCTGGAACGGGTAACGCTTGAGCGGTTCGCCCTCAGCGGTCAGCACACTGCGAATGCCGCGCATCGGTGTATTGAACCCACCGTTGGCGATCGTCTGGTACATCGTAGTGACTTCCATCGGCGTCATAGCGCCGGCGCCCAGCAGCATTGATGGGAACGCCGGGAACTCGCGGTTGATGCCTAGGCGTCCGAGGGTTTTCAACACATTCGGCACGCCGACTTCAAGCCCGAGGCGCGACGTGGAAATGTTGTAGGAATGCGCCAATCCCTGATAGAGGAAAATCGTACCGTTGGAGCGACGCTCGAAGTTTTTCGGCGTCCACACCTGGCCATCTGCCAATTTGACCGATAACGGGTCATCCGACAGCCAACTGGTAAGAGTGTATTTGCTCGGTTTTTCCAACGCAGTAAGGTAAACCGCCGGCTTGACCAGCGAGCCGATCGGCCGCACAGCGTCCAGCGCACGGTTGAACCCGGCAAAACTGGCCTGGCGACTGCCGATCATGGCCTGGACTTCACCGGTTTCCGGGTTGGTCACGACCATGGCCGCTTCGACGTCATCGATGCCCTTACGGCCCGTCATTCGCTTGAAGGTGTCATTGACCGACGCCTCGGCCTTCATCTGCAGGATCGGGTCGAAGCTGGTGAAGATCCGCAGGCCTTCTTCGGTCAAGTCTTCGTCGCGGTAGTCTTCACGCAACTGGCGTTTGACCAGGTCGATGAAGCCGGGGAAGGAACTGTCCGCCAGCTTGCCGCGCGTGGTAACGCCCAACGGCATCTTCTTCGCCGCCGCCACCTGCTCAGCCGTGGCCACGCCCTGCTGTTCAAGCACATCGAGCACCAGGTTGCGACGCTCCAGCGCACGCTCAGGATTTCGACGTGGGTTGTAATAGGACGGCCCCTTGACCATGCCGACCAGCAACGCCACCTGATGCAGCTTCAGCTCGGACAGCGGCTGGCCAAAAAAGAACTGACTGGCCAGGCCGAAACCATGCACGGCCCGTTGGCCGTCCTGGCCGACGAATACTTCGTTGAGGTACGCCTCGAGAATTTCCTGCTTGCTGTAGTGCAGCTCAAGCAGCATCGCCATCATCGCTTCGGTCAGTTTGCGGGTCAGGCTGCGTTCGTTGGTGAGGTAGAAGTTCTTGACCAACTGCTGGGTCAGCGTACTGCCGCCCTGGGTCATTTTGCCGCCGGAGGTGTTCACCCAGATGGCCCGGGCAATCGACTTGGGCGAAACGCCCCAGTGGCTGTAGAAATCGCGGTCTTCCACCGCAACCAACGTCTCCAGCAGGTACGGCGGAACCTGATCGAGCTTGATGAGGATGCGGTCTTCAAGATTCTTGGGATAAATGCCGCCGATCAGCAGCGGTTCAAGGCGCACCACTGGCAGTTTCGAGCCATTGAGGGACGACAGCTCGGCAACATAATCACCAGAGAAGCGCACGCGCACCGGCTGGGCTTTCTCCAGGCCTTCATAGAACTGGAAGCCTCGGGTGTTCAGGTCGACGGTGTTACCGCTGACCGCCGCCGCGCCCGGGCCATTGCTCACGGGTTCGCGGCGGTAGCCCAGTGCATCCAGCTCAGTGAGAAAGTCATCCTTGCTCAGCTTCTGGCCGGTAAACAGCTCCAGCGGGCGTGCATACACCTTGGCCGGGATGGTCCAGCGCTTGCCAGAGAACTTCTCCTGCACCACGGCATCGAGGTACACCGCAAAGCCGGCGAGCACCACAAGGCCGACCAGGCCGAGCTTGAGCGCCCAGCCCAGCCAAGGGCGCAGGCCGCGGGAAGGAGGTTTTTTACGGGAACGGGGAGATCGGGTTCGAGTCATGGCGGCGGATTATACGCACTTTATTGATCATCAACATGAGCCGGACAGCGGTTTGCACGACCGCTCGTAGCGGCCATAATGCCCGCCATGATTTCCCCCCGACTTTGAAGGATCGCCCGTGAGCCAGTCCCTGATCGCTGCCCTGCAAAACCCCGCTTTATACCCACACCCGGTTGAAGCGTTTCAAGTCATCGAAACCCATATCTCCTGGGTGATCCTGACCGGCCCCTACGCCTATAAATTGAAGAAGCCGATGAACTTCGGCTTTCTCAACTTCACGGCCCTGGAAGACCGCGGCCACTTCTGCAACGAAGAACTGCGCCTGAACGGGCGCCTGACCGAAGATTTGTATCTTGAAGTGCTGCCGATTACCGGTACCGCCGAAGCCCCGCAATTGGGCGGTGAAGGCCCGGTGATCGAGTACGCGCTGAAAATGCGCCAGTTCCCACAAAGCCAACTGCTCAGCACCTTGCAAGCCAATGGCGAACTGACCAGCGCGCACATCGATGAGATGGCCAAACAGATTGCACACTTTCACCTGACAGCCCCGAAAGTGCCGCAGGATCACCCGGCCGGTACACCGGACGAAGTGATGGCACCGGTGCGGCAGAACTTCGAACAGATCCGCCCGTTCCTTAGCGACAAGGCCGACCTGGTTCAACTCGAAGCCCTGCAAGCCTGGGCCGAAAGCAGTTTCGAGCGTCTCAAGCCCTTGCTCGCCCAGCGCAAGCTCGACGGCTTCACTCGCGAATGCCACGGTGACATCCACCTGGGCAACGCCACCTTGATCAATGGTCGTGTAGTGATCTTCGACTGCATCGAATTCAACGAGCCGTTCCGCTTCACCGACGTCTACGCCGACACCGGCTTCCTGGCAATGGACCTGGAAGACCGTGGCCTCAAATCCCTGGCACGCCGCTTCATCAGCCAGTACCTGGAATTGACAGGCGACTACAAAGGCCTTGAAGTGCTGAACTTCTACAAAGCCTACCGCGCCTTGGTCCGTGCCAAGATCGCACTGTTCAGCATGCCAAGCGAGGCCAGCCCGGTACAACGCGCCACCACCCTGCGCCAGTACCGCAACTACGCGAACCTCGCAGAAAGCTACAGCACCATTCCGTCGCGCTTCCTGGCCATTACCCACGGCGTTTCGGCTGTCGGCAAAAGCCAGGTCTCGATGCGACTGGTGGAAGCCTTGGGCGCCGTGCGCCTGCGTTCAGACGTTGAACGCAAGCGCCTGTTCGGTGAACAACAGGTGGAAAACACGCCACAAGCCGGCATTTATGCAGCCGACGCCAGTGCAGCGACCTACGCCCGCCTGAATGAAATTGCCGATACCGTGCTGCGTGCAGGCTTCCCTGTGGTGCTGGATGCCACGTTCCTGAAGCACGAACAGCGCAGCGCCGCCGCCAAAGTGGCTGAAGCGACTGGCGCTCCTTTCCTGATCCTGGATTGCAACGCACCACAGGCCGTTATCGCCAGCTGGCTGGCACAACGTCAGGCGGACAAGAACGATCCTTCCGACGCAACACTGGCGGTCATTGAGGAGCAACAAGCCAACCGTGAGCCACTGACCGCCGAGGAACTGCTGCTCAGCCATCGTGTCGAGACCAATGAAAGCGGGACACTCGACGCCTTGGTCGCCCACATTCGCCAGCGCCTGCCAGGCCTGTAAGAAATATTTCTTGCTCGTGTCACCGACTTAGGGCGCACGACCAAGCAATAGTGGCACTATAATGGCGTCATAAATCCAACAGGAGTCGCCGTCATGAGTCAGCCCAAGCTTCTTGATACCCCGCTCTACTCGCTCCTGCATAAAGATGACATCCGAGGTTTCAACCAGGAGCGCCCCAAAGACGGTGCCATCAATATGCGTGGCGGCGACTTTCGCGGGCTCGACCTGCGTGAGCTGAACGCTACCGGTGTGGACTTCACCGACGCGTACTTTCGCTCCGCTGACCTACGCGGTTTGGACTTGCGCGACTGCTCACTGGAAGGCGCCAGCCTGGCCCATGCACAGATCTCGGGGGCTTACTTTCCGCCTGAACTGACCGCCGATGAGATCCTCATGTCGGTCAATTTCGGTACCCGTCTGCGTTACCGCACCAAGTAATGCCATTACCCAAAACCCCGGTCACGCCCAGGCGCGCCGGGGTTTTATGCCTGCCTTTTGTCAAAATCCTCGCGCCATTCTTATAAGCTTTTCAGCCGTTCCTGACCAAAGAACTACGCTTTTCCTACTGAGCGCTACACTCCTTTTCAGGCTTGCCTGGTCACGATACCCACCGCACCATTCGGCCGTCGCAAGGAGGCTTGATGAACGATGAGCTGCAACACCTGAAAAATCTTGGCAAGACGTCGGCGCAGTGGCTGCATGCGGTGGGCATCCACAGCGCGTCCGATCTGCGCCGCCTGGGAGCGGTCGACGCCTACCGAGCCGTGCGGACGCGTGGATTCCGGGCGTCCAAAGTGCTGCTGTATGCCATCGAAGGCGCATTGATGGATGTGCACTGGAACGACATTCCTTCGGAGCGCAAGGAAGCGTTGAACCGTCAGTTGGATGCTATTTCAGCGCGGCAGAAGAATTAGATTCACGATCAGACCCAGCATTTGCGGGCATGACAAACACCTGTTTGAGAAAACTTGAGGAGCAAGAAAAAACAAAGGTTGACTCTCAAATGAGAATCGTTATGATTATCACAACTGGTCGCGAGATCAGCCGATAACTGAAAGACCATTGGTTCGGACTCTCAGATTATCTCCTCATCAGGCTAATCACGGTTATTTGACCCGGCTCTTGCCGGGTCTTTTTTTGCCTGCAATAAATCGACTTCAGCGCGCAATAATCAATGGGTGGCCACGTTCGGGATGCGGCTGCACCAACACCTCCAGGCCAAAGACAGCCTTGAGCGGCTCGGGCAGCAAGACCTTCGAAGGTATATCCAGCGCATGAGGGCGTCCCTGTTCCAGCAACAGGATACGATCGCAGTAACGCGCTGCCAGGTTAAGGTCATGGAGGATCACCAGCACCGCCGCCCCCCGATCCGCAAAGTGGCGGATAGCCTGCAGGGTGGTGTGCTGGTGCAACGGGTCGAGCATCGATGTGGGCTCATCCAATAGCAGCGTCTGGCCTGCTTCACCCGGCCATAACTGTGCGAGCACCCGCGCAAGATGCACCCGTTGACGCTCCCCACCCGACAGCGCCAGGTAGCTGCGGCCACTCAAGTGCCCCACATCCGCCGCCTGCAGGGCCGCGCTGATGATTTCATCATCACGCACCCGACCCGTCTGATGAGGCAAGCGCCCCATGCCGACCACCTCTTCGACACGGAAGGCAAAGTCCAGCGTCGATACCTGCGGCAGCACTGCCAGCCGCTGCGCACGTTGCGAACCACTCCAGTCAGCCAACACGTGCTGGTCAAGCCAGACATTGCCCTTATCCGGCTGCAACTCTCCACACAACGCGCCAAGCAACGTACTTTTGCCCGCCCCGTTGGGGCCCAGCACACCCAACACTTCCCCCGGCAACAGGTCCAAGGTGACATCAGCCAGCACCGTCTTGTGACCGCGCCGGATCTGCAGCTCTTCCACTCGCAGCATCAGGCACGCCCCCGCAACAACAGGTAGAGAAAAAATGGCGCACCAATAAACGCAGTCACGATACCAATCGGCAACTCAGCCGGCGCCAGCGCCAAGCGAGCCACCAAATCGGCGAACAGCAACAGGCTCGCCCCTGCCAATACCGATGCGGGCAACAACACCCGGTGATCCGGTCCGGCCAGCAACCGCACCAGATGTGGAACCACCAGCCCGACAAAACCGATCATGCCGGCTGCCGCCACGGCGGCTCCCACCCCCAGCGCGGTACAGAAGACCAGCTCACGCTTAAGCCTCTCGACATCAACACCCAGGTGATTGGCCTCGGACTCTCCCAGCAACAGCGCATTCAACGCCTTGGCCCGCCGCGGCAACCACAGCGCCACACCGACACTCACCAACAGCAACGGCCACAACCGCGAATAGCTCGCACCATTGAGGCTGCCCAGGTTCCAGAAGGTCAGCGTGCGTAAAGTGGCGTCATCCGCCAGGTAGGTAAACAGCCCAACCGCCGAACTGGCGAGGGCTGTAAGGGCAATACCGGCGAGCAGCATCGTTGCCACGTTGGTCTGGCCATTACGTCGCCCCAGGCGGTAGACCAGGGCCGTCACCCCGAGCCCCCCGAGGAACGCACACAGCGACAATAAATACGGCCCAAACGCATCCGGCAGGCCGCCAAAGAACGAACCACCGACTATCGCAATCGCCGCCCCCAGCGCAGCACCGCTGGACACCCCCACCAACCCTGGATCGGCCAGCGGGTTGCGAAACAATCCCTGCATCGCTACACCCGACAGTGCCAAAACGCCCCCCACCGCCAGCCCGAGCAACGTTCGCGGCAGGCGAATCTGCCCCAGGATCAACTCGGCCTGCTCCAACCCTTGCGCCTCAATCGGTATACCCATCAAGCGCAACGCAGCCTTGAGCGTATCCACCAGCGGTAGGCTGACCGGCCCCAAGGCCAATGAGAGCCAGGTCGCCAACACACACAGCAATACCAGCCCGATAAACAGAGTTTTGGGTTTAACCAGCGTCGTCATGGGGCGGGCTTGGCCTGGGACGGGTAAAACCCGGCAGACAGCTTCACCAGGCTTTGCGGCAGACGCGGTCCGAGCCCACCCACCAGCAGCGTCGGATCCACTTCAAACACCCGGCCCTGCTTGGCGGCCGGTGTGGAAGCCAGAATCGGGTTTTCCTTGAATAGCGCTGCACGCGCCGCATCACCGGTAAGGGCACGATCAGCAAACACCAGAACATCCGGACTCAAACCGGCCAGCGACTCCACCGAAAACGGCTTGTAACCACTGTGGGTTGCCAGGTTATGTCCGCCAGCCTGTTGCAGCATCCAATCGGCAGCCGTGTCTTTACCCGCGATCAGCGGCTTGCCACCCGCGTGACCGAGCAACAGCAGCACACCCGGGGATTTCTGCGCGGCCTGGGCCTTTGCAACCCAACTTTTCTGCTGCTCAAGAGCCTGTTCATATCCAGTAAACAATTCGTTGGCTTTCGCCTCGCTGCCCAACAGTTTGCCCAAGTGCTGCAAGTTGCCTTTCAACGTCGGCAGGTCCGGTTGGGCCGAGAACAACTCCACCTGCACACCAGCACCGCGAATCTGGGCCAACACGGGCGGCGGCCCCATTTCCTCGGTGCCTACCAGAATCTGCGGGCGCAAACTCAGAATGCCTTCAGCCGACAACTGCCGCTGGTAGCCAATGCTCGGCAGCGCCTTGAGCGACTCGGGATGCTGACTGGTGGTATCCACCCCCACCAACTTCGACTCCGCGCCAAAGGCCGTCACCCATTCCGACAGCGCACCACCGGCACTCACCCAGCGTTGTGGCAGTTCGGAGGCGACTGCCCCATGGTTGACCAGCAGTGAGGCAACAAGCGCAATAGCGCTGGTACTCAGGCGCATAACAGGGTTTCCTTCCAGGGGCAGGGCCAATCAAGCACTCAGGGATGTGACAGACAGCACCTGCCAGGCATCGTATTGAGCGCCCGGTCAGCCGACGGGCGAAGCCGGCATTTGATAATTGTTTGCATTTGAACGTCAAGGCACTTAAGGATTGAAATGAAGTTTCTCTGCCCCTCCGCCACCCTCGCGCCCAATAGCAGCCTTGGTTTTGAAATCGATGGTTGCAAATTGTTGGCCGTGCGCCGGGGCGGCGTCGCCTACTTCTATATCAACCGCTGCCCCCATCGCGGCATCCCGTTGGAATGGCAGCCCGACCACTTCCTCGACACCAGCGCCAGCCTGATCCAGTGCGCCACCCATGGCGCGCTGTTCCTGATCGAAAGCGGTGAGTGCATCGCCGGCCCTTGCGCCGGCCAAAGCCTGACCGCCCTGCCCGGTCGCGAGGACGAACAGGGGTTGTGGGTGGAACTCTAGTCGCCCATCACGACGTCCAGGCGTCGGTCGACGTAAATTTCTTCAGGCGTTACCCGCACGCCATAGGCCAACACCTCCACCCCGGCAGCCTTGGCCTCGCGCAATGCCACGGCATAACCGGCATCGATTTCCACGGCCGGGCGCACCGCGTCCACCCCCGACAGGTTGACGCAATACAACTGCACCGCCCGCACGCCTTCACGCGCCAGATGCGCCAGCTCCCGCAAATGCTTGGCACCGCGCTGGGTGACGGCGTCGGGGAAAGCCGCGACCGTCGAGCCATCAAAACCCAGCGTGACGCTCTTGACCTCGACGTAAGCCGAGCCCTGGGGATAATCGAGCCAAAAGTCGATGCGGCTTTTTTCTTGGCCGTAGGGCACTTCACGCTTCAAGGCAGTAAAGCCGTTGAGCTCAGTGATGACACCCGCGTGTAGCGCCTCCTCAACCAACTGATTGGCCCGTGCCGTATTGACGCACGCGAGGCGCCCCTGGGGCGTTTCGGCGATTTCCCAGGTGCCCGGCAACTTGCGCTTGGGGTCCGTTGACCGGCTGAACCAGACCTGCCCGCCCTCCACCATGCAATTGAGCATCGAACCGGTGTTCGGGCAGTGAATGGTCAGCAACTCGCCGGTAACGGTTTCGATATCGGTGAGAAAACGCTTGTAGCGGCGAATCAGCCGCCCTTCTTCGAGGGGAGGATGAAAGCGCATCAGCCTTGCCAGCTCCGCAAGCCACGGGCGATACGCTCCACCGCCTCCTGCAGTCGATCGAGGTTTTGCGTGTAGGCAAAACGCACATGATGCCCCGCCTGATGGCGGCCAAAGTCCAGCCCGGGGGTAAAAGCGACGTGCTCGGTTTCGAGGAAATGCCGGCAGAACGCGAAGGCATCACCGCCAAACGCGCTGATATCAGCGTACAAATAGAACGCCCCCTCTGGCTCCACTGCAATGCCGAACCCCAGTTCACGCAACGCTGGCAGCAGGAAGTCGCGACGACGGCCAAACTCGGCGCGGCGCTCTTCCAGAATGCTCAGGGTTTGCGGGGCGAAACAGGCCAAAGCCGCGTATTGGGCCATGCTCGGCGCACTGATGTAGAGGTTTTGCGCCAGCTTCTCCAGCTCGCTCACCGCCGCCGGTGGCGCCACCAGCCATCCCAGGCGCCAGCCGGTCATTCCGAAATACTTCGAAAAACTATTCAGGACAAAGGCGTCATCGTCGACTTCCAGCACGCTGGCAGCGTCTGTGCCATAGGTGAGGCCGTGGTAGATCTCGTCGACCACCAGGTGACCATTACGTGCCTTGATCGCATTCGACAGGCTGGCCAACTCATCTCGCGCAAGAATGGTTCCGGTCGGGTTGGCGGGCGACGCCACGAGCGCGCCAACACTGTCCTGGTCCCAATGCCTGGCCACCAGGTCGGCGGTCAGCTGATAGCGAACCTCAGGCCCCACCGGCACCAATTGGGCCGCGCCCTCCACCAGCCGCAGGAAATGCCGATTACACGGGTAACCTGGGTCCGCCAGCAGCCAATGCTTGCCCGGGTCGACCAACAGACTGCTCGCCAGCAACAGCGCGCCCGAACCACCGGGGGTGATCAGGATGCGCTCAGGGTCCACGCTCAAACCGTAGCGTTGCCCGTAAAAACCGCTGATGGCCTCACGCAATTCCGGCAGGCCACGGGCTGCGGTGTAGCGCGTCTTGCCGTTCGCCAGCGCGGCCTGGCCGGCCTGGATGATCGGCTCGGCCGTGGTGAAGTCCGGCTCGCCGATCTCCAGGTGGATCACGTCATGACCCGCAGCCTGCAGCTCATTGGCGCGCGCCAGCAACGCCATGACATGAAAAGGTTCGATGGCGCGACTGCGCGCACTGTAGGGCTGAGCCATTAGCCTTCCTTAGACGGTGAGGACAAAATCTGGATTCTACCGAACCCGCGCCGTAAAACATGTTCTATTGCCTGCCCGGTGGCCTGCGATGAACCGGGCAGGCGCTTGCAAAACGACTAAAATCAACACTCGAGACTCCTCATAACCAGCCATGGCGGGCTGCTACCGTTTGCAACCCGCGCGCGATGGGCCTCGACAACCGGGAGTGGCGCACCCCGAATCTATCTGGTAAGTTCGCCCGCTTGCAGCCGCAGGGCCGGCAGGTGTCGGTGACGTTGCAATCCTGCGCAATGGATTAGAAGAGTGAGAGGCGGTCTATTCATGTCCACCCAAGCAAAGCAACAACAATCCTCAGGCCTCAGCGGCTTCACACCCTATGTCGAGGCAAAGGGTGAGGAGTACATGAGCGAGCCCATGCGCAAGCACTTCTCCAATATTCTGAAGAAGTGGAAGCAGGACTTGATGCAGGAAGTCGACCGCACGGTTGACCACATGAAGGACGAAGCAGCCAACTTTCCTGACCCGGCAGACCGTGCCAGCCAGGAAGAGGAATTCGCCCTCGAACTGCGCGCCCGTGATCGCGAGCGCAAGCTGATCAAGAAAATCGACAAGACACTGCAACTGATCGAAGACGAGGAATATGGCTGGTGCGAATCCTGCGGCGTCGAGATCGGTATCCGTCGCCTGGAAGCCCGCCCTACCGCGGACCTCTGCGTAGACTGCAAGACCTTGGCTGAAATCAAGGAAAAACAGGTCGGCAAGTAATCCCTGCCGGGCTGAACGAATGGGGCGTGCAAACGCCCCATTTTTGTTTCTGGCGTTTACCGATTTTCCAGTAGTATCCGGCCCATGACTGCCTCTACCTATATCGGGCGCTTCGCCCCCACACCCAGCGGCCACTTGCACTTCGGCTCCCTGGTCGCCGCCCTCGCCTCCTACCTCGACGCCCGCGCCAACCATGGCCGCTGGCTGATGCGCATGGAAGACCTCGACCCCCCTCGCGAAGAACCCGGCGCCCAGGCCGCGATCCTGCACGCCCTGGAAAGCTATGGCTTCGAGTGGGACGGGGAACTGGTCCGACAAAGCGAGCGGCACGAAGCCTACGCCAAAGTACTGAACGACATGTTCAACCATGGCCTGGCCTACGCCTGCACCTGTTCACGCAAACAACTGGAAGCCTACAACGGGATTTACCCGGGGCTGTGCCGCAATGCCGGGCACGACCAGCAGGACGCCGCCATTCGTTTGCGCGTGCCTGAGCTTGCATATCACTTTACCGACCGTGTGCAGGGCGAATTCCGACAACACCTCGGCCGCGATGTAGGAGACTTCATCATCCGCCGTCGCGACGGCCTCTATGCCTACCAATTGGCCGTAGTGCTCGACGATGCCTGGCAGGGTGTGACCGATATCGTGCGCGGCGCCGACTTGCTTGACTCCACGCCACGCCAACTCTACCTGCAAGAATTGCTGGGCCTGCGCCAACCGCGCTATCTGCACGTGCCGCTGATCATCCAACCGGACGGCAACAAGCTGGGCAAATCCTACCGATCACCGCCATTGACACCTGACCAGGCCACGCCTTTGTTATTGAGAGCACTGCGCGCCCTGGGCCAGCAGCCGGGTACCGAGTTGCTGTACGCCAGCCCACGGGAGCTACTGGATTGGGGGATTGCGCACTGGGACGCGACAAAGATCCCGCGCACATTCACGCTGGCCGAAGCGCAATTGAACTGAAGGCGCTTGCAGCTTGCCAAGCATCCGTTACCATCGCCCCACGTTTTTACACAGAGGCCAACATGTACATCTATCGATTGGTCCTGCTGCTGGTCGTCGGGATCTACCTGTTTTCTCCCGCCATCATGGATTGGTGGATCGACGCCACGGGCGCCTGGTATCGCCCCTATCTGCTGTGGCTGATCCTGATCGTCGTGACCTTCATCCTGCAGAGCCAAAAAGATGCCGATGAGCTTTAGCCTCACCCAGATGCTGCTGATCAGCGCCGCCTACCTGGCCGCGTTGTTCGGGGTGGCCTGGATCAGTGAGCGCGGAATGATTCCGCGGGCGATCATTCGCCATCCGTTGACCTACACCTTGTCCCTGGGCGTCTACGCCAGCGCCTGGGCGTTCTATGGCACGGTGGGCCTGGCCTACCAGTACGGCTACGGCTTTCTCTCCAGCTACCTTGGCGTGTCCGGCGCGTTCCTGCTGGCGCCAGTGCTGCTGTACCCGATCCTGAAAATCACCCGCACCTATCAGCTATCCTCCCTGGCCGACCTGTTCGCCTTCCGCTTCCGCAGCACCTGGGCGGGCGCCTTGACCACCGTGTTCATGCTGATCGGCGTGCTGCCGCTGCTGGCCCTGCAGATCCAGGCCGTGGCGGACTCCATCAGCATCCTGACCCGCGAGCCTGTGCAGCATCGCGTGGCGCTGGCCTTCTGTGCGCTGATCACGCTGTTCACGATTTTCTTCGGCTCGCGCCATATCGCCACTCGCGAGAAACACGAAGGCCTGGTCTTTGCGATCGCCTTCGAGTCAGTGATCAAGCTGATCGCCATCGGCGGCGTCGGACTCTATGCGCTCTATGGCGTGTTCGACGGCCCACAACAGCTCGAACTGTGGCTGCTGCAGAACCAGACCGCCCTCGCCGCCTTGCACACGCCGCTGCAAGAAGGCCCGTGGCGCACGCTGTTGCTGGTGTTCTTCGCCTCGGCGATCGTGATGCCGCACATGTATCACATGACGTTTACCGAGAACCTCAACCCGCGCTCGCTGGTCAGCGCCAGCTGGGGCTTGCCGCTGTTCCTGCTGCTGATGAGCCTGGCGGTGCCGCTGATCCTGTGGGCCGGTTTGAAACTGGGCGCAACCACCAACCCCGAATACTTCACCCTCGGCATCGGCATTGCCGCCAACAACCCGGCCCTGGCGCTGCTGGCTTACGTTGGCGGGCTTTCCGCCGCCAGCGGGTTGATCATCGTCACCACCCTTGCGCTGTCGGGCATGGCGCTCAACCACCTGGTGCTGCCGCTGTACCAGCCGCCCGCCGAGGGCAATATCTACCGCTGGCTGAAATGGACACGCCGCGCGCTGATCGTCGCGATCATCATGGCCGGCTACGGTTTCTACCTGCTGCTGGGCGCGGGGCAAGACCTGGCCAACCTGGGCATCGTCGCGTTCGTCGCCACCTTGCAGTTCCTGCCGGGAGTGCTGTCGGTACTCTATTGGCCAACCGCCAACCGTCGCGGTTTTATCGCCGGCTTGCTGGCGGGCATCCTGGTGTGGATCGTCACCATGCTCTTGCCGTTGGTCGGCAATCTGCAGGGCTTCTACATCCCGCTGCTGAACATGATTTACGTACTGGACGACACCAGCTGGCACATGGCGGCCATCGCCTCGCTGGCCGCCAACGTCCTGATGTTCACCCTGATCTCGCTGTTCACCAACGCCAGCCCCGAAGAAACCAGCGCCGCCGAAGCCTGCGCAGTGGATAACGTGCGCCGGCCGCAACGCCGCGAACTGCATGCGGCGTCGCCCCAGGAGTTCGCCACGCAACTGGCCAAGCCCCTCGGCGCCAAGGCCGCACAAAAAGAAGTCGAGCAAGCGCTGCGCGACCTGTACCTGCCGTTCGACGAGCGGCGCCCGTATGCGCTGCGCCGTCTGCGTGACCGCATCGAAGCCAACCTCTCAGGCCTGATGGGCCCGAGCGTGTCCCAGGACATGGTGGAAACCTTCCTGCCCTACAAGGCGGGCGGCGAAAACTACGTCACCGAAGACATCCACTTCATCGAGAGCCGCCTTGAGGACTACCACTCGCGCCTCACCGGCCTGGCCGCCGAACTCGATGCCCTGCGCCGCTACCACCGTCAGACGTTGCAAGAGCTGCCGATGGGCGTGTGCTCCCTGGCCAAGGACCAGGAGATCCTCATGTGGAACAAGGCCATGGAGGAACTCACCGGTATCGCCGCCCAGCGCGTGGTGGGCTCGCGCCTGAACACCCTGGGCGAACCGTGGAAGGAGTTGCTGCAAGGCTTCATCAACCTGCCCGACGAACACTTGCACAAGCAGCACCTGGCCCTCGATGGCCAGACCCGTTGGCTCAACCTGCACAAGGCTGCGATCGACGAGCCGCTGGCACCGGGTAACAGTGGCCTGGTGTTGCTGGTGGAAGACCTGACCGAAACCCAGATGCTCGAAGACAAGCTGGTGCACTCCGAGCGACTGGCCAGTATTGGCCGCCTGGCAGCGGGCGTCGCCCATGAAATCGGCAATCCGATCACCGGTATCGCCTGCCTTGCGCAGAACCTGCGGGAAGAGCGCGAAGAAGACGGCGAAATCACCGAAATCAGCGGGCAGATCCTTGAACAGACCAAGCGTGTTTCGCGCATCGTGCAGTCGCTGATGAGCTTTGCCCATGCGGGCGCCCATCAGAATCAGGACGAAGCCGTATGCCTGGCCGAAGTGGCGCAGGATGCCATTGGGCTGCTGGCCTTGAACCGGCGCAATTTCGAAGTACAGTTCTTCAACTTGTGTGATCCGGACCATTGGGTCGACGGCGACTCACAACGCCTGGCCCAAGTGCTGATCAACCTGCTGTCCAACGCCCGCGACGCAACACCGGCGGGTGGCGCGGTAAGGGTCAAGACCGAGGCTTTCGAGCACACGGTCGACCTGATCGTCGAGGACGAGGGCAGCGGCATTCCACAGAACATCATGGACCGATTGTTCGAACCCTTCTTCACCACCAAGGACCCAGGTGAAGGTACCGGTCTGGGCCTTGCACTGGTCTATTCCATCGTTGAAGAGCATTATGGACAAATCACCATCGACAGCCCGGCTGACACCGAAAGCCAACGCGGCACCCGTATTCGGGTGACCTTGCCGCGTCATGTCGAAGCGACGTCCGCTGTGAACTGAGACCGTCGAGAGAATTGAATCAATGCCGCACATTTTGATCGTCGAAGACGAAACCATTATCCGCTCTGCCTTGCGTCGCCTGCTTGAACGTAATCAGTACCAGGTCAGCGAAGCCGGCTCGGTGCAGGAAGCCCAAGAGCGGTTCAGCATTCCCACGTTCGACCTGATTGTGAGTGACCTGCGCCTGCCGGGCGCTCCGGGCACCGAGCTGATCAAGCTTGGCCAGGGCACCCCGGTGCTGATCATGACCAGCTACGCCAGCCTGCGCTCGGCGGTAGACTCCATGAAGATGGGCGCGGTGGACTACATCGCCAAGCCTTTCGACCATGACGAAATGCTCCAGGCCGTGGCCCGCATCCTGCGTGACCGTCAGTCGGCCAGCAGCGCACCGGCCGAACAGCGCCCTGCCGGCAAGGCCGCCGACAAGCCGGGGGTGGATAACAGCAACGGCGAAATCGGCATCATCGGCTCATGCCCGCCGATGCAGGACCTGTATGGCAAGATCCGCAAAGTCGCGCCTACCGATTCCAATGTCTTGATCCAGGGCGAGTCGGGCACCGGTAAAGAGCTGGTGGCTCGCGCCCTGCACAACCTGTCCAAGCGCGCCAAGGCGCCGATGATCTCGGTGAACTGCGCAGCCATCCCGGAATCGCTGATCGAATCCGAATTGTTCGGCCACGAAAAAGGCGCGTTCACCGGCGCCAGCGCCGGGCGTGCGGGCCTGGTCGAAGCGGCGGACGGCGGTACGCTGTTCCTCGACGAGATCGGCGAGTTGCCTTTGGAAGCCCAGGCCCGCTTGCTGCGCGTGTTGCAGGAAGGCGAGATTCGCCGCGTCGGCTCGGTGCAGTCGCAGAAGGTCGATGTGCGCCTGATCGCGGCGACTCACCGTGACCTGAAAAGCCTGGCCAAGATCGGCCAGTTCCGTGAAGACTTGTATTACCGCCTGCACGTGATCGCCCTCAAGCTGCCGGCCCTGCGTGAGCGCGGCGCCGACGTCAACGAAATCGCCAATGCGTTCCTGTTGCGCCAGAGCGCCCGCATCAACCGTACTGACCTCAAGTTTGCCCCGGACGCCGAACAGGCCATCCGGCATTACTCGTGGCCGGGTAACGTGCGGGAACTGGAAAACGCGGTCGAACGCGCGGTGATCCTGTCGGAAAGCCCGGAAATCTCTGCCGAGCTGTTGGGTATCGATATCGAGCTGAGCGACCTGGAAGACGACGATTTCATCGGCCTGGCCCCGCAACAGGGCGGTGGTAGCAATACCAGCCATGAGCCGACGGAAGATTTGTCACTGGAAGACTACTTCCAGCATTTCGTCCTCGAGCACCAGGACCACATGACCGAGACCGAACTGGCTCGCAAGCTGGGCGTAAGCCGCAAGTGCCTGTGGGAACGCCGCCAGCGCCTGGGCATTCCGCGGCGCAAGACCGGGGTGGCCAGCGAGAGTTGAGGGTGTTCCCCCACAGGTAACACCCTCAGATGTGAAAAAACTGTTACCGCTGAATTTTTACGTAACAAAAGCCGGGGCTTACGGTAACGAAGCCCCGGCTTTTTTTGGCCTGTCAAAAACCAAATTCCTCTCCAAACCCCCGGTTTCATTGGTCGACGCAAAAGTTGGCACGCACCCTGCTATATGCTTAGTACAAAAACAATAACAAGCTTTGTACAAGACAATAAAAATAAGACGAATCGACTCACGCATAACAAAAACAACACGGCGGAGGCGCAGCTAACTGATTCTTTTGGAGAGGCGTTGCATTTGGGGCTTGCCCCGCAACCAGGCCGAGAACAACAAAAACTGCCCTAAGGCAGAGCCTGAACTGGTTGGATCGTAGATCAGCAACACAGCGACCAAAGCAATCCGTTTGCTCTTGACTCCCGATTGGGAGTGCCATGAAGGTGAAGCTTCATGGCGAGGGCGATCAACAAAAACAAGAAGCCCGAAATCAATAATAAAAATAGAGCACGCAACTACTTCTGGGGGAGCTTCGGCTCCCCTTGTAGTTTCTGCGATTTGACCTTCCAAGGCTTATGGCGCAAGGCCTGCAGCTTGTTCCTACACCATCCCCTGACTAAATGCTAGAATCCCCGCCCATCATGCGGTCATTCTTCGTTATGGCCGAACATTCCTTCAAACAGTGCATCCCATGCTGAAGAAGTTGTTCCAGTCATTCCGTTCTCCCTTGCGTCGTACGCAACACAAACGCAGCACGCCTGAAGTGCTCAACAGCAGCCAGCATTCGCTGCAACGCGCTCAATTCAGCCGTTATGCAGTGAATATCGTCGAACGCCTGCAGAACGCCGGCTACCAGGCTTATCTGGTCGGTGGCTGCGTGCGCGACATGCTGCTCAACATCACGCCCAAGGATTTCGACGTCGCCACCAGTGCCACGCCCGAGCAAGTGCGTGCCGAATTCCGCAATGCGCGAATCATCGGCCGTCGCTTCAAGCTGGTACACATCCACTTCGGCCGCGAAATCATCGAGGTCGCCACCTTCCGCGCCGGTCATCCGCAAAACGATGAAGAGGAAGACACCAACCAGTCTTCCCGCAACGAGAGCGGCCGTATCCTGCGCGACAACGTCTACGGCACCCTGGAAGAAGACGCACAGCGCCGCGACTTCACCATCAACGCCTTGTATTACGACCCGGTCAGCGAGCGCATTCTCGATTACGCCAATGGCGTACACGACATTCGCAACAACCTGATCCGCCTGATCGGCGATCCGGTCCAGCGCTACCAGGAAGACCCGGTGCGCATGCTGCGGGCAGTGCGGTTTGCCGCCAAGCTGAACTTCGGTATCGAGAAACACACCGCCGCGCCGATTCGCGACCTGGCCCCGATGCTGCGCGAGATCCCTTCGGCACGCCTGTTCGAAGAAGTGCTCAAGTTGTTCCTCTCGGGCTACGCCGCCGACACCTTCGAAATGCTGGTGGACCTGCAACTGTTCGATCCACTGTTCCCGGCCAGCGCCGAAGCACTGGAATACAACCCGACATACACCCACACCCTGATCAGCGAAGCCCTGATCAACACCGACCTGCGCATCAAGCAGAACAAACCGGTCACCCCGGCGTTCCTGTTTGCCGCGCTGTTGTGGCCGGCCCTGCCAAAACGCGTATTGCGCCTGCAGGACCGCGGCATGCCGCCGATTCCGGCCATGCAGGAAGCTGCGCACGAGCTGATCGCCGAGCAGTGCCAGCGCATCGCTATTCCGAAGCGCTTCACGATGCCGATCCGCGAGATCTGGGACATGCAGGAGCGCCTGCCACGTCGCAGCGGCAAACGCGCCGACCTGCTGCTGGACAACCCACGCTTCCGTGCGGGCTACGACTTCCTGCTGCTGCGTGAAAGCGCCGGCGAGCAGACCGACGGCCTGGGCGACTGGTGGACCGACTACCAGGACGCCAACGACAGCGAGCGCCGTGACATGATCCGTGACCTCGGCAGCAAGGGTGACGGTGAAGGCGCCGGCCCGAAAAAGCGTCGTCGCAGTGGTACCAAGCGCAAACGCAGCGCCGCTGACGCCTCAGGCGCCTCGGGCGAATAAACGTGGAACGCATCTACATCGGCATGGGCAGCAACCTGGCTGCCCCGGACCAGCAATTGCGCAGTGCCATCGAAGCACTGGCGCAGTTGCCCGGCACAACCGTCGCCGGCGTGTCGGCCTTCTACCAAAGTGACTCCCTGCTCCCGGGCCAACCGCGCTACACCAACGCGGTGGCCGCCCTGGACAGCAGCCTCGCGCCGCTGGAACTGCTCGATGCCCTGCAAGCCATCGAGAACGATCAGGGCCGTGAGCGCCTTGAGCGTTGGGGCCCGCGCACCCTGGACCTGGACATCCTGCTGTTTGGTGATCGCCTCATCGAGGAGCCGCGCCTGAAGGTGCCGCATTACCAGATGCACCTGCGGGCCTTTGTGCTATATCCGCTGGCCGAACTGGCCCCCGCCACGCTGCAACTACCCGACGGTCAGCGACTCAGCGACCTGTTGGCCGCGTGCCCATTCGTCGGCCTGGAACGCCTGCCCCAAGACTGACTCGGTCAATGTGGGAGCTGGCTTGCCTGCGATAGCATCACCTCGGCCTCACTGAAAGTCCGAGGCGCCTGCATCGCAGGCAAGCCAGCTCCCACATTTTGATCCCATGTAGCCTGAAAACGCCGCTGAAGTTGCTGAATCGCGTCAGTAACAGCGGTAACACCGCCGTCGTAACAATGCGGTAACACATCCAATTGACTTCCCGTGTCCCCATCACGACTATAGGCGTCCCGCTGCCGTCAACACGGCGCTTAAGGGCGCAATCCAGGCCTTATAAGCACTGCTCTCAAGACAGTGCGCCTGTATAAACGAAGACTCACGCGCGTTACTCGCTGTTTCCAAGCGCCTGAACGAGGACCCTTTTCATGCCAGACATTACCCTGACCACCTTGCAGAGCCTCAAGCTCAAAGGTGAAAAAATCACCATGCTGACCTGCTACGACGCCACCTTCGCCCACGCCAGTTGCCAGGCGGGCGTGGAGGTGTTGCTGGTGGGTGACTCCCTGGGCATGGTTCTTCAAGGGAATGACAGCACCCTGCCTGTTACGACCGATGACCTCGCTTACCACACCGCCAGCGTCAAACGCGGCAACGACGGTGCGTTCATCATTGCTGACCTGCCGTTCATGGGTTACGCAACACTCGAACAGACCTTTCAGAACGCCGGCAAGCTGATGCAAGCCGGTGCGCACATGATCAAAGTGGAAGGCGCCGTGTGGCTCGCCGAGTCCATCCGCCTGCTGGCGGAACGTGGCGTGCCGGTGTGTGCACATATGGGGCTGACGCCGCAGTCGGTGAACATCCTCGGCGGCTACAAGGTTCAAGGTCGCAACGAGGCCCAGGCGCGCCAGATGCGTGCCGACGCGATTGCCCTGGAACAAGCCGGCGCCGCAATGATCCTGCTCGAATGCGTGCCCAGCGAACTCGCTGCCGAAATCACCCAGGCCGTCAAAGTGCCGGTCATCGGCATTGGCGCAGGTTCGGCCACCGACGGCCAAGTGCTGGTGGTGCATGACATGCTCGGCCTGTCGATCAGCGGCCGCGTACCCAAGTTCGTGAAGAACTTCATGGCCGGCCAGGACAGCATCCATGCCGCCTTGAGCGCCTACGTCGCTGAAGTCAAAGCCGTTACCTTCCCTGGCGTCGAACACGGATTCTCTGCATGAACACCGTAAAAACCGTACGTGAACTGCGGGCTGCCGTGGCCCACGCCCGCAGCGCCGGCAAACGCATTGGCTTTGTGCCCACCATGGGCAACCTGCACAGCGGCCACGCCACCCTGGTGACCAAGGCTGCGCAACAGGCGGACTTCGTGGTGGCGAGCATCTTCGTCAACCCGCTGCAGTTCGGCGCTGGCGAAGACCTGGACAAGTACCCGCGTACCTTGGCGGCCGACCAGGAAAAGCTGCTGCAAGCCGGCTGCAACCTGCTGTTCGCGCCCACCGTCGAAGAGATGTACCCCGGCGGCATGACCGGCCAGACGCGGGTCAGCGTGCCGCAACTCTCCGAAGGCCTGTGCGGCGCCAGCCGCCCTGGGCATTTCGAGGGCGTGGCCACAGTGGTGAGCAAGCTGTTCAACATGGTCCAGCCCGACATGGCCGTGTTTGGCCAGAAGGACTACCAGCAACTGGCGGTGATCCGCGCCATGGTCCACGACCTGAACATGCCGATCCAGATCATCGGCGAGCCCACCGTGCGCGCCGACGACGGCCTTGCGCTGTCGTCGCGCAATGGTTACCTCACCGAAGAGCAGCGCGCCATTGCCCCAGTGCTGTACCGCAGCCTCAGCCAGATTGCCGAGGCGATCAAAGCCGGTGAGCATGATTTCGCCAAGCTGCGCGCCGAGCAGGTCCAGCAGATCGAAGCCGCCGGCTTGCGCATCGACTACCTGGAAGTTCGCCAAGGCGTGCACCTGCGCCCCGCCACGGCCGAGGACCGCGACATCGTGATTCTGGTGGCCGCCTACTTGGGCGCCACGCGGCTGATCGACAACCTGCACCTGAACTTGGCCTGACACTCCCCGCCTTTTCCCACCTCAAAAACAGCACGCCTGTTGCCCTGCCCGCTGTGCCGGTATAAAAAAGTACCGGCTACAGCGCAGACAAAGCCAAGACATATTCACACGCTAGGTTTAATGTAATCGCCCTGCGCTCTTGGTTAGCGCTGTCCGGGGTCGGCCGCTTGAACAAAGCAGGACGTTCCGGACTTTGAAGTGTCCTAAAGGCAGTCCCCGTAATAAAAGGAAACCCGCAGCGATGGCGTACTACCGCACTCCTCATGACGTTACCGCTCTGCCCGCCTGGCAAGCGCTCAATCAACATCGCCAAGCCATGCAGGATTTCAGCATGCGCGAAGCGTTCAATGCCGATCCTCAGCGTTTCTCCCAGTTCACCTTGAGCAGCTGCGGACTTTTCCTCGATTACTCGAAAAACCTGATCACCAGCGAAACCCGCGACTTGCTGGTGGGTTTGGCCAAGGAAGTCGGTCTTAAAGATGCGATTAACTCGCTGTATGCAGGCGAGCCGGTCAACTCTTCCGAGGGCCGCCCTGCCCTGCACACCGCCTTGCGCCGCCCAGTGGGCGACAAGCTGTCGGTCAACGGCGTGAACATCATGCCGGACGTGCACAAGGTGCTGAACCAGATCACTGACTTGGTCGGCCGTATCCACGACGGCCTGTGGCGTGGCTACACCGAGAAGCCGATCACCGACGTGGTGAACATCGGTATCGGTGGTTCGTTCCTCGGCCCGGAGCTGGTGTCCGAAGCGCTGTTGTCTTACGCCCATAAAGGCGTGCGCTGCCACTACCTGGCGAACATCGACGGCAGTGAGTTCCACGAGCTGACCATGAAGCTGCGCGCCGAGACCACGCTGTTCATCGTCTCGTCGAAATCCTTCAACACCCTGGAAACCCTGAAGAACGCCCAGGCCGCCCGTGCCTGGTACCTGGCCCAGGGTGGCTCGGAAGCCGAGCTGTACCGCCACTTCATCGCGGTATCGAGCAACAACGCCGCGGCCGTGGCGTTCGGTATCCGCGAAGAGAACATCTTCCCGATGTGGGACTGGGTTGGCGGCCGTTACTCGTTGTGGTCGGCCATCGGCTTGCCCATCGCGCTGGCCATCGGCATGTCCAACTTCAAGGAGCTGCTGTCCGGTGCCTACACCATGGACCAGCATTTCCAGAACGCGCCGTTCGAACAGAACATGCCCGTGCTGCTGGGCCTGCTGGGCGTGTGGTACGGCAACTTCTGGGGCGCGCAGAGCCACGCGATCCTGCCGTACGACCACTACCTGCGTAACATCACCAAGCACCTGCAACAACTGGACATGGAATCCAACGGCAAGAGCGTGCGCCAGGACGGCACGCCCGTGTCCACCGATACCGGCCCGGTGATCTGGGGCGGCGTCGGCTGCAACGGCCAGCACGCGTACCACCAGTTGCTGCACCAAGGGACCCAACTGATCCCGGCCGACTTCATCGTGCCGATCGTCAGCTTCAACCCGGTCTCTGACCACCACCAGTGGCTGTACGCCAACTGCCTGTCCCAGAGCCAGGCGCTGATGCTCGGCAAGACCCGCGCCGAAGCCGAAGCCGAGTTGCGCGACAAGGGCATCCCGGAAGCCGAAGTGCAGAAGCTGGCCCCGCACAAGGTGATCCCGGGCAACCGTCCGAGCAACACTCTGGTGGTTGAGCGCATCAGCCCGCGTCGCTTGGGCGCACTGGTCGCCATGTATGAACACAAAGTGTTTGTGCAGAGCGTGATCTGGGGTATCAACGCCTTCGACCAATGGGGTGTGGAGCTGGGTAAAGAGCTGGGCAAAGGCGTGTACAACCGCCTGACCGGCGCCGAAGAGACCTCGGCCGAGGACGCTTCGACCCAGGGCCTGATCAACTACTTCCGTGGTCGTCACCGCGGCTAAGGGATCGGCACTACACTGATGGTCTGAAACGGCGGGAGCACACCTCCCTGTGTAGGAGCCGGCTTGCCGGCTCCTACACAGGGCGCTCCCCTCTTGTCCCTAAAACAAGAATAAGGACCGCTCATGTTCGATATCAGCTCATTTCCCACCGCCGATGCCGTCCGCCGAGCTGCGCAGCTCAGCCAAGAGGACTACAAGCGCCTCTATCGCCAATCCATCGAACAGCCCGACACCTTCTGGGCCGAACAGGCCAAGGGCTTCCTCGACTGGATCAAACCCTGGCACACCGTTCAACGTTCGGACATCAAGACCGGCGCAGCGCAATGGTTTGCCGGTGGCCAGTTGAACGTCAGTTACAACTGCATCGACCGTCACCTGGCACAACGTGCCGATCAACCGGCCTTCATCTGGGAAGGCGATGACCCGACAACATCATCCAAAATCACCTACCGCCAACTGCACCAAAACGTATGCCGCCTCGCCAATGTGCTGAAAAGCCGTGGCGTGAAGAAAGGCGACCGCGTGTGCATCTATATGCCAATGATTCCGGAAGCAGCCTACGCGATGCTGGCCTGTACGCGTATTGGTGCGGTGCATTCCGTGGTGTTTGGCGGGTTCTCGCCCGACGCCTTGCGCGACCGCATTCTCGACGCCGACTGCCGCACCGTGATCACCGCCGATGAAGGCGTGCGCGGCGGCAAGCCGGTGGCGCTGAAACAGAACGTCGACAAGGCACTGACCAGTTGCCCGAATGTGAGCACCGTACTGGTGGTGGAGCGCACCGGGGCGGCCGTCGGCTGGAGCGAAGGCCGCGACCTCAAGTATCAGCCCGCCGTGGAGGCAGCGAGCGACGACTGCCCGCCCGAGCCAATGGACGCCGAAGACCCGCTGTTCATCCTCTACACCTCCGGCAGCACCGGCAAACCCAAGGGCGTGCTGCACACCACCGGTGGCTATCTTCTGCAGGCGGCGATGACCTTCAAGTACGTGCTCGACTACCGCGACGGCGAAGTGTTCTGGTGCACCGCCGACGTGGGCTGGGTCACCGGCCACAGCTATATCGTGTACGGCCCGCTGGCCAATGGCGCCACCTCGCTGATGTTCGAAGGCGTGCCCAGCTACCCGGACAGCTCGCGCTTCTGGCAAGTGATCGACAAACACCAGGTGAACATCTTCTACACCGCGCCCACCGCCTTGCGCGCCTTGATGCGTGAGGGCCACGGCCCGCTGGAAAACACTTCCCGTGCAAGCCTGCGGCTGTTGGGCAGCGTCGGCGAACCGATCAACCCGGAAGCCTGGGACTGGTATTTCAATGCCGTGGGCGAGCAGCGCTGCCCCATCGTCGACACCTGGTGGCAGACCGAGACGGGCGGCATCATGCTCAGCCCCTTGGTCAGCGCACAGCACATCAAGCCCGGTTGCGCCACCCAACCGATGTTCGGCGTGCAGCCGGTGCTGTTGGATGAGCACGGCAAGGTGCTGCACGGGGCTGGCAGCGGCGTATTGGCGATCAAGGCCAGTTGGCCCGGGCAGATCCGCAGTGTCTACGGCGACCCGCAGCGCATGATCGATACCTACTTCAAGCCCTACCCCGGCTACTACTTCACCGGCGATGGCGCTCGCCGCGATGAGGACGGCGACTACTGGATCACCGGGCGCATCGATGATGTGATCAACGTGTCTGGCCACCGTATCGGCACCGCCGAAGTGGAAAGCGCACTGGTGCTGCACGACCAGGTCGCTGAGGCCGCAGTGGTGGGTTACCCCCATGACGTCAAGGGCCAGGGCATCTATGCCTTCGTCACCCCCATGAATGGCGTAGAACCCAGCGACACACTGAAAAAACACCTGCTGGAACTGGTCAGCAAGGAAATCGGCAGCTTTGCCAAGCCGGAACAGATCCAATGGGCGCCAGCCCTGCCAAAAACCCGCTCCGGCAAGATCATGCGGCGTATCTTGCGCAAGATCGCCTGCAACGAACTCGACAGCCTGGGCGACACCTCGACCCTGGCCGACCCGAGCGTGGTGGACGGCCTGATCGACAAACGCCTGAACCGATAGGAACCCTTGAGTCGCCATGGAATTTATCCGCAGCCGTATCGAAACCCAGTTGATGAGCCTCACCGGCTTGTCACTGGGCCAACTGGACCTGGAAAACCCCAAGGGCGATCCTGGCCTGTTCGGGCCCGACTCGGTGAGCTGGCAAGTGCATGGCGACTTCAGCAGCATGTTGATCGGCGGCATCAGCGCCTTGATGTTGCAAGCCTTGCACCCACTGGCCCTGGCGGGTGTGTGGGACCATTCGAATTTCCGCCAGGACATGCTCGGGCGTTTGCGGCGCACTTCGCAATTCATCTCCGGCACCACCTTCGGCTCACGCAAAGACGCCGAATGGCTGATCGAAAAAGTGCGCACCATTCACTTGCAAGTGGTCGGCCACGCACCGGATGGGCGACCTTACGCGGCCAGCGACCCAGAGTTGCTGACCTGGGTGCACGTGGCGGAAGTCAGCAATTTTCTGGCGGCGCACCTGCGCTATCGCAACCCTCATCTCTCGGGGCGGGATCAGGACCGCTACTACAGCGAAATCGCCTTGGTGGCTGAACGCCTGGGCGCGCGGCATGTTCCCCGTTCACGGCAGGACGTTTCGGATTATCTGGAGCGTATCCGCCCTCAACTGCTGTGCGATGAGCGCAGTCGCGAAGTGTTGCGCCTGCTGGTCAATGCGCCCGCCCCTAGCACCCTGGCCAAGCCCTTTGGCAGCTTGATGATGCAGGCCGGGATCGATCTGCTGCCGGAATGGGCGAGCACCCTGCTCGAACAGCACCAAAGCCCGTTGCAGCGCCAGATGATCCGCGCCGGGGTAAAACGCAGTGCGCCGTTGCTGCGCTGGGCCATGCGCAATGGTTCAGTGCAGCGCGCCCATCGGCGGATGGGGTTGATGTAGGCAACGCCGCATAACTGTTAAACTTCGCGCCCTCTTTTCCCAGCAAGGCGCGCTCCATGTCTCCTCTGAATCAGGCGCTGCGCGCCGCCCTCGACTATCGCCAAGACCTGATCAACGAGCTGCACGCCCAAGGCACCGACTGCTACCGGTTGTTCCACGGCAGCCAGGAGGGCGCTGGAGGCCTGACCATCGACCGCTATGGCCCACAACTGCTGGTGCAAAGCTTCCACCAGTCGCTGGAAACCGCCGACCTGCTGGACCTGCATCAACTGATCAATCAGTACATGGGCCTGGAATTGTTGCTGGTCTACAACGACCGCTCCCGTGGCAATTCGCGGATCGACCGTGAAGACACGGTGTACCGCGCCGAACCCGCGGCATTGGAGGACCTGGTCGGCCAGGAGTGGGGCCTCAACTACCGTGTGCGCGGTCGGCATGCCGGGCAAGACCCGCTGCTGTTCCTCGACTTGCGCAACACGCGCGGCTGGGTCAAGGCCCACAGCGCCGGCAAGAGCGTGCTGAACTTGTTTGCCTACACCTGCGGCGTGGGCTTGAGCGCGGCAGCTGGGAGTGCCCGCGAGGTGTGCAACCTGGACTTTGCCGAGGGCAACCTGGCGGTCGGGCGCGAAAACGGCCTGTTGAACCCGCAATTGCCCACCATGGAATTTGTGCAGTCCGACTACTTCCCGGCGATTCGCCAATTGGCGGGGCTGCCGATCACTCAGCGGCGCGGCCAGAAGTTGCCGAGCTACCCGCGCCTGGAGCAGCGTCAATACGACCTGGTACTGCTCGACCCTCCGGCCTGGGCCAAGAGCGCCTTCGGCACCGTTGACCTGTTGCGCGACTACCAGAGCCTGCTCAAGCCGGCATTGCTGGCCACCGCCGACGACGGCGTGCTGATCTGCTGCAACAACCTGGCGAAGGTCAGCATGGATGACTGGCGTGAACAGGTACTGCGCTGCGCCGAAAAAGCCGGTCGACCGGTCCGCGAGTGGACCGTCATGACCCCGGGCGCCGACTTCCCGTCCCGTGACCAGCAGCCGCCGTTGAAAACCCTGATCCTGCAACTGTAGGAGTTATCCCAACGGAGCCTGTTCTTCGGAACCGAAAACCCGTGCCATACTCCAAGGCACTCTCGTTCGACACAGATGGCGTCACCCATGCCCAAAGGATTGATTCGCGCCGTCGGCGCCTTGTTGACTGCTCTGGCTCTGTACAGCTTGCTGGGCTTTTTGATTTTGCCCGGCATTGCCCTTCGCATCGCCAACCAACAGTTGGCCCATTACGCCACGGTGCCAGCGCGCATCGAGCGCATCGAGCTCAACCCGTTCAGCCTGGAGCTGACCGTATGGGGCCTGCAAATCGGTGAACCCGGCAAGGAACAAGTCGGCTTCGAGCGCCTTTACGCCAACCTGCAGATCGACAGCCTCTGGACCCGCGCCCTGCACCTGGCAGACGTCGAGTTGGACAAACCCAAGACCGAGCTGCTGTTCGACAAGTCGGGCCAACTGAACCTGGCGCAACTGTTCAAGCTGCCGCCGAGCGAGCCGACCCCGGCCGATCCCAACGCCAAACCATTCCCGCTGCGCATCGAGCGCATCAAGCTGGCGAGCGGCTATGTGCATTTCCAGGATCTGCGTCCCAGCGAGCCGATCGAATTCCTCTACGACAAACTCGACTTCGAGCTGAAAAACCTCAGCACCCTGCCCGAAGACAACGCCGACATGACGTTGGTGGCCGCAGGCCCTGAAGGCGGGCAAATCGACTGGAAAGGCAATTTCAGCCTGGTGCCGATCACGTCCGAGGGCACCCTGAAAGTCACCGATGGCAAGATGAAAGCCTGGTGGCCGTATGTACGTGATGCCTTGCCGCTGGTGCTTGAAGACGGTGTATTGAATTTCAGCACCGACTATAAATTCAGCCTGGCCAAAGAGACCGAACTCAACCTGACCAACACCGCAGCGAGCATCGCGCCGTTTGCAATCAAGGCCCCGGACGGGCGGCCGTTGGCGCGTCTGGAGCGCCTGGACGTCAGCGAAACCACGGTTGACCTGGCCAAGCAGCAGGTGGTGGTCGGCAAGATCCGCAGCAACAAGCTCGAAACCTGGGCCGCCCGCGAAGCCGATGGGCAACTGGACTGGCAGAAGCTGTTTGCCAGTCAACCGAGTAAACCGGCCAAGGCGGAACCCGCCACCGCACCGGCCACCGCTGACTCGCCCAAACCTGAACCTGCCGCGCCGAGCAAACCCTGGCAGGTGCTGCTCAAAGACGTACAGCTGCGCAATTATCAGGTGCACCTGGCCGACCGCCAGGTCAAACCTGCCGTCGCGCTGGAACTGGGCCCGCTGAATGTCGATGTACAGAACTTCGACAGCCTCAACCAGAGCCCCTTCACCTTGAAGGTCGACACCGGCCTGGGCAAGCAAGGCAAGATCCTCGCGACCGGCGAAGTGAACCTCAACCCGATCAGCGCCAAGCTGAAAGTGAACACCCAGGACATCGACCTGCGGGTTGCCCAGTCCTATATCAGCCCGTTCATTCGCCTGGAACTGCGCAGCGGCATGTTGGGCAGCAACCTGGATGTGAACCTCAAAAGCGCGGACCCGCTGAAACTGCAGGTCACCGGCCGTGCGCAAGTCGATCAATTGCATACCCTGGACACCCTCAAGACCCGCGACTTCGTCAAATGGCAGCGTCTGGTGCTGGAGGGCGTGAACTACCAGCATGGCGACAGCCTGTCGATCGACAAGGTCAACCTGCTGCAACCGTATGCGCGCTTCATGATCAACGACGACCGCACCACCAACGTCGATGACCTGTTGATCCCGCAACCCGCCGACAAAACATCCAAGCCCGCCAGCAAGGAAAAGCCGTTGGGCATTCGTATCGGGCAAATTGCGATCAATGACGGGTCGGCCAACTTTGCCGACTTCAGCCTGACACCCAACTTCGCCACGGCGATCCAACAGCTCAACGGCCAGATCGGCACCATTGACAGTCGCCAGGCCAAGCCCGCCAGCGTCAATATCAACGGCAAGGTGGACCGCTATGCACCTGTGACCATCAAGGGCAGCGTGAACCCGTTCGACCCGATGGCCGCGCTGGATATCGCCACCAGCTTCAAGCGTGTCGAACTGACCACCCTGACCCCCTACTCCGGCAAGTTTGCCGGCTTCCGTATTCGCAAAGGCCGGCTGAACCTCGACCTGCACTATGTGATCACCAAGGGCCAGCTCAAAGCCGAAAACAAAGTGGTAGTCGAGCAACTGCAACTGGGTGAAAAAGTCGACAGCGCGGACGCCGTGGACCTGCCGATTCGCCTGGCCATTGCCTTGCTCAAGGACAGCGATGGCAAGATCTCCATCGAGCTGCCGGTGACCGGCGACTTGAACAACCCGCAATTCAGCGTGATGCCGATTGTGTGGCAGACCCTGCGCAACCTGGTGGTACGTGCCGCTACGGCCCCCTTCAAATTCATTGGTGGGCTGATTTCCGGCGGCGGTGCTGAGGATTTGGGCAATGTGTCCTTCGCTGCAGGCTCCAGCGATTTGACCAAGGATGCCGAAGGCGCCTTGAACAGCCTGGCCAAAGCCTTGAAAGAACGCCCAGCCTTGCGCCTGGAAATCGAAGGGACCGCAGCCGCCAGCAGCGACGGTCCTTTCCTGGCGGCACAACGCCTGGAGCGTGAATACCAATACAACTACTACAAGATCCTGCAGCGTCGCGGCGATAAAGTCCCGGCCCAGGCCTCGCTGTTGGTCGTACCGGAGAAAGAGAAAGCGCCGTTGCTGGAAGGCATTTATCGCACCCGCCTGAAGCAACAACCGCCAGCAGAGTGGAAAGACCTGAGCAACGACGACCGCTCTGCGAAGCTGCGTGAGGGCGTGATCAAGTTCTGGAGCACCAGTGACGTCTTGCTGCGTCAACTGGGTCAGGACCGCGCCAGCACGATCAAGGACTACTTGGTGGACAAGGGGCAGCTTGAAGACGAACGGGTGTACTTCATTGATGCGAACCTGGGACAGGCGGAGAAAGATGGCCGGGTGGTGACCCCGATGCATCTGGATGCTGAGTAACCTCCTCAGCACCTCATCCAACTGTGGGAGCGGGCTTGCCCGCGAATGCGGTGAATCAGTCGACCCATCGGTTAGCTGACACGACGCTTTCGCGGGCAAGCCCGCTCCCACATGGGATATCTGTTGTGATGAAGTTTTTTTATCCAACCTCAAATAGAACAGGCCCCGACACGAGTGCCGGGGCCTGTAATGACCACATCCGTGTGGTCGGTCGCATGAACTCCAGAGGTGCATTGGGTGGATATCTAACTCACCTTAAGCCGCCGCCGTCTAGTTCAAGACGAATCCTTAAGCATTACTCTGCCTTCAGGCCATCGGCCGATACAGCTTTAACGCCTTTGATTTTCTTGGTGATGTTCACCGCGGTGGTTTTCTGGGCTTCAGTGACTGCTACAGCCGAAGACAGGGAAACTACACCTTTGTTGGTTTCGACTTTGATGTCGGTGCCAGGAATGCCTTTCTCGGTTACCAGATCAGCTTTCACTTTGGTGGTGATCCAGGTATCAGAGGTCGACTCTTTAGCGCTGGCAGCGGCGCCCTTGGTCTTGTCGATGCCGTCAGCCTTGGTAGCACCGCCAGCCATCAGGCCATCAGCGGATACGGCGGTTACACCTTTGATTTTCTTGGTGATCGCTACGGCAGTGGCTTTCTGCGAATCAGAGATAGCGACTGTGGACGACAGGGAAACCACGCCTTTGTTGGTTTCGACCTTGATGTCCGAGCCTGGAATGCCTTTCTCGGTCAGCAGATCGGATTTAACTTTGGTGGTGATCCAAGTATCCGAAACGCTTTCTTTAGCCTTGGTCGCTTCACCAGCCGCCAAAGTCATAGGGGCTTGGGAAGTCTGAGCAAAGGCTACGTTAGCACCCATGGCCAGAGTCAGAGCGGTAGCAGTAGCGAGAGCGAACTTCTTCATACGAGTAACTCCTGTTTTATTAAAAGTCCGCAGCACATGAACCTTGATGCTGCAGCGTTAACAGGGATATTGCAGGCAGTGTGCCAAGTCGCGACAGACATTAAAATCCATATAAATCAATAACTTATAAAAACACGCAATTTTCGAAATCGTGCAACTTGCATGAAGCCTATCGTGCCTGCATGCAAGTTGCGGCTTTTGACTCCGGGTAAATGGCTGATTTCCCTTCACTTTCCCGCTCCCATAAAAAAAGGACCCCGAGGGGTCCTTTTTTCAGCGTGAAGCCTGGGGTTGGTTAAACGCCCGAAGCCTTGGCTGCTGCGACGTCCTTGATGGACAGCTTGATACGGCCGCGGTTGTCCACGTCCAATACCAGTACTTCGACTTCCTGGCCTTCTTTCAGGATGTCGGTCACTTTCTCAACGCGAGCGTCGCTCAGCATGGAGATGTGAACCAGACCGTCTTTGCCCGGCAGGATGTTCACGAATGCGCCGAAGTCGACGATGCGCTCAACCTTACCGACGTAGATCTTGCCGATCTCGGCCTCAGCGGTGATGCCCAGTACGCGCTGACGTGCAGCTTCAGCCGCTTCCTTGGTTTCGCCGAAGATCTTGATGGAGCCGTCGTCTTCGATATCGATCGAAGCCTTGGTTTCTTCGCAGATCGCACGGATGGTCGCGCCGCCTTTACCGATGACATCACGGATTTTGTCGGTGTCGATTTTCATCGCGATCATGGTCGGAGCATTTTCCGACAGCTCGGTACGGGACTGACCAATGATCTGGTTCATCTGGCCGAGGATGTTCAGGCGCGCTTCCAGGGCTTGGCCCAGGGCGATTTCCATGATCTCTTCGGTGATGCCCTTGATCTTGATGTCCATCTGCAGCGCGGTCACACCTTTGGCGGTACCGGCTACTTTGAAGTCCATGTCGCCCAGGTGGTCTTCGTCACCCAGGATGTCGGTCAGGATGGCGAACTTCTCGCCTTCTTTAACCAGGCCCATGGCGATACCGGCAACCGGCGCCTTCATCGGCACACCGGCGTCCATCAGCGCCAGGGAAGCACCGCAAACGGACGCCATGGAGCTGGAACCGTTGGATTCGGTGATTTCCGACACAACACGAATGGTGTAAGGGAACACGTCAGCAGCAGGCAGCATGGCCTGTACCGAACGGCGCGCCAGACGGCCGTGGCCGATTTCGCGACGACCAGCGCCACCCATGCGACCACACTCGCCCACCGAGAACGGAGGGAAGTTGTAGTGCAGCATGAACGGGTCTTTTTTCTCGCCTTCCAGGGTGTCCAGCAGCTGCGCGTCACGGGCAGTACCCAGGGTCGCGACCACCAGGGCCTGGGTTTCACCACGGGTGAACAGCGCCGAACCGTGAGTCTTCGGCAGAACACCAACTTCGATGTTCAGCGGACGTACGGTGCGGGTGTCGCGGCCGTCGATGCGTGGCTTGCCGTTTACGATGTTTTCGCGAACGGTGCGGTATTCGATCTCGCCGAAAGCCGCTTTGACGTCGCTGGCAGAAGGCTGGCCTTCTTCACCGGACAGCTTGGCCACAACCTGGTCTTTCAGCTCGCCCAGGCGAGCGTAACGGTCGGCCTTGACGGTGATGGTGTAGGCGTCGGAAATGGCAGCGCCGAACTCGGAGCGGATAGCGCCCAGCAGTTCGGTGGCTTCAGCTTGTGGCGCCCAGGTCCAGGTTGGCTTGGCCGCTTCGGCAGCCAGCTCGGTGACAGCCTTGATGACAGCCTGGAACTCGTCGTGGGCGAACAGCACGGCGCCCAGCATCTGGTCTTCGGTCAGCTCTTTGGCTTCCGATTCAACCATCAACACGGCTTCCGACGTACCGGCAACGACCATGTCCAGGCTCGATGCTTTCAGTTGCTCGTAAGTCGGGTTCAGCAGGTAGCCGGTGCTTTCGTGGAACGCAACGCGGGCAGCGCCGATCGGGCCATCGAAAGGAATGCCGGAGATGGCCAGGGCAGCCGAGGTACCGATCATCGCAGCGATGTCCGGATCGGTCTTCTTGCTGGTGGAAACGACGGTGCAGACAACCTGCACTTCGTTCATGAAGCCTTCTGGGAACAGCGGACGGATCGGACGGTCGATCAGTCGGGAAGTCAGGGTTTCTTTCTCGGAAGGACGGCCTTCGCGCTTGAAGAAACCGCCAGGGATCTTACCGGCAGCGTAAGTCTTTTCCTGGTAGTGAACGGACAGAGGGAAGAAGCCTTTGCTCGGGTCAGCGGTCTTGGCGCCAACCACGGTCACCAGAACGGTAACGTCGTCGTCAACGGTAACCAGCACTGCGCCGGAGGCTTGACGGGCGATACGGCCTGTCTCGAGGGTAACGGTCGACTGACCGAACTGGAATTTTTTGATAACCGGGTTCACGGTGTCCTACCTTCTTTGTGGCTCTTGGGGGAACGTGTCTTCTTGCGAAATTCTTGGGCAATGTCGGGAATCGGCCCGAACCAGGTCCAGGGGTAAAACGTGTATCCAGATAAAACTTGAGGCTGGGAGCCTACCATGAGCCAGCGGGAATCCCACTGACACACGGCAGACAACCAACCTCTAGCGCAATCGCTTATTAGCGACGCAGACCCAGGCGACCGATCAGAGTCTGATAACGACCCAGATCCTTGCCTTTCAGGTAGTCCAGCAGCTTACGGCGCTGGTTTACCATGCGGATCAGACCACGACGGGAGTGGTGATCTTTACCGTTGGCCTTGAAGTGACCTTGAAGCTTGTTGATGTTGTGGGTCAGCAGTGCAACTTGCACTTCTGGCGAACCAGTGTCACCAACAGCTTGCTGATAGTCAGCAACGATTTGTGCTTTTTCTTGAACGTCGAGAGCCATGAGGCAATCCTTTTTTCAGGAAACCACCCAAAGGGCAGTTTCAACAGGCCAGGGACAAATCCCTGTATCTAAAAATGAGTGTTGACCGTGCCTATTAACAGCCACACTCGTTCGGTCATTCTGACCGAATCAGTCGACGTGGCGCGATGCGCCCGTCTTCGCTCACTTCACCGATCCCGATGAAGCGACCATTATGATCCTGTACCCGCACCATGCCGAACTTCGGGGCATCCGGGGCACGTACCGGCTGGCCGTTGAGCCAGTAGAACGCGCTGTGCTCCGAGAAGTGCAGTAATGGCCAATCCAGCAAACCGCTGTCCGATGGCATCAGGAAGCGATCAACCGCTTCATTGCCGCCTTCGGCGTGTACCGCTTCCAACTCTTCCAGCGTGACCGTCTGGGCCAGGGTGAAAGGGCCGGCCTGTGTGCGTCGCAACTCTGCAACGTACGCACCGCAACCAAGATGTTCACCAATATCTTCCACCAGGGTACGGATATAGGTGCCTTTGCTGCAGTCCACGGCCAGACGCGCGGTGTCGCCTTCACAGGCGAGCAATTCCAAGCGCGCAATAGTAACAGAACGCGCTTCGCGCTCCACTACTTCGCCCGCACGTGCCAGCTTGTAAAGGGGTTGCCCATCACGCTTGAGAGCCGAGTACATCGGCGGTATCTGACTGATTTGCCCACGAAAACCGGGTAACGCAGCCTCGATATCAGAGCGACCAACGGTCACGTCGCGAACCTGCAGGACATCACCCTCGGCATCAGCCGTGGTGGTGGTCTTGCCCAGTTGCATCAGGGTTTCGTAACCCTTGTCGGAATCGAGCAGGTATTGCGAGAACTTGGTGGCCTCGCCAAAGCACAACGGCAATACGCCGGTGGCCAGTGGGTCGAGGCTGCCGGTGTGCCCGGCCTTTTCGGCATTGAGCAGCCAGCGAACCTTCTGCAACGCGGCATTGGAGGTGAAGCCAATGGGCTTGTCGAGCAGAATGATGCCGCTGACGTTGCGACGGATACGTTTGACCTGAGCCACCGCTTACTCCTTGGCGTCTTCAGGTGTGGACGGGTGCTGGCTGTCTTCAGCCACGGCGCGCTCGATCAGTGCCGACAGGTGCGCACCACGCACGACGCTTTCGTCGTAGTGGAAGTGCAACTGGGGAACACTGCGCAGCTTCATTTCGCGGGCCAACTGCATGCGCAGGAAACCTGCGGCAGAGTTGAGCACCTTGATGCTTTGCGCGATTTCTTCGCTGCTGTCCTGGCCCATCACGGTGATGAAGATCTTGGCGTGACCCACGTCACGGCTCACTTCTACGGCGGTGATGGTGACCAGGCCAACACGGGGATCTTTGACTTCGCGACGGATCAGTTGGGCCAGCTCACGCTGCATCTGATCGCCGATACGCTGGGTACGGCTGTATTCTTTTGCCATGTCTTGTTACCTGTTACTGCCACACGGTGAAACCCGTGGGGTCTGAAAGCGGCAAACGCCCGGCCTGACAAAAGCCAGACCGGGCGTTGCGTTTAGAGTCCGTACGCTGCGCGGGGCATTTGCATGCCCACACGCCGCGTGGCTCCGGAAGTGCGCGAGTTAGAGGCTGCGAGCAACCTGGACCTTCTCGAAGACTTCGATCTTGTCGCCAACCTTGACGTCGTTGTAGCTCTTGACGCCGATACCGCATTCCATGCCGGCACGTACTTCGGAAGCGTCATCCTTGAAGCGGCGCAGGGATTCCAGCTCGCCTTCGAAGATAACGATGTCTTCACGCAGTACACGGATTGGGCGGTTACGGTACACGGTGCCTTCAACCACCATGCAGCCGGCGATCGCGCCGAATTTCGGCGAGCGGAACACGTCACGCACTTCGGCGATACCCAGGATGTTCTCCCGGACGTCGCTGCCAAGCATGCCGGTGAGGGCTTTCTTGACGTCTTCGATGATGTCGTAGATGACGTTGTAGTAACGCATGTCCAGGCCTTCCTGCTCGACGATCTTGCGAGCGCCGGCATCGGCACGCACGTTGAAGCCGAACAGTACAGCGTTGGAAGCCAGTGCCAGGTTGGCGTCGGACTCGGTGATACCACCGACACCGCCACCGACAACGCGCACTTGCACTTCGTCGTTACCCAGGCCGTTCAAGGCGCCGTTCAACGCTTCGAGGGAACCACGTACGTCAGATTTGAGGACGATGTTGAGCGTCTTCTTCTCTTCCTGGCCCATGTTCTCGAAGATGTTTTCCAGCTTGCCGGCGTGAGCACGGGCCAGTTTGACTTCGCGGAACTTGCCTTGACGGAACAGAGCCACTTCGCGGGCTTTCTTCTCGTCGGCAACCACGCTCATCTCGTCACCAGCGTCCGGAGTACCGTCCAGGCCGAGGATCTCGACCGGGATAGCAGGACCTGCTTCCTTGATTGGCTTGCCGTTCTCGTCGAGCATGGCACGTACACGGCCGTAGTTCGAACCGACCAGGACCATGTCGCCTTGGCGCAGGGTACCGTCTTGAACCAGGACGGTCGCAACCGGGCCACGGCCCTTGTCGAGGCGGGATTCAACCACGACACCACGACCAGGGGCCGATGGCGTAGCAGTCAGTTCCAGCACTTCGGCTTGCAACAGAACGGCTTCGAGCAGTTCGTCAACACCGGTACCCATTTTCGCGGAGACCGGTACGAATGGAGTGTCGCCACCCCACTCTTCGGAGGTCACGCCGTGAACCGACAGTTCGCTACGGATGCGATCGAGATCGGCGCCCGGCTTGTCGATTTTGTTCACTGCAACCACCAGAGGAACGCCAGCCGCCTGAGCGTGCTGAACAGCCTCGATGGTTTGTGGCATCACGCCGTCGTCCGCCGCAACCACCAGGATCACGATGTCGGTCGCCTTGGCACCACGGGCACGCATTGCGGTAAACGCGGCGTGACCCGGGGTATCGAGGAACGTCACCATGCCACGGTCGGTTTCAACGTGGTATGCACCGATGTGCTGGGTGATACCACCGGCTTCGCCAGCAGCAACCTTGGCACGACGGATGTAGTCGAGCAGGGAGGTCTTACCGTGGTCAACGTGGCCCATTACGGTCACGACTGGTGCACGGGAAACCGCTTCACCTTCAAACTTCAGGGACTCGGCCAGGGAATCTTCCAGGGCGGTGTCGCTGACCAGGGTCACTTTGTGGCCCAGCTCTTCAGCAACCAGTTGGGCAGTTTCCTGATCCAGTACCTGGTTGATAGTGGCCGGAGTGCCCAGCTTGAACATGAACTTGATGATTTCAGCAGCCTTGACCGACATCTGCTGGGCGAGGTCGCCAACAGTGATGGTCTCGCCGATTTTCACTTCACGCACGACAGGGCCGGTTGGGCTCTGGAAACCGTGGGCGTTGCGCTTTTTCAGCTTGGCCTTGCCGCGACCACCACGACGGAAGCCATCGCTTTCTTCGTCGGTGGTACGTGGGGCAACGCGTGGAGCAGGCGCTTTCTCTTTGACCGAAGCACGATGCGGAGCGTTTTTGCGCTCGCCATCGCCACCACCACCGCGACGATTGTTATCGTCAGCACGTGGTTTGTCCGGACGACGCGGTTCGTCACGCTTGCGAGTGTCTGCAGCAGGTGCTGGCGCAGGGGCAACCGGAGCGGCCTCACGTACAGCTTCTACTGGCGCGCTAGGCGCAGCGACCGCTTCAGTAACAGCAGGTTGCGCAGCAGCAGGCTGGCGACGCGCTTCTTCTTCGGCGCGACGCTTGGCTTCTTCTTCAGCCTTCTGACGAGCAGCATTTTCTACTGCGCGACGTTCTTCCAGTTCGCGTTTGCGCTCGGCTTCGATTTCTTCCGGGCTGCGCTGTACGAAGACTTTCTTCTTGCGTACTTCAACGCTGATGCTCTTGCTACCCGCAACACGCAGGGTGCTGGTGGTTTTGCGCTGCAATGTAATCTTGCGCGGTTCTTCCACTTTCGCCTTGTGGCTGCTCTTCAAGTGAGTCAGCAAAGACTGCTTCTCACTGTCGCTCACACCTTCATCGGCGGCGGTGTGCGGCAGACCTGCCTCACGCATCTGCTGCAACAGGCGCTCTACCGGTGTTTTGACCTCATCGGCCAGTTGTTTCACCGTGACTTGCGTCATGCACTTCTCTCCTCAGGCCGCGCCTAGTTACTCGAACCAATGGGCTCGGGCGGCCATGATCAACTTGCCGGCACGATCATCGTCAATGCCGTCGATGTCGAGCAGATCGTCAATAGACTGCTCGGCCAGGTCTTCGCGGGTAATTACGCCGCGCACCGCCAGTTCCATCGCCAAATCCTTGTCCATACCCTCAAGCGAGAGCAGGTCTTCGGCCGGATGGGCGTCTGCCAGCTTTTCCTCAGTAGCGATGGCTTTAGTCAACAAACGATCCTTGGCCCGAGCGCGAAGCTCGTTGACGATTTCCTCGTCAAAGCCGTCGATGTTGAGCATTTCTTCCAACGGTACGTAGGCAATCTCTTCCAGGCTGGTGAAGCCTTCATCTACCAGCACCTGTGCCAGCTCTTCGTCGACTTCCAGCTCGTCAATGAAGTTGCGCAGGATGTCACCGGTTTCAGCTTGCTGCTTAGCCTGGATGTCCGATTCGGTCATCACGTTCAGGGTCCAGCCGGTCAGTTGGCTGGCCAGACGCACGTTCTGACCACCACGACCAATGGCCTGAGCCAGATTGTCTGCGCCAACGGCGATGTCCATCGCATGGGCATCTTCGTCAACGATAATTGCCGCCACTTCAGCCGGCGACATGGCGTTGATCACGAACTGCGCCGGGTTGTCGTCCCACAGGACGATGTCCACACGCTCACCACCGAGCTCGCCCGACACTGCTTGCACGCGCGAACCGCGCATACCGATGCAGGCGCCTTGCGGGTCAATGCGTTTGTCCTTGGAGCGGACCGCGATCTTGGCGCGCGAACCCGGGTCGCGGGATGCAGCCATGACTTCGATCAGGCCTTCGGCGATTTCCGGTACTTCGATACGGAACAGCTCGATCAGCATTTCCGGCGCGGTACGCGACAGGATCAACTGAGGGCCGCGGTTTTCGGTACGGATTTCCTTGAGCAGCGCACGCAGACGCACGCCAACACGGAAGGTTTCGCGGGAGATGATGTCTTCGCGGGCCAGCAACGCTTCGGCGTTGTTGCCCAAGTCGACGATCACGTTGTCGCGGGTCACTTTTTTCACGGTGCCGGAGATGATTTCACCCAGGCGCTCGCGATAGGCGTCAACGACTTGAGCGCGCTCGGCTTCGCGAACCTTCTGCACGATGACCTGCTTGGCGGTCTGTGCAGCAATACGGCCGAATTCGATCGATTCGATCTTTTCTTCGACGACATCACCGACCTTGGCGCCAGGATGCGTTTGCGCAACCTTGCTCGGCCAGGTTTCGATGGCCGGATCATCAAGATCGGCCTCTTCGACGACCGTCCAGCGACGGAAAGTCTCATAGGCACCGGTGTGGCGGTTGATTTCCACACGCAGATCAACTTCGTCTTCAAAACGCTTTTTGGTAGCAGTGGCCAGAGCCAGCTCCAGCGCTTCAAAAATCACGTTTGCCGGTACGCCCTTTTCATTGGATACCGACTCAACAACCAGCAGTACTTCTTTGCTCATCGTACGCCTCGCCTTTCGCAAGCCATTGGATCCGCGGGATCCGCGTCTCAGTCAAAACTGGGAATAATGTTGGCCTTGTCGATCATATCGATCGGCAACAGGAACTCATGGTCGTCTACCTGCACCACGACATCCTGTTCTTCTACACCGCGCAGAAGGCCCTGAAAGTTGCGTCGCCCTTCAAAGGGAGATCGCAGCCTGATCTTCACTTGTTCACCGGCAAATTTTGCAAACTGATCAATAGTGAACAGTGGGCGTTCCATGCCTGGCGAGGAAACTTCGAGGGTATATTCAACGGAAATTGGATCTTCAACATCCAGGACACCGCTGATCTGACGGCTGACAATGGCACAATCGTCCACCAGCACGCCGCCCTCTTTATCGATATAAACGCGCAACATTGAGTGGCGACCTTGAGCCGAAAACTCAATACCCCAGCATTCATAGCCTAGGGCCACGACCACCGGGGCCAACAAGGCCTGCAACTCTTCTAGCTTGCTCGACACCTGAACCCCCTCGTGCATGTATGTGCATGCTGTGCAAAATAAAAAAATGGGCGAAACGCCCATCCTTGAAACGCCGTCGAACAGCGGCGTTGAAAGTGTCCAGCTAACAAAAAGCCCCTTAAAAGGGGCTCCGCTAAAACTGGTTGCGGGGGCCGGATTTGAACCGACGACCTTCGGGTTATGAGCCCGACGAGCTACCAGACTGCTCCACCCCGCGACAAAGCTGGGGCGGAAGTATACGACCGATCCCTTACAGGGTCAATGTAACCTTCCACCTACAAGAAAGCCCGCAACAGCGGGCTCTCCTGATAATTGGTACCGAGAAGGGGACTCGAACCCCTACACCCTATGGGCACAACCACCTCAAGGTTGCGTGTCTACCAATTCCACCACCTCGGCAATACAGCGCTTACAACCCTTCTTACTTTTGCTCTTGAGCTGGAGGTACGTCAGTCGCTGGAGTAGCCGACTTTTGCTCTTGAAGCACCGGGACATCATCAGAAGCCGGTTTTGCTTTTGGTACTTCCAACACCGCTGGGTTTGGCAAACCTACTTGAGTCAGCACATGAGCTTTCTCTTTAGCAAAGTAACCTAACCCTAAGCTGGTTATGAAGAAACCTGCGGCAAGTATAGCAGTAAACTTACTAAGAAAGGTAGAGGAACCTTGGCTTCCGAACACAGTATTTGAAGCACCTGCACCGAAAGACGCACCAGCATCCGCACCTTTACCCTGTTGCAACAAAACCAGGGCAACTACGCCCAGGGCAGCCAACAGATGAAAAACGACTACGACTGTTTCCAGCATTTTTTCAGTTTCCCGCGGCGCGACAGATCGCACCGAACTCATCTGCATTCAGGGAAGCTCCACCAATGAGCCCCCCATCGATATCCGGCATGCCGAACAGTTCGACCGCATTGGCCGCCTTCACGCTGCCGCCGTATAGAAGCCGCACACCTTGCGCGACCTCAGAATTCTCTGCCGCCAACTGTGCGCGGATGGCTGCGTGCACATCCTGCGCCTGTTGCGGTGTAGCAGTCAGCCCGGTACCAATGGCCCAGACCGGCTCGTAAGCAATTACTGCCTTTGCAAACGCACCAACACCCAGCTCCTCGATGATGCTGCCCAGCTGACGCGAGACAACTTCAAGAGTCTTGCCCGATTCGCGCTCTGCAAGGGTCTCCCCTACGCACAACACTGGAATCAAGCCACAAGCCTGTGCCGCTGCGAACTTGCGATTGAGTGTCCCATCACGCTCGCCCATCATCTGACGGCGCTCGGAGTGCCCGACGAGCACATAGGAACAACCCGCATCAACCAGCTGACTCGGCGAAATCTCACCGGTCAACGCACCTTGCATCGGCTCCACCGCAGAGTTCTGCGCGCCGACCTGGATCGACTTGCCTTTCAAGCCATCAACCACTTGGTTGATATGCAAGCAAGGTGGGAAAACCGCGACATCGACACCGCTTGGCAAGGCCAAGTGACGAAGGCCGTTGATCAGCTCGGCGACACTGGCGCGGGTACCGTGCATCTTCCAGTTACCAGCTACCATAGTGCGACGCATGCTGTACCTCGTCGGTCAAAGTGGGCGCAGATGTTACCCAACCACATCACCACTGGCAAGCCGAATTCAGGCGCAAACTTCAGTTACCAGTTTTGCCAGGTCTTCGGCATGGCCGCGAACCTGTGTTTCGTCGTCGCCTTCGACCATGACACGCACCAAAGGCTCTGTGCCGGACTTGCGCAGCAGCACCCGCCCACGCCCCGCCATTGCCAGGGTCACACGCTCGCAGGCCTCTTTGACAGCCGGATGCTCGATCGGGTTTTCACCGCCCGAGAAGCGCACATTGAGCAACACTTGAGGGCACTTGCGCAGCGCCTGGCGGGCCTGGGCAAGGCTTTCTTCACGACGACGCAAGGACAGCAAAACCTGCAGCGCGGCAATAATGGCATCGCCCGTCGTGGTGTGATGGAAGCACACAACGTGCCCGGAGTTTTCACCCCCCACCTGCCAGTTGCGCTCCAACAGTTCTGCGATCACATAACGGTCGCCCACATTCGCACGAACGAAAGGAATACCTAAATCTGCCAGGGCCAGTTCCAGCCCAAGGTTGCTCATCAGCGTACCCACGACGCCGCCTTGCAGCTTGCCCCGCTCATGCAGGTCGCGAGCAATGATGAACAATAACTCATCACCGTCCACCACAGCGCCGGTGTGATCAACCATCAGCACGCGATCGCCATCACCATCGAAGGCGATACCGAGATCCGCATGCTCAGCCAGTACGGCCGCCTGCAGTTGCTCTGTATGGGTGGAGCCACAGTTTTCGTTGATGTTCAAACCATTTGGCTGAGCCGACAGCACCGTCACATCGGCGCCCAGCTCCTTGAACACACTCGGCGCGACCTTGTAGGTAGCGCCGTGAGCACAGTCGACAACAATTTTCAGACCGGCAAAATTGGTGCTGGTCGGCACGCTGCTCTTGCAGAACTCGATATAGCGGCCGGAAGCGTCATTGATGCGCGACACCTTGCCCAGCTTGCTGGAATCCACCACCGTCATCGGCGCATCCAGCAGCTCTTCAATCATCAACTCGATCTCGTCTGGCAGCTTGGTGCCTTGGCCCGAGAAGAACTTGATGCCATTGTCATCATGAGGGTTGTGCGAGGCACTGATCACGATACCGGCTTCAGCGTGAAAGGTACGCGTCAGGTAAGCGATCGCCGGCGTCGGCATAGGGCCCAGCAGCATTACGTCAGCACCGGCAGCGGACAAACCGGCCTCCAGTGCAGATTCAAACATGTAACCCGAAATACGGGTGTCCTTGCCCACCAGGATGCGGCATGCGCCCATGCTGCGGAACGCCATACCTGCCGCCCAACCGAGCTTGAGCATGAAATCAGGAGTAATAGGAAACTCGCCGACCCGACCACGGATACCGTCGGTGCCAAAGTATTTTTTAGTCATAAGTGCTCCATCATTCTTATTCGGCTGATTCTACAGCGGCAATCATACGCACCACGTCCACAGTCTCGGCGACATCATGCACACGCAAGATACGCGCGCCCTTGGTTACCGCCAGCGCCGCCAGCGCAAGGCCGCCATACAGTCGCTCACCCACCGGACGGTTCAAAGCCAGCCCTATCATGCTCTTGCGCGAAACGCCGACCAACAAGGGCCGACCAAGGGCATGCAAGGACTCCATGTGCTTGAACAGGCTTAAATTGTGTTGCAGGGTCTTGGCGAAACCAAATCCCGGATCAAGGATGATCTTTTCCGCAGGAATCCCGACCGCAGCGCACTGCACGACCCGCTCAGCCAGGAAGCCACTGACCTCACCCACAAGATCGTCATAGTGCGGGCTGTCTTGCATATTTCCGGGCTCGCCCAGCATGTGCATCAGGCATACCGGCAACCCGGTCGCTGCAGCAGCATCCAAGGCACCCTCGCGCTGGAGGGAGCGCACATCGTTGATCAACCCAGCACCCAGGCGCGCAGTTTCACGCATTACAGCTGGCGTTGAGGTATCAACTGAAATGATCACGTCCAACTCTCGAGCAATCCGCTCGACGATAGGCGCCACCCGCTCCAACTCCTCCAAAGGAGAGACCACGCGGGCGCCGGGACGAGTCGACTCACCACCGACATCGATCAAGGTCGCGCCAGCCGTCACCATCGCCTCGGCATGACGCAAAGCTGCATCAAGCTGGCTGAAACGGCCGCCATCGGAAAAGGAATCGGGGGTTACATTGAGAATGCCCATGACGTGCGTATGGGCCAAATCAAGAACCCGATTGCCGCAAGGCAACCGGGTGGAGGACAACACAGAAGTCATTTCAAGCCTTAGTGGTCAGCTGCCGGCCCGCCGATCGGGGCTTCAGGGCGTTCATTCTGAACCACTGGCGGGGTGCCAGAGGTGCCCGAACCGCCCTCCCAATCGCGAGGCTCACGAGGTGCGCGCCCCGCCATGATGTCGTCGATCTGATCGGCATCAATGGTCTCATACTTCATCAGCGCGTCAGCCATGGCATCCAGCTTGTCGCGGTTGTCGGTCAGGATCTGCTTGGCCGTGCCGTAGCACTGGTCAATGATGCTGCGCACTTCGGAGTCGATCAGCTTGGCTGTCTCACCGGAGAAACTGGCATTTTGACCGCCACCACCACGACCCAGGAACACTTCGCCCTCTTCTTCGGCGTACATCAACGGACCGAGCTTCTCCGACAAGCCCCACTTGGTGACCATATTCCTGGCAATCTGGCTCGCACGCATGATGTCGTTGGAAGCGCCGGTAGTGACACCGTCGAAGCCCAAAGTCATCTCTTCGGCAATACGACCACCGTACAGCGAGCATATCTGGCTGATCAGCGCACGCTTGGAGAGGCTGTAGCGATCCTCTTCCGGCAGGAACATGGTGACACCCAGTGCCCGACCACGAGGAATGATCGACACTTTGTAGACCGGGTCATGCTCAGGCACGACGCGACCGACAATGGCGTGACCGGCTTCGTGATAAGCCGTGTTCTGTTTTTCTTTCTCGGACATGACCATGGACTTGCGCTCGGCGCCCATCATGATCTTGTCTTTTGCCAACTCGAATTCTTTCATTTCAACGATGCGCTTGCCGGTACGAGCAGCAAACAGCGAGGCCTCGTTGACCAGGTTGGCCAGGTCGGCGCCGGAGAAGCCCGGAGTACCCCGAGCGATCACGGCCGGAGCCACGTCGTCGCCCATTGGCACTTTGCGCATGTGTACTTTCAGGATCTGTTCGCGGCCACGGATATCCGGCAAGCCCACCACAACCTGGCGGTCGAAGCGGCCTGGACGCAGCAACGCAGGGTCCAATACATCCGGACGGTTGGTTGCAGCGATGACGATGATGCCGTCATTCATTTCAAAGCCGTCCATCTCAACCAGCAACTGGTTGAGGGTCTGCTCACGCTCGTCATGACCGCCGCCCATGCCGGCGCCACGATGGCGACCAACGGCGTCGATTTCATCGATGAAGATGATGCACGGTGCGTGCTTCTTCGCCTGCTCGAACATGTCGCGAACACGGCTGGCACCGACACCCACGAACATCTCGACGAAGTCAGAACCGGAAATGGTGAAGAAAGGCACCTTGGCTTCGCCCGCAATAGCCTTGGCCAGCAGGGTTTTACCGGTACCCGGAGGCCCCACCATCAGCACGCCGCGAGGAATGCGACCGCCCAGACGCTGGAACTTGCCCGGATCCCGGAGGAATTCCACCAGCTCGCCCACTTCTTCCTTGGCTTCATCGCAACCTGCGACGTCAGCCAGGGTGGTCTTCACCTGATCTTCGGACAGCAGGCGCGCCTTGCTCTTACCGAAACTCATCGGTCCGCCCTTGCCCCCCGCACCACCTTGCATCTGGCGCATGAAGAACATGAACACGGCGATGATCACCAGGATCGGGAAGCTGGCGACCAGCAATTGGGTCCAGATGCTTTGCTGCTCAGGCTGCTTGCCTTCGACAACCACGTGATTATCCACCAAGTCACCGATCAGACCGTTGTCCTGAATGGCCGGACGAATGGTCTTGAAGCTATCGCCATCGTTGCGTTTGCCGGTGATCACGTAGCCATCAACCGCTACGCGCTCGACCTTGCCATCCTTAACTTGCTGGATGAAGTCGGAATAGTTGAGGGTCTGCGGCTCGTTAGGGCTGGAGAAGTTGTTCATCACCGTCACCAGGACAGCCGCGATGATCAACCACAGGATCAGATTCTTTGCCATATCGTTCAATTAACTACCCTCTGAAGCAAGCTCCGCTACTGGCGCGCGCTTCGCATGATATTCACCGGCCTAACTTACTACATTACCTACAACTCTGGCAGGCGCCGTCTGTAACCCTTTGTGAAACTTTGACTACACAATATTCGTAAAGCTTCGTGACGAAAGCGATATAAAAAAACCTATCGACTCCCTTCAAACCTTTAAAGACGCTCATCGCTGGCGGCGCCTTCGATGCCACGGAACCCCCGCGCCAACAGGTATTGCTCGCGAGACCGGTCCCGGGAAGAGTCCGGTTTGCGCATTTGCACCTTGTCGAACAGCTTGCGGATGTTCTTGTGGTACTCGTCGAAGCCTTCACCCTGGAAGACCTTGACCAGAAAATCACCACCCGGACGCAATACCCGCCCCGCCAGATCCAGCGCCAACTCGCACAGGAACATGGCTCGCGGCATATCAACAGCCGGTAATCCACTCATATTGGGGGCCATGTCGGAAATCACAAGGTCTACCTGCGAATTTCCCACGGCCTCCAGAATCTCGGCGAGTACGGCGTCCTGGGTGAAGTCGCCATGAACGAAGGTCACGTCCGGGATGCTGTCCATCTCAAGGATGTCGGATGCGATCAACCGGCCTTGCCCACCAATCAGACGACTGGCCACCTGGGACCAGCCACCCGGGGCGGCACCCAGGTCGATGACGCTCATGCCGGGGCGAAACAATTTGTCCTTGTCCTGGAGCTCCAGCAGCTTGTAGCTGGCCCGGGAACGGTAACCGTCCTTCTGCGCCTTTTTGACGTAAGGATCGTTGAAATGCTCTTGCAGCCACTTAAGGCTAGTTTTGGAACGGGCCACGGGCCACCTCGAAAATAAAACGGGTCGTGATTAACTGGGCGGTCCCGGACTCCCTCGGGTAAACTGGCCGCCGCTTTTTACAAGATCAGACGCAGGGGTCAGATTATGCCGCTCACTCAAGAGCAGAAGAAACAGTACAAATCCATTGGCCACCATCTGAAACCAGTTCTGATTGTGGCAGACAACGGTTTGACTGAAGGTGTGTTAGCCGAATTCGAGCGCGCGCTGAACGATCACGAATTGATCAAGATCAAGGTCAACATCCTCGACCGCGAGGCGCGCCTGGCTGCCATTGCAGAACTGTGCAAGGTTGGCAAAGCGGACCTGGTCCAGGTCATCGGCAAGATGGCGCTGCTGCATCGCAAGAACTTCAGCGTCAACAAGCAACTGTCGAACGTTCATCGCTTCAAATGATTCAAAGGGTCACGGGCGTGCTTCGCGCGCCCCGCCACTCCACCCGGGCGCCGGCTGTATAACCAGCACCAGGCCGGAAAACCCTAGCACAAGATAGCTGAATAGCTGCCAGCGCAACGCTTCCGGCAGCCAGACATGCACCGCGCAAAACATTGCGCACGCATACAGCGCCATCAACAGCAGTTGGCCGCGAATATCCCGCCACAAACTCCCCAGACCTTCAGCCTTGATCAGCACCAGCGCCTGGAGAATTACGCACGCCGCCGCAAAACCCACCAGCAGCGCACTCAGTAATCCGTCGATCTCATCGATCAGCAACGGCGCCAGGCCAATCAGGCCCAACGCCGGCAAAACACCAATATGCAACAGCCATAGGCCGCCCACCCAAAGCATCTGGGCGAGCTGCCACAGCATAGCGCCCGCACGAAGCGGGCGCCGTCTTTCAGACGTGACGAACTTCAACAATCTCGTACTCGGTCACGCCGCCAGGCGTCTTGACGGTCACCACATCACCCTCTTCCTTGGCAATCAAGGCGCGGGCCAGTGGCGAGCCAACGGAGATTTTGCCGAGTTTAAAGTCAGCCTCGTCTTCGCCCACGATGTGGTAAACCACGCTTTCGTCAGTTTCAACGTTGGCGATTTCCACGGTCGTACCGAAAATCACCTTGCCGGTCTTCGGAATAGTCGTCACATCGATGACCACCGAGTTCTGCAGGCGGCCTTCGATGTCACGGATACGCGCCTCGACCATACCCTGCTGCTCGCGAGCAGCGTGGTATTCGGCGTTTTCCTTGAGGTCACCCAGCTCGCGGGCCGTACCGATGTCCTGGCTCAGTTTTGGACGTACGACCTTGGTCAGATGGGCGTGCTCCTCTTCCAGGGCCTTGAAGCCCTGGACGGTCATTGGGTATTTGGTCATGCCTTCAATCCTGCGTGTAGATCCTGCAAGCGACGCACGGTTTTTTCCGGACCGAACTTGAGCGCTTCGCAGATGGCTTCGCCAGCAGCAATGGTAGTGGTGCAGTAGATCTTGTGCTGCAAGGCGTTACGACGGATGGAGTAAGAGTCCGCGATCGACTGGCGACCTTCAGTGGTGTTGATGATCAAGGTGACTTCGTCATTCTTGATCATGTCGACCACGTGCGGACGGCCTTCCGTCACCTTGTTCACGCGACGCACTTTCAGGCCGGCCGCTTCGATCAGCTTGGCGGTCCCGGCGGTGGCCACGACTTCGAAGCCCAAGTTGATCAGATCACGGGCCACACCCGCAACCAGAGGCTTGTCGTCGTCACGCACGCTGATGAAGGCTGTACCGCCGGTCGGCAGCACTTCGCTGGCGCCCATCTGGGCCTTGGCGAACGCTTCACCGAAGGTGTCACCCACACCCATCACTTCACCGGTGGACTTCATCTCTGGGCCCAGGATCGGGTCCACACCCGGGAATTTGGCGAATGGGAACACCGCCTCTTTCACGCTGTAGAAGTTAGGAATGATTTCCTTGGTGAAGCCGATTTCCTTCAGGGTCTTACCAGCCATCACGCGCGCAGCGATCATGGCCAGGGACACACCGATGCACTTGGAAACAAACGGCACGGTACGGGAAGCACGCGGGTTGACTTCGATGACGTAGATGTCTTCGCCTTGCAGCGCCAACTGTACGTTCATCAGGCCGACCACGCCCAATTCCAAGGCCATTTTCTTGACCTGGTCGCGCATCACGTCCTGGATGTGCGCCGGCAGCGAGTACGGTGGCAGCGAGCAAGCCGAGTCACCGGAGTGAACGCCCGCCTGTTCGATGTGCTGCATGATCGCGCCGATCACCACGTCGGTGCCGTCGCAAACAGCGTCCACGTCCATCTCGATGGCGCAGTTGAGGAAGTGGTCCAGCAGCACTGGGCTGTCGTTGGAGACTTTCACCGCGTCACGCAGGTAGCGCTTGAGCTCTTCTTCTTCGTAGACGATTTCCATCGCACGGCCGCCCAGTACGTAGGACGGACGCACCACCAGCGGATAGCCGATCTTGCTGGCTGCACGGATGGCTTCGTCTTCGCTGCGCACGGTGGCGTTTGGCGGCTGACGCAGGTTCAGGCGCTCAACCATCTGCTGGAAGCGCTCACGGTCTTCGGCACGGTCGATGGCGTCAGGGCTGGTGCCGATGATCGGCACGCCGGCCGCTTCCAGGGCGCGAGCCAATTTCAGCGGGGTTTGGCCGCCGTACTGGACGATCACACCCTTTGGCTTCTCGACGCGCACGATTTCCAGTACGTCTTCCAGGGTCACTGGCTCGAAGTAAAGGCGATCGGAAGTGTCGTAGTCGGTGGAAACGGTTTCCGGGTTGCAGTTGACCATGATGGTCTCGTACCCGTCTTCGCGCAGGGCGAGGGCGGCGTGTACGCAGCAGTAGTCAAACTCGATACCCTGGCCGATACGGTTAGGACCGCCGCCCAGGATCATGATCTTGTCGCGACCCGACGGCGCTGCTTCGCACTCTTCCTCGTAGGTGGAGTACAGGTAGGCGGTGTCGGTGGAGAACTCGGCGGCGCAGGTGTCAACGCGCTTGTAGACCGGGAAGATCTCCAGCTTGTGGCGATGGGTACGCAGGTTCTTCTCGGTCACACCCAGCAGCTTGGCCAGACGCTGGTCGGAGAAGCCCTTGCGCTTGAGACGGAACATCATGTCGCGGTCGATGCTGGCCAGCCCCAGGGTCTTGACCTTCTCTTCTTCCTTGATCAGATCTTCGATCTGCACCAGGAACCACGGGTCAATCATGTTCATGCCAAAGATATCTTCGACGGTCATGCCCGCACGGAAGGCATCTGCGACGTACCAGATACGCTCGGCGCCCGGCACGGTCAGCTCACGCTTGAGCACACTCATGCTTTCCGGGTTGGCCAGGTCGAGCTTCTCGTCCAGGCCGCAAACGCCCACTTCCAGGCCACGCAGGGCTTTCTGCAGGGATTCCTGGAAGGTACGGCCGATGGCCATGACTTCACCCACCGACTTCATTTGGGTGGTCAGGCGGGCGTCGGCCTTGGCGAATTTCTCGAAGGCAAAACGTGGCAGCTTGGTGACGACGTAGTCGATGGACGGTTCGAAGGACGCCGGGGTCTTGCCACCGGTGATGTCGTTCGACAGCTCATCCAGGGTGTAACCCACCGCCAGCTTGGCCGCGACCTTGGCGATCGGGAAGCCGGTGGCTTTCGAAGCCAGGGCCGACGAACGGGAAACCCGTGGGTTCATCTCGATCACGACCATGCGGCCGGTGTTCGGGCAGATGCCGAACTGAACGTTGGAACCGCCGGTTTCCACGCCGATCTCGCGCAGTACCGCCAGGGAGGCGTTACGCAGGATCTGGTATTCCTTGTCAGTCAGGGTCTGCGCTGGAGCCACGGTGATGGAGTCACCGGTGTGCACGCCCATCGGGTCAAAGTTTTCGATGGAGCAGACGATGATGCAGTTGTCCTTCTTATCGCGGACAACCTCCATCTCATATTCTTTCCAGCCGATCAGGGATTCGTCGATCAGCAGCTCTTTGGTCGGCGACAGGTCCAGGCCACGGGCGCAGATTTCTTCGAACTCTTCACGGTTGTAAGCGATACCGCCACCGGTGCCGCCCATGGTGAAGGACGGACGGATAATGCACGGGAAGCCCAGGGTCTCGAGGACCGCATTGGCTTCTTCCATGCTGTGGGCGATACCGGAACGCGGGCACGCCAGGCCGATGGATTTCATGGCCTTGTCGAAACGCGAACGGTCTTCAGCCTTGTCGATGGTGTCGGCGTTGGCACCGATCATCTCTACGCCGAATTTTTCCAGGACGCCTTCGCGCTCCAGGTCCAGGGCGCAGTTCAGTGCAGTCTGGCCACCCATGGTTGGCAGCAGTGCGTCCGGACGCTCTTTTTCGATGATCTTGGCAACGGTCTGCCACTTGATCGGCTCGATGTAGGTGGCGTCGGCCATGGCCGGGTCGGTCATGATGGTGGCCGGGTTGGAGTTCACCAGGATGACGCGATAGCCCTCTTCGCGCAGGGCTTTACAGGCCTGGGCGCCGGAGTAGTCGAATTCGCAGGCCTGGCCGATCACGATCGGGCCAGCGCCGAGAATCAGGATGCTTTTTATGTCTGTACGTTTTGGCATGGGTTTGTCACTCAAATCCGCAGGTCAGTCGGCAAGCCGTCTTGAACAATCTTTGAAGAGCCTGCGGGGGCCACCGGTGCTCGGGGCCACCCGCAGACCACTCACTCAGCGTCGCTTGGCCATCTCATTGATGAAACGGTCGAACAGCGGCGCTACGTCATTCGGGCCCGGGCTCGCTTCAGGGTGGCCCTGGAAGCTGAACGCGCTCTTGTCGGTGCGCTCGATACCTTGCAGGGAGCCGTCGAACAGCGACTTGTGAATCGCACGGACGTTGCTCGGCAAGGTGGCTTCATCTACCGCAAAACCGTGGTTCTGGCTGGTGATCATCACAACGCCGGTATCCAGGTCCTGCACAGGGTGGTTGGCACCGTGGTGGCCGTGGCCCATTTTCAGGGTCTTGGCGCCGGAAGCCAGGGCCAGCAGTTGGTGACCGAGACAGATGCCGAATACCGGAATCTCGGTTTCCAGTACGTCCTTGATAGCCTGGATGGCGTAGTCGCATGGCTCAGGATCGCCCGGGCCGTTGGACAGGAACACACCGTCTGGCTGCAGGGCGAGCACGTCGCTGGCCGGGGTCTGCGCCGGCACTACGGTCACGCGGCAACCGCGCTCGACCAGCATGCGCAGGATGTTGTATTTGACGCCGTAGTCGTAGGCCACCACGTGGTAAGGCAGGTCAGCGGCTTCGATGGTCGCGTGACTGTCGGTTTTCAAGTCCCAGACAGTGGAGCGCCACTCGTACTTCTCTTTAACGCTGACAACTTTCGCCAGGTCCATGCCTTTCAGGCCAGGGAAACCTTGCGCTGCGGCGATCGCCGCCTCTTCGGAGATATTGTCACCGACCATGATGCAGCCGTTCTGCGAACCTTTTTCACGCAGGATACGCGTGAGGCGGCGCGTATCGATACCGGCGATCGCCACAACATTGTTGGCTTTCAGGTAATCGGACAGCGACATCGTGTTACGCCAGTTGCTCGCGACCAGTGGCAGGTCACGAATCACCAGACCGGCCGACCAGACACGATCAGACTCGACGTCTTCCGGTGTAGTACCGGTGTTGCCGATGTGCGGATAGGTCAGGGTAACGATCTGTTGGGCGTAGGAAGGATCGGTAAGGATTTCCTGATAGCCGGTCATGGCAGTGTTAAACACTACCTCTCCAACGGTTTGACCGTCGGCTCCAATGGCTTCGCCGCGAAAAATGCTGCCATCAGCAAGGGCGAGTATGGCTGGCTTAGTCAAGAAGACCTCCCGTAAATAAAGCCTGAAAGGGCGATCGCAGGTTGTAAAAAAGCGGAGTGACGTATGGACACGTCACCCCGCTTGTTCACTGAATTATTCTGCGCGCTTTTAGTGGACACACTAAAGCTGTAGCTTACAGAAAAAGGCTTTTTTGGTCCACCGCTAATGAGCCTTAAAGGCAGGGGAATGCGACAGGACGTCGCTTAGCGGGTAAAAACGGGGCCTAAGCATAAGCTTGAGGCCCCGTTTTAGCTACTGATTAGTGCAGATCCAGCACGTCGCGCATGTCGTACAGGCCAGGCTCGCGACCCTCCAGCCAAAGCGCAGCGCGGACCGCCCCCTTGGCAAAGGTCATGCGACTGGAAGCCTTGTGCGTGATCTCCAGGCGCTCGCCTTCGGTGGCGAACAACACAGTGTGATCACCCACCACATCGCCACCGCGCACGGTTGCAAAACCAATGGTGTCACGCGCACGCGCGCCGGTATGACCTTCACGGCCATACACAGCCACTTTAGACAGATCACGCCCCAACGCATCGGCAATCGCCTCACCCATGCGCAGCGCAGTGCCCGACGGCGCATCGATCTTGTGACGGTGATGGGTCTCGATGATTTCGATATCCGCCTCATCACCCAGCACGCGAGCTGCCAGATCCAGCAACTTGAGCGACAGGTTCACACCCACACTGAAGTTGGCCGCGAAGACGACAGGAATATCCTTGCCCGCCTCCACCAGCAATTGCTTCTGCTCAGCCGTCAAACCGGTTGTGCCGATCACCATGGCCTTGCCCGCCTTGCGGCAAAACGCCAGGTTTTTCAGCATCACCTCCGGCAGAGTAAAGTCGATCAGCACGTCAAACTCATCGGCCACCTGCTCCAGGTTGCCCGACAGCGAAACACCGATGCGACCCAGCGAGGCCAATTCACCCGCGTCCGCGCCGATCAACGTACTGCCAGGGCGAACGATCGCCGCTGTCAGCCCGGAGGCCGGCGAGCGCTGCTGCACCGCTTCGACCAGCGTCTTGCCCATGCGCCCTGCAGCGCCCATCACGGCTATACGTCGCATACTCAATTCCTTACAGGTCGCCGAAGAAGCGCTTCACACCATCGAAAAAGCCCGCGGTTTTCGGCGAGTGGGAGTCATCCCCCTCCATCGAACCACGGAACTCTTCAAGCAGTTCGCGCTGACGACGGTTCAGGTTGACCGGCGTTTCTACCGCCACGCGACACATCAGGTCGCCAGCACCGCCGCCACGCACTGGCGCAACGCCTTTACCACGAATGCGGAACTGCTTGCCGGTCTGGGTGCCTTCCGGGATCTTGAGCTTGACCCGACCATCCAGGGTCGGAATCTCCAGCTCGCCACCCAGGGCCGCATCGACAAAGCTGATCGGCACTTCGCAGAACAGGTGCTTGCCGTCACGCTGGAAGATCGAGTGCTCGCGCACATTGATCACCACATACAGGTCGCCCGTCGGGCCACCCTGAGTCCCCGCCTCGCCTTCACCCGACAGGCGAATGCGGTCACCGGTGTCCACGCCCGCAGGCACTTTCACCGACAGCGTCTTGTACTCTTCTACGCGGCCTTCGCCGTGGCAGGAATCGCACGGGTCGGAAATGATCTTGCCCTGGCCATGGCAGCGCGGGCAGGTCTGCTGCACCGAGAAGAAGCCCTGCTGCATGCGCACCTGGCCGATACCGCCACACGTAGGGCAGGTGATCGGCGAGGAGCCCTTCTTGGCACCCGAACCGTCACACGGTTTGCAGTTGACCAGCGTCGGCACACGGATATTGACGCTGGTGCCGCGCACGGCTTCTTCAAGATTGAGTTCCAAGGTGTAGCGCAAGTCGCTGCCACGCTGGGCACCGCCACGCTGACCACCCCGGCCACCACCGAAAAAGTCGCTGAATACGTCGCCGAAAATATCGGAGAAGTTCTGACCACCAAAACCGGCACCGCCGCCACCCATGCTCGGGTCGACGCCGGCGTGGCCATACTGGTCGTAGGCCGCACGCTTATTGGGATCAGACAGGCATTCGTAGGCCTCATTGGCCTCTTTGAACATTTCTTCGGATTCTTTGCTATCCGGATTACGGTCCGGGTGGTGCTTCATCGCCAGGCGACGGTAAGCCTTCTTCAGGTCCGCCTCGCTGGAGCCGCGCTCCACACCCAACACTTCGTAATAGTCACGCTTTGCCATAAGTCTTTGCACTCTTAAGGACGTTCAGCCAGACCCTCCTGAGCCTTGCCAAACTCGTTGAGCCCCAATACAGGCCCGGACCCAACTCACGTCAATTCAACGATCCTGGTCATTACTACTTTTTAGCCAGGTACCCGGCCAAAAGTGCGGTATTTACTGCTCGGAAAGCAGGAGCATTCCCGATCACACCGCCAGCATCCGCACGTTGTCGCATGCTGTAAAAATTCGCATACCCCAGACACGCCAACGCGGGAGCAAGCTCCCGCGCGGCGACATCCTACCAGTCACCGCTTGATAGCGGTTAACCGGGCGACCAACTTACTTCTGGTCTTTGACTTCTTCGAACTCGGCATCGACAACGTCGTCGTGCTTGGCTTCAGGCTCTGCGTGCTGTGCAGCGCCTTCTGCCGGCTGGCCTTGCTCGGCGTACATTTTCTGGGCGACTGGCGCGGAGACTTTCGACAGTTCCTCAACCTTGGCTTCGATGGCAGCCTTGTCGTCGCCTTTGATAGCGGCTTCCAGGGCAACCACGGCAGCTTCGATCGCGGTCTTCTCTTCGGCAGTCACTTTGTCGCCAGCATCAGCAACCATTTTGCGCGTCGAGTGAACCAGGGCATCACCTTGGTTACGTGCACCGGCCAATTCAGCAAACTTGGCGTCTGCATCGGCGTTGGCTTCAGCATCACGGATCATCTGTTGAATTTCTTCATCAGACAGGCCGGAGTTGGCCTTGATGGTGATCTTCTGCTCTTTGCCAGTGGCCTTGTCCTTGGCACCTACGTGCAGGATGCCGTTGGCGTCGATGTCGAAGGTTACTTCGATTTGTGGCACGCCACGTGGAGCAGGTGGAATCTCGGCCAGGTCGAACTTGCCCAGGGACTTGTTCTGAGCAGCCTGCTTACGCTCACCTTGCAGCACGTGAATGGTCACAGCGCCCTGGTTGTCGTCGGCAGTCGAGAACACTTGCGATTTCTTGGTAGGAATCGTGGTGTTTTTCTCGATCAGCGCAGTCATCACGCCACCCATGGTTTCGATACCCAGGGTCAGTGGGCTCACGTCCAGCAGCAGTACGTCTTTCACGTCACCGGCCAATACCGCGCCCTGGATAGCAGCACCCATGGCAACCGCTTCGTCCGGGTTCACGTCTTTACGTGCTTCCTTGCCGAAGAACTCAGTCACTTTCTGCTGTACCAGTGGCATACGGGTCTGACCGCCCACCAGGATCACGTCGTTGATGGAACCAACGTCGATACCGGCGTCTTTCAGAGCGATGCGGCAAGGCTCGATGGTGCGTTGAACCAGGTCTTCGACAAGTGCTTCCAACTTGGCGCGAGAGATCTTCACGTTCAAGTGCTTAGGACCGGTGGCGTCTGCAGTGATGTACGGCAGGTTCACGTCGGTCGAATTGCTCGAAGACAATTCGATCTTGGCTTTTTCAGCAGCTTCTTTCAGACGCTGCATCGCCAGCGGATCACCTTTGAGGTTGATGCCGCTTTCCTTCTTGAACTCGTCAACGAGGTAGTCGATCAGACGGATGTCAAAGTCTTCACCACCCAGGAAGGTGTCGCCGTTGGTGGCCAACACTTCGAACTGGTGCTCGCCGTCAACTTCAGCGATCTCGATGACCGACACGTCGAACGTACCGCCACCCAGGTCATAAACGATCACAGTGTGGTCGCCCTTGGCCTTGTCCATACCGTAAGCCAGAGCAGCTGCGGTGGGTTCGTTGATGATACGTTTTACGTCCAGGCCCGCGATGCGGCCGGCGTCTTTGGTCGCCTGACGCTGGCTGTCGTTGAAGTAGGCCGGAACGGTGATCACCGCTTCGGTCACTGTTTCACCGAGGTAGTCTTCAGCCGTCTTCTTCATCTTTTTCAAGACTTCAGCCGAGATCTGCGGAGCAGACATCTTGTTGCCATTGACTTCAACCCAGGCGTCACCGTTGTCAGCCTTGGCGATTTTGTAAGGCACCATCTTGATGTCTTTCTGTACGACTTCTTCGTCGAACTTACGGCCGATCAGACGTTTTACCGCGTACAGGGTGTTGTGCGGGTTGGTCACAGCCTGGCGTTTGGCCGACTGACCAACCAGGATCTCGCCGTCATTTGCGTAAGCAATGATCGACGGCGTGGTACGCGCGCCTTCGGCGTTTTCGATAACTTTGGCTTTGCCGTTTTCCATGACGGAGACGCAGGAGTTGGTGGTCCCCAGGTCGATACCGATAATTTTGCCCATGATTTACTCTCCCGAAACTTGAATTTGGTTGCCGCAGCAGTGGTGGCTAACTGCGGTAGCACTTAAACGCTTGACTTATAGATGGGGGCCTTGCGGCGTATTTCAAGCCTGCTCATCAATAGAAGGCGAAACCGGTGCAGGCGCCTTGCTCACCACAACCATCGCCGGGCGCAGCAAGCGACCATTGAGCAGGTAACCCTTCTGGAATGTTTTGAGCACGCTGTTCGGCTCCAGGTCATGGCTTTCCTGCATGGCCATGGCCTGGTGATGCTCAGCGTTGAACGGCTCGCCGCCTTGTGGATCGATCGCTTCCAGCTGATAACGCTTCAGGGTGTCCTGGAACATTTTCAGGGTCAGTTCGATCCCTTCGCGCATCGGGCGGATGTTTTCGTCGTCCGGGTTGGACAATTCAAGGCCACGCTCCAGGCTGTCGATGATCGGCAGCAAGTCATTGGCGAATTTTTCCAGCGCGAACTTGTGAGCCTTTTCTACATCCTGCTCGGCACGGCGGCGGACGTTCTGCAGATCAGCGGCAACACGCAAAGACTGATCCTGCGCAGCGGCCAATTGCTCTTCAAGCACTTGCACGCGGGTTGCCAGCTCATCGCCGACAGCCGAATTGGCGTCTGGAGTTTGCGTATCCTGCGTCTGTTCGTCAGCCATAGTTTTCTCCTTTCAAAATCATGCGCGAACTCGACTCGCGCTTCTGTTCCGGTATATGGGGCCACAATTTCCAGGTTCAAGGGTGCAGGCGTTACCAAAAGTCTTTCAGGTGCTCAGGATCAATTCCCGCACTGTCATTCCTCGTCGCACTTAAAAAGCAGGCCATTCAAGCAAATCGAGCTAAGCATCAGGATTGTCAGCCCTGAACAAAACACTGTATAAATAACCAGACCTAACACCTGGGAGCGGTCTTCATGCTCGTGCACCTGTCCGTACATAACTACGCCATCGTTGAACATCTGGATCTCGAACTGGATCGCGGGATGAGCGTAATCACAGGCGAGACCGGCGCCGGCAAGTCGATCATGCTCGACGCCCTGGGCCTTACCCTTGGCGACCGCGCCGACAGCGGCGTTGTGCGCCCTGGCGCCGACAAAGCCGATATCCTGGCCACGTTTGACCTGGCGGACATTCCCGAGGCAGAAGCCTGGCTGGCAGAACGCGACCTGAATATTGAAGGCCCCTGCATCCTGCGCCGGGTCATCACCGCCGAAGGGCGCTCCCGCGGCTACATCAATGGCACGCCCTGCCCCCTGGGAGACTTGAAAGCACTGGGCGAACTGCTGATTGATATCCACAGCCAGCATGAACACCAGTCCCTGCTGAAAACCGACACCCACCGCCGCCTGCTCGACGAATACGCAGGCGCAACGGACCTTGCCCGACAAGTACAACTTGCTGCCCAACGCTGGCGCCAGACTCGCCAGGAACTGGAGCGCCTCTCCAATTCCGGCGACGAACAACGCGCCCGCCACCAACTACTGAGCTATCAGCTTGAAGAGCTCGAAAGCCTGGGGCTTGGCGAGACCGAACTGGAGCAGTTGGAGCAGGAACACAAAAACCTGACCAATGCAGAAACCCTGCTGGGTATTTGCCGCCAGGTCGTGGAGCAATGCAGCGAGAGTGATTCCGGCAACGTGCTCAATGCGCTGACCGCGAGCCTCAATCGCCTGTCCAGCGTGAACAGCGGGTCTGGCGCCTTGGGCGAAGCCACCACCTTACTGACCAGCGCGCAGATTCAGGTCGAAGAAGCGGTGGGTGAACTCAACCGTTTCCTGGATCACTTCGATGCCGACCCGGCACGCCTGCAAGAAATAGAAGAGCGCCTGGATACCATCTACACACTGGCGCGCAAACACCGAATCCAGCCTACTGAAGTTGCAACCCTGCAGCAGAAACTGCTGGATGAGATCGAAACCCTGAATGCCAACGACGAATCCATCGAGCGATTGGGCGAGGAACTCGCCTCATTTGCACGTCACTATCAGGAGAAAGCGCGTGAACTGAGCGACCTGCGCCAGCAGGCAGCCACCAGCCTGGCCAGCGCGGTGGAGCAGGAAATTCAGCGACTGGGCATGCCTGGCGGTCGATTCACCATTGAACTGCGCGCCAACGCCAGCAACGAATTGCAACCTCATGGCCTGGAGCAAGTCGAGCTACTGGTCAGCGCCAACCCCGGGCAACCGCTCAAGGCATTGGCAAAAGTCGCCTCTGGTGGCGAGCTGTCGCGAATCAGCTTGGCGATTCAGGTGATCACCGCCCAGACCTCACGCGTACCCACCCTTGTGTTCGACGAAGTGGACGTGGGTATTGGCGGCCCGACGGCGGAGATTGTTGGCCAGTTGTTACGTCGCCTGGGCGATCGCGGGCAGGTGCTCACGGTAACGCACTTGCCGCAAGTGGCCGCCCAAGGGCATCAACATTTGTTTGTGCATAAAGTGCGGGGAAGCGACGCGACGCACACCGCCGTGTCGAAGCTGAACAAGTCGGAACGCGTGGAAGAAGTGGCACGAATGCTTGGGGGTATCGACCTGACCAAGGAGTCCCTGGCCCACGCGAAGAAAATGGTCGTGGCCGCCAAGGCTTAAACTGGCATTTTCCTCTCTATAGAAAGCACGAAGGCGACCTCTGGGTCGCCTTCGATCATTGCGCAGAGCAAATCTGCAGCTTTTTTACTTTTTCTTACGGATGTACAGCACTAGGTTGTGGTCCACCAAATCGAATCCATGCTCCTCAGCAATTTGGTGCTGGAGCTTCTCGATTTCCGGGCTGGTGAACTCGATAACCTCATTGGTATCCAGGTCAACCATGTGGTCGTGATGACCACCGTCAGCCAGTTCGAACACTGCATGACCGCCGTCGAAATTATGACGAACCACCAGTCCTGCGGCTTCAAACTGGGTCAGCACACGGTAGACCGTGGCCAGGCCAACGTCCTCGTTAGACTCCATCAGCGCCTTGTAAACATCCTCGGCACTCATATGACGCTGCTCAGCAGAATCGAGCATTTGTAGAATCTTGACTCGCGGCAGAGTCACTTTGAGACCGGCTTTGCGTAGTTCGCTATTTTCAACCATGGTTAGCTTTCTCGCGGATGCTGCTTCGCAGCTTCTCTTAATACGGGTATGATCGGCGTTTACGTTGTCCCAGCCAAGATAGTGGAAGTCGCCCACCGATGCAAAACACCAAGCTCTTGCTAACCAGTTTCACCTTTGTGGGACTGCTCGCACTCGCCGGTTGTTCATTCCCCGGGGTTTACAAAATCGACATCCAGCAGGGCAATGTCGTCACGCAGGATATGATAGACCAGTTGCGCCCGGGAATGACCCGACGGCAAGTACGGTTTATCATGGGTAACCCCCTGCTGACCGACACTTTCCATGCCGATCGCTGGGATTATCTCTACAGCATTCAACCGGGTGGCGGTGAACGCCAACAAGAGCGTGTCAGCGTCATCTTTAATGGCAATGACCAGCTTGTCAGCCTGTCCGGTGACTTCATGCCCGGCGTAAGCCGTGATGAAGCCCTGCTTGGCAAGGACAACGGTACCAATGTGACGGCCCCTGCGCAGGACGCGGAAAAGCCGAAATCCGAAGTACCGGCCAAGCCAGGCTCCTTGCTCGACCAGATCCAGAAGGACGTCGACGGCGTGAAAACCGTTCCAGTCCCGACGCCAGAACCTCTGGACGCCAGCCCGCAGTAATAACGCGGCGCTCAACAAAAAGCCCGGCATGCCGGGCTTTTTGTTGCCTGTCGTTTGGCTCGCCTAAGTATTCTGCTGCTTGGCCAATGCCGCCTTGACCGCGCGCAGCCGCCGCACTTCTTTAGGATCAGCCAGTAGCGGCCGGTAAATCTCGATGCGATCGCCGGCCTTCACTGCTTGCGTATCCGGGTCGACTACCACCTTACCGAAAATCCCCAGCGGACAATCCGCGAGTTCCAGGCCAGGAAACGCCCGAGCAATATCCGACGCCAACACTGCTGCCCTCAAGCTGGTACCCGACGCAACCGCAACCGCGACCAGCACCTGACGGTCTTCGGCGGCATACACCACCTCAATCTCAACCATGCAGTTGCTTGGCCCGCTGACAGAACGCATCCACCAACGTATTGGCCGCTTGATTGAACAAAGGCCCCAACGTCGCCCGCACGATAGGGCCTGCGTAATCAAAGGACAGGTCCAGGCTGATCTTGCAGGCTTTGTCCGTCAGTGCCTTGAACACCCACACCCCATGCAACTGGGTGAACGGCCCTTCCTGCAGGTTCATTTCGATGGACTTGCCCGGCACCAGCACATTGCGCGTAACAAAATGCTGGCTAAGACCGCCCTTCGCCACCCCGACACTGGCAACCATATGCTCATCGCTGCTTTCCAGCACCTCGGCGGCAGAGCACCACGGCAAGAATTCCGGGTAACGCGCCACGTCGTTGACCAGGTCATAGAGCGCCTGCGCCGGATAAGGCAGCAAGGCCGAGCGTTGAATGTGCGTCGTCATGTGAGCGTTATTTCCACTGCTGAGGCAAACATCGCGAAAAAACAGCCCGATCCGCGAGAGAAAAAAACCAAAGAATTGCCCGCATTGTCCGGGATTCGTCCAACACGCTCAAGCACGCAGGTTGACCGTAGCCGACACGCTCGCAACTCCCTATAATGCCGCCCCTATGGCTAAACAAAAGAAACACCCCACAGGGACCATCGCGCAAAATAAAAAAGCGCGACACGATTACTTCATCGAACATCGTTTCGAGGCTGGTCTGGTCCTGGCCGGCTGGGAAGTAAAGAGTCTGCGTGCCAACAAGCTGCAGCTGGTCGACAGCTATGTGCTGCTCAAGGATGGCGAGGCGTGGCTGCTCGGCAGTCATATCACCCCGCTGACCACCGCGAGCACCCACGTGATTGCCGACCCGGTGCGTACGCGCAAGCTGCTGCTCAATGCCCGCGAACTGGAAAAGCTCGCCGCGTCCGTGCAGCAAAAAGGCTACGCGTGCGTCTGCCTGTCCTGGTACTGGAGCAAGCATCTCGTCAAATGCGAGATCGCTCTGGGCAAGGGCAAGAAGGAGTACGACAAGCGCGACACCGAGCGCGAGCGCGATTCCAACCGTGAATTGCATCGCGCTGTGCGCAACAAGGGCAAGGAAGAGTAATTCCTGCAACGCCGTAGCCTTGGGACACATCCCAGGCTACAGGCCCTTGCGACGCTCCGCTCGCGCTACGCGCTGCACTTCCTGACGCACTTCTTCCAACACTTCCTGCACGTACAGCAGGTGACGTGTTGAGACTTCCCGCGCCTGCTCCGCCCGCCCTTCGATAATCGCCAGGTACAAATCCCGATGCTGATTGATCAGCATGTCGCGGGTTTCCGTACGCTGCTGGTACATGCCACCGATGTTGGTCACCACGTTTCGCTTGAGCAGATCGAACAAGCCGCGAATGGTGTGCAGCAACACCGCGTTGTGGCTGGCCTCGGCAATCGCCAGGTGAAACCTTGCGTCGGCCGCCCCTTCCTCCGCCCGGCTCACCTCATCGGCGCGCGTGTAACAATCCTGCAAGGCTTCGAATGCAGTGGTCAGTCGCTCACGATCAACTTCGGTAGCACGCAACGCCGCGTAATAGGCACAAGACGCCTCAAGCGTCTGGCGAAATTCCAGCAGGTCACGCTGCGCCTCGGGGTTGTTTTCCAGCAGGTGCAGCAGCGGGTCACTGAAGGTTGAGCCCAGGGACTCGGCCACATAGTTACCGCCGCCCTGCCGACTGACCAGCAACCCCTTGGCCGCCAGTTTCTGAATCGCCTCCCGCAACGACGGGCGAGACACGCCAAACTGCTCCGCCAATGCGCGCTCAGCGGGCAAGCGCTCGCCCGACTTCAGCGTGCCCTCAAGGATCATGCCCTCAAGCTGCTCGACAATATCGTCAGACAAACGGCGCGAACGCACCTGATCAAACCCCATCACTCATTCTCCACAACCCCGACCACTCGCCAGGGCCTCTATTCTGGCCTATCGCCGCGCTCGCAGCACCTATCAGAACGCCTTCGATTGACCCGATCAGAACCCCACCCCCACGCACCTACGACCAAAGTTTCGCGGGCGGCAAATTGACACACCCCTGGCAAGGCTTTTACTCTAGCCGACAGCAACTGTAAATTGGTATTACCAATTATCCAAGCTGACCAAACAACAACAATCAGGGCCATCCCCTATGCAAACCTGGCAACAGCTCTACAGCCCACTCGGCAGCCTCGGCCTGTCCGCATTGGCCGCCGTTATTCCGATCGTGTTCTTCTTCCTGGCGCTGGCCGTGTTCCGCCTCAAAGGCCATGTGGCCGGCAGCATCACATTGGCGCTGTCGATCCTGGTGGCGATCTTCGCCTTCCAGATGCCGGTGGACATGGCGCTGGCCGCCGCGGGCTACGGCTTTGCCTACGGCCTTTGGCCGATTGCGTGGATCATCGTCGCAGCAGTCTTCTTGTACAAACTCACCGTCAAGAGCGGCCAATTCGAAATCATCCGCAGCTCAGTCCTGTCGATCACTGACGACCAACGCCTGCAGGTATTGCTGATCGGTTTCTGCTTCGGCGCGTTCCTGGAAGGGGCTGCCGGTTTCGGCGCGCCGGTGGCGATCACTGCCGCGCTGCTGGTCGGCCTGGGTTTCAACCCGTTGTACGCTGCAGGCCTGTGCCTGATCGCCAACACCGCGCCGGTAGCCTTCGGCGCCCTGGGAATCCCGATCATCGTTGCTGGCCAAGTCACTGGCATTGACGCGTTCAAGATCGGCGCCATGACCGGCCGCCAACTGCCCCTGCTGTCGCTGTTCGTGCCGTTCTGGCTGGTGTTCATGATGGACGGCCTGCGCGGTGTTCGCGAAACCTGGCCGGCCGCATTGGTCGCGGGTTTGAGCTTTGCCGTCACTCAATACTTCACGTCCAATTTCATCGGCCCGGAACTGCCGGACATCACATCCGCCCTGGCCAGCCTGATTGCCCTGACCCTGTTCCTGAAAGTCTGGCAACCCAAGCGCACGGCCGGTGCGCAAATCGCAGGCGCCACCTCCAGCGCCGCGATTACCGCCAGCGTTGGAGGCTTCGGCCAGCCGCGCAGCACAACTGCATCGCCCTACAGCCTGGGGCAGATTTTCAAAGCCTGGTCGCCGTTCCTGATCCTCACGGTGCTGGTCACTATCTGGACCCTCAAGCCCTTCAAGGCGATGTTCGCCGCTGGCGGCTCGATGTACGGCTGGGTGTTCAACTTCGCAATCCCGCACCTTGATCAGTTGGTGATCAAAGTTGCCCCAATCGTGACCAACCCGACCGCTATTCCTGCGGTGTTCAAGCTGGACCCGATCTCTGCGACTGGCACTGCGATTTTCTTCTCCGCACTGGTCTCGATGCTGGTGCTCAAGATCGACGTCAAAACTGGTCTTACCACTTTAAAAGAGACTTTCTACGAACTGCGCTGGCCAATCCTGTCCATTGGCATGGTGCTGGCGTTCGCGTTCGTCACCAACTACTCCGGCATGTCATCAACCATGGCACTGGTCTTGGCGGCGACGGGTGCAGCCTTCCCGTTCTTCTCGCCATTCCTCGGCTGGTTGGGGGTTTTCCTGACAGGTTCCGATACGTCATCCAACGCCCTGTTCAGTTCGTTGCAAGCCACCACCGCACACCAGATCGGTGTCAACGACACCCTGCTGGTCGCGGCGAACACCAGCGGTGGCGTGACCGGCAAGATGATCTCGCCGCAATCGATCGCCGTGGCGTGTGCAGCAACCGGGCTGGTGGGCAAGGAATCCGACCTGTTCCGCTTCACCCTCAAGCACAGCCTGTTTTTCGCCACCATCGTCGGGCTGATCACCCTGGCCCAGGCCTACTGGTTCACCGGTATGCTGGTGCACTGAGACCTGCACGTCACAAGGTAAGAATCGACGCCGGACACTGCGTCCGGCGTCTGCTATTTCTGGAGGACCGATGAGCCTGCCTGCTGCTTTTCTGAGCGACGTCGCACAACTGATCCCGAAAGATCGACGCTTCGACGATCCCCTTTCCACCCTCGCCTTCGGCACCGACGCGAGCTTTTACCGACTGATCCCACAGCTGGTTATCCGCGTGGAGTCGGAAGACGAAGTGGTAGCGCTGTTGCAACTGGCCCAGCGCGATCGCGTGCCGGTAACCTTCCGCGCGGCTGGCACCAGCTTGTCCGGCCAAGCCATCAGCGATTCGGTCCTGCTGGTACTCGGCGACAACTGGAACGGTCGCGAGATTCGCGGGCAAGGCACCCAGATCCGCCTGCAACCCGGTGTGATCGGCGCCCAGGCCAACGCGTGGCTGGCGCCGTTCGGCCGCAAGATCGGGCCCGACCCGGCCTCGATCAACGCCTGCAAGATCGGCGGCATCGTGGCCAACAACGCCAGCGGCATGTGCTGCGGCACCGGGCAGAATACCTACCACACCCTGGCGGGCATCCGCCTGGTATTGGCCGATGGCAGCCGCCTGGATACCGAAGATGCGGCCAGCGTTATCGCGTTTAGAAAGCAGCACGGCCCCTTGCTGGAACGCCTCGCCGCACTCGGGCGCGAGACGCGGGCCAACACTGAACTGGCTGCAAGAATCCGCCACAAATATCGCTTGAAAAACACCACCGGCCTGTCACTCAACGCCTTGGTGGATTTCGATGAGCCGCTGGACATCCTGAGCCACCTGCTAGTGGGTTCCGAGGGCACGCTGGGGTTCATCAGCGCGGTGACCTACAACACCGTGATCGACCACCCGAACAAAGCGTCGGCGCTGATTGTGTTCCCGGATGTCGAGACGTGCTGCAACGCAGTGACCGTGCTGAAGACCCAACCGGTCTCGGCTGTCGAACTGCTGGACCGACGCAGCCTGCGCTCGGTGCAGAACAAACCAGGCATGCCCGCCTTCGTACAGCACCTGTCGGAAAATGCCTGCGCGCTGTTGATCGAATCCCGCGCCGCGTCGCCCTCATTGCTGCAGGAACAACTGGCCCTGATCATGGCGTCCCTGGTCGCTTTCCCTGTGGAAAAACAGGTCGACTTCACCGAAGACCCCGTGGAAAACGCCCGCCTGTGGGCCATCCGCAAAGACACCTTTCCCGCCGTCGGCGCCGTGCGCAAAACCGGCACAACGGTGATCATCGAAGACGTGACCTTTCCGGTCGAGCAACTGGCCATTGGCGTGAACCGCTTGATCGAGTTGTTCGACAAACATCACTACGACGAAGCCATCCTTTTCGGACACGCCCTGGAAGGCAATCTGCACTTTGTGTTCACCCAAGGCTTCAACAGCAGCGAAGAAGTCACACGCTACCAAGCGTTCATGGACGACGTTGCACAGTTGGTGGCCGTGGAGTTTGGCGGCTCGCTGAAAGCCGAGCACGGCACCGGCCGCAACATGGCGCCTTTTGTCGAGCTGGAATGGGGCAGCGAAGCCTATCAACTGATGTGGCAACTCAAACGCCTGCTCGACCCCAACGGCATTCTCAACCCCGACGTGGTGCTCAGCGAAGACCCGCAGATCCACCTCAAGCACCTCAAGCCCTTGCCGGCCGCCGACGAGCTTGTGGACAAGTGCATCGAGTGCGGCTTCTGCGAGCCAGTGTGCCCCTCCAAAGGCCTGACCTTGAGCCCACGCCAGCGCATCGTGATCTGGCGCGATATTCAGGCTAAAAAACGTGCAGGCATCGACACCACCGAGCTGGAAGCGGCCTACCACTATCAAGGCATCGACACTTGCGCCGCCACCGGCCTGTGCGCCCAGCGCTGCCCTGTGGGCATCAACACCGGCGACCTGGTGAAAAAGCTGCGCGCCCAGGAGGCGGATCGTCCGAAAACCGCCGAATGGCTCGCCAGCCATTTCTCGACCGCCCTGCAAGGCGCGCGCTTTACCCTGCACGTCGCCAATGGCGCCCGCATGCTGCTGGGGGCGCCGCGCCTGGCGAAGCTGTCAGCGAAAATCACCCAGTTGTCCAAAGGGCAGATCCCGCAGTGGACCAACGCCATGCCGCAACCGGAAAAAGCCATTCGCTTCAGCCCCGCCGTCGCCGACGAACGACCGCGCGTGGTGTACCTGGCGGCCTGCGTCTCACGGGCGATGGGCCCTTCCGCCGACGACAAGGAACAGATGTCGCTGTACGACAAAACCCGTGGCCTGCTGGAAAAAGCCGGTTACCAAGTGGTGTTGCCGGATAACCAGGACAGCCTCTGCTGCGGCCAGCCCTTCGCGTCCAAAGGCTACGCCGAACAGGCCGAGCACAAACGCCAGGAACTGATCGGCGCCCTGCTCCATGCCAGCCGTGGCGGCCTCGACCCGATCTACTGCGACACTAGCCCCTGCACCCTGCGACTGGTGCAGGACCTCGGCGAAACGCGGCTGGACCTGTACGACCCGGTGCGTTTTATCCGCACCCATTTGATGGATCGCCTGGACTTCACCCCACAGGAAGCCCCCATCGCCGTACACGTCACCTGCAGCACCCAGCACCTGGGCGAAAGCCAGGCCTTGATTGACCTGGCGCGGCACTGCGCCAAAACCGTGGTGGTCCCGGAAGGCATTCATTGCTGCGGCTTTGCCGGCGACAAAGGCTTTACCACACCGGAACTCAACGCCCACTCACTGCGATCGCTCAAGGACGCCGTGCAATATTGCACTGAAGGCATCTCCACCAGCCGCACCTGCGAGATCGGCCTGAGCCAGCACGGCGGCATCGATTACCACGGGCTGGTGTACCTCGTGGACCGGGTCACCCAGGCCCGCGCCCACTGATCCTGCAAAAAAACAGAACCCTTGCGCGCCGGCGCAGTCATCTGCATAGGCCTCGACGAACGAGGCCCATCCGTGATGTCGCTGGCAGCCGTTGAACGCCAGCAGCGTCGAGCCCTTTTGCGCAAGGAGATACCCTATGAAGCGTTCCGCTCTTGCTGGCTTGTTCATTACCGCTGCGATGCTGGCCTCCCCTGTTTTCGCGGCCGGTGAAACCGACCTGTGCAAAATCAACCTGGACAAAATCAATAACGGCCAAGCTCTGCTCGCCACCGACACCAGTGGCAAAAAGGGAGAAATCGACACCGCCGTCTCCCAGGCCAAGGCAGCCCATGCGGCCGGCGATGACAAGAAGTGCATCGAGATCACCTCCAAAGCCCTGCAAGACCTGCAGAACGGCGACAAAGGCGGCAATCAGTAATCACGGATGCTCAAGGCTAACCTTCGGGTTGGCCTTCTGTGACCGTTTGGCGTACACTGCATGAGCTTGTCACTCACTAAGAAACAACGAGTTACAAGCACGGGGCCGTTTAGGATTCGACGCCGGTTGCGAAACTTTAGGTGCATGCCGAGTTGGTAACAGAACTCGTAAATCCACTGTTGCAACTTCTTATAGTTGCCAATGACGATAACTACGGCCAGGAATTCGCTCTCGCTGCGTAAGCAGCCTTAGCCCTGAGCTTCTGGTACCTTCGGGTCCAGCAATCACCAGGGGATGTCTGTAAACCCAAAGTGATTGTCATATAGAACAGAATCGCCGTGCAGTACGTTGTGGACGAAGCGGCTAAAACTTACACAACTCGCCCAAAGCACCCTGCCCTTCGGGTCGCTGAGGGTTAACTTAATAGAAACGGCTACGCATGTAGTACCGACAGCGGAGTACTGGCGGACGGGGGTTCAAATCCCCCCGGCTCCACCACTTCAACATCTAAAGACGTCCACGGACGTCTTTTTTTGTGCCTGAAATCCAGTAAATACAGGGGGTTTCAGCTCTTTTTGGGGCTTTGGAGGATTTCTGAGTTCCAGGCGCATTGGTATCCCAGGTGGTATCCCGGACTACCAAATGCTATTTTCAGGATACCAAAACGGTGCTGGAGGTAGCCCCCATGCCTACTAACGCAACCCGCCTCTCCGATCGCCAGCTCAAGGCAGTCAAGGCAACTGGTAAAGACTTCGTCCTCAGCGACGGCGATGGCTTGCAGCTTCGAGTACGCGCGAGCGGCTCGATGATGTGGAATTTTAATTACCGCGAGCCGTTGACCAGAAGCCGTATCAACATGGCGCTTGGTCCATACCCCGACCTCTCGCTAGCCAACGCCCGGAAGAAAGCCGCAGAGGCGCGTGAGTTGCTCGCTTTAGGCACTGATCCCAAAACCCAGCGTGATGAGGTAAGGCAAGCCAAACTTGCTGAGACTGAACACACTTTCGAGAAGGTGGCCACTGCCTGGTTCGAGCTGAAGAAAGACTCCGTAACCAAAGCCTACGCCGAAGACATTTGGAGATCGCTGACGCTTCATGTTTTCCCTAGCATGAAAACAACGCCGCTCTCTCAAATCACTGCTCCGATGGTTATCAAAATCCTTCGCCCAATCGAGGCCAAAGGGAGCCTCGAAACCGTGAAAAGATTGAGCCAACGACTCAACGAGATCATGACCTACGGGGTCAACTCGGGACTGATATTTGCGAACCCCCTCAATGGAATTCGGGCGGTGTTCAAGAAACCCAAGAAAGAGAACATGGCTGCGCTACCACCTGAGGAGCTTCCCGAGCTCATGATGGAAATCGCGAACGCCAGCATCAAGCGCACGACCCGCTGCCTGATCGAATGGCAGTTGCACACAATGACCCGCCCTGCCGAAGCAGCTACCACACGATGGGCAGATATCGACTTCGACAAGCGCATTTGGACCATTCCGCCAGAGCGCATGAAAAAGCGTCGGCCGCACACAATCCCTCTTACCGATCAGGCACTTTCGTTACTGGAGACGCTCAAGCAACTCAGCGGTAACAGAGAGTACGTGTTCCCTTCAGATAGAAACCCCCGCACCCATGCCAATAGCCAGACCGCCAACATGGCGTTGAAGCGCATGGGCTTTCAGGACCGCCTAGTCAGCCACGGCTTGCGCTCGATGGCGAGCACCATCCTGAATGAGCATGGCTGGGATCCGGAGCTGATCGAGGTCGCGCTGGCGCATGTCGACAAGGACGAAGTTCGTAGCGCCTACAACCGGACGGATTACATCGAACGCCGGCGTCCGATGATGGCCTGGTGGAGTGATCATATTCAGAAGGCGGCCACCGGTAGCCTATCGGCATCTGCGATCAATCAAACCAGGGACCGTAACGTGGTGCCGATACGCTGAGCTTAACCGGCAACAATCCATGTCATCCGTGTCGAGGAGCATGGCGACAGAAATGACGACGGTCGATAAATCTCTCGCATGGCTGCGCATCTTCAGCCAAGCCCCTGAGTATGGGAAGGCTCCGCATTCCCATACTCAGGGGCTCACGCTTAAAAGATCTATCAGACAACCCCGAATTTCGCTTTTCTCCGGCGGATCACCCCTGCTGTTAATTCGTAGTAGTAGACGGTAGCTGGAGCTGAGCATCGCAGGTAGTGCTCCAGAAACCATCTCACGTGCTTTTCTCTCCAGGACCAGGGAGTCGCGCAACCCCAGCGCTCACGAATCACCTCGTGCATCCTTTCTGCTTGTCTAATGTGCCGCTGCCGCGTGGCATGCGCACCTTTGAGCACGGGACTCAGAAACAGCGCCATGTCGAATTCAAACTTCATCACCGACCTCCGATGTAGGCACTCACCACATCGATGCGGTTATGTCCCAACTCATGGCTGATCTGCTGTCGTGCACGCTGATCAAGCTCTCGATCTTCTCGATGGCCACGACCGCCATTGACGGGTGCAGAGAAGCCGGTCAGTTGCTCATAGCGCTCACAGGCGTAAGCCGCTCGCAGCTCATGAAAGCCTTTCAATCCATGCTCATGCAGGAGGTCCCGTGCCGGTCGCACGACTGTCTGTATGAAGTCTCTGTAGCTTTCGTCGGGTGCTAACAGGTTCCTGCTGCCCGTGGGTGATAACTCACTGGCTCTATCTAGGGCGCCACGGACTTGATCCGTGACCGTAATCCAACGCGGTGCAGATGCGCCTGACCGACCGCCTTTGGTACCGTCCTGGATGTTGATCTTCCCCAGGCGTTGAGCCTCCCGTTGCAACCGTGGAAGGTCCGCCAAGATCGCTTCACGCAGGCGCATGCCCGTCTCTCGGGCCAGTTGCACAATTGCGCTGACTCGTTGCTGACCTCGCTCTGACAGCGCCCGTGCGATCAGCTCGACCTGCGGGCGGTCTTGGCCTTGCGGTGCCTCACTACGCACGCTTGAGCGCTGCAGGCCTAGCGCCTTACTCGGACTGGGGATTTTGACGTACTGATCACCGCGCAGCGCGGCCATGGTTCGGTTCACGCTGGACAGTCGATTCTGCGCGGTGGCAATGCCGACGTTGCCCTGATTAACTTGCTCCCTCACATAAATGGCGTACCGCATGAGGGTGTCACGGTCGATCTGTCGCGCGTCATTCAGCCTCGGCCCTTCCTCAGATCGACACCAACGCACGAAGGCCTGCCAGCGATCGCTATGGGCTTTGACGGTAGCAAAATGGCCGTCGCCAAACAGATCTTTCAGGGCTTGCGGTCCGGCATAGCTGAGCTGGCGACCGAAGCCAAAATTACGCCCCGCTCGCTTACCGACCCGAGCCATTTTTCTGTTCCTGATCGACTGCAGCGAGATCATGCAAAAGGGCTCGCCAGTTCGCACTCACGATGGCGAACTGAGCCCAATCAGTCGGGCGAAAACACAGCGTGTTGTCAGTGACGTAGAGATGCGCGCCCTCCTCTTTCAACCACTGAATAATGGCTGTCGTCGAGGTGATAGTTTTACGGGTGGTGGCGACACCGGCGACAGCGGCGACACCCCTTGTCCTGCCTGGCTTTGAGCGTGGCGACAAAGTGGCGACAGACGCGGCGACAAATCGCGCTTTTGGCTCCTTTTGGCGCAGAGCCAGATGGTTACGCAACGCTTCGTCAAGATTGAACATGGCGCACCTCGAAGGTGTGGCCGTCGGTGATCAGCCACTGATGATCAATCAACTCGACCAACAGCTTGGCGGCATGACGACTGCTCTTACGGGCAAACCGGGGACCGTTGCGGTTCAGGTCTCGAATACTGAAGCGCTTCCAATCTTTGACCTGGAGCCAGCGCAGCAGCCGGTCCGCCTCCTCCTTAATTCGACACACTGGTTCCTGCTCAGTCAGTGGCTGGATCTCGGTGAGGTAGTAGCCAACTAAGGCCGAGGCCCGTTGGATATGGTCGACCTCCACGACGCTGCTCTCCTCCACGACGGCCAGAATGCCGGCGACGCGCAGCAGGTTATCGGCGGCCTTCGATCCGCTGGGCCGTACGCTGGCCAGCTCACCAAACTCACCCAGCTGAGCTTCGATGGCATCATGCAAATCAATCCAGCGACGGCGGGCTAACGGACAGAGGGTTAGCGGTGATAACTGCAAAGCACCATCAGGAGACAGTGACCAAGGCTGATGAAACAGGGCAGAGAGGCGATGGTGATAGCGCTTTAGGGCGCCATCTTTCGACAAGTCGACAGCCTGATAACTGCGCTGTCCGGCCAGACTGGAGGGCCAGGTCATCAGACAGCGACCGAGAATGCCTTGCCCCTGCAGCAACGGATCACCGAGTAACTGCATGGCTAAATACGGTTGCAGCATCAGGTGCAGGCTCAAGCGTCGGTCATAAGCTCGCAAGCTTTCACCAACCATGGAGCGCGCGCGATCTATCGGGCTGCCATCCCAGAGTGACGACAAGGTCGTAACCGCTTTCAAACGGTTATCCCGACTCATGGTGCTGCTGCCGAGGAATTGTCCACCCTCATCACAGAACAAACCCATGCTAGGTAGGTCATGACAGAGCCCCTTGACCAGGGCCTCGATAGTCGGGTCCGTGGTGATCAGCCTCGGGGCTGAAGGCTCCGCTTCGAGCGACATTCCGTTCGCGGACTCAGGATCGCCAGGCTTGATACGCTGCGCCTGCCGCTGTGCGGCACGGTGCCGTACAAGCTGTTCGCGGTAACGCTGCCACTGCTCACGCTCCCATTGCCGTGCTGGCAGCAAGGCAAATCGATCTGTCGCCGTCTTGCGATCCCCTGACGCGGCGACGGTGATCAGGTACAGCGACAGCGGATAACTGCGTCCGTCGAGATGTAAGCCCGCATGGCCTTGGGTGGCCAGCGCTGAGGCCGCCAACACCGATTGCGCTGCCAGCGCCTGGGGCACGCCGATGACCTCGGCCATGCGCTCCACCGCAGGCCAAAGAATCCCACCCAGTGCCTGCACCGGATAAGGCTGGGCCACGGGATTCGACTCAATCAGCGGTCGAGGGGACCGTGGTAGTTCAAGCTTCGGATCTAACTGCTGCATGGGCCCTCTCCTCGTTCATTGCTAGTTGTCCTCACGTAGTCCCGCCACGGCTGTTGAGTGTTATCAGGGATCAAGGCCCCTGCGGCCTGTGAGGTGTTCACTGACGCGGAACGAACGGCTCCTTACGACCGGGAGCAAGGGCATGAACCCATGAATCTGGCCTCCTTAGACGCATCCGAAGATGCGGGCGGGTGGAGGCTGCGCCGACTGACGAGTTCGGCACCTAGATATCCTGGGTGGGAGAAGGCAAAGACCTAGACACCTGAGGCATGCCTGACTGTCAGTCAGGTGCAGCACTTACATGGGCTGCGGCACCGGTGCTAGCGTCATTGCGGATGGCGACGAATCGGATTTGTCAGGCCGATTGTCACGAGGAGAGTTGCGGCAATGCCTCGTACGATTTGGATTGCAGCAGTGGTAGGAGCGCCCGTCTCTTTCCGGGAGAAAGAGACGGGCGCAGTCTGGCGCAGCGAAGTGTGCCGAAAGGTGAGGTTGCTGCAGCGCAGCGAGGAAGGTCCATCGTCTGCAGCAGTGGGCAGATAAGTCGAGTAGGCATCCATCACCCTTGGGGAGTGACCGTGCGAGCCTCCGGACGCTAATCGCACTTCGGGAGAACCACCACGCAAGTGGCGTAGCCTTGAAGGTTCTGGCTATCTGGGCAGGTGCTGTCAACGACAGCGATCCGTGCGCCAATTTTTATACCCGCTCGAAAAGACGGTCAAGCGTCACGGCCAAAGTGCAACAAAATTGGCGACTGTCGCCACTTTTGTCGCCACGCTCCAGGCCACATTCCGCATGGGCTGTCGCCGCTGTCGCCGGTGTCGCCACACCTATATTTATACCCCCACGAAAGATCCGCTCTGACACTGAAACGGCGCAACGCTCGATAGAGATCGCGGGCAATTTCTAAGGGGCAAAGGAAGGCGCCGCGCTAATCAAATCTGAAAGGAGAAAGTGGAGCGCGGTAGCTTCGAGAAAAAAAGTGAACCCTCCGATCGGCGCGATCAAAGATCGCTGGATCGGAGGGTTTAGCGGGAAAGGCAAAGTTTCAAACGTCAATTGCAGCCACAAGCATCGAAACTTGTTGGTCGGGATGCGGCGGCTTCACGAATCCCAGCAAGCCTATCTCGCCCAGCGCGTATATCAGATCAACCTGACGAAACCAGCATACGCTAGACGAAAATATGGCAATTTGATATCGTCCCGGTCTAAGGTGCTGAAATTTCGATGCCTAATCTTTACGCTAAGGAACCTATGGACAGGTTACGATTTGATCTTAACTTTATATTCAGGATATTGCTGACCTTCAATGCTACGTCGCTTCTGGTCATCATTTATCTCGTTCAAAAAGGTCTTACTCTGGCACATTTCTTTCCTGGCCTTCCCTGGTTAGACAAAACACCGAATGCTGTGTCCTATGCTTTATACCTTTTGGTTCCGATCCTTCTCACTGGAGTGAGTCTTCGCCTCAGTTCTTTGTTAGGAAAGGACGAGTTCAAGCAAGGGCAGGTGGATAGTATCGAGCACGCGAACAATAGCTTTTTACCCAGCTACCTGGGGTATTTCTTCGTGGCGCTCAGCGTGAGCAACTGGGAAACACTATTCTTTGTATATGGGGTCCTGTTCATTTTTACGTTCAGGTCACAGGCATTATATTTCAATCCCTTATTTTTGCTGTATGGATATGAGTTCTACAATATAACCACGACATCCAAGGCCTCCATATTCCTCATTAGCCGCGAGAGATACAAGGTTCCCAGTGATATCGCCATTGCCAAAGCCTTCAGAATAAATAACTACACATTTATTGAGCGAGAGTGAACATATGGACCATGTACTAGTAAAAGTAAAAAAACTGCGCAAAAAGCCAATCTTCAAGTTAATTTCCGATTACACACTATTCCCAAAATTGGAGATTGATCTCGCCGCGTGCATTCCTTACAACCCCGATCATAATTTGGACGAGGAGTGCTGGTTTAAGGTCGAACAGTTTTCAGAGCAAGCCTACTGCTCTGAAATTCTCACATCGGACTTCGATGCAAAAGACTACGACGACCTACCTAAGGATAAATTTCCGGATATTTCCCACATCTGTGCGCTTCAGGGCGATGATTTCTACTTTCAGAAAGTCACGCCTTCTCTGTTTCTGCGCCGAAAGACCTTTGTCTTTGGTGAGGTGGCAGAGGTTGAAGATGATCGACTGAGGTTGGTAATCAATGCTCAACCGGATGCGGTATATTTTTCCGCACTTGACGTGCTAATTTTCAAAAATCTGGCGACAATTTCCAGTATTTTCCCGGGCATCGATGAGCTTTACAAAGAGGCAACCCAAGAAGAGGTTAAACAATTCCTCGACGAGCCATTTATTACCCTCCGCAATGAATTTGATGCCGACAAAGTATCAAAGCCAAACCGAAAACGAATTGCACTGGCTATGGCTACGTTGGCAGCGTTACCCGAGCAGGACAAAGAAGGTATGCTCTCCTATATTGATGGCTATTGCGGCGAGAACTTGAAATTTAACAAAGACTCGGGAATGTTTGACATTTCTACGGACAACGATCTAAAAATGCTCATCTATGGGATAGAGCAGCGGTTCTACACCACCCAATTTGGACAGGAAAAACGTTTGGCAAACTCTGTCCAAGCATTGGGATAGTACCTTACCGGAATCTCGAATGGCGCGTGCAGTTTGACATATCCATTTGAGCTCTGGTTGCTTGAGTAAGTTGATCGCGTTAGTTTCAGAGTCTAGGCCTGCGCACGGCGTTGGTGATTCACTGCCTTTCTGCTTCTGGGGAGTGCCTCACTGACTCCCTCGGTAGTCAGTTCGCACTCCAAGTATAGGCCAGCAGTAGTAAAAAATCTTCCACGACAAGTTAATAATGAGACTGCTTCTGGCCTCGACATATGCAGTTTGTGAACTTTCAGAAAACTTAGCGCAAAAATTACTACAGAGTTCTCACATGGCGCCGCATGGAATTGTTCCTACAACAATCTTTTACCTACACAACAAACCATATTCAAGGAACTATTTTGAAAAACCCTCTAATCAGTGAGGCAACTAAGTTTTCACTCGGTGATCTCTCAACCCCCTACAAAGCTTCCGGCTTTTGGGGTTGGGCTTTTTCGAACATGTCTGTGCCTATGCTGCGTGGAGTATTGATCGAGTACATCCTAGTTCAACACTTCATTGAAAACATTGATCAAATCGTTGGCGAAACGGTGCGAACCTTAACCACCTGGCATCCGCGCAAAGGTGATCTCGAACAAAGCATTCGCGAGCACTATGAGAGCCAACCTCACGGTGATGTGTTTGACCTTCAGCTAACTTGGGGCACAACGTGTGAATTTAAAACCACTAGAGCGCCCAAAACATGGAGCATAAGTAAGACAACTTATTGGAACCCTCTGAAAGATGCAAACTGCTGGACTTATGGCTTTCCGGCACAGATTTATATTTTGGCAGTGCTTGAGAGTGAAGCAGAACTGAGAGGTGATGTGCTCGATTTGGGAGCACTAAACTTCTATATCCGGACTGGCCGCGAGCTGGACAAGAGTGTGGGGGACCGGCCTAGTGCACGATTCTCCGACTTTTCAGAGGGCGAACCTCTTATCTGCACATTTGATGAACTCATCGAGAAAATTGCCGAAGTTCAGAAAAATCGGCTGACCGAAATTTTGGAACAGATAGAACCCGGATGGAAGCTTGATCATAGCGCCTACAAAAATACCTATCCGCTAGCTGTAGAACTTCCTGAAGGCGTTCAGGCAGGGTTTTACGAACAAGATACAAAAAAGCTAGTTGAAATTATCGATGTTCCCTGGCGCCCTAACACGACACCAGACTGGCGAGATTGGGAGCAAGCGGGTTTCCAATATGTGCATATGCTAAGCGCAAAAAATTCGAGGTAGTCCCTCTTTTCCTTAACAATAGCCCTATTGAAGATGTTCGCTTCTGGCTGAAACACTAGCTCCCAGCGCATTCGTTCATACCCCCATGTTTAGTGATGGGTGGCATACCGGTGCTAGCTCATAAGACAGGCCACACGCTGAGCCAGACTTGTGGCCGACTCCTGAGTGCCTGCTTTCACCGCCTGTTAAATAGACGCCGGTATGGGGCGGATAGCGACGACCTAGCCTCAACCGTCGCTTATCCAAGCCAGATATCGGTCTGCTCTGCCATCTCAAGGGCATCGTCTACGTCAATTCCCATATACCTGACAGGCACCGTTTCTGCGCGCGGCAATTACGCGGATGGAGCAAACCGACGCACCTAGGGATTAGAAGCGTACTCTTTCCGGGCGTACTACGCTGCGTGTCAGCCCAGCGTGCCAATACTGGCAGCATGCCTCCAGCCCGATCTGGTAAAGTCCACGGCACGCCATAGGGACATAGCCAGCCATGGACAAGAAATCACTTTCCGAGCGCGACATCTGCAGCAAGTACATCGCCCCAGCCGTTCAGCAAGCTGGATGGGACATGCACAAGCAGGTGCGCGAGGAAGTCAGCTTTACCAAAGGCCGCATTATCGTCCGAGGCAAACTTCACAGCCGTGGCGAAGCACGCCGCGCAGACTTCATCCTCTACCACCAGGCCAACCTGCCTATCGCTGTGATCGAGGCAAAGGACAACAAGCACTCCGTTGGCTCCGGCATGCAACAAGCCCTAGGTTATGCAGAGGCGCTGGACGTACCGTTCGTGTTCTCCAGCAATGGAGATGGCTTCTTGTTTCACGACCGCAGTGGCACAGGCAGCCAGGTAGAAACCGAACTCACCCTTGATCAATTCCCTAGCCCTGCCGAACTCTGGCACCGCTACTGCCAGTGGAAGGGGCTGGATACTACAGCCCAGCACAAGATCGAAGCGCCCTACTACGACGACGGCTCCGGGCGCATGCCACGCTATTACCAGATGAATGCCATCAACCGCACTGTTGAGGCGGTAGCGCGTGACCAGGACCGTATCCTACTGGTTATGGCCACGGGCACCGGCAAGACCTACACAGCTTTCCAAATCATCTGGCGGCTGTGGAAATCGAAACAGAAGAAACGCATCCTGTTTCTGGCCGACCGCAACATCCTGGTTGACCAGACCAAGAACAACGACTTCAAGCCCTTCGGCCAGGCGATGACCAAAATCGCCAAACGCCAGATCGATACCTCCTACGAGATCTACCTGTCGCTCTATCAGGCCGTCACCGGCACTGATGAAGAGATGAACATCTACAAGCAGTTCTCTCGCGACTTCTTCGACCTGATCGTGATCGACGAATGCCACCGTGGCAGCGCCTCCGAGGATTCCGCCTGGCGTGAAATCCTCGAATACTTCTCCAGCGCCACCCATGTCGGCCTTACCGCCACACCAAAGGAAACCAAAGAAGTATCCAGCATCACTTACTTCGGTGAGCCGATTTACAGCTACACCTTGAAGCAAGGCATCGAAGACGGCTTTCTGGCCCCCTACAAAGTGGTGCGCATCGACTTCGATAAAGACCTGCAAGGCTGGCGGCCACCCAAAGGCATGCTCGATAAGAATGGCGAGCTGATCGAAGACCGCATCTACAACCTCAAAGACATGGACCGCACCCTGGTTATAGAGGCGCGTACCCAACTGGTGGCGCAGAAGGTTACCGAACTCCTCAAGGCCACCGATCCGTTTCAGAAAACCATCGTCTTCTGCGACGACATCAACCACGCCGAGCGCATGCGCCAGGCCCTGGTCAACCTCAACCCCGAGCGTGTGGCCGAGAATCGCAAATACGTCATGCGTATCACCGGCGATGACCAGGAAGGCAAGGCCGAGCTGGATAACTTCATCAACCCGGAGGCGCGCTACCCAGTCATTGCCACCACCAGCAAGCTGATGACCACCGGCGTCGATGCTCAGACCTGCAAGCTAATTGTGCTCGACCAGCACATCAAATCGATGACCGAGTTCAAGCAAATCATCGGTCGCGGCACTCGCATTAACGAAGACTACGGCAAGTACTGGTTCACCATCATGGACTTCAAAAAGGCCACCGAGCTGTTTGCCGACCCTGCCTTCGACGGCGACCCGGTGGTGATCTACGCCCCAGAAGGCGATGACTCCCCCGTACCACCGGATGACCCGCTTGCCGACGAAGATGGCATCAGCGCAGGCAACGATAACGAGGGTGATGACCTGGATTTTACCGGCGAAGATGAGGGCAAAAAACGCATCAAGTACGTCATCGACAACGTCCCGATTTATGTCATCGCCGAGCGTGTGCAGTATTACGGTCCGGATGGCCGACTGATCACCGAATCGCTGCACGACTACACCCGCACCTGCGTGCAAAAGCAGTTCGCCTCGCTGGACGACTTCCTCCGGCGTTGGAGTGATGCCGAACAAAAGAAAGTCATCATCGAGGAGATGGCCGCCCAGGGTGTGATGTGGGAAGCCTTGGCCGAAGAAGTGGAAAAGAAACAGGGCAAGCCGCTCGATCCGTTCGATCTGATCTGCCACGTAGCCTTCGATCAGCCTGCCCTATCACGCCGCGAGCGGGCCGAGCAGGTGAAAAAGCGCAACTATTTCGCCAAATATTCAGGCGCAGCCCGACAGGTGCTGGAGGCGTTGCTGGATAAATACGCCGATACTGGCATCGAGCATATCGAGGACATCAAAATCCTGCAGCTTGACCCTTTCAGCCAGTTCGGAGCGCCCATCGAGCTGGTCAAAGCCTTTGGCGGCAAGGCTGGCTACAACAAGGCTATCCACGAACTGGAAGACGAACTTTACGCAAGCTAAGGGCTAAGCGCCGACGACATGCCAAAGCAGTCGTTCGTACTATCCGGTAGAATTTCGCCCCCCTTGCGGTACGCGTTGAGAGAACTTCATGTCCATTAGCTCCACCATCAAGTCCATCCAAGACATCATGCGCAAAGACGTTGGCATAGACGGCGACGCCCAGCGCATCGGACAGTTGGTTTGGCTGCTGTTCCTGAAAATCTTCGATGACCGCGAGATGGAATGGGAGCTGATGGACGACAACTACCGCTCGCCCATTCCCGACAGTTGCCGCTGGCGTTCCTGGGCCGCCGATCCGGAAGGTATGACCGGCGAGGCGCTGAAGGACTTTATCGACAACAACCTGTTCCCCCAACTGCAGAACCTGCACGAGTACAGCAACACGCCCTCGGCCTTTGTAGTGCGCAGCGTGTTTGAAGACGCGTACAACTACATGAAGTCCGGGCAGTTGCTGCGCCAGGTGATCAATAAGATTCAGGAAGGCGTGGACTTCAATAAAGCCCAGGAGCGCCACGAGTTCGGCAACCTCTACGAGCAGCTGCTGCGAGACCTGCAGAACGCGGGTAACGCCGGCGAGTTCTATACCCCGCGCCCAGTCACTGAATTTATGGTGCGCATGGTCGACCCCAAGCTGGACGAGAAGGTCATGGATCCGGCCTGCGGAACAGGCGGCTTCCTCACCTGCGCCATCGAACACAAACGCAACCGCTATGTAAAAACCGCCGAAGACGAACGCACCCTGCAGACCAGCATTTTCGGCGTGGAGAAAAAGCCGCTACCGCACCTGCTGGCCACCACAAACATGATCCTGCACGGCATCGAGGTGCCCAACCAGATTCGCCACGACAACACCCTGAGCAAACCGCTGATCAGCTGGGGGCCGAGTGAGCGCGTGCACTGCATCGTTGCCAACCCGCCGTTCGGCGGCATGGAAGAAGATGGCATCGAAACCAACTTCCCTGCTGCCTTCCGCACTCGCGAAACCGCCGACCTGTTTTTGGTGCTGATCATGCAGTTGCTCAAAGACGGTGGCCGCGCCGCTGTGGTACTGCCCGATGGCTTCTTGTTTGGCGAAGGCATCAAAAGCCGGATCAAGGAAAAGCTGCTGACCGAGTGCAACCTGCACACCATCGTTCGCCTACCCAACGGCGTATTCAACCCCTACACCAGCATCAAGACCAACCTGCTGTTCTTCACCAAGGGCACGCCGACCAAACAGGTGTGGTTCTACGAACACCAGTACCCGGCAGGCGTTAAGAACTACTCCAAAACTCGCCCCATGCGTATCGAAGAGTTCTCCGTCGAAGAGGAATGGTGGGGCAGCGAGGCGGACGGCTTTGCCGCGCGGATGGAGAACGAATTTTCCTGGAAGGTCGGCGTCGAAGAGCTGCAGGCGCGCAACTGGAATCTAGACTGCAAAAACCCGCATATCGGCGAGCAAATCAGCCACGACCCGGATGAATTACTGCGTAAATACGCCAAGCTGCGAGGCGAGATTAGCGATCTGCGCGATCAGCTCAAAGTGGTACTGGCCGAAGCCCTGGAGCGCCAGGCATGACCGTGCTGTTGACCGAGAATCTGCCACTGCTCTCAGGCGCGCCAGACGGAATAAAAAAGCTCCGTGAGCTGATTCTGGAGCTAGCTGTGCGTGGAAAGTTGGTACCGCAAGATCCGAGTGATGAACCAGCCGGTGAGTTGCTAAAAAGCATTACTGCAGAACAATTACGATTGATGGTTGAGGAAGGTTTACGTACCAAGGCGCAAACCGAAGTTCCACAAAAAGACCAGTATCTTAAAATTAGCTCCGGCTGGGCATATTCCCGACTTGGAAATCTTGCTCGCTTTATTGATTACCGCGGCAGGACGCCTACCAAAACCAGCTCAGGGATTCCATTAATTACTGCTAAGAATGTGCGATCAGGCTTTATCAGCCGCGAACCACAAGAATTCATAGCCAAGAATGAATACTCGTCATGGATGACTAGAGGTTTTCCTCGGCTAGGCGACTTACTTTTCACCACCGAAGCACCGATGGGCAACGTTGCGTTGGTTAACATATCCGAACAATTTGCATTAGCTCAGAGAGTAATTTGTTTTCAACTGCATGAGATAAGTATCGGACCATTTCTAAAGCTCGCCATGATGTCATCCACGTTCCAAAGGCAGCTCCTAGAAGTAGCAACAGGAATGACAGCAACCGGGGTAAAGTCCTCTCGATTAAAAGAGATTCCAGTCCCTCTTCCTCCGCTAGCCGAACAACAACGCATCGTCGCCAAAGTCGATGAGCTTATGACCCTGTGCGACCGCATGGAAGCCCAGCAGGCTGATTCCGAAAGCGCCCACGCCCAACTGGTGCAAGTACTGCTCGACAGTCTGACTCAAACCAGCGACGCCACCGACTTCGCCAGCAACTGGCAGCGACTGGCGGAACACTTCCACACCTTGTTCACTACCGAATCCAGCATCGACGCACTCAAACAAACCCTGTTGCAATTGGCAGTGACGGGCAAACTGGTGCCGCAAGATGTGAGCGGTTGCCTCCAGGTCGGGCTGCCTTCTGGCTGGGATGAGATCAGAATTGAAAAATTCTGCACTGTCCAAGGAGGGATTCAGAAAACCCCTCTGCGAAGGCCGATCTCTCAGCACTTTCCATACCTACGTGTTGCGAATGTTCAGCGTGGTCGGATTGATGTTAAAGAGCTTGAGCGATATGAGCTGTCGCTGGCTGAACTCGCAAAGTGGCGACTAAACTCAGGTGATCTCTTGATCGTTGAGGGAAATGGCAGTGAGAACGAAATAGGAAGATGTGCAATTTGGCGGGGAGAAGTCGTAGATTGCGTCTACCAAAATCACCTGATGCGTGTTCGCCCGGAAATATGTGAGCAAGTGGAATATCTGGCCCTTTACCTCAACTCTCCAGTTGGCATCGCTCACATGAAGCGCTTGGCTATCACAACAAGCGGTCTTTTCAACTTGAGCGTCGGTAAAATTCGTAGCATTCCTGTAGCGCTACCGCCAGTATCAGAACAACGCCGCATCGTCGCCAAAGTCGATCAACTGATGGAACTCTGCGATCAGCTCAAAACACGCCTGACTCAAGCGCGACTACTGAACGAACAGTTGGCCAGTACCCTGATCGAACACGCTCTTGCCGAAGATGCTCAGCAGCTTCTACATACCATGGATAGGCAAGCAGCCCGTACTGCTCGCCGCAGAAATCACTCATCGACTGCATAACCAGCGCACCTTTGGCCAACGCAAACTGCAAAAAGTGATTTACTTGGCCGAGCATGCGGCCAGGCTTGCCGCTATTCAGGGTGACTACCTGCGCGACGCTGCTGGGCCCCATGATCGTCAGTTAATGAAGCAGGTCGAAAGCGAGCTGCAAAACCAGCAGTGGTATGAGCGCGTAGAACGCGAGACTGTTGGCCATGCTTACCGCCCCCTTTCCCATGCAGGGCAGCACCGGCAGGCGTATTGCAGCGCCTGGCCGGTCGCTAAACGCACCACCATTGAGCAGATCATCGAGTTAATGCGGGACTGGGATACGGATCGTTGCGAAATGACTGTGACGCTCTATACCGTCTGGAACGACTTTATTCTCGAAGGCCGCCCGTTTTCCGATGACACCATCGTGGACGAAGTGTGGCATAACTGGAACGATACCAAGCTGCGCTTTGGCAAAACCAAATGGTTGGCAGTACTCGCAGAGATGAAAAAGCACAAGATCCTAACGCCTACCGGCTTTGGCAAACGCAGCCAGGGCGGCATGCTCAGCTTGCCCGGGTTCGAGTAAACAGATGATCCTTTTGGCCGTCCTTTGCAAGATATAGAAACTAAGCATATTGCTCATTCCAGCTTCTCTCGGTATTCCAATCGGTATTCCAAAGAAATTCACAAACTCACATTAATCAATTAAATCAAACACTAAAAAACTCGGTTCAAATTACCCCGGCCCACCAATTCCTACACAAAGCCCCGTTTTTTCGGGGCTTTGTGCTTTCTGGCTTAACTATATTGAGATGTGACAATTTTACGAGCATCACTGGGTGCCCAACATTAAACACAACCCCTGCCACCACTCTCTCTATCGCCATGAAACGTATTATTTTCAGATCTTAATCGCAGCTTCGATACGCCCATTGGTCAACGGAAGACGTGAAATTCGACGTTCACTCAAAACTGATAGTCGAGGGGGAGTCCAGTCGAACGACATTCAATAACGCGGCTCGTGAATCCAAAAAGCTTGAGGAAAAATATTATAGTCCGTCGAGGGAGCCTTATCGACTCACCCCCCGAATGATGAGGGCGGGAGATACGCCTCACCTGTTTGAGAGGCATGGCGACGAACCCTACGAACAACGTCTAAGCAATGCATGCCCCCAGTGAGGATGAGGTACATGTGAGAGGCATCGAGAAGCAGCACCGTGCTCTTCTTGCCTGATGCTTCTTTCACCGCTACTGAGGAATACCCAGCCATCGACAGGAAAAGACCCATCGTGTTGTCGGCTTTGCTCTCTACCTTCCCCCGAAATATGTCGATATCAGGCGCTCCAGCTTGGGCTACTGTGAACTTCAACTCGATAAGATAGGTGGTGCCATCAACAGTGACTGAACCGTCGATTTGCCTGCCGCCCATATTGTACGGGCGGCGATGCTCGACTTCTGAGAAAGTCAAAAAATCATAGAACCAGTTTTGAAACGCATAACCACCCGGCGCAGTGCCCATCTCTGGGGCCAGGTCTTCGAGTCGTTGCTTCAAGTCAGATATGTTCGCTCGCTGTCGCCGGGCGACAGCGAGCTCTTCTCTTGCTCGGGCCTTCGCGTCCTCACGCTCTCGCTCAGAACGAACCTCTTCAGTTTGGCGAGCAATGAGAGCTTTCAACTCAGCAACGGCCTTGGATGCATCCTGGATTTTTACGGCCGAGTCCTCCCAAGTACGAAGATCAGGGAAGGTGGACTGTTCGGCAAGAAAATTGGCCATTTGGCCAATAACCGCCTTACCCTTATCAGTTCGCTGCAAAGCAGCGAAGGTACGATCCAAAAAGTCACGCTTACTTTCATCTGCCGACCATGTGGACAAGTGAGACTCGGCCACATGCGTTTGCCGTAAAAACTTTCGCAGCGACTCCTTCCGCCAGAAAGATTTGAGTGCTGCCTCATAAGCAAGCTGGACGAGATGAGGTGTGATTTTTATGGCCATACGAAAGCATTACTCCCTCAATTTAATAAGTTTCCAACGCAATCGCCCGCATCCAAACGTCACTACATTACGCCAACAACTCCGATACTAACCGAACCGGTAATTAAACTCCTGCTAATGACTGAAGTCTAGGAAAGGTCCGTGAACAGGCAGCGTAGCGCAATACGAGGACCATCCCGAGATCCAAGCTTGCTAAGTCTATGATCCAGTGGCAAATCGAATTCACGCCCTCCCAAATTCGTTAACACGCCTACTTGCACTACATCCCGAGGTGTGCCCCCCCCCCACCACGACTAGAGAGTGATCGCAGGCATCCGCGAGCGCAGTGCGCAACTATCTGAAACGACGGCAGGAAGCATGGTTAGACAACTACTCTCACCTATCTCCGGGAAAAACCAGCTAAAGCAATCGAGTAAACTTTCTCTTTTTCTTCACGGGCGGACCAAGATAATCCCAACGTTCAGCCAACCATTGCACCTCTTGAAATAACGTCGAACGTCCACTCGCCTCTCTCAACGCATCAATAAAGGGCCTAGCATTCCTATGGAGCCCTACAAGGGTGTTGTAGCTGGCATTCCATAGCATTTTCTCGTCATAGATCCCGGCCTGAACTCCAACGCTTACATACTCCCAATGATTAAGTACATAGCGAATACTTTTGGCTTCCTCCGTTCCTCCTTGGTCTTTTCGAGCATAAGCCCGAACATTGGCGTCTGCCCGTTCATGAATACCAGCCAGACAGCGCATCCCGGCCATAAGCTCCTTGTCCGCTCTGCTCGCGAATAATAGATCAGCTGACTGCTTACGCTTTGCAGTGGCCTTAACTGTCAGTACAGATATGACTGCGACGGTGACACCGAGCAAAAATGACAGGCTTCGGAACCAATCCGAACCTACGATCATCCCAGAACACTCAAAAAAACCCGTACAATCCATGTCAATTCCTAAGCAAAAAAAAGGAGGCCTAAGCCTCCAATTTATTAGAATTCTGATGAGGCTTCTGGTTAGAAGCCTTCGTAGTCGTCATTTTTCAACGAAACAAGAACACTTTTCATAATCCACTCCTCGGTACGATTAAGAGTTCGCTAAGCAGCTGATGGCCAGCTCTATCATTGCGTGATGCTGTGGGTGGCTGAGACTATATAGCTTCTGTATCCGATGCAAGCACTGCTCAGCCTTTTCGCTCGCTTTCGGATGAGTCACACGTTCGACATTCTCTAAGGGCCTCGGTTCCTACGGCACACTGCTTCGGTTCCTAACCCATGCAACCCCTTCATGCGGCTCAGCTATAAAATGGAGCTCACGTGCCACAATGTCAAGCTCAGAAATGCTAGGAACAAATGCTTTCACGAAGACAGAGCACTAAACAGTGCGACAGTAATGACAGCCGCAATCTCAAACGACCGAATCATAAGGGGAGATGACCACGACAAACCAATTTGAAGCACCGACAAAACCTGGCACATTATGATTCTGTTGCTTCTGGAGTTTGGAGAAGCTCGGCCAATGGGCCCTCGGATTTTTCCTTCAAGATATCGCGCCGTTGATGAACTGGCGCAGCCCGCGCCGCAACGCTAACTTCCTCCAGTCGCTGCTCATCAGCGAACGGCTTTGACAGGCCGAAAAGTGTAACCTTTCACCCCCCTTGATAAGACGGCATGCTTTACGCGTTCCGCTTCGTTCATGGCGGCTGTGCGTGGGGCATCTTCGGGTGCGCCGGGTTCCTACACTTCCGGTCTGTCAACCCGCGTAGAGCTGCCACCCATTCCTGTTTGACAGCAGGGGGGCGGTAGCTCCTTAAACAGTGTGGGAGCTTCATCATGAAAAAGATCACCCCCAATCCACCCCCCGCAAACCTTTTCACCATCTCTCAGGGTATCTCCCCCGAAACGCTACTGATCCAAGCCAGCGAAACCCTCGCCTCACTCAACGCCATGACCACTGACCTGGCCTTCGAACTCGAAGGTGCCAGCCGCCACAAGCTGTTGGCCAGCCAGCAACTGATCGTGCTGGGCGAACTGCTGGTCGAGCGCGTACTGGCCCTCACCCAAGACACACAAATATTCGAGTAACAAAAAAGGCCGAGGCGCGTTCAGCGACTCGGCCTTTTGCTGTCCATCTGGAATCCCCCCACACTTCCCATTACCCTGCCCCCCTCTATCAGACAATCGGAAGTCCGATACCCGTGCTCAAGCCCCTCGCCGTTCTCGTACTCGCCTGCACCCCGTTAATCGCTACCGCTGCCGACCTCGCCGGCGTGTGGCAAGGCACCTTGGGCAAATCCGCCATCACCGCGTGCTTCAACGGCGCGCATGGGGCCAATGGCAGTTATTACTACCAACGCATCCTCACGCCGATCCAGCTGACCCAAGCCAACGCGAGTGAACCCTGGGCTGAAGAGGGCAACAGCGGTTTCTGGCAACTGGACGAACCCCAGGGCGACACGCTGACCGGGACCTGGAGCAAGACCCCGGGCGGCAAGGGATTGGCGTTGTCGCTGAAACGCATAGACGTCGACAGCTGTGCCAGCGATGCCTACAACAACGCCATCGAAGCGCTGCCGCCGCCGGTGAAGGTGGAGAAAAACACTTTTCATGAACACGCCTATCAGGTGAAAACCCAAGGCGGCCAGGTCATCCTCAAGCTCGAAGGTGACGGCGCGGCCATCGACAAGATCAACCGGGACTTGGCGCGCATGGCTATCAGCCCGGACGGCCAGACCGATTTCTATCGGGAGCGGCGCAATTCACTGGACCAGGGCGGCGGCACGTCGACCAGCGAGATCAGCGTGGAGCCGCACTACTGGTCCTCGCACTGGATCACCGTGCGGTTTTACCGCTGGACGGCCGGCTACGGTCGCGGTGGCATCAGTTGGGGCCTGCACACCTGGAACCTGCAAACCGGCGACAGCGTCGACCCGTGGACCTGGCTGGGTGGCCGTGAAGAATGGGACAACCCCTACTCCGGCCAGATCAAGTTGCCTGCGCCCTTCAGCGCATGGCTCGCCAAACAGACCAGTGCTGACGAAGGCTGCCCGGCGGTGACCAGTTACTCCACCTTCGACCTGAGTTTCAATACCGAAGGGATGCAGCTTTCGACGCCCGCCCAAGGCGATGGCTGCGACAACGAATTGAGTTTTACCTGGGAACAGTTGGAGCCGGTGCTGACGGCAGAAGGCAAAGCCGCACTGCCCAGCTTGAAGGCGCCCTGACCGCCAGAGCAGGTACACAAGGGCGCCTTACAAAAAACTGACACTCATTCACGAAATATTCAGAAACGCTCACCGATACTAGCCGATTGCCACGGCCGTTCCCCCGAACGGTCCCTTGCCTCGGTTGCCAGTACTATGACGCGTCCTGCTCCTCTGCTGCTCCTGCTCGCTGGTTTGTTGTTCTTTTTTGCCCTGGGTAACCATGAACTGCAGGGCTCCACCGAAGCCCGCGTCGCCGGGATCGCCATGGCCATGCACCTGGACAACAACTGGGTGGTGCCCCAGCTGTTTCGTGAACCCTTCCTCGAAAAACCGCCCCTGAGCCTGTGGCTGGACGCCGGCGCCATTCGCCTGTTTGGCGCCAGCACCGGCGCGGTGCGCCTGGCCTCGGCATTTGCCGGGCTGTTCAGCGTGATGCTGTTCTACGGGATGCTGCGCACCTTTGGCCGCCCGAAAACATTGGCCTTATGCGCAGCCCTGATCCTCGCGACCATGGCCAGTTACTGGGGCAACGTACGTGGTGTTGGCGAGGACTCCTTGCTCAGCCTGGGCGTGACCACTGCATTGCTGGGGTTCTATCAGGCGGTACGACCCGACCGCCAAGGCTCCAGTGTTTGGGCATGGGCGTTGTTTACTGCCGGGATGGTCATCGCCACCCTGAGCAAGGGCGTGCTGGGCCTGGCAATGCCGGGCATTGTGATCTTCGTGTACCTGATCGTGACCACGGTGATGGACAAGCGCCTGCGTATCGGTGACTGGCTCAAACCGGGGCTGTTCACCTTGCTGGCGCTGGTGCCGCTGATGATCTGGCTGGGTTTCCTGTTCCAGCGCGGTGGGATGCAGGCCGTGGGCGAAGTGTTGTGGACCAACAGCGTTGGCCGCTTCAGCGGTTCATTCGTCGAGGCTGGGCATTACGAGCCGTTCTACTACTACATCGCCAAGCTGCCCGAAGCGTTCCTGCCGTGGAACATCCTGGTGTACCTGGGGCTTTGGCACTTCCGAAAAAGCCTGGTGCGCAACCGCTACTACCTGTTTTTCAGTATCTGGCTGGTGGCGCAATTCACCCTGCTGACCCTGGCCTCCAGCAAGCGCACGGTGTACCTCATGGCGCTGACGCCGGCCGCGGCCGTGCTGGCCGCCGAATACGCACGGGTCCTGTTGGAATGGGCCAAGCAGCACAAGCCGTCGCTGTACACACACCATAAGGCGGTGATCGGCAGCGTGTTCACCCTGGCGGTCGCTTGCTACCTGATTGCAGCCTTCTGGTTTGCGCCCAAAGCGGACGTGCGCCAGTCCTTCGTCCCGGTGATCAGCCAGGTGCAGGCGCTGCAAGCGCAAGGAAAGGAAGTGGTGCTGTTCCAGCCCAACGAGCGAATTGCCGGGGCCAGCGTGTTCTATCTGCAGGCTTACTTGCCGATCCTGCAAACCGAGGCGCAGTTGCGCACATTCCTCACGGCCAAGCCGGGCAACGTGGCGCTGATGGACCGTACCGAACAACTGACCGAGAAGGTCACGGTCATCAAGCAGATGTCGATCAATCGCCAGCCTTACTACTTCGTCGAGCAGTAAGGCCGCCGCAAGGCATCAGTGCTTGGTGACCTTGTCCAGGTAACCCATGGCGAACGCCGAGATCACGAAGGTCATGTGGATGATGACGTACCACATCAGATGCTGCGGATCGACGTTCTTGGCGTCCATGAAGATGCGCAGCAGGTGGATGGAGGAAATCGCCACGATGGACGCCGCCACCTTCATCTTCAGCGACGAAGAGTCCATGGTGCCCAGCCAGTTGAGCTTTTCCTTGCTCTCATCGATATCCAGCTGCGAGACGAAGTTCTCGTAGCCGGAGATCATCACCATCACCAGCAAGCCGCCGACCAGGGCCATGTCGATCAACGACAGCAGCACCAGGATCAGCTCGGACTCGGCCATCGAGAACACGCTCGGCAGCAGGTGAATCACTTCCTGGAAGAATTTCAGCGCCAGCGCCAGCAACCCCAGGGACAAGCCGAAATAGATTGGCGCCAGCAGCCAGCGCGAGGCGTACATAGCATTTTCGATAAAGCGTTCCATTGGATCTCACACAGCTTGGCTAAAAATGGCCGCGAGTATACCAGCCGCTACAGAACACCTGTCACCGCGAGAAAACTGACCTGGGCGGCATCTGTAAGAGAATTTTTCTGCTAGTGTCGAGCCCATCAAATCGGCTCACTGACGTCGAACAGGAAAAACTCAGATGATGGATGTGCGATCCCATTTGGCCACTATCGGCCTGGGTGCGATGCTGTTGATGAGCGGCGGCTGCTCCCCCAAAGAAGAGCAGAAGCAAGCCACCCTCGAAGAGAGAACCGCCAAGTTCGAGCAGTCCCTGGACAGCATCCAGGACCCCAAGCTGCGCGACGCCATCGCCGACCTCGGCGGTTCGCTGCTCCTGCTGGAGCGGGCGCGCGTGAAGCTCGCCGAAAAGCCCGTCGAAGCCGAATACGGCGAAGACACCCTGGCCCTGATCAAACACTACCCCACACCACAAGCCTTGGTGGACACCTACATCAACGGCCTGTTCGTGCTGCGCAAAGCCTCGCACTCCGACTACCTGACCGATCTGCAGCCGGTCTTCCCGTTCAACTTCAATAGCCCCGACCAGTTCCCTTTCCCCCATGGCCTGGAATGGCAGTCGGTGACCTTGAGCAACAACAAGGTCATACCCTTCCAGCCTGAATGGTCGGAAACCGACCCGGGCATCCAACTGAGCCCCAGCAGTTCCAACCTGACCAACCCCGACGACCTGACGGTGACCTACCCGTTCATCGATGGCGTAGAGACCGAGAACAAGAGCCAGCCGCAACCGGTCAGCCTCAAGGGCGCGGTCGAAGTGATTGCACCCGGCAAAGTGCTGACCTTCGACCTGTCGAAAAAAGACGTGGGCCGCAAACGCACCGAGGGCACTATCACCCTCAACCTGCTGCTGCTTGAAAAGAACTACGCCGAGATCGAACTGACCAACAGCGAACCCCTGGCGCCGGAAGTGGGCGACGAATCGCCGAACCCTCTGCTGGTGCAGGCTCGGGACACCACCGGGCAATTCCTCACCCGCGCGGGCTCGATCAACGAGAGCAGCGCCCAGGTGGCGTTCTACGAGAAACAGCTGGCCGAGATGCAAAAGCAGAAGGCCTGGTCCGACGCATTTGAAAAGCAGCTGGACGACGAACAAAAGGCGTTCGAGCACAAACAGAGCAGCCACTACGCCAAGGTGTACTTCAACGGCGTGATCGATAGCCTGCAGGTCAACGTTCTGGACTTCTCCAAGGCCACGGTCACGCACAAGGACCTTGACCTGCCGGTGTTGCGCTTCGACAAGAACAGCCTGCAAAAAAACGTGCAAGCCTTGCCGATGCCCGTCACGGTGTATGACGACAGCGCCGCCAACTGGCTCAAAGACGCGACCCTGACCGAAGACCAACTGAAAAAAAGCGTCACCATCACCCAGTCGACCGAAGACGCCAGCGCCGCGCACATCGTGTTCGACCACCCGTTCACCTTCAACGACGACCTGATCGGCAGCGAACGCAACAGCAGCGAAGCGCCCATCACCTTCTTCACGGCCGACGACAAGGGCGAGCGCGGCGAACCCATCGAGTTGCCAGCCGAAGCGTTTGAGCTGGACGCAGCCCGTGGCACGCTGACCTACGACCTCAATCTGTTCCCGGAAAACCCGGCGTTCGTGGTGGGTTCGATCCCGCTGTTCCTGGCCAACATCGAAAAAGCCACGATTGACGTCGCCAAGTTGCCCAAGGGCCTGACGCTCAAAGACAACGCGCTGATCGTCGACCAGAAGGCATTCCCGTCCGACAGCTGGCGCTTTTACGCCAAGGACGCCAGCGGCAACTACCTCAAGGAAATCCTCGGCGTCAGCCACCGCGCCGAGGAGTACGGCACGGCGATGTTTGACGTGCACTATTTCTACGGCCAGCCGACCGTGCTGGAAAGCTACCAGCGCACCGACCTGAATACCGTGCAGTACGGCTTCGAGGTCAAGCTGGACAAGCCGCCGGCGCAATAACCTTCAGTGATGGGTATCACTGACGGTCTGTGAACGCCCGCCGTTGAGCTGTCGCAGATGGGCCTGCATGTGCAGGCTCCAGATCTGCGGGTCGCCCGCTTTCTCGTAGCCGTGCAGCGTGAGGCTGTCGACAATCGATTCCAGAATGGTTTCTGCCACGAAGGGCCCATGAAACGGGCCCTGGGACTTGATGGTGGACGGCTGTTCGCCGGTCATTCCGGCCGCAAACAGCAAGGTCCACATCCCGTTATCCCCGGCGAGCGGGCGAATGGAGCATTCGATACGGGTGACCAGGCCCAGGCATTGACGGGTAAGGCAAAGGTTGCGCGGCATGGCGGCGACCCTCGGTAGATCGGTGTTCAACCTCAGCGCATGGCGAGGCTGTCTCTATCCAGCGACTCCTGTGGATATCCCTTGAGCAGAGAATAGAAGAAAACCGCGACAAACCAAGGTTGTAGGGACCAACGGACGTTGCCCCCTGAAAAACGAGTCAAAAATATGGCGAACTACCCGCCATTCCCAAATACACCACTGAACCCATGTGGGAGCGGGCTTGCTCGCGAATGCGGTGGATCAGCCACTTATAAGTCGACTGATACACCGCCTTCGCGAGCAAGCCCGCTCCCACATTGACTGCACTCCGACTAAAAATCAGGTGGGTTTGGCTTCGGCCAGTGCTTGCTGTGCCAGCTCCTTTTCCGCCTCTTTCAGGTCTTCCTCACTGATCATCTCGGCAATCGCACGCAAACGCTCGACCACACGGGCATTGACGGTGCCCTCCGGGAATTGCCCCTCGGCATCCGGCTCACCGGCATCCTCGCCCACCAACAGGCTCAACGCCTCGTCCGCCTGGCGCACCGCATAAATATGGAACTGCCCGGCCCGCACGGCCTGCAGCACCTTCTCATCGAGCATCAGCGTGGCCACGTTGGCCTGGGGAATGATCGCCCCTTGCTCACCGGTCAAGCCGCGCGCTTCGCACAGGCGGAAGAAGCCTTCGATTTTCTCGTTGACCCCGCCCACCGCCTGCACTTCGCCGAACTGGTTGATCGAGCCGGTAATGGCAAAGCACTGCTTGAGCGGCGTCTTCGACAGGGCCGAAATCAAGGTGCAGGCCTCGCCCAGGGACGCACTGTCGCCGTCCACATAACCGTAGGACTGCTCCAGCGCGATGCTCGCCGAGATCGCCAACGGGAATTCCTGGGCATAACGGCTGCCCAGGTAACCGGTGAGGATCATCACGCCCTTGGAGTGAATCGGCTGGCCGAGGTTGACCTCACGCTCGATGTCGACAATGCCGCTGCCGCCCGGGTACACCGTGGCGGAAATCCGCGCCGGCACGCCGAAGGCCGAGTCGCCGACTTCCAACACCGTCAGCCCGTTGCACTTGCCCACAGCGGCACCTGCGGTGTCGATCAGAATGACCCCGGCGAGCATGTCGTCGAGAATCCGCGCCGACACGCGCCCGGTGCGCGTGGCCTTGGCCTTGAGCGCCCGCTCGATATGCCCCGCGTCGGTCATCTCGTCGCCCGCCAGGTGACGGATGAAATCCGCCTCGCTGACCAGCTGGAACAAGTCGCCAATACGCGCCGACAAACGGCCCTGATGCTCGGCCAAGCGTGCGCTGTAGGTGGCCAGGCGCGCCACCGCGTCCGACGTCAGCGGCGCCATGCCTTCTTCCGAGGTGCGGGTTTTGAGCAACTGGGCGAACTGCTCCAGGCTCTCGTCCACCATCGGGATGTCTTCGTCGAAGTCCACCAGCACCCGGAACATCTCCTGGAAGTCCGGATCGGCGTCTTGCAGCGCGTAGTACAACTGGCGCGAACCGATGATGATCACCTTGACCTGCAACGGGATCATCTGCGGGTTGAGCGTGACGGTGGCCAGGCGGCCCAGTTCGCCCAACGGCGACTCCATCTTCAGCTTGCGCGACTGCAGGGAACGCTTGAGCGCATCCCACACAAATGGCTCGCCGAGCATTTTCTCGGCTTCGAGGATCAAAAAGCCGCCATTGGCGCGGTGCAAAGCGCCAGGGCGCAATTGCCGGTAGGTGGTGTAGAGCGCGCCCTGGTCGGTGCTGTACTCGATACGACCAAACAGGTTGTCGTAGGTCGGGTGCGGTTCAAACACCACCGGCGCGCCGCCGTTGATCGGGTGGCCCACCACCAGGCTCGGGCAGTATTGCTCCTCAAGCAGCTTGCGCGCCTGGGCGTCGGTCTTGGCATCATCCACCAATTGCTCGACCACGGTTTTCAACAGGTACACCTGCATGGCTTGCAGGTAGCCGCAGACTGCCGCGTTTTCTGCGTACTTTTCCGACAGCGGTGAGAGCAACGGCTGCAGGGCCAGGGTGATGGTTTCTTCGTTGAACTGACGCAGTTGGTTGTTCGACTCGCGCTTCCACTGCGGCAGGCTGGCCAACTCTTCGTTGAGGCGCTCTTCCAACTCGGAAATATCCGTGTGGAAGCGCTCGCGGTCGGCCTCCGGCAGCTGCGAAAACTCGGCTTCGTCCAGCGCCTTGCCGTCGAGCATCGGGGTGAAGGCGATGTTCGAACTGTCGCGGTACAGCGCCACGTCCTTTTCCAATGCCAGGCGTTCGATCACGTCCAGGGCCTTGTCGTAGCGCTGGTTGAAGGCGCGGTCGATGGCACTTTTGCGCTGTTGGTAGGTGGGGTGTTCGAACACGGCCGGGAAGGTGGCCACCAGGTTGTCGATCAACCCGCTGATGTCACTGATGAACGCCGCCGCGCCGCCCGCTGGCAATTCCAGCGCACGGGGTTCGCGGGGCTCATCGAAATTATTCACATAGACCCAGTCCGACGGGGTCTGCAGGCGTTTACCTTCTGCCTTCAGGTAGCGTTTGACGAACGAAAAGCGGCCAGTACCGGGCTCGCCCATGACAAACACGTTGTAACCGGGGCGTGGCATGGCCACACCGAACTGCAAGGCTTCAACCGCACGTTCCTGGCCAAGCACACCGCGAAAGGGCTCCAAATCATTGGTGGTCGAGAAGCTGAACTGTTCAGCGGAAAAAGGACGAGTCAGCGCTTCGGGCGCTAGACGCAAGCTGGCAGCAACAGGATCAGGCATCGGGCTTCCTTACATCAGGCGGGGCAGATAACGGCATTCTGGCTCTCGCTTGCGCGCTCTGGCAAGGCGAGCCTTTGGGAAAGCATAGACACGGGAGGCGTCCTACAAATAATTCGCGACATCGCTGATTGTTTTATAAAAAATCACGGAACCCCGGGAACGTGCCTAAACTCCAAACTGCGCGGGTTGGACTAATAACCGATCCCTAGGGCGCTGCAACGCGCCTGAACCCTTGTCCATTGGTTTGCACACAAAGAGAACAAAGCTATGAAACGGATCCTTCTTGGTACTCTCTTCACCGTCGTCTCCCTCAATGCAATGGCAGAAGCACCAGGCGGCCCGAACTGCGGTTGGGGCAACATGTTGTTTGAAGGCCAACGCGGTACTCCCGCTCACTTCCTGGCGTCCACCACCAACGGCACCTCCGGTAACGCCACTTTCGGCATGACCTCGGGCACCAACGGTTGCAGCACCAACAGCGCCCTGACTTATGGCGGCAAGTCCTGGATTGCCATGAATGGCATGATGAACGAGCTGTCCGAAGACATGGCCAAAGGCAATGGCGAAGCACTGACCACCTACGCGGTGGTACTGGGCGTTGCTCCAGAAGATCGCGAGCACTTCGCTGCCGTGACCCACGAGCACTTCCAACAGATCTTCAGCAAAGCCGACGTGACCGCTGACGACGTGCACACCAACACCCTCGCCGTCCTCAAGGGCGACGCCCGCCTGGCGAAATACGCCACCCAGGCTTAAGCTCGACCTGCCCGCGCCTTTCGAGGTGCGGGCTTTATTTTTGGACCCGCCTCCCCTTTGAGTCTCACTTTTTACGACTTAAGTTGCCCCTATGCTCAAACGCTTTGCCCTGTTGGCACTCTTCGCCTGCGCCCCGCTGTACGCGGCCCCGCATATTGATGATCAACGTTTGCAGCAACTGGCCAATGATCCGTTCTGGTTGTCCCTGGGCCATTACGAAGCCGGCAAGCTCAAGGGCTGGCGCAGTTACGTCAGCGACAAGAAATTCTTCCTCGCCCCCGACGGCGCCCACCATCCGGACGCCGAACTCAAGGCCACCGTTGACGCGTTGTACGCGCCGGCCAGCCTGGGCGAAAAACACGCTCAATGCGTTTACCCCGCACGCACCCGCTGGCTCAAGGATCAGTTACAACTGACCGACCTGCCTGCTGTGGACTGCAAAGAATTCAAGCAATGGTTCAAAGACGTCGCCCCCCATAGCGCGGTGATGATCTTCCCGGCGGCCTACCTCAACAGCCCGTCCTCCATGTTCGGTCACACCCTGCTGCGCATCGACCAGGCCGACGTGCAACGGGACAAGACCGCCCTGCTCAGCTACGCGATCAACTTCGGCGCCTACATCGAAGGTTCGGACAACAGCATCCTCTACGCCTGGAAAGGCCTGATGGGCGGCTACCCCGGTCTGTTCGCCCTGGTGCCCTACCAGGAAAAACTCTCCGAGTACCGTAGCCTGGAAAACCGCGACCTGTGGGAATACCGCTTGAACCTGACCCAGGTCGAGACCGAGCGCATGGTCGAGCACGTGTGGGAGCTCAAGCAGATCCAGTTCGACTACTTCTTTTTTGACGAAAACTGCTCCTACCGCCTGCTGGAGCTGCTGCAAGTGGCCCGCCCCGGCCTGCGCCTGACCGAGCAATTCCCGCTGACCGCCATCCCCACCGATACGGTCAAGGCGGTGAAGGATGCAGGGCTGGTGGAAAAGATCGACTACCGCCCTTCCCGCGAGCGCGAGCTGCTGGAGCGCGCCAAACCGCTGAGCAGTGAAGAGCAACAATGGGTACTCAAGATCAGCGATGACCAGAAGCAACTGCAGGAGCCGGCCTTCAAGGCCCTGCCCCGCGAGCGCCAAGCCCTGATCATCGACGCCGCCTACCGCCTGGGCCGCTACCGCGCCAACGGTTTGGAGCGTGACACCGAACGCTCCCAACGCAGTTTCGAACTGCTGCGTGCGATCAACCAGAACCCGGCGCCCGACCTGAACGTCGAACGTCCCGGCCTGCCGGAAGACGGCCATGAGTCCCGCACCTGGCAAGCCGGCATCGGCACCCGTGGCGATAAAGCCTTCGGTGAATACGGCCTGCGCATGGCCTACCACGACCTCAACGACAACACCGAAGGCTTCCCCCTCGGCGCGCAGATCGAAATCCTGCAGATGAAACTGCGCCAGTACGAAGGCAATCACTGGCAACTTCAGCAACTGGACCTCGCCACCATCCGCTCCCTGACCCCGCGCAATGCCTTGTTGCAGCCGTGGTCCTGGCAAGTCACCGGCGGCCTGGAGCGGGTACCCGGCAAGCACGACGACGAAACCCTGGTGGCCCACGTCAACGGTGGCGCCGGCGGTACGTGGCAACTGAGTGACGACATGCTCGGCTTCGCCCTCGGCACCGTGCGCGTGGAACACAACAACGACTTCAGCGAAGCCATCTCCCCCGCGGCCGGCTTCAACACCGGCGTTTTGTGGAAAAACCCGCTGGGTAACCTGAGCCTGGAAGCCAAGGGCGACTTCTTCACCAACGGCGAAGTGCGCCGCAGCCTCAGCCTGAACCAGCAATGGGAACTGTCCCGCAACCTGGGCCTGCGCCTGAGTGCCCAACGCGAGTACAGCCACCTGTCCACCCCGGTGAACGAAGTGCTGCTGGAAGTGAAGTGGTATCACTACTGACCAAAGGCGCACAACGATCAAAAATGTGAGAACGGGCTTGTGTGGGAGCGGGCTTGCCGGCGCCGACGGACCACACCGTTCTCACCTTCCTTTCACATCTCTCCGACGAATCCCCTTCTAGACTTCCCCTATCAGCCGTGACACGGCGAGGGAGCAGGCAATGTGGCGGTATGCGGTAATGCTGTGTGCGATGGTGTGGTTGGCCGGTTGCCAGTCCACCCATCAGGATTTGCTGGCCAAGGGTTATCCACCGGCCTTTGCCGATGGCTTTGACGACGGTTGCAGCAGCGGCCGCCAGGCGGCTGGAGTGATCAGCGGGGAGTTTCGCAAGAATGTGCCGCGTTACCTCAAGGACCGCGAGTACGCCGAAGGCTGGGAGGATGGCTTCCGCCAGTGCAAGGCCATGCGTGAAAACGAAGAGTTGCGCGACTACAAGGACCATCACTGGGACGACCGTGAGCGCGCCTGGCAGCAGGAGAAGGACCGCGACGCCGCCAGGGCCTATCGCTCGCAATAGGTCGCTTTCAGACATCCATCGAAACTAAAGCGCGGCGACTATGGCCCAAACGCCATAGAGGGAGAACGTCATGAGCCGAGCTTTTGTGAATGAAGACAACGCCGCCGCCCAGGCCGACCAGCCGGTGGAGCGCCAGGTCAGTGAGCAGCCCAACCGGGTGACGGCCCAAGGGTTGGCGCAGTTGCAGGCCAAGGTGGCGCAGTTGCAGCAGGCGTACAGCGCCGAATCTGCCAAAGATGACAAACAGCGCCTGGCCGACCTTGAGCGCGATCTGCGCTACTTCAATCAACGGGTGCAAAGCGCCCAGGTCGTCGCACCGGCGACTTCCACCGACAAAGTACAGATCGGCAGTTGGGTCACCTTCGCCAATGAACAGGATGAGCAGCAGCGCATCCAGCTGGTCGGCGAGGACCAGGCCGATGCCACTGCACACTTGATCAACTGGGGCTCACCGTTGGGCCGTGCATTACTGGGCGCCCGGCTCGGCGACGAAGTGCTGTGGAAACGCCCCGTCGGCGATCAGTTGATCGAAGTGCTGCTGATCGAGCCCGAGGCTTAGACGATGCCTTGGGCCAGCATCGCGTCGGCGACTTTTACGAAGCCGGCGATGTTCGCGCCTTTCACGTAGTTGACCCGGCCGTTTTCTTCGCCGTAGTGCACGCACGCATGGTGGATCGACTGCATGATGTTGTGCAGCTTGCTGTCCACTTCACCGGCAGTCCACAGCAGGCGCATGGCGTTCTGCGACATTTCCAGCCCGCTCACGGCCACGCCACCGGCGTTGGAGGCTTTGCCCGGGGCAAACAGAATGCCCGCGTCGATAAAGATATCCACAGCCTCCAGCGTGGTCGGCATGTTGGCGCCTTCGGCCACGCAGATGCAGCCATTGCGCAACAGGGTGCGCGCGGCCTCGGCGTCGAGTTCGTTCTGGGTCGCGCAGGGCAGGGCAATATCACACGCCAGCTGCCAAGGGGTCTGGCCCTTGCGGAACTCCAGGCCGAAGCGCTCAGCCAGTTCGCTGATACGCCCGCGCTGGACGTTCTTCAGTTCCAGCAGGGCCGACCATTGCGCCTCGGTCAAACCGCTTTCGGCGTAAAGAGTGCCTTCGGAGTCGGACAGGGAAATCACCTTGCCGCCCAGGTCCATGACTTTACGCGCTGCGTATTGCGCCACGTTGCCCGAACCCGACACCGCCACGCGCTTGCCTTCCACCCGCTGGCTGTTGCGCTTGAGCATCTCTTCGGCGAAGTACACACAGCCGAAACCGGTGGCTTCCGGGCGGATCAGGCTGCCGCCGTAGTTCATGCCCTTGCCGGTCAATACGGAGGTGAACTGGTTGCTCAGGCGCTTGTACTGGCCGAACAGGAAGCCGATTTCACGGGCGCCCACGCCGATATCGCCGGCCGGTACGTCCACGTCTGCGCCGATATGGCGGTACAGCTCGCTCATGAAGGCCTGGCAGAAGCGCATCACTTCGGCGTCGCTCTTGCCCTTGGGGTCGAAGTCCGAGCCGCCCTTGCCCCCGCCCATGGGCAACGAGGTCAGGGAGTTCTTGAAGGTCTGCTCGAAGGCGAGGAATTTCAGCACACCCAAATTCACCGAAGGGTGGAAGCGCAGGCCGCCCTTGTAGGGACCGATGGCGCTGTTCATCTGGATGCGGAACCCACGATTGACCTGAACCTTGCCGTGATCATCCACCCACGACACCCGGAAGGTAATGGCACGTTCCGGCTCGCAGATGCGCTCCAGGATGCCCGACGTCAGGTAGTGGGGGTTGGCTTCAAGAAACGGCCAGAGGCTGCGTAGGACTTCTTCTACGGCCTGGTGGAATTCTGGTTGGTCGGGGTCGCGTTTCTTGAGGCGAGAAAGGAAAGATTCGACAGATTCGATCATGGGAAGTCTCGGCAAATTGATTGTTTTTAAATGAGATTGAGCCGGACCTTAGCAACTCATGCCGCACCTGAAAAGGGCAAAATGTCGCCTTTGTGAATTTAAATGGTGCATTAGATATAAATAAATCAGGAAAACAGGACTTTTGTGCACCTTAAAAGGGATTACCAACTCTAGGCATGCACCAGCCTGTAAATTGCCTTCGCAGGCAAGCCAGCTCCCACATTTGATCGATTTCTACTGTTGGAATGCGGTTGAATGTGGGAGCTGGCTTGCCTGCGATAAACCCACCTCGGTCCACCTGAAAAAATGCAAAAAAAAACGGAGCCCGAAGGCTCCGCTTTTTCAAACCACAGACCCGAATCAGGCCAGTTTCTTATGACGCACACGGTGCGGCTGGGCAGCGGCTTCGCCCAGGCGCTTCTTGCGATCGGCTTCGTACTCGGTGTAGTTGCCTTCGAAGAACACCGCTTGGGAATCGTCTTCGTACGCCAGGATGTGGGTCGCGACGCGGTCAAGGAACCAGCGATCGTGAGAGATCACAATGGCGGCGCCCGGGAAGTCCAGCAGGGCTTCTTCCAGGGAACGCAGGGTTTCAACGTCAAGGTCGTTGGACGGTTCGTCGAGCAGCAACACGTTGCCGCCTTCTTTCAGGGTCAGGGCCAGGTGCAAGCGACCGCGCTCACCACCGGACAGGTCCTTGACGAACTTCTGCTGGTCGCCGCCCTTGAAGTTGAAGCGACCCACGTAGGTGCGCGACGGGATTTCATAGTTGCCGATGCGGATCTGGTCGGAGCCGTCGGAAATCTGCTGGAACACCGTCTTGCTGCCGTCCAGGTCCTCGCGGCTCTGATCAACGCAAGCAAGCTGCACGGTTTCGCCGACTTCGATGGTGCCCGAATCCGGGGTTTCCTTGCCCATCAGCATGCGGAACAGTGTGGATTTACCCGCACCGTTACCACCGATAACGCCGACGATCGCGCCTTTTGGCATGGAGAACGACAGGTTGTCGATCAGCACGCGGTCGCCATAGCCCTTGGTGACGTTCTTGAATTCGATGACCTTGTCACCCAGGCGCGGACCGGCCGGAATGTAGATCTCGTTGGTTTCCGAACGCTTCTGGAATTCCTGGGACTGCATTTCTTCAAAGCGCTGCAGACGCGCCTTGGATTTGGACTGGCGGGCCTTGGCGCCTTTGCGCACCCACTCCAGTTCTTCCTTCATGGCCTTTTCGTGAGCCGATTGCTGCTTGGACTCCTGGGCCAGACGGTCGGACTTGGCTTCCAGCCAGCCGGAGTAGTTGCCCTCGTAAGGGATACCGGCGCCGCGGTCGAGCTCGAGGATCCAGCCGGCGACGTTGTCCAGGAAGTAACGGTCGTGCGTGATCGCAACCACGGTGCCCGGGAAATCGTGAAGGAAATGTTCCAGCCAGGCGACGGAATCGGCGTCCAAGTGGTTGGTCGGTTCGTCGAGCAGCAGCATGTCGGGCGCCGACAGCAGCAGGCGGCACAGAGCCACACGGCGCTTCTCACCACCGGACAGGTGTTCGACCTTGGCATCCCACGCCGGCAGGCGCAGCGCGTCGGCGGCGACTTCCAGCTGGCGCTCCAGGTTGTGACCGTCGCCGGCTTGCAGGATGGCTTCCAGCTTGGCCTGTTCAGCGGCCAGCTTGTCGAAGTCGGCATCCGGCTCGGCGTAGGCGGCATAGACCTCGTCCAGGCGCGCCTGGGCGTCCTTGATCACGCTGACGGCCTCTTCGACCACTTCACGCACAGTCTTGGACGGGTCCAGCTGCGGCTCCTGCGGCAGGTAGCCGATGTTCAGGTCCGGCATCGGGCGGGCTTCGCCTTCGAACTCGGTGTCGACACCCGCCATGATTTTCAGCAGCGTGGACTTACCCGAACCGTTGAGGCCGAGTACGCCGATCTTGGCGCCCGGGAAGAAGGACAGCGAAATGTTTTTCAGGATTTCCCGCTTCGGCGGAACAACTTTTCCCAGCCGATGCATGGTGAAGACGTATTGAGCCATGGTAAACCTAGCGTCAGTGACTGATGAATTGAGCGGGCGGAGCCCGTGCAGGCCATGCGCCGCGCGGGCCGTTGACGGTGATCAATGCCTGCGTGCGGAAAAAGCCTGAATGTCTGGGGCTGGAACGCCCCGCGTAACCGGCAAAGCTACCTGAATGCGCTTGGTCAGTCCAGCCAGGCAAGGGCTGGCACTTTGCCACAAGTCAAGGCATGCTAGCCGCCCTCCGGGCGTCCGGCTTATAGTGCACGTCGCGCGCCAGTCCAGCCAAACCGCAGGATCACAGCTTGTCCAAAGTCACGCCGCCAACTCCCCTGCGCGCCGCTCATATAGCGCCGGGAGCGCCCCTGCACGGCACCCTCAAAGGCGCATTGGCGACGCTTGTCCTCATGTTGCTCGCACTGTTGTTCTGGCAACTGCTGGACCAGTTGCAGCAAAACCAGAAAAACCAGCAGCAATACACCATCGACTACAGCGCCGACCTGGCTGAACAGATCAGCCTGAACATGGCCCTGAGCGCAAAGATCGCGCTGAACCTGCTCCCGATGGTCGAGCCGCCGCGCAACGATGAACAGCAACAGGCCCTGATGCGCACCCTGCAACGCTCGTTGCCGGAGCTGCGCAGCGTCGCCCTGCTGGCCCCCAGCGGTGCGATGATCAGCGACAGCGCCAAGGACAGCCAGGACGGCGCCTGGCTGGAAGAGTTGGTGCAACGCAGCCACTCCCAGCCTTATTACCTGAGCAACAACAACGACGGCACCATCATCTACCTGCTGCTGCACCAGCCCAGCGGCGGTTCGCGGATGTACTGGGCGCTGCGCCTGGCACCCAGTTACCTGACCAACCTCACCCGCCAGGACGGCCAGGGCCAGCGCCCGGTGTGGGCCATCGAGAACCGCGTGAACCATCGCGTGGTCGCCCGTGACAGCGGCATGCCGGCGCAATGGGCCTCCGCCCTCACCCCGGACGAATTGAACAAGAGCGTGCTGGTCACCCCCCTGAGCAAAAGCGATTGGCAACTGCGCGGCCTGTTCGACCGCACGGCGGTGCTTGAGCAACTGCTGCCGGCGTTTATTGGCAAATGCCTGCTGGGCCTGGCGTTCTCCCTGATCCCGGTGATCGTGCTGCTGAACATGCGCCGCCGCCAGCGCCAGGTGCATGAAGGCCGGCGGCGCTACCAGGATATTTTCGAAGGCACCGGCGTGGCCCTGTGCGTGCTCGACCTGTCGGGGCTCAATGCGTTCTTCGACAGGGCGCAGTTGCACAGCCGCGAGCAATTGCACGACTGGCTGCAGGACAACCCCGCCGAGCGCCAGCAACTGCTCAAGGAACTGCGCATCACCGAGGTCAACCAGGTGGCGGTGCGCCTGCTCAACGTAGGCTCGTGCGAAGAGGCGTGGGAGCGCCTGATCGACGATTGCCCGCGCAACGCCACGGCCATCGGCTACCAGGTGCTCGAGGCGGTGCTGACCCAGCAGAAGCAGCTGGAACTGGAAATCCAGCTCAACGATGTCGCCGGCAACGAACAGTACCTGTGGCTGGTGATGCGCCTGCCGGAGCAGCAGGATGACTTCAAGGCGGTGATCCTCAGCATCAGCGACATCACCAGCCGCAAGCTGATCGAGCTGTCGCTGGTGGAGCGCGAGAGCTTCTGGTCGGACGTGGTGCGCACCGTGCCTGACCACCTGTATGTGCAGGACGTGATCAGCCAGCGCATGATTTTCAGCAACCACCACCTGGGCCACACCCTGGGCTACAACAAGGCCGAACTGCAGCAAATGGGCGAGTACTTCTGGGAGATCCTGCTGCACCCCGAAGACGCCGAGCATTACCACGACCTGCGCCAGCAACAGCGCCAGGCCGGCTACAGCACCCAGTTGCAATGCCAGTTGCGCTTTCGCCACCGCAACAACCAGTGGCGTCGCTTCGAGATCCGCGAACAGGCCCTGGCCCGGGACAAGACCGCCGTGGTCACGCGGATCATCGGCGTGGCCAAGGACGTGACCGACCAGATCGAAGCCAGCGAATCCCTGCGTGACAGCGAACAGCGCTACCGCATGCTGGCCGAAAGCATCAGCGACGTGATCTGCTCCACCGACAGCCAGTTGGCCCTCAACTACATCAGCCCGTCGGTCAGTGCGGTGCTGGGTTATGACGTGGACTGGGTGTTCAAGAACGGCTGGCAGTCGATCATCGCCAACCCGCAGCAACTGAGCGGCATTTATAGCCTGGTGGAGCGGGTCAGCCGCGCACTGGGCGATACCGCAGCGCTGAACCAGCTGCGCGACGAAGTGCAAACCCAACTGTTCCTGTTCGACTGCCTGCGCGCCGATGGCCGCAAGGTGCCGATCGAACTGCGCCTGGTGCTGGTGTGGGACGAGCACGGTGCATTTGAAGGCATCCTCGGCGTCGGCCGCGACATCAGCCAACAACGCCGCGCCGAGAAAGACCTGCGCATGGCGGCCACAGTATTCGAGCACTCCACCTCGGCGATCCTGATCACTGACCCGGCCGGCTATATCGTGCAGGCCAACGAAGCGTTCAGCCGGGTCAGCGGGTATGCGGTGAGCGATGTGCTCGACCAGTTGCCCAACATGCTCACCGTCGACGAGCAACAGGAAGCCCACCTGCGTTATGTGCTCAAACAGTTGCACCAGCACAGCACCTGGGAAGGCGAAGTGTGGCTCAAGCGCCGCAACGGTGAGCACTACCCGGCCTGGGTCGGCATTACCGCCGTGTTCGACGATGAAGGCGACCTGGCCAGCTATGTGTGTTTCTTCAGCGATATCAGCGAGCGCAAGGCCAGCGAGCAGCGCATCCACCGCCTGGCCTACTACGACGCCCTGACCCACCTGCCCAACCGCACGCTGTTCCAGGACCGCCTGCACACCGCGCTGCAATCGGCCGAGCGGCAGAAGTCGTGGGTGGTGCTGATGTTCCTCGACCTCGACCGCTTCAAGCCGATCAACGACTCCCTGGGCCACGCCGCCGGCGACCGCATGCTCAAGGAAATGGCCACCCGCCTGTTGGGCTGCGTGGCCGAAGACGACACCGTGGCGCGCATGGGCGGCGACGAGTTCACCCTGCTCCTGCAACCGCGGGTCAGCCGCGAAATGGCGCTGAACCGGGCGATCCACGTGGCCGAGCAGATCCTGGCCAGCCTGGTAAAGCCCTTCGTGCTCGAAGGCCGTGAGTTCTTTGTGACGGCCAGTATCGGCATCGCCTTGAGCCCCCAGGACGGCAACGAGCTCAGCCAACTGATGAAAAACGCCGACACGGCGATGTATCACGCCAAGGAACGCGGCAAGAACAACTTCCAGTTCTACCAGGCCGACATGAACGCCAGTGCCCTGGAGCGCCTGGAGCTGGAAAGCGACCTGCGCCACGCCCTGGACCAGAACGAATTCGTGCTCTATTACCAACCGCAGTTCAGCGGCGACGGCAAACGCCTGACCGGCGCCGAAGCCTTGCTGCGCTGGCGCCACCCGCGTCGCGGGCTGGTGCCGCCTGGGGACTTCATCCCGGTGCTGGAAGAGTTGGGGCTGGTGGTGGACGTGGGCGACTGGGTACTCAGCGAAGCCTGCCGCCAACTCAAGACCTGGCACCAGAACAAGGTGCGCGTGCCGAAGGTGTCGGTGAACATCTCCGCGCGGCAGTTTTCGGACGGCCAGTTGGGTGAGCGCATTGCCACCATCCTCAAGGACACCGGCCTGCCACCGGCGTGCCTGGAGCTGGAGCTGACCGAAAGTATCCTGATGCGTGAAGTCAACGAAGCGATGCAGATCCTCGACAGCCTGAAAAACCTGGGCCTGAGCATCGCGGTCGACGACTTCGGCACCGGTTATTCGTCGCTCAACTACCTCAAGCAATTCCCCATCGACGTGCTGAAGATCGACCGCACCTTCGTCGACGGCCTGCCGTCCGGCGAGCAGGACGCGCAGATCGCCCGCGCCATTATCGCCATGGCCCACAGCCTCAACCTGGCGGTGATCGCCGAAGGTGTGGAAACCCACGAACAACTCGACTTCCTGCGTGAGCATGGGTGCGATGAGGTTCAGGGCTACCTGTTCGGGCGGCCGATGCCGGCGAATCGGTTCGAGGCGCAGTTCAGCAATGATGCGCTGTTCATGTTCGATTGAGACTGTGTAGTGAGGCCACTGGCCTCTTCGCGAGCAAGCCCGCTCCCACATTCGACCGCATTTCAAAGATGGAACTCGGTCAAGTGTGGGAGCGGGCTTGCTCGCGAAGGGGCCCTCACAGGCACCACTCATCCCTAAGTGAACCCCACTTGTCCGCGACATGATGTCCTTTCATATGCCATCTAAAACCCATTGGGTTAGAATGCCCTCCTTTTCTGCCCCCGATCCTTGAGGACCGCCATGTTCAGCCGTGATTTGACTATTGCCAAGTACGACGCCGATCTCTTTGCCGCCATGGAGCAAGAAGCCGTGCGCCAGGAAGAGCACATTGAGCTGATCGCTTCGGAAAACTACACCAGCCCAGCGGTGATGGAGGCTCAAGGTTCGGTCTTGACCAACAAGTACGCCGAAGGTTACCCAGGCAAGCGCTACTACGGCGGTTGCGAGTACGTCGACGTGGTTGAGCAACTGGCCATCGACCGCGCCAAAGAGCTGTTCGGCGCCGACTACGCCAACGTCCAGCCGCACGCCGGTTCCCAAGCCAACAGCGCCGTGTACCTGGCCCTGCTGCAAGGCGGCGACACCATCCTGGGCATGAGCCTGGCCCACGGTGGTCACCTGACCCACGGCGCCAGCGTTTCCTCCTCCGGCAAGCTGTACAACGCCGTCCAGTACGGTATCGATGCCAACGGCCTGATCGACTACGACGAAGTCGAGCGCCTGGCGGTCGAGCACAAGCCAAAAATGATCGTGGCCGGTTTCTCTGCCTACTCGCAGATCCTGGACTTCCCACGCTTCCGCGCTATCGCTGACAAAGTCGGCGCCTACCTGTTCGTCGACATGGCTCACGTAGCCGGCCTGGTGGCTGCGGGCGTCTACCCGAACCCGGTGCCTTTCGCTGACGTCGTGACCACCACCACCCACAAGACCCTGCGCGGTCCACGTGGCGGCCTGATCCTGGCTCGCGCCAACGCCGACATCGAGAAGAAGCTGAACTCTGCCGTATTCCCAGGCGCCCAAGGTGGCCCGCTGGAGCACGTGATCGCTGCTAAAGCGATCTGCTTCAAGGAAGCGCTGCAGCCTGAGTTCAAGACCTACCAGCAACAAGTGGTCAAGAACGCCCAGGCCATGGCCAGCGTGTTCATCGAGCGCGGCTTTGACGTAGTGTCTGGCGGTACCGAGAACCACCTGTTCCTGCTGTCGCTGATCAAGCAGGACATTTCCGGTAAAGATGCTGACGCTGCCCTGGGCAAAGCCTTCATCACCGTGAACAAGAACTCCGTGCCAAACGACCCACGTTCCCCGTTCGTCACCTCCGGCCTGCGCTTCGGCACCCCGGCTGTGACCACTCGTGGCTTCAAGGAAGCAGAGTGCAAGGAACTGGCCGGCTGGATCTGCGACATCCTGGCAGACCTGAACAACGAAGCCGTGATCGACGCGGTCCGTGAGAAGGTCAAGGCCATCTGCAAAAAGCTGCCGGTCTACGGCGCCTGATTGCAGTCGCTTGAAAAAAAGCGCTGACGGCAACGTCGGCGCTTTTTTTTGCCCGTTTAAAAGCTGCCCGAAGGTGGCAGCGCACCGCCTATCTCACGGTAGAAGTTGCTCACACCGCTATCAAAAGACTTGCCCGACAGGTGGGCGGCAAAGGTTTCCGCCACGAACTCCAGCGGGTTGGTCATGGCGTACATGCTCACCGCCGTACCGTTGTTGGCCGCCTTGAGCGTGATCGACGGGTCTTGCGCACCGAGCTTGAAGGTCCAGAACGTCTCGGGCTGATTCATCTCGTGAAGGATATGGCCGATTTCGTGGATCACCACGGTCGCGGCATGCCCATGCATCTTCGGGTCGCCGAACCAACGCTGGGTGCCGTCGTACACCTGGTCGGCGACGCCCCTTCCCGGGTCCTTGCCCAAGCCGCCTTCAATGCCGTTGAGCTGGATCTGCGGGTTGTGCTGCCCGGTCTTGGGCCCCATGAAGACGGTGTATTCGGCGCCGCCGCGCAGGTTGCCCATGCAGGCAATGCACGGCACGCCCTCGGTGGCCGAGCAGAGGAAGGTGATCGGCGGCAGGCTGAAGCCCTTGGCCGCCAGCACTTGCAGGGCCTTGTCGATGGCGGTGCGTTTCAACTGGGCGAGCGGGTCACCGTTTTCGCTGCCGATGCTCATCATCGCCGCGCCAGGCCCGGTATAGGCCTGGTAGGTGAAGGTCATCATGCCGGTCTTGGCCCGGTAGGTCTGGGCCAGTTTGCCGTCACTCTTTCTGCCCGCTTGGATCTGTGCTGCCGTGGCCATGGGGTCGATCTCCGACGTCTGAACGTGCCTGTTGAAATAACAGTCGGTGATCGCGGTTTATTCCGACGGCCTGGGCTTCGGCTTGATGAGCAGGCCAACAGGGTGCCCGACTACAGGCGTCCCAGCTGAATCAGGTACAGCTTGTCGAATTGAAGGTCGGCCTTGACGCCTTTCATCGACACGTAATGCCGGTAGTGGTTATACAGCTGCTTGAAAAAGGCCAGCTTGCCCTTCGACCCGATACGGTACTCGCCCGAGTTGGGGTCGAAAAAACTCATCCCGCTGCCGTCGGCGTACAGGGCAAAAGCGTGGGACGTGACGCCCTCGGTAAAGGTGCATTCCCACAGGTAATAGCCCGGCAGGGTCTCGTCGAGATGACTGGCCAATACCTCCAAGCCCGTCAGCCCGCTCGCTTCGATGGCCGAACGGCTCGACATGCCGCAGATATTGGGCGCTGCCGCGACAATTCGTTCGATGCCACGGGCGGACCTGTAGTAGCAGCGATTGAAGGAGCTGCAATCCACATCGACCTTGTACAGCGTGTCTTCCTGCCCCAGGTACTGTATGCGCCGCTGCGGCGTCTCCGACGGTTGCTGCAACCTGCGCCGCAACCACGCAAACGCCAGCCCGATGCAGGCGCCGTTCTGCACGCCGGGCATCTCCTTGATCGCGGCGTTATTACTCAATGCCGAGCGCTGTTTGAACTTGGCGACCCGGTGCACTTTCATGCCGATCGGGGTTTTCCAGGAAACATAATTAGCCGGCATTGGCACTGCCCCCAATGCCTGCGTTGATCCGTGCCACTTTCACCATGGGTCTGCCTCTGCGATCTCACCTGCCTGATGAGATAACAGCTCGCGTGGGCAGTTTATTCCGGCTGGTACAGCTGCTGGAAACCTTGGCGGATCTTGTCTTCGGGCAGTTCATCGGCAATGAATACGATCACGCTTTCACGCGCTTCGTCCTCGGCCCATTCGGTGTCCCAATCGAAACCGTAGAGCTTGAGCACGCCCTGGAACACCAGTCGCCGGTCTTCCCCGGCGATGTTCAGCACGCCTTTGTAGCGCAGCAGCTGCTTGCCATGGTCTTCCAGCAACGCGTTCATGAACTCGCTGAGGCGGTCGATATCCAGCGGCAGATCAGTGCGCAACACCAGGCTGGAGATGCGATCGATGGACGGCGCAGCACTCACCGGGCGCAGGCTCATGCCGGCGTTGAGGTTGAAGCCGCGCACATCGAGCAGCTCGGCCAGGTCGATGTTGCCGTGGTCGACCACACGAATCGGCGCACGGCGGTTGATACGGGTGAGACGCTGGCTGAGGGCGTCGAAGGTGGCGTCGTCCACCAGGTCACGTTTGCTCACCAGCAGGCGGTCGGCAAAGCCGATCTGGGCCTGGGCGATGGTCTGGGTCAGGTGGTGCTCGGCGTGAGCCGCGTCCACCAGGGTGATGATGCCGTCGAGGATGTAGCGCTCGCGCAGCTCTTCATCAATGAAAAAGGTCTGGGCCACGGGTGCTGGGTCGGCCAGGCCGGTGCACTCGATCACCAGGCGGTCGAAGGCGATCTCGCCGCTGTCCAGGCGTTCGAGCAGCAGGTACAGGGCTTTGGTCAGGTCGGTGTGGATGGTGCAGCACACGCAGCCGTTGGACAGGGTCATGACTTGCACCGGCTCGGCGCCCAATAGCTGGGTGTCGATACCGGCGTCACTGAATTCGTTTTCGATCACGGCGATTTTCAAACCGTGCTCGGCCTTGAGCAGGTGGCGCAGCAAGGTGGTCTTGCCGGCGCCGAGAAAGCCGCTGAGGACTGTGACGGGAATGGGAGAGGACAAAAGCAGTTCTCCTTATAACTGAAGGAACACAAAACAAATGTGGGAGCAGGCTTGCTCGCGAAGGCGGTTTATCAGTCAGCACATACATCAACTGACAGACCGCCTTCGCGAGCAAGCCCGCTCCCACAGTGGATCACCGCCAGCCCGAATACCGGGTCAGCAGCACTTGGGCCCACCCTTGCCACCGTAACGGGCTTCCTGGCGTTCCCGGAAGAACGCCTTGTAGTCCATCACCGGTTTGTCCGGGTGTTTGGTTTGCATATGCTCGACGTACGTGTCGTAGTCGGGCATGCCGACCATCAGGCGCGCGGCCTGACCGAGGTATTTACCGAGGCGACTGATGTCATTGAACATGATTGCAATCCTCGATCATGCGTCCGGTACGGCCTGGAACGGGGCTTCTTTATCCGTACGTTCCTTGTTGCCCCAGGCGGCGACACCGACCTTGAGCGCATAGAACAGGATGCTGAAGACCACGAACAGGAACAGCGCCGTCAGCGTTGCGTTGGTGTAGGCGTTCCAGATCACGTGCTGCATCTGGTCGATGCTCTTCGCCGGGGCGAGGATCTGGCCATTGGCCAATGCATCACTGTACTTCTTCGCCAGCGACAGGAAGCCGATCGCCGGGTTGGCGTCGAACAGCTTGATGAAGCCCGCGGTGGTGGTGCAGATCAGCAGCCACACGGCCGGCAGCATGGTCACCCAGATGTAGCGCTGGCGTTTCATTTTGATCAGCACAACGGTGGCAAGCATCAGCGCGATACCGGCCAGCATCTGGTTGGAGATACCGAACAGCGGCCACAAGGTGTTGATGCCACCCAGTGGGTCGATCACGCCTTGGTACAGCAGGTAACCCCACATCGCCACGCAGCCTGCGGTCGCGATCAGGTTGGCGGTCCAGGACTCGGTACGTTTGAGCGCCGGAACGAAGGAACCCAGCAAGTCTTGCAGCATGAAACGACCGGCACGGGTACCCGCATCCACTGCCGTGAGGATGAACAGCGCCTCGAACAGGATCGCAAAGTGGTACCAGAACGCCATGGTGTTCTCACCCGGCAACACGCTGTGCAGGATCTGCGCGATCCCCACTGCCAAGGTCGGCGCACCACCGGCACGGGCCAGGATCGTGGTTTCTCCGATGTCATGGGCGACCGCCGTCAAGGCTTCCGGGGTAATTGCGAAGCCCCAGCTGCTGACGGTTTGCGCCACAGCCACCACATCGCTACCCACCACGGCAGCCGGGCTGTTCATGGCGAAGTACACGCCAGGCTCGATCACCGATGCGGCAACCATCGCCATGATGGCCACGAACGACTCCATCAACATGCCGCCGTAACCGATGTAGCGCGCGTTGGTTTCGTTATCCAGCAACTTGGGCGTGGTGCCCGAGGAGATCAGCGCGTGGAAACCCGAGACCGCGCCACAGGCAATGGTGATGAACAGGAACGGGAACAGGCCGCCCTTCCACACCGGGCCGGTGCCGTCGATGAATTGGGTCAGGGCCGGCATTTTCAGCTCTGGCATGGTGACCAGGATGCCGATCGCCAGGGCGATGATGGTGCCGATTTTGAGGAAGGTGGAGAGGTAGTCACGCGGTGCCAGGATCAACCACACCGGCAGTACCGCAGCGACGAAACCGTAGCCGATCAGCATCCAGGTGATCTGGATGCCCGTGAAGGTGAAGGCCTTGGCCCAGACCGGGTCAGCGGCAATCTGCCCGCCCAGCCAAATGGAACCCAGCAGCAACAGCACGCCGATGATCGAGATCTCGCCGATGCGGCCCGGACGGACGTAACGCATGTACACGCCCATGAACATCGCGATCGGGATGGTCGCCATCACGGTGAAGATGCCCCATGGGCTCTCGGCCAGGGCCTTGACCACGATCAGCGCCAGCACCGCGAGGATGATGATCATGATCAGGAAGCAGCCGAACAGCGCGATGGTCCCCGGGATACGCCCCATTTCTTCGCGGACCATGTCCCCCAGGGAACGGCCGTTGCGACGAGTGGACAGGAACAAGACCATGAAGTCCTGCACCGCACCGGCCAGCACCACGCCGGCAATCAGCCAGAGCGTGCCGGGCAGGTAGCCCATTTGCGCCGCCAGCACCGGGCCGACCAGCGGGCCTGCACCGGCAATCGCCGCAAAGTGGTGACCGAAAAGGATGTGTTTGTTGGTCGGCACATAGTCCAGACCGTCATTGTTGAGCACTGCGGGGGTGGCCCGTCGTGGATCGAGTTGCATCACGTTATTCGCGATGAACAGGCTGTAGTAGCGGTATGCAACCAGGTAGATGGCCACCGCAGCGACCACAATCCACAAGGCGTTGATCGCCTCGCCGCGGCGCAAGGCCACTACGCCCAGGGCGCACGCTCCTACGATTGCCAGCACCAGCCAGGGTAGGTGGCGTAGCAGGCTATTATTATTTTTCATTTTTATATTCCAGCCAGGGTGGACAGAAAGGACAGCCATCCCGAGTTTAGCGCTGTTGGCTTCAAAGACCACCCCCCTACGTTGGTCTAGAGCCTTGCCATCGCAAAAAAAGCAGAAATAAAAGCCGGGTGATGGCGCAAGGCTACAATCCTTCTATTCACAGAGGGTTTAACCAATGACCGAGCAACCGTCTGACCGCCGCCGTTTTCGACGTATCGCCTTTGATGCCAGGACGACCATTGCCCAGGACAGCTGGAATTCGCCGGTGCAACTGGTGGACTTGTCGCTGCACGGGTTGCTGGTGGAGCGCCCTGACGACTGGCGAGGCAATGGCAAGCGCCTATTTGACGTGGATATCCGGCTGGACCCACAGGCGCATATCAAGATGCAGGTAAAGCTGGCCCATGACGATCACGGGCAGTTGGGTTTTGTGTGCAAGGAAATTGACTTGGAATCGATCAGCCACCTGAAGCGGCTGGTCGAACTGAACCTGGGCGATGAGGATGAGCTGCACCGCGAACTGGGTGCATTGCTCGAGGTTTAGCCTTCAGGGAAACGCCGTACGCACCGGGAAGTCGCCTTCCGACTCCCAGAAGCCGGCTTTCTGAGTCGACGCAGCCTGCCACAGGCCGTCGGCAAAACGGTAGGTGGTGTAACGGGTGACAAAGTCTTCGTCGCCGTCACCGTCCATGAAGGACGACACTTGCAGCAGTTCATCCACGCCGCCAGCGGCGGGCGTCGCAGCTTGCCACGCCGCCTTGCCGGTCTGGGCCAGGGTCAGTGGCTTGACCTTGCCATCGGTGCCTTTGAAATCCATTGGTTTGAGGTGTTGTGTGGCGGGCATCAGCAGTTGCGTGGCCGGGCCGCTGTAGCTGCCCATGGGCGCGGTCTGGTCGATGGTCAAAAAATACACAGGTTGCGGCAACCCCTTGAGCGGCGCCTTTTTGAGTTCAGCCAGCGGGTAGCCGAGGTCTTCGTGGGCGATCACATCGCCGGAAGCCGACACCAGCCGCACCTGGGCTTCCAGCAGCGGGTTTTCCACCAGGTCGCCGGGCTCGTCGAAGGAGTCCTCATCGAGCCCGTTGCCCCAACTGTCCTTGTGCAGTTGAGCGCTGATGCGCTGGTCCTCCAGCACCTGCAGGACACTGCCGTCCTCCGTCGCCAGCTTTTGCGCCAGGCGGTAACCCGCTGGCAGTTCAGCCCATGCCAACGCGGGCAACCCGGCCAAGGCCACAAACAGGGCGAGCGCGCCCCAGTATTTCGAACGTTGCATGGCATCCCTCCCTGGTTTATTCAAAAAGTGCATCCAACGCCTGCTCCAGGCGCGTGACAGCAATGATCTGCAAGCCCGGCGGCGACTCCTTCGGCGCGTTGCCCTTGGGCACGATCGCGCGTTTAAAGCCATGCTTCGCCGCTTCTTTCAACCGTTCCTGACCGCTCGGCACCGGGCGCACTTCGCCCGACAGGCCCACCTCGCCAAACACCAGCAGGTCGTGAGGCAACGGTTTATTGCGCAGGCTGGACATGACCGCCGCCATCAACGCCAGGTCGGACGCGGTCTCCAGCACCTTGACCCCGCCGACCACGTTGAGGAACACGTCCTGATCGTGGGTCGGAATGCCGCCGTGACGGTGCAACACCGCGAGCAACATGGCCAGGCGGTTCTGATCCAAGCCCAACGTCACGCGGCGTGGGTTGGCCAAGTGGCTGTCATCGACCAGGGCTTGCACCTCCACCAGCATTGGCCGGGTGCCTTCCCACGTCGCCATCACCACACTGCCCGGGACTTCTTCCTGAGCACGTGTGAGAAAAATCGCCGAGGGGTTGGAGACTTCTTTCAAGCCCCGGTCGGTCATGGCAAACACGCCCAACTCGTTCACTGCACCGAAACGGTTCTTCACCGCCCGTAGAAGGCGCAGGCGACCGTCGGATTCGCCCTCGAAATACAGCACGGTGTCGACCATATGCTCCAGCACCCGTGGCCCGGCCAGCGCGCCCTCTTTGGTCACATGGCCCACCAGGAAGATCGCCGTGCCACTCTGCTTGGCATAGCGCACCAGCAGTGCCGCACTTTCGCGCACCTGGGACACGCCGCCCGGCGCCGATTGCAGTTGTTCGGTGAAAATCGTCTGAATCGAGTCGATCACCATCACCTTGGGCTTTTCGATACGCGCCGTGGCGATGATGCTTTCAATGCAGGTTTCGGTCATGACCCGCAGCTGGTCCTGGGGCAGGCCCAGGCGCCGGGCGCGCATGGCCACTTGTTGCTGGGATTCCTCACCGGTGACGTACAGCGCCGGCATGCGGCTGGCGATGCTGCACAGGGTCTGCAGCAGGATGGTCGACTTGCCGATGCCCGGGTCGCCGCCGATCAACACCACCGAGCCGTCCACCAGGCCGCCGCCGAGCACTCGGTCCAGCTCACCGGAAGCGGTAGAGAAGCGCGGGATTTCTTCGACGCTGACTTCGGCCAGGGTCTTGATCTGCGCCTGCTGCCCGGTCCAACCGGCACGGCCGGTGGGGGCCGCGGCGCCACCGCTTTCGATCATGGTTTCAGTCAGGGTGTTCCACGCACCGCACTCGGTGCACTGGCCGGCCCACTTGGGAAAGGTCGCGCCGCACTCCGTGCAGCCGTACATGCGCTTGGCCTTTGCCATTTGAGAACCTCCAACCGAAAAACCGCGATGATAGCTCAGCGCGGCGCCGGGGTCCGGATTTCACCACTGGCCAATCGTGAAGCACTGTTGCCGATCGGGTCTTCGGCATTCAGGTCGGCGCCCTTGGCCTTGAGGGCATCGAGCAGCTCGACCCGCTTGAACAGCCCGGCGTACATGGCGGCGGTCTGCCCGGCACCGTTGCGCTGGTCGGGGTTGCAGTCGGTGGCCAGCAGGCGCTGCGCGATTTTCAGCTCACCCTTGAAGATCGCGCCCATCAGTGCGGTGTTGCCGCGCTTGTCCTGCACACAGGCGTCGGCGCCGGCGCTGAGCAAGCGCTCCACGAACGGACCCTGGCCGTGGTAGGCGGCGAGGATCAGCGCGGTGTAGCCCTTGTCGTCTTGGGTGTTGAGGCTGTAGCCGGACTCGATAAAGGTGTTGAGCATGTCGAGGTCGCCACGGCGGGCGGCGTCGAAGTAATAATCCTGCAGTTGTGCCTTGAGCTTCGCAGGGTCGGCAGGCTCGGCCCATGCGCCGAACGCCAGGCAAGCCAGCACGGCGCCCATCAAGATTCGCATCACACATCCTCCGTAAAACACGCCCTTTGTAGGAGCCGGCTTGCCGGCGATGAGGCCCTTGAAGATTGCATATATTTCAACGGCGCCATCGCCGGCAAGCCGGCTCCTACAGGGGTGTGGGGTTAGTCGGTGAGTTTTTCGGCCAGCGCCTTCACGCGTGCCAGGTCGCCCTTGGCCACTTTGGTCACACCGGTGCCGTATTCCGGGTCCGCCTTGTAGAGGAACGACAGGATGATGTGCTTGCTCTCGTCATCGGTGCTGGCCAACGAGCCGCCAAAGTTTTCGATCAAGTCCTGGCGCTCTTTCTTGCTGTAGCTGCGGTAAAGATCACCGGCCTGCTTGAAGTTCTGCTCACGCTGGATCTTCGCCTGCTGGGTGCTGCCCGACAGCGGCGTCTGGCTGTAGCGCGCGGTTTGCGGTTCTTCCCGCGGTTCCAGGCGACTTGGCTGGTAGTTCACGCCGCTGGTGGTCTTGCCGATGTTCATCGCGCCATCTTGGTTACCGTTGTTGACGGTCACCCGGGGAGCGTTGATCGGCAGTTGCAGGGCGTTCGGACCCAGGCGGTACATCTGGGTGTCGGCGTAGGAAAAGACCCGACCTTGCAGCAGGCGGTCTTCCGACGGCTCGATGCCCGGCACCAGGTTGGCGGGGGCCATGGCCACTTGCTCGGTTTCCTGGAACACATTCGCCGGGTTGCGGTTCAGGACCATCTGCCCCACTTTGCGCTCGGGCACATTCGGCCAGATCTTGGTGGCGTCCAAGGGGTCGAAGTCGAACTTGGCCAAGTCCTCAGGCTTGAGCACTTGCACATACAAGTCCCACTTGGGGAAGTCGCCCTTGTTGATATGGGTGACCAAGTCATGGGTCATATGGCTGTAGTCACGCCCCTGTACGTCGGTGACTTGTTTGGGGTCCAGGTTCTTGATGCCTTGCAGGCTCTTCCAGTGGAACTTGACGTAGTGCACTTCACCCTTGGCGTTGATCAACTTGTAGGCATGTACGCCGTTGCCGTCCATTTCCCGGTAACTGGCTGGCGTGCCGGAGTCGGAGTACAACTCGGTGAGCGTGCGAGTGGCTTCCGGAACATGGGAGAAGAAGTCGAAACGGCGCGAGTCGTCATCCAGGTTAGTGCGCGGGTCTGGCTTGAACGCATGGACCATGTCCGGGAACTTGATGGCGTCGCGGATAAAGAAGGTCGGGAAGTTGTTGCCCACCAAGTCCCAGTTACCTTCGGCGGTGTAGAACTTAGTGGCAAAGCCGCGTGGGTCACGCAAGGTTTCCGGCGAATGGTTGCCGTGGACCACCGCCGAGAAGCGCACGAACACCGGGGTGGCTTCGCCAGCGGCGAACACCTTGGCCTTGGTCAGGTCGCTGAGCGAATCGGTGACCGTGAAGGTGCCGTGGGCGCCGGTGCCACGGGCATGAACCACACGCTCCGGGATGCGCTCGCGGTCGAAGCGCTGCAGTTTCTGGATCAGTTGCACATCTTGCAGCAGCACCGGGCCGTTGGCGCCGGCCGTTTGCGAGTTCTGGTTGTCGCCAACCGCCGCGCCGTTATCGCGGGTCAGGTTGGCGGCTTGCACAGAGAGGGACAGCAGGCTGGCGGTGGCCAATGCCAGCGCGACTCGCGCGGATACAGGCCTGCGACTCATGGGGGTCTTCATCGAGGTTTCCTCTGGTTTTTTTAATGCACATTCAGTTGTGCTTGCCAGAGGCTAGTGACCCGAACGCCGGAAGATAAATAGAAAAGCCGTACCAACCCGATTGATAAAATAAGATGGTAAGCCACTGAAATGGCGGCTATTTCGCGCGCGATTGGTGGCACTTTGCAAACTATTTGCGATTTAATGTGTCGATAAAAATCAACAGTGTTAACAGTTGTGTCGGGCAAGCCCTCTACGACTGACTTACACTGACCTCCACCCTTCTCATCTGTAACAAGGAATAACCTATGGGCGTGATCAGTGAGTTCAAGGCCTTCGCGGTCAAAGGTAATGTGGTCGATATGGCCGTCGGTATTATCATCGGCGCCGCCTTCGGCAAAATTGTTTCCTCGTTTGTAGGCGATGTGGTGATGCCGCCACTCGGCCTGCTGATCGGGGGGGTGGACTTTGGCGATTTGGCGATAACGCTCAAGGCAGCACAAGGTGACGCTCCGGCGGTGGTACTGGCCTACGGCAAGTTCATCCAGAGCATCATTGACTTCGTGATTATTGCGTTCGCCATCTTCATGGGCGTGAAGGCGATCAACCGCCTGAAACGTGAGGAGGCCGTGGCACCAAGCCTGCCGCCGACGCCGACCAAGGAAGAAGTGTTGCTGGGCGAGATCCGCGATCTGCTCAAGGCACAGAATGACAAGCCGCGCCTGTAAAGACCGGCTTGAGAAAAAGGCGCCTGCTGGAGGCGCCTTTTTTATTACCAGTAGTTTTCCACCGCCACCTGGCCGGGGCGCCGGCTCAAACTCAGGTTCATACCGCGCTGCTTGAGCAATTGCCGTGTGTCATCGACCATCTGCGGGTTGCCGCAAATCAGCACGCGGGAATGTTCCGGGGTCAATTCGACGCCGGCTGCACGCTCAAGCTCGCCATTTTCGATCAGTGTGGTGATGCGCCCATTCAAGGCGCCAGGGTGCTGCTCACGGGTGACAATCGGGATGTAGGTGAGTTTGTGCGCGTACTCAGCCAGGTATTCACGCTCGCCCAACGACTTGATCAGCGTTTGATACGCGAGCTCCTTGGCTTCCCGTGCGCTGTACACGAGGATGATGCGCTCGAATTTTTCCCAGACTTCAAAGTCCTGCAGGATCGACAGGAAGGGCGCCACCCCGGTGCCGGTGCCCAGCAGCCAAAAGTCGCGCCCATCCACAAAGCGGTTCAGGGTCAGGAAACCCGTGGCCTGGCGCTCCACCATCAAGGTATCGCCCACCTGCAAGCGGCTCAGCTCGCTGGTGAATTCGCCGCCCGGAACGACGATGGAGAAGAAGTCCAGATGCTCATCAAACGGTGAAGACACCAGGGAATAAGCGCGCCACACGGTACTGCCATCGGCCTTGGTAACGCCCAGGCGTACAAACTGGCCAGCCGTGAACCGAAAGCCGGAGTCGCGGGTTGTGCGCAAGGTGAACAGACTAGGGGTCAGCGATTGCACATCGAGCAAGGTTTGGCGGGTGAATTTCTCAGCACTGGCCGTCATGGGGAACTCCGTTTTGCACAGGCCGCTAGTGTCCCTCAAAGCGGCGCCCGCAAACACCGCTGTTTTGTACTGGCATTGTGGCGTTCAGGGTTTCTCCGGCCCTTTGAGTGGATTTGCGTAACTTTTTTGGAACAGTAATAGACAAACAGTCAAAACTAATCATTTCGCTATTAGGAAGGTCGGAATAATTCGCTAAATGTTGCTGGACACTTGTTAGCTATCACTTTGGCACTAGCGGTAAACCATTAAAATAAAAAGATTTTTCTCGAAGACTGAATAATTCGTACCAAAAGCAACGCGTTGTACAAGGCATAAGCCTCTAAAGCCAAGTTATCCATAACTTTTTTTCACCAGCGTCAGTAGGCTATGTCCTACACTCAATTTCGTGCTGCTTTGGGGGATTAGGACGTACCCAAGTCACGGAGAATCTATGGAGATTTACCCATGCTTAACTGGCGCAACACACGGCTCCCCAAACTGGAAGGCGAGAGCGAGATCACCAGTGTGTTTGAAATGGTTGTCAACCACACCTACGAGCTCGGCTTCCAATTCTGCTCATTTACGATGAGTTCCCAATTACCTAAAAATCAAACTGAACCCATCCAGATAAACAATTACCCCAATGAATGGAACACGATTTATAAGCAAGCGCACTTCTATGATGTAGACCCCGTTGTAGGCCACTGTAAACGTTGCGTGCTTCCGATTGTCTGGGAGGAAAAAGCCTTCCATGCCACGCCCAACTTGTGGGACCTGGCGCAATCGTTCGGTGTGCACTTAGGCTGGAGCCAATCGGTCCACGACTTCCAGGGCGTATTCAGTATGTTGACCTTGGGGCGCGGCGAAGGTGATGTCAGCCTGGAAGAACTTTACGAAAAAGCCGGCCAGGTGTTGTGGATGTGCCACGCGATGCACGCGGTGGTCGCACAAAAATACGCAGACAAGCCCGCTCCACCGCCCCCCAACAAGCTATCGCCCCGAGAAACTGAGATTCTTAAATGGTCGGCCATGGGCAAGACCGCCGGGGACATCGCGACGATTCTTTGCCTCTCGGAACGTACGGTAGGCTTTCATTTGAAAAATTCTTTCATCAAGTTAGGGGTCAATAACAAGATTGCAGCTGTGCTCACGGCCTCGAAAGCAGGCTTGTTTTGAGTGTCCTATCAATCGCCGCATGTAATTACACCGAAAAAAAAGTAACATTTGCAGCCAATTCTGAGTGTTGACGCAGTGCTTCAAGCGCCGCTTCGCAGTTCACTCCGACGGTTCCGCCAGCGCCTACGCAGCCGGCCGAACACTCATCGATGACCCAGAGCCTCCCCCGCCATGCCCCTGCTCGACAGCCCCTTCGCCCAGCTCGATCTGATTCGCCAGCCAGAGCAACACAACGACCCCTTGCAGGCCTTCGATGCGGCCGACGAGTATTTGCTCAGCTACCTGGCCGAACAGCAGCCGGCAACCACAACCCGTGTGCTGGTGCTCAACGACAGTTTTGGCGCCCTGGCCGCCAGCCTCGAGGGGCACGTGCAGGTCACCTCCAGCGGCGACTCATTCCTCGCTGCCCTGGGCCTGGAGAAAAACCTGGCACGCAACGGCAAGGCGTTTGACGCGGTCACGTTCGTCCCGGCGAGCCAGGTGCCGAGCGGACCGTTCGATCGCGTGCTGATCCGCGTACCCAAGACCCTGGCACTGCTGGAGGAACAACTGATCCGCCTGCAAGGCCAATTGGCCCCGGGTGCCGAAGTGATCGCCGCGGGCATGGTCAAGCACCTGCCACGGGCCGCGGGTGACTTGCTGGAACGCTACATCGGCCCGATGCACGCCTCCCTGGCGGTGAAAAAGGCGCGGTTGCTGATCGCGACCCCAGCGGATCGCCCAACGGCGGTATCGCCCTACCCGACGCGTTATGCCCTGGAAGCACCGGCCATCGAGCTGCTCAACCATGCCAACGTGTTCTGCCGCGAAGGCCTGGACATCGGCACCCGTGCCTTCCTGCCCCACCTGCCCAAAAACTTGGGCAGCGCCCGCGTGGCGGACCTGGGTTGCGGCAATGGCGTATTGGCGATTGCCAGCGCCCTGCACAACCCCGACGCGCAGTACACCCTGGTGGACGAGTCTTATATGGCGGTGCAATCGGCCGCCGAGAACTGGCGTGCCGCGCTAGGCGAGCGCGAAGTGAGCGTGCGCGCCGGCGATGGCCTGGCCGGCCAGGAACCTCAATCGCTGGACGTGGTGCTGTGCAATCCGCCGTTCCACCAGCAACAGGTGGTGGGTGATTTCCTCGCCTGGCGCATGTTCCAGCAAGCCCGGGAAAGCCTGGTGGTCGGTGGTGCCCTGTACATCGTGGGCAACCGCCACCTGGGCTATCACACCAAGCTGGCGCGGTTGTTCCGTGGGGTCGAGCAAGTCGCCACCACGCCGAAGTTCGTGATCCTCAAAGCGCGCAAATAAAAAAACCCTGCCTTTCTTGCGAAAGGCAGGGTTGAAAACCGGGCCGCGAAGCCCGGATCGGGATGTCAGTGGGTGGTCAGGCCGGCCGCATTCATGAACATGCGCATCAGGCTGGCCACGATAAACAGGGCCAGCACGCTGCCGGTCCAGATCATCGCCAGCCACCCCAGGCGCCGCCACAACGGCTGTTTCTCGGCCTGTTCAATCTCGTGCAACGAAGGTTTGCCCGTCATGTCGCGACCCTCCTAGTGGTAGCCGTCTTCGTGGGTGACCTTGCCGCGGAACACGTAGTAGCTCCAGAAGGTGTAGCCCAAGATGAACGGGATGATGAATAGCGTGCCCACCAGCATGAAGCCCTGGCTCTGCGGTGGCGCGGCGGCGTCCCAGATCGATACCGATGGCGGAATGATATTCGGCCACAGGCTGATCCCCAGGCCGCTGTAGCCGAGGAAGATCAGCACCAGCGTCAGCAGGAACGGCGTGTAGTGCGCATTGCGCGCCACGGCGCGGATCAACCCGTACATGGTCACCAGCACCAGGATCGGCACCGGCAGGAACCAGAACAGATTCGGCAAGGTGAACCAGCGCGAGGCGATTTCCGGGTGCGCCAGCGGCGTCCACAGGCTGACGATACCGATCACGGCCAACACCACGAAGGCCAGGGGCCGCGCCAGGTTGTGCATCTGTTCCTGCAGCTTGCCTTCGGTCTTCATGATCAGCCAGGTGCAGCCGAGCAAGGCATAGGCCACCACCAGGGCCACACCGCAGAACATCGTGAATGGCGTAAGCCAGTCCAGGGAGCCCCCGGCAAACTGGCGATCGACCACCGGGATGCCATCGATAAAGGCGCCCAGCGCCACGCCCTGGAAGAACGTCGCCGCGAGCGAGCCGCCGATGAACGCCTTGTCCCACAGGTGACGCTTGTGGTCCTTGGCCTTGAAACGGAACTCGAAGGCCACGCCGCGAAAGATCAGCCCGATCAGCATCAAAATCAGCGGCAGGTACAGCGCCGACAACACCACCGAATAGGCCAGCGGAAACGCACCGAACAACGCCGCGCCACCGAGTACCAGCCAGGTTTCGTTACCGTCCCATACCGGGGCGACGGTGTTCATCATCACGTCACGGTCAGTCTTGCCCGGGATGAACGGAAAGAGGATACCGATGCCCAGGTCGAAGCCGTCCATGACCACGTACATCATGATGCCGAAGATGATGATCACGGCCCAGATCAGCGGAAGATCAATACCCATCTCAATGCCCCTTGTGCTGGATGTGGGTGTGGTCGTCATCGCTGTCATCGTCTGCGGCAGACAGCGGACGGGCCGGCGTGCGTTTCTGGCCGGGGCCACCGTGGGTTGGCTCTGTGCCTTCATGGGTTACAGGGCCTTTGCGCACCAGGCGCATCATGTAGCCCAGGCCTGCACCAAACAGCGCGAAATACACCACCACGAACAACACCAGGGTGATCGTCATCTGCGCCAGGCTATGCCCCGATGAAGCATCCGCCGTGCGCATCAACCCGTAGACCACCCACGGCTGACGGCCGATTTCGGTGGTGAACCAACCGGCGAGAATCGCGATCAGGCCAGACGGGCCCATCCACAACGCCAGGTACAGGAACGGCTTGGACGTGTACATCTTGTCGCCCCGGCGCAGCCACAGGCTGAACAAACCGGTGAAGATCATCAGGAAGCCCAGGCCGACCATGACCCGGAACGACCAGAACACAATGGTGGAATTAGGACGATCCTCAGGCGGGAACTCCTTGAGCGCCGGCACCTGTTTATCCAGGGAGTGGGTCAGGATCAGGCTGCCCAGGTAGGGAATCTCCACCGCGTATTTGGTTTTTTCGGCCTTCATGTCAGGCCAGCCGAACAGGATCAGCGGCGTTGGTTCGTTACCGATGTTTTCCCAGTGGCCTTCAATCGCAGCGATTTTCGCCGGTTGGTGCTTGAGGGTATTGAGGCCGTGGAAGTCACCGATCACTGCCTGGATGGGCGCAACGATGAGCGCCATCCACATCGCCATCGAGAGCATCTTGCGGATCGCCGGGTTGTCCTTGCCGCGTAGCAAGTGCCAGGCCGCCGAAGAGCCGACAAAGAACGCGGTGGCCACGAAGGCCGCCGTGGCCATGTGCGCCAGGCGATACGGGAACGACGGGTTGAAGACCACTGCAAACCAGTCAGTCGGGATCACGCGCCCATCAATGATCTCGAAGCCCTGGGGCGTCTGCATCCAGCTGTTGGACGACAGGATCCAGAACGTCGAAATGAGCGTACCGACCGCAACCATCACGGTGGAGAAGAAGTGCAGGTTGCGCCCCACCTTGTTCCAGCCGAACAGCATCACCCCAAGAAAACCGGCTTCAAGGAAGAAGGCCGTGAGCACTTCGTACGTCAACAGCGGCCCGGTGACGGCGCCGGCGAAGTCCGAGAAGCGGCTCCAGTTGGTGCCGAACTGGTAGGCCATGACCAAACCGGAGACCACGCCCATACCAAAGTTGACGGCAAAGATCTTCGACCAGAAATGGTAGAGGTCACGGTAGGTGTCGTTGTGGGTCTTGAGCCACAGGCCTTCCAGTACCGCGAGGTAACTGGCCAGGCCGATAGTGATCGCCGGGAACAGGATGTGGAAAGAGATGGTGAATGCGAATTGAATTCGGGCGAGATCTAGCGCCTCCAAACCGAACATAAGTCTTCCTCTGTCAGGTAATACCGGCTGCTGGCTGGGAGCCTGCACCCACTGCCCCCACGGATATGGAGTGTGGCGAATTCAAATTCGTTTCTTTTTTAACCAACCACGTAGGGAATCTGGCCTTGCGGCCGCCAGAGCAATCCCCGCGTGGGTTTTGATCTGGATCAAGCATTGCTGAAAGAGTAGTCCTAATTTTGACGTAGGACGGCGTGGTCTTTTGCCGCGTGACAGACTGCCTCAGCTCAGTTGTTGCAACTATCTGTTACAACTTAATGATAACCTCGGCGCTCCCTCCGGCCCTGATCTGAACCTCCGATGCCTAGTGAACCCGCGTTGCTGTTGCGTCACCACCGCCCTTTCATCGCGTTCTGGCTGGCGCGCATCTTCACCGCCAGCGGCTTCCAGATGCTCACCGTGGCCATCGGCTGGAACCTCTACCAACTGACCGGCAATGTGTTGGACCTGGGGCTGGTCGGCCTGGTGGAATTTGTGCCACGCGTGCTGTTCATGCTGCACACCGGGCATGTGGCCGACCGCTACGAGCGGCGCAAGGTGGCGGCCATCTGCCAGACCGTGCAGGCGTTGATCGCCCTGAGCCTGGCCATTGGCGGCCTGACCGGCAACGTGACCCGCGAGATGATCTTCATCCTCGCCTTCCTGCTGGGCGCCGCACGCTCCTTTGAAATGCCCACCACCCAGGCGCTGCTGCCCAGCATCGTGCCGACCGCACTGTTTCCGCGTGCGGTGGCGTCGTCGCAATCGGCCCAGCAACTGGCGACCATCGTCGCACCGGCCCTCGGCGGCCTGCTCTATGCGTTCGGCAGCGTATGGGTCTACGGACCCACCGTGGCGCTGTACCTGATTGCCTGCGTGCTGACCCTGAACCTGCCTGCGCGCCAGACGCCGTTGAACAAAGCCAAGGCCACCCTGGACTCGCTGCTCGCCGGGATTCGCTTTATCCGCAGCCGCCCGGACATCCTCGGCGCCATCTCCCTGGACCTGTTCGCCGTGCTGCTGGGTGGCGCCACTGCGCTGCTGCCGGTGTTTGCCAAGGACATCCTGCTGACCGGCGCCTGGGGGCTGGGCCTGTTGCGCTCGGCGCCTGCGGTGGGGGCATTGTTGATGTCGCTGTGGCTGGCGCGGTTCTCGGTCGACCGCCAGGTGGGCCGTGTCATGTTCACGGCGGTGGGTGTGTTTGGCGTGGCAACCATCGCCTTCGGCCTGTCGACCTCGTTCTGGTTTTCCCTGGCCGTGCTGGTGGTACTGGGCGCAGCGGACATGATCAGCATGGTGATCCGCGCATCGTTCGTGCAATTGGAAACACCGGATGAAATGCGTGGGCGGGTCAGCGCGGTCAACGGCCTGTTTATCGGCGCATCCAACCAATTGGGCGAGTTCGAGTCGGGCATCACGGCCCACTGGTTCGGCACCGTGCCGGCTGTAGTGATGGGCGGGGTTGGGACACTGCTGGTGACTGGGGTGTGGATCAAGCTGTTCCCGACACTGGCCAATCGCGACCGCATGCATGTGCCGAAGGGGGAGGAAAAAACTTAAACACCGTTTCACCAGCGCCATGGCTACGCCCTATATCAAAAGATGAAAAGGCTGACAGTGGCACAGGAACCCTTCTTACTTCGCAACCACACAAAAGGAAACCTTTGCCGCCAAACACATCCGGATTACAGCCATGCACGTCAGATCCGGGGCTTTGCCCCCTCCCACCAACACTCATCTGCCACTGCCCACGCACACGCGCCTTAAACGCACTGTTGATGAGGCTCCAAGCGCCCAGAACACTGTCGGTGATAACCCCAGGCTCGATAAAAACATCGGCACGGGTCAAAAAGTGACAGTACCCGTCGATGTAGGCCCGAACCCCAGCGTTGACCCCGCCACGGTGGAAATCAACGAGTCATTCAAGTCGGTCTCGCAAGAAGCCTCCATTTTCCTGAAAAAGAAATTCGCCGAAATGGCAGCAAAGGCACAGACCCCTGCCGAAAAGGAAAAGTGGAATATTGACCCGGATAACACCTACCTGGTCACGTTCGACTACAACACCCAGGGCAAAGCCCCTTACCCGGCGAAAGTCCTCAAGAGGATCTCGCTCACCCAGGCGCTTATCACCAACGCACAAGATACGCCAACGGGAAAAGGCTACTTGGTGCCCTTCTACCCAGGGGGACCAGAAGTAATCGTCAAGCCTGAGATTAAAACCGAGAAACCTGGCGTGTTTGACTTCTCAAGCCGCTTCAACCCAAACAGTGAAAAATCTGACATCACCCATACCTATCAAGGGATTTACATTGAATCCCCTGAGTCAGTTGCCCCCGTCTACAACGGTGGCAACCAGAGTTTGATCACACCGGAGGAGTTCAAGAAACTGATTTGGAAGGCCGACTTTCAAACGCCCTACACGACGTTTCTGGACACTTTCTGGAACACTCACAAAGAAAAATACCCGACGTTAGCCAAAGCTTCCTTCGCCAAATCAGCCATGGCCCAGCACCAGGAGGGTAGCCTCACCGACGAAGGCCGGAAGTTGGTTCTGCGGGCTGTCGGTTTGCCAGACAGCCAGACATCCTGGCCGGATATCACAATTGAGCAACTGCAGAAAAACCCACCGAAGGACCCGAATATTGAAGTTGGCCTGCTCAAGATTGGCGACTATCAATCCACCGACCTGGTTTACATCACAGATACCAAAGTCAGACTGGATGCCAACGGAAACAAGATCCCACCGCTGACGCTGCTTTACATTCCAGGGAATTCATCGCCCATTCACACCTTCAGTAGCCAGGCTGAAATGAAGACATGGCTCGCCAGCCAACTGGCTGATCCGATGAAACGTGCAGCGCTGGCCGCGCATTTCCCCCTTAAGGACAAACCCAACGGCTACGCCCGGGCAGGGATAGACGAGACACTCGCAGGGCTCGGGACTTGGCCGGAAAAACGCGAGACACCCGGCGGTTTGCTTTCCTATGATCATCGGGCATTTTCCGGTTTCTGGAACCCGCAGGAGTTCATCACGACAGAGCCCAGCAACTTACCCTTCGAGGAAGTCGCAAAACGCCAAAAGGAGCGCTCCTACTCCGACGCAGCCACCGAAATAACCACTGATGCAGACGTCAATAAAGAACATGTCCTTGCCGGCGTCGACAAGGCAATGAAAGCGGCGCTATTTCTCGCGCCGCTGGCGTTGGTCATGCCAGAAGTCGAATCGGCGCTGAACCTCTTCTATCTGGCTGTTGGGGCAACCGAAGGCGGTATAGGCGTCGACGATAAAATAAAAGGCAAACCAAAGGGCAATGAGCGAATCATATTCGGCGTATTCAATGCCGGCTTGGTAGTGCTCCCCCATATTGTGAAAGCGGGCAGCGCTGGCGAAGGTGTTGCCAATGAAATCAAACAGCCGAAAGTCACAACCGACACAGAGACCGTGCCGGAAAGCGGCGAGCAAACGCCACCTGCGCCTGAGCATAAAATTGAACCGAGTGCTAATCCTCAGCCAGGCATTGAGTCTAACGATATCAAGGACTACGCCGTGCAAGACGGTGAACAACTGATCTCCGGCGTTAAACCAAATGCCAAAGGTATCTATCAAGTCAAAGGTCCCCTTGGCGAAGACCGATGGTTGATCAAAGTGAGCCATGACGAAAAAACCACCCGAGTATTTGAGATTCAGAGCAGTTTTAAACTGGGAGGCGATACCGTCGAGATCATCGACCCCTTCACCCGAAAACCGGTGATGACCGCACGTAATATCGGTGATGAGACGTGGGAAGCCGTTCGCGGCCCGGGGGGAATAAAATTCCCGTGGCAAACGAAAGGCGCCGGGAACCAAGCATTTGACCCCGGCGCCTATGAGTACCCGGCCTCAGGCGAGCCTTCAACGTCGAAGGTCACGGACAAGATTGATAAAAAGCTGAAAGCGGATGCCAACGACTATCACAAAACCGCAAAAACCAAGCCGAGGCCTGCTCTTGCCGAGTTGCCTAGAAATGCCTCGCCCAAAGAGGTGATTGACACGGTTTACAAGAAATCTTCCGGGATGGTCCTTGGCGAGGATCATTCCCAGCCCTCCGGCTTGCAGTTTTTGATTGATAACGCAGGCGAGTTCAAGAAGAACCAAGTGACCACCTTGTATTCCGAAGGGTTCGATCACTCGCTTCAACCCGACCTGGACCACTTTTTCGAAACCGGTGAGTTCTCGCCTGCCCTGCGCAACAATCTGAAGCTCATTGACCGCGCTCATGCCGGCCACGGGCGCTACACCAACAGAGACCTGCTGTTGACGATGCGAAAGCATGGCATACGGGTCAAAGCTATCGATGTGCCCTCCGTGGAGCCCAAGACCACCCGCCTTAAAAACATGAACTATTACGCGAGCAGTGTCATTAATGCTGACCAGGCCAGCCAACCACAAGGCAAGTGGGTTGCAAGGGTTGGCAGTGATCATGTGTCCAGTTATGACGCAGAACCGCCTATACGAGGCATTTCAGAGCTCACAGGCGCAAGCGGTGTAAGCCTCGACGAGGCAGCCCCCAACCAGGGCACCTCGGTCACTCAGTCACGAGACAGAACAGAGCTTTTCATCGACCTGAAAAAACCTTGATAGTGGGTGGGAGTCACCCCCGATTCTGGCGAAGCCAGGCATTCGATACTTCCCTCCCGCCCCCCATCAGCACGACGTTTTCACAGCACCTTATCCAAGGTGATGGGAAAGTCCCGCACCCGCTTGCCAGTGGCGTGATACACCGCATTCGCCACTGCGGCTGCCACCCCGACAATGCCAATTTCGCCTACGCCCTTGGACCCAAGGGCGTTGACGATTTCGTCGTGTTCTTCGACAAAAACCACGTCTATGTCGCCGATATCGGCGTTCACCGGGATGTGGTACTCGGCCAGGCTGTGGTTCATATAGCGCCCGAGCTGATGATCGGTCTGGGTTTCTTCGTGCAGCGCCATGCCGATACCCCACACCACACCGCCGAGGATCTGGCTGCGCGCCATCTTCGGATTGACCACGCGCCCCGCCGCAATCGCGCTGACCACACGGCTCACCTTGATCGTGCCCAGGTCTTCATCCACACGCACCTCGACGAATACCGCCGAGTGAGTAGCGGTTGAATAACCTTCGCGCTTCTTGTCAGGTTCACTGTCGACCTGCACTTCCAGAGCGTCTTCGCCGCCGTCCTTGACCAGCTGCGCCAACGACACACTCACGTCGCGGGTATGGAGCTGGCCGCCTTCAAAACGGACTGTCTCGGCATCCTTGAACACGGGATAAGTCTGCCGGGCGATTTCCAGCAACTTGACGTTAAGCGCTTCACACGCCTGCTGCACCGCGGTCCCGACCGACGAAACGGTAAACGAGCCGCCCTGCAAAGGCGCGGTGGGCAACGATGAGTCACCGAGCAAAAAGCGGATATCGTCCATTGCCACGCCGCTGGTTTGCGCCGCAATTTGGGTCATCACGGTGTAGGTGCCGGTGCCGATATCCGTGGTGGCGCTGCTGACCGTCAGTTTGCCGTTAGCGTCGAGCCTTGCCTTGGCACTGGCCTTCATCTGCATCGCTTCCCACACGCCGCCGGCCATGCCCCAGCCGATCAACTGGCGGCCGTCGCGCATGCTGCGTGGCTCCGGGTTGCGCTGGCTCCAGCCGAAACGCTCGGCGCCTTCGCGGTAACACTCGCGCAAGGCCTTGCTGGACCAAGGCTTATCTTCGTTCTGATTGTGTTCGGCATAGTTGATCAGGCGCAGTTGCACGGGGTCGATGCCCAGCGCGCAGGCCAGCTCATCCATCGCACACTCCAGGCCGATCACACCGAGGGCGGCGCCGGGCGCGCGCATGTCCAGCGGCGTGTACACGTCCAGTGGCACCAGCTTGTAGGTCAACTGCATGTTGTCGCAGTGGTAGAGCATGCCGCTCCACTCCACCACGTGTTCGCTGAAATCCTCGAAACGTGAGGTTTGGCCAATCGCGGTGTGCCCAAGTGCCATCAACCGACCGTTGGCCGCCGCGCCCATCTGCAAACGCTGCAAGGTGCGCGGGCGATAACCGAAGGTGAACATCTGTTGACGGGTCAGCGTCACGCGCACCGAACGCTTGAGCGCCAGGGCCGCCATCACGGCCAACGGCAACTGATATTGCGGGCGCAATCCTGATCCAAATGCCCCGCCGACAAACGCGGCAAAAACCCGCACCTGGGTTTTATCCAGGCCGAAGACTTTTTGCACATAGGCCTGACAGTTTTGCGGGCCTTGGGTTTTGTCGTGGATATGCAACGTGCCATCGGACTGATAAAGCACGGTACTGGCATGGGGTTCCATGGGGTTGTGGTGTTCGATGGGCGTGCTGTAGTGCACGTCCAGGTGGACAGCGGCTGCGCTCCATTCGGCCTGGAAATTTCCGCGTGGCGCAGGCGGAGTTTGTGGCGACGGGTGCGCTTGTTCCTGCACGGCCAGCAAGTCGGTTTCGAAGGCTTTGGTGGCATACTCGATTTCCACCAAGGAGCCCGCATGCCGCGCCAGTTCCAGGTTATCAGCGATCACCAAGGCCAAGGGCTGGCCGCTGTACAACACGCGGTCGTTGTACAACGGACGAAACGCTGAGCCGTCGGCTGCATCGGCGTCAGCGAAAGCGTCATCGTAACTCGCAAGTTTCGGCCGGTTGAGGTGATCAAGCACCATGACCACGCCCGGCAATGCCAAGGCTTTGGCGGCATCGATGCGGGTCACTCGCCCTTTGGCAACGGTGCTGGACACTACGCTGCCATATAACAAGCCTTCTTCCGGGAACTCACCGGCATAACGCGCCTGACCAGTGACCTTGAGCAGACCGTCCACCCGGTCCAACGGTTTGCCAATAGCAGTCATGGCCGTGCTCCAGCGAGAGCGGCATCACTCAGGGCGCGAATAATCCCGCGGCGTGCCAGCTTGATCTTGAACGCGTTGTGCACCAACGGTTCGGCGTCTTGCAGCAGGGCGTCGGCGGCCGCGCTGAAAGTCTCACGGCTGACGACCTGGCCGATCAACCCCGTCTCCACCGCGCGGTCACGCCAGGGTTTATGCGCCACACCGCCAAGCGCCAGACGGGCATCGACGATGGTCTCGCCGTCCAGCTCAAGGGCGGCGGCTACCGACACCAGCGCAAACGCATAAGAGGCGCGGTCGCGAATCTTCAAGTAATGGCTGTGTTGGGCCAGTTGATCGGCTGGCAGCTCGATGGCCGTGATCAGTTCGTCGTCGGCCAACTGGTTATCGCGTTGCGGCGCGTCGCCGGGCAGGCGGTGAAAGTCAGCAAACTCGATGACCCGCGCGCCGCCACGCCCTTCAACATGTACCCGCGCCTCCAGCGCCGCCAAGGCGACGCACATGTCTGAAGGGTGAGTGGCCACACACTGGGCGCTGGCGCCGAGGATGGCGTGGATGCGATTCAAGCCGGTGCGCGCCGGGCAACCGCTGCCGGGCTCGCGCTTGTTGCACGGCACAGCGGCGTCATAGAAGTAATAGCACCGCGTGCGCTGCAACAGGTTGCCTCCGGTACTGGCCATGTTGCGCAATTGCGGCGAGGCCCCGGCGAGGATGGCTTGAGACAACAGTGGGTAACGCTGTTCGATCAGCGGGTGCCAGGCCAGGTCGGCGTTGCTGACCAATGCACCGATCATCACCCCGCCGTCGGCGGTCGCCTCCACGCCTTGAAGCGGCAGGCCGGTGATATCGATCAGGTGTTCGGGGCGGCTGATGTTTTCTTTCATCAGGTCCAACAAGTTAGTGCCGCCGGCAATGAAGCGCGAGGCGGCGCTGCTCAGGTGAACGGCCTCCTGTATGTCCACCGGCTTGCTGTAATGAAAGGGATTCATTGCTCACCTCCCAGTACAACCTCTTCGATGGCATCGCGAATATTGCTGTAGGCGCCGCAGCGGCAGAGGTTGCCACTCATCAATTCCTGGATTTGCGCAGGGGTGTGCGCACGGCCTTCATTGGCCAGGCCGACGGCGGAACAGAGTTGACCGGGGGTGCAATAGCCACACTGAAAGGCATCGTGTTTGATAAAGGCCCGCTGAATCGGATGGAGCACGTCGCCGCTGGCCAAACCCTCGACCGTCGTCAGCTCGGCGCCGTCGCACATCACCGCCAGGGTCAGGCAGGCATTCACCCGTTTGCCATCGCGCAACACGGTGCAGGCACCGCATTGGCCGTGGTCGCAGCCCTTTTTACTGCCAATCAGGTCCAGTTGTTCGCGTAGCAGGTCCAGCAGAGTGGTCCAGGGCAACACATCCAATTGGCGATCTTGACCGTTGAGGATCAGGCGTATCGGGTGGCTGGCGAACGGTCGAGCCGACGCGCCGTTGGGGGTTGCGCTCATAAACACCTCACGGGTTGGTGTACATCCGCGGCGTTCAGGAAAGTCGCCGTCTCAGGGGTACGACTTCCCGGGGTAATGAGCGTTCAAGGGGATTGATCAGCGGATATTGAGCAGCGTCTTCAAGGTGTTCTGCGGGCCGTTGATCGACGAGTTGCTGTACTCGAACCAACCGGGCGCTTCGACATTCAGGCTGAACACGTAGATGTAGCCCATCAGGGTGCCTGCGCCGTTGCACGCCTGGCTGATGTTGCCGACCTGGCAGATGGGCGTGCGTGTGCCGTCCAGCTCGGCACCGTCGAAACGGCCCATGGGGTTCTTGCCCAGGCCGACTTCCATCACCGAGACCCGGGTAGGCCCGCGGTGCGTGCACATCTGGGTGCTCTGTGCCCGTTCCGGGATGGTTTCAGTGCAAGCTGCCGACTCGACCTTGAACACGCGCACTTCGCTCAAGGCCGGTGCAGTCGCGCCCCACGCCGGTGCCGCACTTAGCCACAGGCTGATACTGGCGATCAGAGCTAGACTCCACGCGTTGGCTTTTTTCATGCTGGCAATGACCTTGAATTAAACGTCGGCGCAGTATGCCTCAAGGCCATGATCCGGAGCGATTGTTCAAGAGGCCCAGCCCATACACCATATGGCCTCGGCTGCTGGTATGATGCGCCGCTTTTTCCGATCCTCTCTGAAACCACAGGCGCTTGGCGCAGTTTGTGCTTTGACTTAGAGGTCAACAAATAACGACGCACAATAGCGTCACAGGGAGCCGGCATGCTGGAAAAGCTGTTTCAACTCAAGGCACACAACACCAACGTGCGCACCGAGATTCTCGCGGGGATCACGACATTTCTGGCCATGGCCTACATCCTGTTCGTGAACCCGAGCATCCTCGGCGAAACCGGCATGGACAAGGGTGCGGTGTTCGTCGCGACCTGCCTGGCGGCCGCCATCGGTTCGACCGTGATGGGCCTGATTGCCAACTACCCGATCGCCCTGGCGCCGGGCATGGGCCTCAACGCCTTCTTTACCTACACCGTGGTCCTGCACATGGGCCATACCTGGCAAGTGGCGCTGGGCGCGGTGTTCATTTCGGCGGTGCTGTTCTTCCTGCTGTCGATCTTCCGCATCCGTGAGTGGATCATCAACAGCATCCCCCTGCCCCTGCGTTCGGCGATTGCCGCCGGTATCGGCCTGTTCCTGGCGCTGATCGCCCTGCACAACGCCGGCATCGTGGTGAGCAACCCGGCCACCATGGTCGGCCTGGGCGACCTGAAGCAACCGGCGCCGATCCTGGCCACCCTCGGTTTCGCGCTGATCGTCGCGCTGGAAGCCCTGGCCGTGCGCGGTGCGGTGCTGATCGGCATTCTGGCAGTGACCATCGTCTCCATCGCCCTGGGCTTCACCCCGTTCGGCGGCGTGACCTCGATGCCACCGTCCCTGGCCCCGACCTTCCTGCAACTGGATATCAAAGGCGCGCTGGATATCGGCCTGGTCAGCGTGATCTTCGCCTTCCTGTTCGTCGACCTGTTTGATAACTCCGGCACCCTGATCGGCGTCGCCAAGCGCGCCGGCCTGATGGGCAAGGACGGCCACATGCCGAAAATGGGCCGTGCGCTGATCGCCGACAGCACCGCCGCCATGGCCGGTTCCCTGCTGGGCACCTCGACCACCACCAGCTACATTGAATCCGCCGCAGGCGTGAGCGCCGGTGGCCGTACTGGCCTGACCGCCATCGTGGTCGCGATCCTGTTCCTGCTGGCGCTGTTCTTCTCGCCACTGGCCGCCAGCGTGCCGGCCTTCGCCACTGCCCCGGCGCTGCTGTTCGTGGCCGTGCTGATGACCTCGGGCCTGGCCGAAATCGACTGGGACGACATCACCGTTGCCGCGCCGGTGGTGATCACCGCCCTGGCAATGCCATTCACTTACTCCATCGCCAACGGCATCGCCTTCGGTTTCATCGCCTGGACCGCTATCAAGCTGCTTTCGGGCCGCTACCGTGAGCTGAACCCGGCACTGGTGATCCTGTCGATCCTGTTCGTGATCAAGCTGGGCTGGTTCAACGCATGACTTTTGACGCCGCAAGCTACACCGCTCAACTGCAAGACAAGGTCACGCGCTTGCGTGACCTGTTGGCACCGTTCGACGCACCCGAGCCGCAGGTATTCGACTCGCCACTGCAGCACTTCCGCCTGCGTGCGGAGTTCCGTCTGTGGCGCGAAGGCGGTGATCGCCACTACGCGATGTTTTCGCAAGACGACAAGCGCACGCCGATCCTGATCGAAGAATTCCCGATTGCCAGCCTGCGTATCAACCAGTTGATGCCGCAACTCAAGGCCGCCTGGCAAGCCAGCGCCGCCCTGAGCCACAAGCTGTTCCAGGTGGAGTTCCTCACCACCCTGGCCGGCGACGCGATGATCACCCTGTGCTACCACCGCCCGCTGGACGAGCACTGGCACACCGCCGCGAACCAGCTGGCGGCGGACTTGAACGTGAGCATCATTGGCCGCTCCAAGGGCAAACGCGATGTGATCGGCCACGACTACGTGGTGGAAAAGCTCGACGTGGGCGGTCGCACCTTCAGCTATCGCCAACCCGAGGGCGCCTTCACCCAGCCCAACGGCACGGTGAACCAGAAGATGCTCAACTGGGCGTACGAAGCCTTGGGCGATCGCCCGGATGATTTGCTCGAGCTGTATTGCGGCAACGGCAACTTCACCCTGCCGCTGGCCACCCGCGTGCGCAAGGTACTGGCCACCGAGATCAGCAAGACCTCGGTCAACGCAGCCTTGAGCAACCTTGATGAGAACGCCGTGGATAACGTCACCCTGGTGCGCCTGTCTGCCGAAGAACTCACCGAGGCGCTCAATGAAGTGCGCCCGTTCCGTCGCCTGCACGGCATTGATCTGAAGAGTTACGAGTTCGGCAGTGTCTTCGTCGACCCGCCGCGCGCCGGCATGGACCCGGACACCTGCGAACTGACCCGCCGCTTCGACAACATCCTGTACATCTCCTGCAACCCGGAGACGTTGGCGGCGAACATTGCGCAACTGCACGACACGCACAAGATCACCCAGTGCGCGATGTTTGACCAGTTCCCGTGGACGCACCACATGGAATCCGGCGTGCTGCTGACCCGCCGATAAACCTGTGAACACCACGGATTAAAAATGTGGGAGCGGGCTTGCTCGCGAATGCAGAGTGTCAGTCACTAGAGATATTGACAGAACCACCGCATTCGCGAGCAAGCCCGCTCCCACATTGGTTCTGTGCTCTGACAAAGATCGCAATCAGGCAGAGGGTTGGAAATACCCCGCCAACGCTCGCAAGTCCTGCTCGCTGAGCAACCCCGCGTAATACTTCAATTGAATCCTTGCCAGCAAGTACGCATGCCGCGCATCCGCCAAGTCGCGGCGGGCGGTGAAGAGCTGTTGCTCGGCGTCGAGCACATCAAGGTTCACCCGCTCACCTCCGCTGACGCTCTTCTTGGTCGCCGCAACCAGCGCCGTGGCCGAGCGGACGGCCATCTCATACGCCCGCACTTTCGCCGCACCGCTGGTGTTGAGGTTGAACTGCTTGCGCAATTCGACCAGCGTGGAAGAGGTTTGCGCATCCAACTGGTACTGGGCCTGTGACAACTGGTTCGCCGCCTGGCGCGTGGACGCCGACACCGAACCACCGGCAAACAGCGGCAGGCTGACCTGAATGCCCACGCTGTTGGTGTCGTATTTCTGGTTGTAGCTGCTTTCTGAATCGGAGCTGGTCTGGCGGCTGCTGGCGTACAGGCTGACCTTGGGCAGATGGCCCGCGCGCTTGCGCTCCACTTCATAGGCCGCCACGTCCAGCGCATGGTGCTGGGATTTAAGTTCCGGGTTGTTGGCCATGGCCATTTCGCGCCAGGTTTCGAAGCGGTTGGGCTCAAGCGGCGGGATATCGAACTGGCGGGTCAGGGGCGCCAGCGCTTCGATCTGCAACGGCTGGCCGACGATGGCTTCCAGTTCGCGCAAGGCGCTGTCCTGGGCATCCAGCGATTCGATCTCTTCGGCCTGGGCCAGGCTCAGGCGCGCTTGGGTTTCCAGCACGTCGGTGCGCGTACCTTCACCGCCCTTGAGCAAACGCTCATTGAGTTGCAGGCGCTCGGCAAACGCGCGTTTCTGTGCACGACTCAACTCGATGCGTTCCTGCGCCAGCAACGCCTGGCTGTAGGCATTGAGCACGCGCACCGCCAATTCCTGGCTCTTGCCGCGAAAGCGCTCATCGGCCATCAACGCCTGGGCCGTGCCCTGGCGAAAACGCGCGTAGGCTTCGTAATCCAGCAACGGTTGCTGCAGGGTGAGGGTCGAGGCGTAGCTGCGGTAATCGCGGTCGCTGGTGGTGTTGCCCGCCGTCACTTCCGATTCATTGCGCGAATTGTTGTAGCTCCACGACAGGTTCGGCAGCAGCGCCGAACGGCCGATCACGCGGTTCTCTTCACCGGCTTCACGCTCCTGGATGGCCGCCTGAAAGGTCGGGTCATTGCGCAGCGCCAAATCGTAGGCGTCCAGCAAACCCAAGGCGTTTGCCGCCGAGGTGCAACCGAAACACAAAGTAAACAACAGCGCCTTCATTCTTCCACCAGGGCCATATGGGTGCGATCGAGCAGGGGTTTGAACAAGTAGTTGAGCATCGAGCGCTCACCGGTCTTGACGAAGGTTTCCACCGGCATGCCCGGGCGGATCTGCACGCCATCGAGCTGTTGCATACCGGCAGCGCTCACCTGGGCGCGCAGCGTGTAGTAAGGCTCATCGGTGCGTTCATCGACCTGGCGGTCCGCCGACACCAGCGTCACTTCGCCCGCGATCCGCGGCGTGGTGGCCTGGTTGAAGGCCGAGAACAGCAGCTCCACGGGTAAGCCCGGATGCACCTTGTCGATCATCTGCACCGGCACGCGCGCCTCCACCAGCAACGGTTCGCCTTGGGGCACGATGTCCATCAGCGCCTGGCCGGGCTTGATCACGCCGCCCTCGGTGTACACGTCCAGTCCCACCACCACGCCGGACGCAGGCGCCCGCACCAAACTGTTGGCCAGCTCGAACTCGGCCGACGCCAGGCGATTGCGCAGGTCATCGCTGCGGGTGCGGGTGTCGGCCAGCTGGCTGCGCAGGTCTTTCTGGAAGTCTTCGCCGAGCTGGCGAATGCGCAGGCGCAGTTCGAGCACCTGGCGCTGCAATTGGCCGATGCGGCCATAGTCCTCGGCGATGGTGCCGTCGATCTGCGCGTACAGGCGCTCGCTGTCGAGCAGGCGATTGCGCGGGATATAGCCATCCCGGGCCAGTTCGCGCAGGCCGTGCAGTTGCTCGTTCAGGGCGGCGCGCTGCTGGACTTTGCTGGCTTGGGAATCCCGTGTGCCGCGCAGCTGTGCCTCGGCACCGGCGATGGTTTCGCGCAGGCCTTGTTGCTCGGTGGCCAACGCCTGGGCGCGGCTGTTGAACAACTGCCGTTGCAGGCTCAAGGTGCCTGTGGCGTCGGGGTCGTTGAGCAACTCCGGACCGAAGTTGATGGCCGGCAGCCCCTCGCTTTCGGCACTCAACCGCGCCTCACTGGCCAGGGACGCCAGGTACTGGCTGCGCAGCGACTGCATCTGCCCGCGCAACGGCGTTTCCTTCAAGCGCAACAGCACCTGGCCGGCGCTGACGACGTCACCGTCGCGCACCTCGATACGCTCGACGATCCCACCGGCCGGGTGCTGCACGGTCTTGCGATGCCCCGAGACCATGACCTTGCCGGACACCGCCACACCCTTGTCCAACGGCGCCAGCGCGGCCCAGCCGATAAACCCGACGAACCCGCCCAGCACCAGCCACCAGCCCAGGCGCGCGTACTTTTTGTCGTCCAGCGCCAGCACGTTGTGGGGCTGGTCGCTCACCAGCATCGGTTTGCCCTGGCTCATGCCTGTTTTCCTTCACCGAGTCGGTAACTCATGCTCATGGTCGACACCGGTTTGGTCACCGGTGCGGCTTGTTTTTGACGTGCTTCCAGCACCCGTGCTGTCGGGCCGAAGGCTTGCAGCTGGCCGTCCTTGAGCATCAGCAGTTGGTCGGTGAGGGTCAGCACGTTGGCTTTGTGGGTGATCAACACCAGGGTGCGTCGCTGCTGCTTGAGCTGGGCGATGGCCTGGAGCAACGCTTGCTCGCCCGCTTCATCGAGGTTGGCGTTGGGCTCGTCCAGCACGATCAGCGCGGGCAGGCCGTACAGCGCCCGCGCCAGGGCCACGCGTTGTTTCTGGCCACCGGACAAGCCGGCACCGCCCTCCCCCAGCACGGTGTCGTAGCCCTGGGGCAACTGCAGGATCAGCTCGTGCACGCCGGCCATTTGCGCGGCGGCGAGCACGTTGTCCGCTTCAACCTCGGCAAACCGCGCGATGTTCTGCGCGATGCTGCCGGCGAACAACTGGATGTCCTGGGGCAGGTAGCCGATGTGCGGGCCCAGTTGCTGTTTGTCCCACAGGGTCAGGTCGGCGCCGTCCAGCCGCACCTTGCCGGCCAGAGGTGCCCAGGCGCCTACCAGCACCCGCGCCAGGGTGGACTTGCCACAGCCCGATGGGCCGATCACCCCGAGCACTTCGCCCGCCGGCAGGCTGAACCCCAAATTGTTCAAGGCAGGGCGGCGACTACCGGGGGCGGATGCGCTGAGCTGCTCTACCGTCAGTTGACCCTTGGGCACCGGCAAGTGCATGCGCGCCGGGCGTGCAGGGTTGGCCGCCAGCATCTGCGACAAGCGCTCATAGGCCAGGCGCGCCGACCCCCATTGCTTCCACACGCCGATCAACTGGTCGATCGGGCTGAGCACCCGCCCCATCAGGATCGACCCGGCAATCATCATCCCCGGGGTGATATCGCCCTGTACCGCCAGCAACGCGCCCAACCCCAACACTAGCGACTGCAACGCCAGGCGCACGCCCTTGGACCAGGCGGTGACGGCGGCGGTCTTTTCGCTGGCCAGGTTCTGCTGGGCCAGAAACGCCTGGTGCTGGTCGAACCAACGGCCGCGCAACGTGGCGAGCATGCCCATGGCTTCGATGGTGTCGGCATTGCGCAGGTTGGCCGTGGCCTGCTGGCTGGCACTGATGGACAGCTGACTGGCCAGGGCCATCGGCGCCTGGCTGACGTGGTGGTTGATCCAGGCGAGTGCGATCAGGATCACCGCGCCGCCCAGGGCCAGCACGCCCAGCCAGGGGTGGAACAGGAAAATCACCAGCAGGTACACGGGGAACCACGGCGCATCGAAAAACGCGAACAGCGCCTGGCCGGTGGCGAACTGGCGCAGCGTGGTCAGGTCATTCAGCGCCTGGCCCGCCGCCTGGGGGCTGCCCTTGAGTTGCGCTTCGAACGCGGCGTCGTAGACCCGCTGGTTCAAGCGCATGTCCATTTGCGTGCCCAAGCGGATCACCACCTGGCTGCGCACCCATTCCAACGCGCCCATCAGGCCGAACAGGCCGAGGATCATCAGCGTCAGCATCAACAGGGTCATCTGATTGCCCGACGCCAGCACCCGGTCGTACACCTGCAGCATGTACAGCGCCGGGGCGAGCATCAGCAGGTTGATCACCGCCGAGAACAGGCCGATGTTGAAGAAGCCACTTTTATAGGCCGTGAGGGCGGCCAGGGTTTCGTTGCCGGCGTGGCGCATCTGGGGAGTCTCGAAGGGTTGAGCGGGCAGCGTCGCCGCGTTGACAGGCGATACGACGCTGCGCAGAATTCGGCACCGCCGCCGCCGAAGAATTAGAAGGCTTGGCGACAGCGGTGTGTCATGCGGCGAATGGGCGAGCGATCCCCCATTCGCTTTTTTCATGCAGCGGGGGTTCAGGCCGCCAGGGCGAAGTCCTGAGGGACGTCTTGCACGCCGACCAGCGCGACGTCGGCAGTGGCCACCGAGGCGGCGTGGCTGGCCAAGGTGGAAGCGACGTGGTCGAAGGTGTCGGCGGTGGACAGGCCGTAGTCATCCAGCAGGTTGTTGAGCACGGTTTCCAGCGCAGTAGTGTTGCCCTGCATCAGGCCGTAGATCACGCTTTGGACTTCGTTGCCGGTGCGGCCCGCGCCTTCGGCGGCGAACAGGTCGAGACCGTTGAAAGCCACCTTGTAGGCGCTGAGGTCGAAATCACTGCCGTTGCCGCCGGTCAGGCCGGTGCCCAGCTCGACGTTATCCAGGTTGCCCCACAAGTAGTGGTTCTGGTTGCTGCTGGCAGGCAGCAGCGGGTTGAACACGTAGTGCAGGCCGTTGCTGGTGTTGCTGTCGGCGATAAACGCGTAGTCGGAGTTGTTGGCGCCATGAGTCGAATACTGATCGCCACTGAAGGTGCCGTTGCTGAAACCGCCCGTGTTACCGGTGCCATGGCCTGCCGTGGCAAAACCAAGAGCCCAGTCCGACAGGTAGTCAGACAGCGAAGTAGTGCCCAGGTACGACTCGTAGCTAACAGAAATAGTCATCACTAAACCTCGTTATAAACAGCGCTAGTATCAGTACGCAGATGCGCACTTTTTGCCCAACCCTGGGCAAAACCTTGGTTGATCCGGTGCCTCGGCCTCGGTATCAGAATTTGTATTCGAGCATCCCGCTCAACGTCCGCCCGCGCGCCAGGCTGAGGTTGTTGGCATCGCCCATGGCGACGAAGTAGGCCTCGTCGGTGGCGTTCTCCAGTGCCAGGGCGATGTTCAATTGATCAGTCATCCAGTAACTGGCGTAAAAGTCATAGACGGTGTATTTGGGCCACATGGCCTGGTCGATGAACTGATAGCCCTGGTTATTCAGGTTTTCCCCATTACCGGAGCTATAGCGAACCCGCACACCGGTATCCAGGCGTTTGTCCAGAAAGCGCGCGCCCAGCGTCAGCGATCCACGGTCAGCCGGGGTGTAGGTGGCATTGCCCATGATGCGGCCGCAGCTTTCCTTGGCATTGGCGACGTCGTCGTCCAGCACTTCATACCGCGTGACCGGACGGAAGCCGATGGTGCCGTTCGGGCGCGTGAACTGCTCGATCACGGTGGTGGTAGGCCCGGCCTTCTTGGCACCGCCCATGTAGTAGTTCTTCGAACAGAACTCGTTGCTGCCGATCATGTGGGTGTAGCTGAGGTTGGTGTAGGCACGCCCCATGTCGTAGTTGAACTGGTATTCAAGGCCCCGGAACCGCGTGTCATTGAGGTTATTGGTGTAGGCCATGATCCCGTTGAACCCGCCGACGGAGGTTTCCGGCAGACTCACGCTGGTATTGAGGAAGGTAAAGTTCTCAATCTTGGTATCGAAGTACGCCACTTTGATGCCCAACCGGTCGTCGTTGAAGAACAACGATTCCTTGAACACATTCATCCCCACTTCCCAATCACGGGACTCCTCAGGCTTGAGGTAAGGGTTGGGGAATACCCGCTCGCCCGAACCGCCACCGTGGGGGCGGCCGGTCATGAAGGTTTCGGTGACGGCCGGCGGACGCCAGCCCTTGCCCCAGCGGGTATAGAGTTGCAGCCAGTCGACCCCGGGCTTGATGCCGAGACCAAACGTTGGCGAAAAGCGCCCTTCCTCACGGTCGATGTCGAAAATGTCCTCGACGCGCCGGGCTGGCGTGCTGCTGGTGTAAAAACGATCACGCTTGTAGAGCGTCATCCCAGTAACGCCTTCCAGCCGGTAGCGGTCGTAACGCAGCCCCGCATCCACGGTCAGCCAATCGTCGTATTCGTATTGAAGGTTGTTGAACAGACTGGCAATGGTGCGCTTACCTTCCGGGTCGGCACTGGGGGTGTAGGGCAATGACCCGGTCGCGAGAACGTTGCTCGACTCGACTTTATTGGTACTGGGTTTGAAGGTGTCCTGATACATCTCCAGACCATAGTTCCAACTCAAGTGCCCGCCTCTGCCCAGGTCAAAGCGCGAGGTGTTTTCCCCTTGCAGGCCCCAGGTGTCGGTCTGGAAGTGGTCGGTGTAGGGCGCGAAGTAGTTGCCCGAACTCAGCGACGCCACATTGGGCGCATTGGCCCGGTCCAGTTGGGTGGTGACGTAATAGAGCTTGGCCTTCAGATCAATCAGCGGGTTATCCGGGCTGTAGCTGTAGTCCAACGCGACGTTTTTTGCGTTGAGGTTGTTTTTGCTGGTGCGCAGGTAATAGGTGCTCAGCAGGTCATCGGCGATGTAGCCCCATGAATCGTTGCTGTCAGTGTCACTTTCCAGGTAGCTCAGCTGCACGCGCTGGTCATTGGGCAGGTTCAGGCCGAACTTGACGATCTGCGAGCGGGTCACGCTGCCGGTGTCGCCGACTTCGCTGTTGAGCCAGTCATCAAAGGCTACGGGGGCATATTTACGGGCACGCATGTTGGTGCCGAGGTTTTGGTCGTTGTGCTTGCCGCCGTGGTAGTTGCCGAAGTGGCGCTCGCTGTAGCCGAGCATCACGTCGCCGCGCTCATCACCAAAGGCGAACACGCCGCTGCCGTTGAAGTCGGTGCCATTCCCCAATTTGCCGATGCCACTGCCCGCGCGCAAACGTCCGCCGTACTCCTTGCCATCCTTGAGAAACTCGCTGGCCTCCAGGGTCTTGAACGAGGCAATGCCGCCCAACACCGCCGCGCCGCCCTGCCCCGACTGGCTGCCCTTGTCGATCTGAACGCTGGAGATGAACTCCGGGTCGATCAGCAGGGTGCCGTTGCGTTGCTGGTGGCCGTTGACGTTGAAGTTCTGGCGCATGCCGTCGATGTTCATGTTCACGCGGCCGTAGTCCTGCACGCCACGGATGTTCACCGACAGGCCGGGGTCGCGCTGGTCGACGGCGGTGTACACGCCGGCCGTTTCTTCGAGCATGTCGGCGGCGTGACGGGGCGGGCGTTTATCGATCATGTCACGGCTGATCACCGCCACGGACTTTGGGCTCTGGTACACCCAATCGCTCGCCTGGCCATGGGTGCCGCCGGTGATGGTGGTGGTGCCTACGGTGATAGCGTTGTCATGGTCGGTGGCAACCCGGTTGAGGGTGACTTGGCGCTCGCCGGTGAAGCGGTACTCCACGGGTGCGCCACCCAGCAGGCGACCGAGGCCTTCCTGCACGCTGAAGTGGCCTTTGAGCGCGGTGCTGCTCAAGCCTTGCAGGCGCTGGCTGTCGAACAACACTTGCAGGCCGGCCTGGTCGGCGAACGCCAGCACGGCACTGCCCAGGGATTGCGCAGGAATATCGAACATCAGCACGGCGGGCTGTGCTGCACCTGCCGGAGGTTGCGCGGCATACACCGGGGCCGCTGTGGCGAGCACCCCCAAGTGAATGGCCAGGGCCAACCGGCTACCGGTGATGCGCCCCTTGGTGAATGCTGACATTTCTGGTTTTCCCTGCACTGAGCGTTTTTGTTTATGCGAATGCTTCTCACCTAGCAAGACGTACGAGGCGCAGGAACTCAGTAAGGTTTTTTTGAAAGTTTTTAATCGAAGGGAATTTCAAGGAGCACAGCCCCTTTGTAGGAGCCGGCTTGCCGGCGATGGCGTCAGCGAGATCACCACCGCCCGCAGAGAAATCAATAAATCAGGCTAAAACCCGCCAGGTCCAAGCGTTGCACTTGAAGTTCCTGGGTCAAGGTCCCGAGGGCCGTATCGAGCATGTCGAGACGGAACACTCCGCTGACTTCACGCTCGCCCAAGGCGGCGTCGGTCAACACCACCCGCCCGGGACGATAGCGATTGAGCTGCTCGACCACCTTGGCCAACGGCAGCCGGTCGAAAATCAGCACACCCCGCCGCCAACTGGTGGCACGTTCCACGTCGAACTGATCCAGCGGCGCCACGCCCTCCTGCGGGTTGTAACGCGCCGCTTGGCCTTCCTTGAGCACGCGTTCGGCCGGGCCTTGACGAGGTGGCGCCTGCATCGAGACTTCGACGCTGTGCTGCAACACCCCGACCCAGGCTTGCCGGTCATCCTCACGCGTCACCACAAACCGCGTGCCAAGCGCCCGGGTTTGCGCGCCGGCGCTTTGCACCACGAAGGGCCGCGTTTCCGGGCCCACCCTCGGTGCCACGTCAAAAATCGCCGAGCCCTGGATCAGGCTGACACGCCGTTGCACACCGTCGTAATCCAGGCGGATCGCGCTGCTGGAGTCCAGCTCCACCGTGCTGCCATCGGCCAGGTGCACGGTGCGCACTTCACCTTTTTGCGTCACGTAGTCTGCCTGCAGGCGCAGCAACGCATCCGGCCCGCGCACCCAGCCCACGCCCGCCACCACCACGACCAGCGCCACCGCGGCCGCACGCTGCCATGGCCTGCGCCGCTTGGACCGACGCACCGGCAACGTTGCCGCCACCGGATGCTGACGGTGTACGGGCTCATCCTTGTAGACCTCACCCAACGCCGCCCAGGTCTGTTCGGCAAAGCGCAGCGCCGCTTCGTGGCGGCTGTCGCAGGCGATCCAATGTTGCAGCTCGGCCTGCTCCTGTTCGGTCAGGGCACCGGCGTGCAGGCGCACCGCCCATTCGGCCGCCGCCTCGGTAATGCTGTGCTGTTGCGGACCCTGGCTATTCACGTGTGCATCTCGAATTTTTCGTTATGTAACGCTGTGACGTCTGACCCAGTGCATTTCGGTAACTCATTCGTCGGATGGCGCCCCCTCGCCTTCCTGCAAACGCTGCATCACGTAGGCCAAGGCCTTGGCCAAGTGCTTCTGCACGGAGCTGTCGGAGATATCCAGGTGCCGGGCCACCTGGGCGTGGGTCATGCCTTCGATGCGGTTGAGACGGAAGATCTGCTGGGTGCGTTCCGGTAATTCCGCCAGTGCCTGCTTCAATGCCAGTCGCTGTTGCTGCGCCATTGCCTGAGCCTCCAACCCGGCCACTTCATCTTCAATCTCGGCCAGCGCCTCATGGGGCACGGAGTCTGTCTTGCGCCGCGCTTCCTGGCGAATATGGTCGATCAGCAGATTGCTCGCCGTTCGATAGAGATAGCCCTGGGAATTGTCGATACGCTCGCCGGCCGGTTTTTCCGCCAGACGCAGGAAGCTCTCCTGCACCAGGTCTGCGGCCAACTGCGGGTCCCGTACCTTGCGCGCCAGATACCCGCGCAGGGTATCGGCATGCTTGAGAAACAGGCCTTTGAGATCCACGTCCGACAAACCGACTCCCTGGAATGTTAAGGAAACAGGCGGGCATAGTAAGCGTTGTCGAGAATGATTTTCAATTGATATCTAATCTGATTCTGGTGTGGGAACCCTCTGAATATCGGTTCGATAATCGAACACATCCGCCGCGATCAATTGACCAAATTAACCATTCAGTACATTTTATCTCCACAACTAACAAGAACAGTGGAGATCCCCTTATGCCGCCTATCGTGCTGGTGCTCAACGGCCCCAACCTCAACCTGCTCGGCACCCGCGAGCCCGCCACCTACGGCCATGAAACCCTGGCTGACATCGCCGCGCTGTGTGGGCGCAGTGCGGAAAAACTCGGGCTGAAGATCGAATTTCGCCAGACCAACCACGAAGGTGAACTACTCGACTGGATCCACAGCGCCCGCGCCCGCTGCGCCGGCATCGTGATCAACCCGGCCGCCTGGACCCACACCTCAGTGGCCATCCGCGACGCGCTGGTGGCCAGTGAAGTGCCGGTGATCGAAGTGCATTTATCCAACGTGCATGCGCGTGAAGCGTTCCGGCACCACTCCTTTGTTTCGCCGATCGCCAAGGCCGTGCTGGCCGGGTTCGGCAGCCATGGTTATCACCTGGCCCTGGAACATTTCAGCCACACCTTGAAAGGGTGAGCCCGATGAAACCGCGCATCCTCGCCGGCCTGATCGGCGCCGGTATCCAGGCCTCCCGCACGCCCGCGCTGCATGAACAGGAAGGTGACGCCCAGGGCATGCGCTACCTGTATCGCCTGATCGACCTGGAACCCCTGCACCTGAACATCAACGCCCTGCCCGACCTGCTCGACGCCGCCGAACTGATGCACTTCACCGGGTTGAACATTACCTACCCGTGCAAGCAGGCCATTCTGCCGCTGCTGGATGAGCTGTCTGACGAGGCGCGCGGCATTGGCGCGGTCAATACGGTGGTGTTCAGGGAGGGCAAACGCATCGGCCACAACACCGACTGCCTGGGTTTCGCCGAGGGTTTTCGCAGAAACCTGAGTGATGTGGCACGCCAACGCGTGGTGCAGATGGGTGCTGGCGGTGCAGGTGCGGCGGTGGCCCATGCGCTGCTGGCCGAGGGTGTGGAACAGTTGAGTATTTTTGACGTGGACCCCAGCCGTGCCCGCGACCTTGTGGATAACCTCGCCCAGCGCTTCGGTGCCGGGCGTGCGCAGGTGGGCAGCCATCTGGAAAACGCCATGGCCGAGGCCGATGGTTTGGTGAACACCACGCCGATGGGCATGGCCAAACTGCCGGGCACACCGGTGCCGTCAAGTCTGTTACGCGCCGAGTTGTGGGTGGCGGAAATTGTGTATTTCCCGTTGGAAACCGAGCTGCTGCGTGATGCCCGTGCCCTGGGTTGCCGCACGCTGGATGGCGGCAACATGGCGGTGTTTCAGGCGGTGAAGGCGTTTGAGTTGTTCAGTGGTGAAGTGCCGGATGCCGACAGGATGCTGGCGCACTTCCAAAGCATGAATAGCTAATTGGCAAAACGAAGATCCGAAATGTGGGAGCGGGCTTGCTCGCGAATGCGGTTTGTCAGTCAGCATATGCTGTGAATGACACACCGCATTCGCGAGCAAGCCCGCTCCCACATTTCGATTGCATTTCAGCCTTAAGCACCGTGCGCTCTCACGCCTGCAGGTAACGCATCACCGACTCACAAATCATGTCCCGATGCCGCTGCTTGACCGCCTCATCCGACAATTCAATCTGAAAGATCTCACTGAACGTATGACGGTTGGACACCCGGTAAAAGCTGAATGAGTTGATCAGCAGGTGCACGTCCAGCGGCTCCAGTCCTGCGCGGAACACACCCATCTCGGCCCCGCGCTGCAAAGTTGCGCCCAACGCTTCAAGGATGTTGCTGTTCATCGCCTTGATCGCGTCCGAACGCTTCACGTACTCGGCATTGTGGATATTTTCGATGCTCACGATGCGCACGAAATCCACGTTCTGGTCATGGTGATCAAAGGTGAACTCCACCAGCCGGCGAATCGCCTCGCGCGGCTCCAGCGCCGTGAGGTTCATGCGGGTTTCGGTGTTGCGGATATCGCCGTAGAGCTTCTCCAGCACCTCGACGTACAACTGCTCCTTGCTGCCGAAGTAGTAATAGATCATGCGCTTGGAGGTGTGGATACGTTCGGCGATCGCATCCACGCGAGCGCCAGACAAACCCTGCTGGACAAACTCGACAATGGCTTCCTGGAGAATGTTTTCGCGGGTCTTTTCCGGGTTGTTCTTACGACTCTTGCGCGGTGCGTCTGACACTGCGGGGAGTTCGGGACTCGAGGTCATGGTGCGCTCACGGCCATTGTTATGCAGGCGCTGATTATGGGCCGCGATGCTTCCCGAAGGAAGCACCTGGCCAGCCCTTATAAACGCGCTTGGCGCACCGCACCGCTGCGGGACTTGGCCATGGCCGCCAGGCGCACGGCCACGTTGGCCGCGCCGTAGCCGGCATAGCCGCCCTTGCGCTGGATGATCTCGAAGAAAAACCGCCCTTCGAACGGCTCGGTGTACACATGAAACAACTCGCCGCCCTGGGCGTCGCGGTCGTACAACACGTTGTAGTACGCCAGTTCGCTGAGGAATTCATCGTCAAAATCAAAGCGCGCCGCGAGGTCGTCGTAGTAATTGAGCGGGATATCCAGCAGAGGCACGCCCGACTCTTTGGCCCGACGTACTTCGGCGAAAATGTCCGCGCAATCGAAGGCAATGTGATGCACGCCCGAGCCGCGATAGCTCGACAGCGCGTGGGAAATCGCCGTGTTGCGGTTCTCGGAAATATTCAGCGGCAGGCGGATCGAGCTGCAACGGCTGCGCAGCGCACGGCTTTTCACCAAACCGTAAGGGTCGGGCAGCACCACTTCATCATCGGCCTCGAAATCCAGCAGGCTCTTGTAGAACAGCACCCAGCTGTCGAGGCTGTCAGCCGGCAGGGCCATGGCCATATGGTCGATGCGCAGCAGGCCGCCGCTGGAGGCCGTCGCCGGTTGCAGGTTGAAGTCGGTGTCGTACAGCGAACCTTCGGACGGGTCCACCAGATAAATCAGGCTGCCATCCGGCGCACGCACCGCTGCCAACTCCAGCTCGTTGGGCCCCACCAGCCCGCGATACGGCTGGCCTTTGTAGGCCACCGCGCGCGCCAGGGCCTTGGCGCTATCCTTGACTCGAATCGCCGTGGCGCACAACGACGGCCCGTGGGCCTCGAAAAAATTGTGGGCGAAAGAATACGGCTCGCAGTTGAGGATCAAGTTGATATCGCCCTGTCGCAACAAGCTCACGCTCTTGGAACGGTGCTGCCCGGCCTTGACGAAACCCAGGCGCTCCAGCCATTGCGTCAGCTTCGCACCCAGGCTTTCATCCACGGCAAATTCAAGGAACTCGATGCCGTCGTAGTCGCTGGCAGCCGGGGTTTCAAACAGGATGTCCGCCGGCGTGGCTGGTTGCTCCTGCGCCAGGCGTTCGCGGGTCTTTTCTTCCAGGTACAGCAGCGAGCGCAAACCATCCGCCGCATTCGCCCGCGTCGGTGCTGCGCGGAAGCCGTCGTTGAAAATCTCCAGGGACAACGGCCCGGTGTAGCCACTCTGGATGATCGGTGCGAGGAAGCCCGCCAGGTCGAATTCGCCCTGCCCGGGGAAGCAGCGAAAATGCCGGCTCCACTCCAGCACGTCCATGGCCAGGATCGGCGCGTCGGCCATTTGCACAAAGAAAATCTTGTCGCCGGGTATCTGGGCGATGCCACTCGGGTCGCCCTTGAGCGACAAGGTGTGGAAGCTGTCGAGCAACACCCCCAGGCTCGGGTGATCGACCTGGCGCACCAGGTTCCACACCTGCTGCCAGGTGTTCACGTGCTTGCCCCAGGCCAGCGCCTCATAGCCGATGCGCAAGCCTCGACGACCGGCGTGCTCGGCCAGCAGGCTGAGGTCATCGAGTAAAATGCGTTCGTCGCCCACCGAATCCGCCGAGGCATTGCTGCACACCAGCACCAGGTCGGTGCCTAGCTCCTGCATCAGGTCGAACTTGCGTTCGGCGCGTTCCAGGTTGCGCGCCAGGCGGTCGCGGCGGCACCCTTCGAAGTCACGGAAGGGTTGGAACAAGGTGATGGCAATGCCCAGGTCAGCGCACATCTGCCTAACTTCCCGGGGGCTGCCGTCGTAATACAACAAGTCATTTTCGAAGATCTCGACGCCGTCAAACCCGGCGGCGGCAATGGCTTCGAGCTTTTCCGGCAGGGTGCCGCTCAAGGAAACGGTGGCAATGGAACGTTGCATGGGGCGACTCCCGGCAATTGTTATTTACGGCAAATTATTGGCCCCAGCTTTACACACAGCAATTAAAATGTACGAACCGGTTAGTTTTTGGTGCGATTATCGAACACTATGCCCCTTTGGCGAATTGACGATTTTTTAACCGCTGCGCACCATCGATTCAGCAACAAGACCCAGAACACACCATAAAAATTTCAAAAAACGGGTACGACCTCATGCCTTCGCAAAACTCCGTCCTGGCCGCGCGCCCGGGCAACCCGCACGCCGGCATCGGCGACAAGATCCGCGGCGCCCTGGCCGTGGGTAAAACTCGCTGGGGCATGCTGGCCCTGGTGTTCTTCGCCACCACCCTGAACTACATCGACCGCGCCGCCCTGGGCGTGATGCAACCGATCCTCGCCAAGGAAATGAGCTGGACGGCGATGGACTACGCCAACATCAACTTCTGGTTCCAGGTGGGCTACGCCATCGGTTTTGTGCTGCAAGGCCGCTTGATCGACCGCGTCGGCGTGAAACGCGTGTTCTTCTGCGCGGTGCTGCTGTGGAGCCTGGCCACCGGCGCCCACGGCCTGGCCACCTCGGCGGTGGGCTTTATGGTCTGCCGCTTTATCCTCGGGATCACCGAAGCGGCCAACTACCCGGCCTGCGTCAAGACCACGCGGTTGTGGTTCCCGGCCGGTGAACGCGCCGTGGCCACCGGCATCTTCAACGCCGGCACCAACGTCGGTGCGATGATGACGCCAATGCTGCTGCCGTTGATCCTGCAAGTGTGGGGCTGGCAAGCGGCGTTCCTGTGCATGTCGGCACTGGGCGGAATCTGGCTGGTGTGCTGGGGCCTGAAGTACTACAACCCCGAAGAGCACCCCACCGTTAAACAATCCGAATTGGACTACGTGCAACAGGAAGTCGAACCGGAACAACCCCGCGTCCCGTTCAGCCGCATCCTGCGCATGCGGGGCACCTGGGCCTTCGCCCTCGCCTACTCGATGACCGCGCCGGTGTTCTGGTTCTACCTGTACTGGTTGCCGCCATTCCTGAACCAGCAATACAACCTGGGCATCAACGTGACGCAGATGGGCATCCCGCTGATCATCATTTACCTGACGGCCGACTTCGGCAGCGTAGGTGGGGGGATTCTGTCGTCGTTCCTGATCGGCCGTGGCATGAACTCGATCAAGGCGCGCTTGCTGTCGATGCTGCTGTTCGCCTGCTGTATCGTCGGTGTGATCATGGCGGCGGGTTCCAGCCAACTATGGGTCGCGGTGTTTGCCATTTCCCTGGCCATCGGTGCGCACCAGGCCTGGACCGCCAACATCTGGAGCCTGGTGATGGACTACACGCCCAAGCACATGATGAGCACGGTGTTTGGGTTCGGCGGCATGTGCGCGGCCATCGGCGGCATGTTCATGACCCAGATCGTCGGCCACATTCTCACCGTGACGAACAACAACTACACCGTGTTGTTCACCCTGATCCCGGCGATGTATTTCATTGCACTGACCTGGATGTACTTCATGGCGCCGCGCAAGATTCCTACCGTAGACGTTTGATCTACTTGCGCCGCTGCTGCCAGGCAGCGGCCAGCCCACTCATGCAGATCACCCCGATGCCGACCACCGTGGTCACATCGGGGGTGTGGTTGAACACCAGCCAGCCCAACAACCCCGCAAACACGATCTGGCAATAGCCGAACGGCGCCAGCAAGGCCGGCGCCGCAAAGCGGAACGCCTGGGTCAACATCAAGTGGGCGGTCATCCCGCAGGTGCCCAGCGCCAGCATCAGCGCACCGTGCCACAAGGTCGGGATCTGCCAGAAGAACGGCACCATCGCACTCATCACCAAGGTATTGCACAGCCCGGCGAAAAAGTTGCTGGTGGTGGGCGTGTCGTATTGGCTGAGGATGCGCGTGAGCAACTGGTAGAAGCAGAAGAACAGCGCCGAACACAGCGGCAGCAGCACCGCCGGGGTGAACAGCTCGCCACCGGGGTGGATGATGATCAGCACGCCGACAAAGCCGCAGATCACCGCCAGCCATTGGCCACGTGTCACATGCTCGCCGAGCAGCGGCACGGAGAGCGCCGTCACCAGGATCGGCGCCAGGAAGTTCACCGCCGTGGCTTCTGCCAGCGGGATGTAATGCAGCGCCGCCGTGAAGAACAGGCTGGTGCCCAGCAGGCACAAGGCCCGTACCACCTGCATCCCCGGCCGCTTGCTGCGCAACACGCGCAGGCCCGATTGCGGCAGGAAGATCCCGGCCATCAACAGCGTGTGCACCAGGTAGCGCGCCCACACCACCATCACGATCGGGTAGAACCCGGCCAGGTACTTGGACAAGGCGTCGTGGCTGGAAAACAGAAACGTCGCCAGCACAATCAGCAAGATGCCTTTGAACGGATGGTTGACGCCGGAAAGCGGTGTGCTGACAGTCATTGAATTCTCTTGCATGGCAGGCTGAACGCTGAGCACTGAACGTGGCAGCACTCAACCCGGTAATCTAGCAGCCGCGCCTGTGTGCGCCCCAAGAGCATAACCAAACACCGGGCGAACAGCGCACTAAATCACGGGATTCGAGTCCAACGCTGCACGTTTGCCCCCGCATTGTGCACTTTTTAACCAAGGCCTTGCCGCTATGAAAAAAACACTCTTCGTTCTTTCAACCCTTGCCCTGCTCACCGCCTGTAACAAGGAGGAAGCCCCCGCCCCCAAACCGGCCCCTGCGTCGGTGCAAGCCACCCTGGTGCCGGCCAACCCGCCCACCGACAAATGGGTGGGCAAGTGGGTGGGCGTGGAAGGCCTGAACCTGACCATCGCCAAAGACGACAGCATCGGCCGTGGTCATTACATCCTGACCATGCAATACGGCCTCGACGCCGATGACTCCGGCACCTTCAAAGGCGAAGCCAATGAAGATGGCATCGCCTTTACCCGTCCGGACGGCCCGCAACAATTGACCGCCGGCGACGGTGAAGCCACCGGTTTGAAATGGCTGGCGGATAAAAAGGATTGCCTGGTCGTCGACACCGGCGAAGGTTACTGCCGCGACTGATCCAGCTGCAAAGCTGACACAACTTTCATCTGGCCCCTCTGCCGGCACGGACTGACAGCAGCGATACTACGCAGCTCTCGTACCTGTCGGACAGCCGGGCTGGCGCCATGCCCACGCACCAACAACACTGTTTTCAGGTTCATCGAGAGGATTGCCCCATGCTATGGAAAAAAGGCCGACGCAGCGACAACGTGGTGGATGCCCGTGACGACAGTGGCGGCGGGGGTGGCGGCATGCGCTTTGGCGGCGGCAAGGGCCTGAGCCTCACGGCCATCGTGCTGATCGTCGGCATTGGCTGGCTGACCGGCCAGGACCCGCTGCAGATCCTTGGCCAGTTGACCGGCCAGATGGAGCAGGCGCCCTCGGTGAGCACGCAGACCCGCCAGGCACCACCGGCCAACGATGAACAGGCTGACTTTGTACGCGCGGTGCTGGGTGACACCGAAGACACGTGGGGCCAGGTGTTCAAGGAGAACGGCCTGACCTACAAGAACCCGAAACTGATTCTGTTCCGTGGCCGGGTCAATTCCGCCTGCGGTGGCGCCACCTCGGCCAGCGGCCCGTTTTATTGCCCGGCCGACCAACAGGTGTACCTGGACCTGGATTTCTTCCGGGAGATGTCACAACGCTTCAAGGCTGCGGGCGACTTTGCCCAGGCTTATGTGATCGCCCATGAAGTGGGGCATCACGTGCAAACGCTGCTGGGCATTTCGGCCAAGATCCAGGCCGCACGCCAGCAAGGCCGGCAGATGCAAGGCGACGGCGGCCTACTGGTACGCCAGGAGCTGCAAGCCGACTGTTTTGCCGGCGTATGGGCCAACCGCGCGCAGAAGCGCCTGAACTGGCTGGAGCCCGGCGACATTGAAGAAGCACTGAATGCGGCCAACGCCATCGGCGATGACCGTTTGCAGCAACAGGGTCAAGGGCGCGTGGTGCCCGACTCGTTTACCCACGGCACCTCGGCACAGCGGGTTCGTTGGTTCAAGACCGGCTTTGCGGGTGGCCAGATCACTCAATGCGACACCTTTACGGCGAAGAGTCTTTAAATGAATAAACGATTGGGATTGCTGCTGGGTTTGATGTTGTCCTGCTCCACCGCCACCTGGGCCGCCGAGAAAGAGCATGGGGTCAAGGTGGTCAGCCCCGATCGTTTTCACCTGGATGCCGGCGACCTCAGCCTGGGCTTGAGCCAGGACTGGAACCAACCGCTGCCGCAGGTCACCCGCGCCCTGATCATCGTGCACGGGCGCCTGCGCAATGCACAGACCTACCTGCAGAGCGGCGAAGACGCAGCTGAACACGCAGGTCAGGCCGCCAACACCCTGGTGATCGCACCGCAGTTCCTGAATGAGCTGGATATCAAGCGCAACCACCTGGACAACCAGGTACTGCGCTGGAACGGCAACGACTGGATGGCTGGCGAGCCGTCTACCGGCCCCGGCCAGATCAGTTCCTACGGCGCCCTCGACCAGATCATCAAGCACCTGGGCAACCGCAAGCTGTTCCCGGCGCTGAAAGAAATCGTGGTGGCCGGCCACTCCGGCGGCGGCCAGGTGGTGCAGCGTTTCGCCCTCACCGGCCACGACCACCCGATGCTGCAAACCGAAGGCATCAGCCTGCGGTATGTGGTGGCCAACCCGTCGTCCTACGCCTACTTCACACCGCAGCGTCCGGTGAAGTTTGATGTTGCCAGTTGCCCAGGCTTCAACGACTGGAAATACGGCATGCAAAACCTGCCGGCCTACGCCAAGGGCCAGAGCGCCGAGCAGCTGGAACAGGCTTATGTGTCACGCAACATCACCTACCTGCTGGGCCAACAAGACACTGACCCGAACCACCCGGCACTGGACAAGAGCTGTGGGGCCGAAACCCAGGGCGCGTATCGCCTGATTCGCGGGCACAACTACTTCGACTACCTCAAGCAGCGTCACCCGCAACTGACGCATAAGCTGGTGGAAGTGCCAGGCGTTGGGCACAACGGGGATGGGATGTTTACCTCGCCTGAAGGGCAGAAAGTGTTGTTTACCCAATAGTTACTGAAGAAATACGGTCAACCATGTGGGAGCGGGCTTGCTCGCGAAGGCGGTGGATCAGTCAACTTATTTGAATCTGACACACCGCATTCGCGAGCAAGCCCGCTCCCACATTTGATCTTCAGAGGCCGATCTAGATCATTCGGCGCAAGGCCAAGCAGTCGGCTGCATGCCAATCCACCAACTCCGGCCACGGGTTCTCCGGCAGGTTGACCAGGACCGTGTGTGTCCCCGCTGCCCGGCCGCAGTCCAGGTCAAAGCGGTAGTCGCCCACCATCACCATCGCGCTCGGCGAAACATCCCAGGCCGCGGCCAGTTTCAGCAAGCCATCCGGATCGGGCTTGGGTTGCGCATCATCACGCCCCAACACGTCCTCGACAGCAAAGCAGTCGGCCAGGCCAATCGCTTGCAGGGTCACGTGGGCCAATTCCCGCGCATTGCGCGTCAGGATGCCCAGGCGATAACCGCGTCCCGCCAGCTCGCGCACCAGCTCCACCGCGCCTTCGGCGGCGACCGAACCCAGCGCCAGTTCACGTTCATGTTCCAGCAACCAGGCATGCTTGGCCGCAGCCACATCGGCAGGCAACGCCGCCAGGTGGGTGAGGATGTCGTCTTCGGGCGGAATCTCCAGGGCCACGCGAATGGCCGCAAAGTCATGCACGGCCACCGTGAGGGTGCCGTCCATGTCAAATACCCAGTGCTTAACGTCCGCCAGGCTCATGCCCAATCCTTGCGATGGCGAATCAAGCCTTCCTGGGTCACCGACGCCACCAGTTGCCCGGCACGGTTGTACACGCTGCCACGGGAGAATCCACGGGAATTGCCGGCCCAGGGGCTGTCCATGGCGTACAGCAACCAGTCATCGGCACGCAGGTCGGCGTGGAACCACAGCGCGTGATCGAGGCTGGCGACCTGCATGTCTTTCTGCCACACCGTCTTGCCGTGGGGCAGCAACGAGGTGGTCAGCAAACCGAAGTCCGAGGCGTAGGCCAGCAGGTATTTGTGCAGCGCCGGCGAATCGGCCAGCGCGCCATCGGCACGAAACCACACGTACTTCACCGGGTCCGACGGCTGAGGGTTGTACGGGTCTTTTTCGGTCACCGGGCGCACTTCGATCGGCTTGGGGCACAGCAGCTTGTCGCGCATGGGCTCGGGGATCAGGTGGGCGCGTTGCTTCGTCAGCTCAAGCTCCGACGGCAGGTTCTCCGGGCCGACCACCACGGGCATGGTGGTCTGGTGCTCGAAGCCCTGTTCGTCGTATTGGAACGAGGCGCTGCAAGTGAAAATCGGATGGCCCTTCTGGATCGCCGTGACGCGCCGCGTGCTGAAACTGCCGCCATCACGCACGCGGTCCACCGAATACACCACCGGCAAGGCGGCATCGCCAGGGCGCAGGAAATAGCCGTGCAGGGAATGCACGTGCCGCGCTTCTTCTACGGTCTGGCTGGCAGCCGACAGCGACTGGCCAAGCACCTGGCCGCCGAACAGTTGGCGAAAACCCAGGTCCTGGCTGCGGCCGCGAAAGAGGTTTTCCTCGATCGGCTCCAGGGTCAGCAAGTCCACTAGGTCTTCCAATACTTGGCTCATAGAGCAACTCCTAAAATCTACGGGGCATTCCGGGCTGCCTATCCGTGCAGCGTGTCCAACCATTGGGCGCGGGTGATGCGGTACAACACATGATGGCGCAGCGGGTCATCAGCTGCGACCTTGGGGTGTTCAAAATCTGCCTGGGGATCGTAATGCATACCGATGGCCTGCATGACTTTTTGTGATGGCAAATTGGACTCGGTGGTAAACGCGAGGATTTCATCCAGTTGCAACCGGTCGAAACCACAGCGCAAGGCCGTCCACGCCGCTTCGCTGGCATACCCCAGGCCCCAGTGTTCACGGGCCAGGCGCCAGCCGATCTCCACTGCCGGGGTGAAGCCCGCTTCGAAGCTGACATTCTGCAGCCCGGTCAGGCCGATAAACTCGCCCGTGTCCTTGCGCTGCAAGGCCCAGAACCCAAAGCCGTATTCCGCGAAGTGCCCACGTATGCGCCCGATCAATGCGGCGCTTTCCAGGTGGCTCAGCTTGGCCGGGAAATAGCGCATCACCTGCGGGTCGGCGCACATGCGCGCAAATTCCGGCAGGTCGCTGTCGCGCCATTGGCGCAGCACCAGACGTGCACTTTCCAATTCCAGTATCGGCTCCATGGGTCCCCTCCCTTGCCATGTGCGTGAGTGTACAACGCGGGTAAGATGCGTCGCAGGTTCCTGTCAGAAAATCCCATGCCCCTGCCCCTGATCTACCACGACGACTACAGCCCCGAGTTTCCGGCAGACCACCGGTTCCCCATGGACAAGTTTCGCCTGCTGCGCGATCACCTGGTGGACAGCGGCCTGACCGAAGACAGCCAATTGCTGCGCCCGCAGTTGTGCCCGGCAGAGATTCTGGCCCTGGCCCATGACCCTGGGTATATCGAACGCTACATGGGTGGCGAGTTGTCCCGCGAAGACCAACGGCGCCTCGGCCTGCCCTGGAACGAAGCCCTGGCCCGACGCACGGTGCGCGCCGTGGGCGGTTCCATCCTGGCAGCCGAAAAAGCCCTTGAACACGGCCTGGCCTGCCACTTGGCGGGCGGCACCCACCATGCCCACTACGATTACCCAGCCGGTTTTTGCATCTTCAATGACCTGGCGGTGATCAGCCATTACCTGCTGGCCAGCGGCCGGGTCAACCGCGTGCTGATCTTCGATTGCGACGTGCATCAGGGCGACGGCACCGCGCGCATCCTCCACAACACGCCGGACGCCATCACCGTATCGCTGCACTGCGAAAAAAACTTCCCGGCGCGCAAGGCCCAGAGCGACTGGGACATTCCCCTGCCCATGGGCATGGGCGATGCCGATTACCTCAAGGTGGTCGACGACGCCCTCAACTACCTGTTGCCGCTCTACCAGCCCGACCTGGTGCTGTATGACGCGGGCGTGGATGTACACAAGGATGACGCCCTTGGTTACCTCAAGCTGACCGACGCAGGCGTCGCCGCCCGCGACGAAAGCGTGATGCGCCATTGCCTGGGCCGCGACATCCCGGTGATGGGCGTGATCGGCGGCGGCTACAGCAAGGACCGCCCAGCCCTGGCCCGGCGCCATGGCATCCTGCACCACAGCGCACACCGGGTGTGGACGTCATCAGGTTGTCACTGAACTGTGGGCGTTACCCACAGTGCCTGTGGAACGGCCTGTGGATAACTTGAGCGTAACGGGCTGCAAGCGAGTTCCCGTATAGCCTGCAGGAAACTGTACGTTTTTTGACCACATACTTTTCCACAGCCGTGAAACGTTGTGGAACATTCGACCTGTTCCAGATTTGCAACAAAACTGCCGCAACCCATCGTCACCCTGAACACCTTCCCGTTTTCAGAGTACCCGGCGATGGCTACCTACAAGATCGGCACCGTGACAACCCCCGGCAATGACGACGCCCTGAAAAAGGTCGCGGCTACCTTCGAAACCGCCATGGCCCGCGCCGTGGCGGGTTTCAAGGACACCGCCAAGCCCGGCAATTTCAAAGTGCTGGCCAGCGGCGTGACCGACAACACCAAAGACCAGAAAATCGCCGCCGTCATGGCCACCGGCGACCAGGAGGCGATCAAGCGCCTCAATGACCCCAACCTCGCCGACATCAGCAACACTGGCGTGCCCCTGGCGGACATCGCCAGCATCACCAAGATTTCCGACAACGTGCTGGACCTCAAGACCCGCGACGGCCAGGACATCATCATCATCAAGCAGATGACGCCCTACCTGTTCGACGGCATGGCCGGCAAGGTCGACGCCGTCAACGCGCTCAATGCCAGCAAGGCCGATGGCTACCGCATCGCCCAGGCCGGCGATACCGCGCCGGGGTTGGGCGACTACAAGGGCATCGGCCCTGTGGATGAAATCGGCCCGGGTTTTATCCGCTACGAGACCGTCTCGGGTGACAAGGTGGTGGTCAGCCGCGAAGTGAACCCCGACCTGTACAACCAGGTGGCCGGCGACGGCCAGACCTGGGGCCTGATCAACGACAGCAAAAACGCCGGTTACACCCTCGCCGACGCCAGCGCAACCGGCAGCGTCAGCCTGGTGGGCACCCCGGAAGAACTCGGCCACGGCCTGATCCGTTACGAAACGGCGTCCGGCGACAAGGTCATCGTGTCCCAGGCGATCAGCCCCGACCTGTATGCCTCGGTGGTCAAGGAATCCAACGGCATCTTCAACGTGGGCGGTGCCGTCGACACCAACTGGATCGACAACTCCCAATACGCCAACCCCAAGGACTGGGACAAGATCGTCGGCAACACCAGCGGCACGCCGACCCAGGAAGAGCGTGACCTCGACCGCCCACGCGCCGCAGCCAAAATGCTCAGCGACAACTGGGACAAGTGGGGCATGCACGACCGCCCCATCGACTTCTCCAACCCGCCGGCCGACCTGCCGCCCGAAGCCCAGGCCTGCCTCAAATACCTGGCCGGCAGCCCGAGCCTCATGAATGCCCTGGACAGCGGCGGCCTGGGCGGCAGCGACGGCGTGATTACCCACAGCAACGTCGACAGTTTCATCAGCCAGTCGAACAAGGATCTGTCGGCCGCTTCCAAGTCCTACAGCACCTTTCTTAGCAAAAACCCGGGTGCCAGCGACCTGGCCAAGGCGAACGCCAAGTCGGCCGCGCTGGTCATGGCCAATATCTCGTTGGTCAGCAGCGCCGGCCCCGCGATGGAAGGCCCCAACCAGCGCGCCAACAACGGCAGCCTGACCACCGACAACCTCAACGCCATCAAGAACGACAGCGGCCTGAGCCCCGAACTGACCGGCGCTGCCGGCTACTGGTCGACCCCAGGCATGATGCGCACCCTCGACATGGCCGGCGACCTGCCCGCCACCGCCACCGCCGACGGCATCACCCAGCAGAAGAACCTCGGTGCCTGGCTGGAAAACCAGGCGCCCACCGACGATCACGGCGTGTTGATGATGCTCAGCAACGCCTCGATCCGCAGCTCGGTGACCGGTGTCGACACCTCGAAGCTGACCCAGGACGTGCTGCAAAACCCGCAAAACTATGACGGCAAGACCAAGGCCGCCGTGATGCTGGAAATCAGCGACGCCCGTGCGCGCCTGGCCTCCAGCGACAAGGTCGGCGACGGCGACCTGTATGCCGGGATCACTGCCGACAGCGAATATCACCTCAACCCGACCAAATCCAAAGTCGCCGACCAGTTGGACGCAGCCGTCAACCAGTTGGCCGGCGACCCGGACGTGAAGACCTTCATGGCCCAGAACCAGGCCGACGGCATGCGCGACATCGTCAACAGCGACCCGGCGATCAAGACCGAGATGCAGCACTACCAGGACAGCCAGATCAACAGCGGCAACGTGATCAACACCGCCCTGGCGACCAAGGACAGCAATGGCAATCCGGTGTCGCTGATCGACGGGCTCAGCCTGGCCGGCACCGACGCCACCCTCACCGACATGGCCCTGGGCGGTAATGGCACGGTGGACCTGGAGGCCATGGCCGACAAGTCAGGCAAGTCGGCCGAGATCCAGCAGTACTTCCAGGACCACATCGTCAGCGGGCAAGACCTGCAGAACGGCCTCGCCGCGCCGAATGCCGACCCGATGACGGTCATCGGCCAGTACGCGGCCAACGCCTCATTGCTCAAGGAGTTTCTGGGCGACAAGGTCTCGGCGCAGGACTCCTCCACCGTGCAGCAATACGTCAACCAGGCGGTCTCCGACAGCCTGGTCAATGGCGCCAACGACGACGTGCTCAAAAGCACCTTCGGCGACGCCAACGGCAACTTCGACGAAGCCAAGACCACCGCCATCCTCAACCAGGCCATGGCCGACAACCCGGACATGTTCAAGGACGCCACGGGGGCGCAGATCAAGCCCCAGGATGTGATCTCGCTGATCCGCTCGATGTGGGACGTCAACCGCCAGACCCAGAAGATCAGCGACGTGCTGCCCAAGGCCGTGGATGGCCTGAACCTCAACGCCAGCGACGCCTACAAACAGGGCCTGTTGCACATCGGCAGCGCCCTGCTGGCGGGCGGCGTACTGGCGGCGCGCTCGGCCACCGGCGGTAACAGCCCGGCCGACAACGCCGGGCGCGTGGCCGCGGGCATGCAGTTCGCCGGCCTGATCACCGAAGGCGGCACCAAATACGCCAAGGAAGCCGGCTACGGCATGGCCTGGAAACCCACGCCGGTTGACCCGAGCAAGCCCCAGGGCATCGGCGACTTCCCTACCGGAAAGATGGTGCAGAACACCGACGGCCTCAACAAACTGGGAAACCTGGGCAAAATCGTCGGCGGCGCCGGCAGCTTTATCGGCGGCGTGTTCGGCCTGATCAGTGGGGTCAACAGCGCATTCTCCGGTGACAAGCTCAACGCCGGCTTCTCCCTGACCAGCGGCGCCCTCGGCACCGGCGCGGCGGTGGCGTCGATCATCGAAGGCGGCGCCGGCCTGTTTGGCGTGGCCGACGCGGCCGCCATCGCCGGCACCTTCGCCGGTGTATTGAGCTGGGCGGCGGCGGGCGTGGGCATCATCACCTCGTTCGTGTTCCCGATCATCGAAGTGGTCAAGCGTGAGAAACAACAGGACGCGTTCTTCGGCGCCCTGGTGCCCGTGCTGGACAAATACGGCCTCACCGGTGGCCCGATCACCGATGCCGACCGCTCCGACGAGTACCCGCCAAACACCAACACCGGCTTTGCTTGATCCCCGGGCACGCCGTTGCCTGTGGTGGGCGGGCTTGCTCCGCGTCGCGATTGACCAGGCGCTTCACGTTAGCCTGGTACACCGCGGCGCGGGGCAAGCCCGCTCACTACATAAGCACCACAATTGCTTACAATGGGCGCCCTTTTCTTTTGCCCAGGCCTGCTGATGTCCACCACCTCCTCCCACGTTGCCATTATCGGCGGCGGCCCTGCCGGGCTGATGGCCGCTGAAGTCTTGAGCCAGGCGGGTGTGCGGGTGGACCTGTACGACGGCATGCCGTCGGTGGGGCGCAAGTTCCTGCTGGCGGGGGTGGGCGGCATGAACATCACCCATTCCGAGGCCTACCCGGCGTTCCTGTCGCGCTACGCCGAGCGTGCACCGCACATGGCGCCGCTGCTGCGCGCGTTTGGCGCCGAGGCGTTGTGCGAGTGGATTCATGGCTTGGGCATCGAGACCTTTGTCGGCACCTCCGGCCGCGTATTTCCTACCGACATGAAAGCCGCGCCCCTGCTACGCGCCTGGCTTAAACGCCTGCGCGAGCAAGGCGTGGTTATCCACACCCGCCATCGCTGGATCGGCTGGAATGCCAGCGGTGAGTTACTTATCCACAGCCCGGACGGTGAAAAAGCGGTCCACAGCGATGCGGTATTGCTGGCATTGGGCGGCGGCAGCTGGTCGCGGCTGGGCTCGGACGGCGCCTGGCTCAAGCTGCTGGAAGACAAAGGCGTGCCTTACGCCGCGCTGCAGCCGAGCAATTGCGGGTTTGAGGTGTCGTCCTGGAGCGAGTTGATGGTCAGCAAATTCGCCGGTGCGCCGTTGAAAAACGTCGCCATCGGTTTGGACGACGACAAGCCGCGCCTGGGTGAGTGCGTGGTCACGGCCACGGGCATCGAAGGCAGCCTGATCTACGCGCTGTCGGCACCGATTCGTGAGGCGATCAACCGTGACGGCGCGGCGACCGTGCACATCGACCTGCTGCCCAGTAAACCGCTGGATAAGGTCCAGGCCGCCCTGGCCAAGCCCCGTGGTTCACGCTCGATGAGCAAGCATTTGCACAGCCAGTTGGGGCTGGATGGGGTGAAAGCCGCGTTGCTGCGGGAGCGGGCACCGGCTGAACACTTCAATGACCCGGCGCAGTTGGCCGTGGATATCAAGGCCCTGCCCCTGACCCTGGTGAAAACCCGGCCGATGGATGAAGCGATCAGCACCGCAGGCGGCGTGCCGTTTGAAGCGCTGGATGAGCGGTTGATGCTCAAGCAACTGCCGGGGGTGTTTTGTGCGGGGGAGATGCTGGATTGGGAAGCGCCGACGGGCGGGTATTTGCTGACGGGGTGTTTTGCCAGTGGGCGGATGGCGGGGCGCGGCGTGTTGGAATGGCTTAACCGCTGAGACTGGCGGTGAATTCACAGCCGCCTTCGCGAGCAAGCCCGCTCCCACATTCGACCGAGTTCCAAAATTGGAATGCATTCAAATGTGGGAGCGGGCTTGCTCGCGAAGAGGCCATCCGCAACACCTAAAAACTCACTTCTTCTTGCGCGGGCCTGTATTGAACACCGGCACTTTGCGCACCGGCTTGATCGACGGCTCAGCCGGCGCCACTTCGCCACTGTCCACCCACTTGCCCAGGTTGCGCTTGCCGCCACCACCGGACGCCTTTGGCTTCTTCGGTTTCTTCGGCTTCTTCACCACCTGACCACTGGCATCGGTCTCGGGCACGCGATGCTCCGGTTCGAACTCCGGCTCCATCTTGCGGGTCAGGGTCTGGCGGGTCAGCATCTCGATGGCCGACAGCATGTTCACTTCATCGGCACACACCAGGGAAATCGCCTCACCGGTGTTGCCCGCACGGCCGGTACGGCCGATACGGTGGATGTAGTCCTCGGCCACAATCGGCAGGTCAAAGTTGACCACCAGCGGCAGGTCTTCGATATCCAGGCCACGGGCCGCCACATCGGTGGCCACCAGGATCTGCACGTCACTGGTCTTGAAACGGTCCAGCGCACGCTGGCGAGTGGCCTGCGGTTTGTCGCCATGAATGCCGTCGGCGTTGATGCCCAGGCCTTGCAACTTGTCCACCAACGCATCCACGCCGTTGCGGGTCTTGGCGAACACCAGCACCTGCTTCCAGCGGCCTTTGCGCATCAGGTGCACAAACAGCTCCGGCTTGCGCTTCTTGTCCACCGGCACGATCCACTGCTTGACCGTGTTGGCGGCAACGTTGCGCGGGCTGACTTCGATGCTCAGCGGGTCGTTGAGCATCTGCCCGGCCAGCAGGCGGATGTCATCGGAGAAGGTCGCGGAGAACAGCAGGGTCTGGCGCTTTTTCGGCAGCATGCGGTAGATGTTCGCCAGCTCCTCGGAGAAGCCCAGGTCGAGCATACGGTCGGCTTCGTCCAGCACCAGGGTTTGCAGCTGGTTGAGTTTCAGCGCGTTCTGGCGGAACAGGTCGATCAGGCGGCCCGGGGTGGCCACCAGCACATCAACGCCTTTGCGCAGCTTCATCATCTGCGGGTTGATGCTCACGCCACCGTACACCGCGTAGGTGGTCAGCGGCAGGTTCTGGGCGTACTCGGCGACGCTGGCGTGAACCTGCTCGGCCAATTCGCGGGTCGGGCACAGGATCAGCGCACGCACCGAATTGGGGGCAACTTTCGGCCCTTCCATCGTCAGCAATTGCAGCAGCGGCACGGCGAAACCAGCGGTTTTGCCGGTGCCGGTCTGAGCCGCAGCCATCAGGTCGCGACCGGCCAGCACGGCCGGAATGGCCTGCGCCTGCACCGGCGTCGGGGTCTGGTAGCCAAGCGTCTCAAGGGCGCGCAGCAAGGGTTCGATCAGGCCAAGGGTGGCGAAAGTCATGTGTTTACCGTAGGAAAAATTCAGCGCAAGTCGCAATGGCGCGGAGTTTACCTTATTTCCGGCTTCGGCTTGCGCCACTGGGGCAAGCCGATCAGCACCACGGCGCTGATGATCACCAGCATCGCCAGGGCTTCTTCCTTGCCGATGGTTTCACCGACAAACACAATCCCGAGCAACACCGCCACCGCAGGGTTCACGTAGGCATAACTGGTCGCCGCCGCAGGGCGCACGTGCTTGAGCAGGTACATGTAGGCATTGAAGGCGATGATCGAGCCGAACACCGCGAGGTAAGCCAGGGCCAACCAGCCTTCCAGCGGGGGCACGGCGTGCAGCCGCTCACCGGTCAGCGCGCTGCCCACCAGCAGCAAGGCACCAGCGATGATCATTTCCGCCGCGCTGGCCATGGCGCCGGCCGGCAACGGCAGGTGTTTGCTCCACACCGAACCAAAGGCCCAGGAGGCGGCGGCAAACAGCAGCAACATCGCCCCGGTCGGGCTCGACTGCAGGTTGGAGCCCATGTTGAGCATGGCGATGCCGAGAATCCCCAGCACCACCCCGGCCCACTCCAGACGTGTGTTGCGTGCGCCCCAGAAGTACCCGCACAACAAGGTGAACAACGGCACCGTCGCCACCGCCAACGCGGCCACACCGGAAGCAACCCCCGTGTGCTCGGCCACCGTCACCGCACCATTACCGAAAGTCAGCAGTAACACGCCGATCTTGGCCGCCGCCTTCCACTGCACCCAGGTGGGGGCCGGCGCTCCGCGCCAGCGCAAAAAACCATACATCGCAATCCCGGCCACCAGAAAGCGAATCCCGCCCAGCATCAGCGGCGGCCAGTATTCCACGCCAATGCGGATCACCAGGTAGGTGGAACCCCAAATCACATACAACGCAAAAAAGGCAGCGATCAACGGTAACGGAAAGCGACGTGGGCCAGGCATTGGGCAGCTCTGCGGCAGGAACGGGAGGCTTATTCTAGAAAGGTCGGCCGATAAACATAAGTTACAAAACCTGTTTAAAGCGCCCATACACTTTTCAAAACACGGTTATGAAGGCTATAACCCAAGCTTTCGAAAGCCACGCGCTACTGGAGCCTTCTCATGGACAAATACGACCGCATGCTCCTCAGCGCCCTGCTTGAAGACGGCCGCGCGTCCTACGCACAACTGGCCCGCACAGTGAACCTCTCCGCCCCCGCCGTCGCCGAACGCGTGGCCAAGCTGGAAGCCAGCGGCGTGATCACCGGCTACCAGGCCAAGGTGGACCTGTCCAAGGTCGGCCTGCCGATTCAATGCGTGATGGAACTGCGCCTGACCAACCACGGCAACCAGAAGGTGTACGACGCCCTGGCCGAAATCCCCGAACTGACCGAATGCCACCGCGTGACGGGCGACCCGTGCGTGATCATGCAGGCGGCGGTGGGCTCGATGCCCGAGCTGGAGAACTTAATCAACCGGGTGGCGAAGTTCGGGTTCAGCAAGACCTCGATCATCTTGTCGAGCGCGATAGAGCGGCGGGTGCCGCTGGGGCAACTGGAGGGTAAGAACGGTGGCTGACTACAGCAATGTCGTGAGCCTCAGCCACCCGATCACGCCGCGTATCCCGCTGTGGCCGGGGGACCCACCGGTGCAATTCACAGACGTTGCCTCATTGGAACAGGACGGCTATTTCCTGCGGCGTTTCAGCATGGGTGAGCACAGCGCCACCCACATGAACGCGCCGAACAGTTTCTATGCCGATGGAATGGGGATTGATGGCTACGTGCCGCAAGACCTGGTGCGGCCTGCGGTGGTGATTGATGTGCGCGCTCGTTGCACGGCGGATTACGAAATCAGCGTGCAAGACATTCAAGACTGGGAGCGCCAGCACGGCATCATCGAACCGGGCAGCGTGGTGCTGATGTACACCGGCTGGCAGCACCTGTGGAATGACCCGGCTGCGTTTTTCGGGCACGACGCCCGAGGCTCTCATTTTCCCGGGATTGGCGAGGCCGCGATTGTGTTTTTGCTTTCACAACGACAGGTCGCCGGGGTGGGCATCGACACCCATGGGGTCGATCCGGGGCAAAGCACCACCTTCGCGACGAACCATGCGGTGCTGGCGGGGAACGGGATTGTGTTGGAGTGCCTGACGAACCTTGATCGGTTGCCGGCCAAGGGCTCAACGGTGGTGATCGGCGTTTTGGCGCTGGAAGGCGGGTCGGGGTCGCCGGTTTCGGTCATGGCGTTTATTCCCTGAATACATCGCCGCTCGGACTGACGCCATCGCGGGCAAGCCCGGCTCCCACAGGAGATTGCATTCAGGCTTGGCAACTCGGTCAACTGTGGGAGCGGGCTTGCTCGCGAAAGCGGAGTGTCAGTCAATATATCCGGCGACTGATCCACCGCTTTCGCGAGCAAGCCCGCTCCCGCATTTGGGTCATCAGTGTTCTTGAAGTCGTGGCGGGTTCAGAACCCGCGATGTTTCTTCAGGTGTTCGGTGATCTTGGCGGCCGGCACTTTCTGCAAGCTGCACAGCAGGTCGTGGGACAGTTCGCGCAAGCCGTGTGTGCCGCGCAGTTCCTGGGCCAGGTGCGCCGTGAGGTTGGCGGCCATCTCCGCATCCGCCATCGCCCGGTGAGCCTTGCCGGTGTGGGGCAGTTGGGCGAATGAGGTCAGGGTGCCGAGCTTGTGGTTGGGCGCCGACGGCATCAGGCGCCGCGCCAGCAGCAAGGAGCAGGCAAACTTTTGCAGGCGGGTGCGGCGGATCAGGCCCAGCTCAAAGTCCCAGAACTTCTGGTCGAACGCGGCGTTGTGGGCCAGCAGTGGCGTGGTGCCGACAAACTCATTGACCTCGTTCATCACCCGCTCGGCCGGTGGTGCGCTGCGCAGCATGGCGTTGCTGATGCCGGTGAGTTGCTCGATGAACCCGGGCACGCGCACGCCGGCATTCATCAGGCTCTGGTAGCGGTCCACGATCTGGCCACGTTCGAGGATGACCACCGCGATTTCCGTGGCCCGGCAGTGGCTGCTGGGGGTGATGCCGGTGGTTTCAAAGTCGATGACCGCTATCCGTTCCAAACCTGTTCCAACTCCGTCTAACTGTTTATTTGAGCAGCAACGCGCCTTCGATCGGCACGTAGCGGCTGGCGGCGCGTATCAATGAATTGGCGGTCAGCCCCGGCACACCGTAGGCCACGGCCTCGACACCATGCTTGTGGATGATGCGGTCGAGCAGCATGTCGAAATCACCGTCACCGGAGGCCAGCACGATTTCGTCGACATGGTCGGCGGCGTCCATGATGTCGATGGTGATGCCCACGTCCCAGTCGCCCTTGGCCGAGCCATCGCTGCGCTGGATGTAGGGCTTGAGCTTTACCGTGAAGCCCAGGTTGCGCAGGATCTGCTGGAATTGCTGCTGCTTGCTGTCGCCACGGTCGATGGCATACGCGTACGCCTCGACGATCTGCCCGCGCGCGCTGATGTCAGCCCACAGCGCCGCATAGTTGAAGTGGCAGCCATACGCCTGGCGCACGGTGTAATAGAGGTTTTGTACATCGGCGAACACTGCAATTTTCTTCACCGCACTTCCCCATGGCTGCCGCGTGGACCTCGAAAGCGAAGGTCCGCAAAGGCGCCAGTATGCCAGCCACGGGAAAGTTTCAGCGAAAAATCAGCCCGGGGCGACGAAGCGCACCGGGCGTGGGAGGGTCAGACGAAGGAATCGTCGTCGCCGAAGGAGGAGGAGTCGTCGGAGTAATCGTTGTCGGCGAAGCTGTCGCTGTTGTTGCCCCAACTGTCATTGCCACCGGCAAAGCGCTGGTCATCGTTACCCCAGCCGCCCTGATCGCTGGCCGGCGCCGGTTGTTCAATGATTTCTTCCACCACCTGGGGTTGCTGGTTGTGGTGGAACAGGCTGCTGATACCTTCGGCCAGCATTACACCACCGGCCACGCCTGCGGCGGTTTTCAATGCGCCACCCAGGAAACCGCTGCCGATCGGCGCGGCCGGGGCTTGTTGTGGCTGTTGGTAGTTCTGTTGCGGGGCGCCGTAGTTCTGCTGCGGCGCCGGCTGGCCAAACGAAGACCGTGCCGGTTCGCGCCAGCCGCCCCCCGAAGATGCCGGGGCGCTCTGGGCCGGTTGCGGGTCGCGGGAACCGCCGCCAAAGATGCTCGACAGGAAACCACCGCTGCTCGGCGCGGGTTGTGCGGCCTGGGAACGGGCCTGTTGCAGCTCATCCTGCAATTGCTGGATCTGTTGCGCCTGCTGCTTGTTCTGCGCGTCGAGGCTCTTGATCGCGTGTTCTTGCACCAGGATCGACTGGGTCATGTAGTACCCGGCCGCTGGTTGGCGAGTCATGTGCTCCTTGATCCGCGCTTCGGCCAGGGCGTCGCGGGGGGCTGAGTCCGTTTCGGCTTGCTGCAACCGTGAAAACAGTCCATCGATCAGGGTTTGCTCTTCGCTGTTCATGGCGACCTCGTTAGATTGCCGGTAGAAATCATGGGCCTGCCTGTGATCAGGCAAGCTACGCCTCTAGTTATGGGGCTGTTACCAGACGTTTCAATGGTCTTTACGCAAGGTTTACGTTTGCTTACCGCCAGCCCTGATCGGTTAAAGTGTGGGCCTTGCTTTCAGGCCTGTGATGAACCCGATGAATCCGTTAGACGTACTGCGCGACTCCTTTCGTTTCACCCAACGCAACCTGGGCGCCATCGTCCAGCTGTGCCTGCCGCTGGTGATCCTCGAAGCCCTGCTGCAACAGGTGCTCGATCACACGCTGGGCCCGGACGCCTTCCCCGGCTACAGCGTGGTGGTGGGGTTGCTCGTCTACCCGCTGTACACCGGCGCCTTGATCCTGTTTCTCGACGCCCGCACCCGTGGCGAGTCGCCGCGCACAAAGGACGTGTGGGCCATGGCCCTGACGCTGTGGCCACGTTTCGCCCTGCTCACGGCCATGAGCACCCTGCTGATCCTGCTGGGCCTGTCGTTGTATTTCCTGCCGGGCCTGTGGCTGATGGTGGTGCTGGCGTTTGCCGAATACCTGCTGGTGCTGCGCGGCATGCCGGCGCTGGCGGCAATGAAGGAAAGTTTCCGCCTGACCCGTGGGCATTTCTGGCGAATCCTGGTGTGCCTGCTGTGCGTGATGACGCCGTTGTGGCTGCTCAAGGGCGCAAGCGTGGCGGCCTATCCCGATCCCGCGCCAATGCTGGGCGTATTGATCGACAGCGCCCACAGCTTCCTGCAGCTGTTTACCAGCGTGGTGCTGTTCCGTTTATTCATGCTGATCGGTGGCGATGCCGACGCGCGGTGATATGCTCCGTGGCACTTTCCAAACGCTATAAGCCGAGCCGATGACCCGTTTATTGCGCATAACCTTGCTGGGCCTGGTGATCGTCGCCGGCCTGCTCGCCGCCATGGTTTACAGCCTGACCTGGCGCCCCGAGCCCAAGCAAACCCTGCCCGTCAGTTGTGTGGCGCCCCGCGCGCCCACGCTGTTGCCCGGGCAGGCGCTCAAGGTCATGACCTGGAACGTGCAATACCTGGCCGGCAAGAACTACGTGTTCTGGTACGACACCGCCGATGGCAGCGGCCCGGACGAGCGTCCCACCGTCGAAGACATGGCCGCCAGCCTCGACGAAGTGGCACGGGTGATCCGCGAAGAACAACCCGACATCCTGTTGTTGCAGGAACTCGACGAAAACGCCAAGCCCTCCCACTATCAGGACCAGGTCACGCTGCTCCAGGAGCGCGTGGCCGATCTCTACCCCTGCAGTACCCAAGCCTTCGACTGGAAAGCCGACTTTGTGCCCGACCGGCATATCTTCGGTAGCGTCGGCCGCAAGCTCGTGACCCTGAGCCGCTACCAGATCGAACACGCCGAGCGCCTGCAATTGCCAGTGCCTGAGGCGAACTTCATCGCCCGTCAGTTCCAACCCAAGCCTGCGCTGCTGCTGACTTATCTGCCGTTGAGCGACGGCGGCCAATTGGCGGTGCTCAATACCCGCTTCGACGGTGACGCCCCCGGCCGCAGCGCCGTGCAAGAGCAGGTGAACAGCACCGTCAAACTGTTGGACAAATTCGAAGGCCGGGGCACGCCCTGGCTGATTGGCGGGGATTTCAACTTGCTGCCGTTGGGGCAGTTCCTGCGCCTGGACGCGGGCAAGCGTGGGCAGTATTCGCCGGACAGCGAGCTGCATCTACTGTGGGAAAAATACCCGATGATCCCGAGCAACAGCCAATCAAGCGGCATCGACCGTGAGAAATGGCTGACGTACTTCCCCAACGACCCTCGTGTCACGGGCCCGGATCGCACCTTGGATTACCTGTTCTACAGCCCGCGCATCAAGCGGGTGGAGGCGAAGGTTCGCCAGGACGATACGTTGCGCATCTCCAACCACCTGCCGGTGATCGCGCGCTTCCTGCTGCCTGCTGCGCAGTAACCCACACCTCGAAACCCATGTGGGAGCGGGCTTGCTCGCGAATGCTTTGGGTCAGACACAGATGTGTTGTCTGATCCACCGCTTTCGCGAGCAAGCCCGCTCCCACATTTGGATCTTCATCGTTACGGCTTTCTCGGTTTGATCCTGGCGGTGGGCTCGGCAATCAGCGGGTCATCCGGCCAGTAGTGCTTCGGGTACCGCCCCTTCAGGTCCTTCTTCACCTCGGCATAGGTACTGCGCCAGAAGTTCGCCAGGTCCTGGGTCACCTGCACCGGCCGGCGTGCCGGTGAAAGCAGATGCAGCTTCACCGCCTGGCGCCCACCGGCAATGCGCGGAGTGTCGGCCAGCCCGAACAACTCCTGCAGGCGCACCGCCAGAATCGGCGGCTGTTCGCTGTAGTCCAGGCGCACCGAAGACCCGGATGGCACCTTCACATGTTGCGGCGCCAGTTCATCCAGGCGCTGGGGCAGCGGCCAAGGCAGCAGGTTGTGCAGGACACTGGAGATATCCAGGTTGGCGAAATGGCTCAGACGCGAGACCTTGCCCAGGTACGGCATCAGCCAATGCTCCAGGCTGGCGAGCAAGGCGCTGTCACTGAGATCGGGCCATTCGCTGGTTTTTCCGGCGTCCAGTTGCCGCAAGAGCATGACGCGGGCCTGCCATTGGCGCAGCTCGGGCGTCCACGGCAGCAGCTCCAGGCCTTTGCGGCGCACCAGGTTGACCAGCGCCTGGCTGCGCGCGGCTTCATCGAGCCCCGTGAGCGGCTCGCGACTAAGCACCAGTTCGCCGACTTTGCGCTGGCGCTCGGCACGCAGCACGCCTTCGCGCTCGTCCCAATCCAATTGGTCGACCGTGCGCACTTGCTCGGCAAGCACCGTGTCGAACAGCGCGGGGTCGAAATCCGCCGCCAGGTAGATGCGCTCTTCGCGCTGGCCCTGACGGCTGCCGAGGTCGGCGATCACCAGCCAGGCTTGTTTCATCAAACTGTCGGCCTCGGCGAACAGCGCAGCACGGCCATTGGCCAGGCGGTATTCGGCACCACCCGGGCGACGTTGTTGGGCGACGCGGTCCGGGTAAGCCAACGCCAGCAAGGCGCCGAGCCAACGCGGGTGGTCGGGGTCGGCCACGGGTTGCGTGGCTTGGCCTCGCAGGTAACCGCGATATTGCCGCGCCAGTTGCTTGGCGCGCTGCACGCCACCTTGAGCACCCCGCGCGCGTTCTTCGCCCGACAGCAGTGCCAGACGGCTGTGCAAATCCGCGCCACCACCGCGCAAGATATCGCGCTCACCCAACAAGGCCGCGACATCACAGGCCGTCGCCGCCAGTCCCAGGTCCTGCCCGCGCAGCAGCAGATGGGCGATGCGCGGATGGGCCGGCAGCTCGGCCATTTTTTGGCCGTGGGCGGTCAGCTTGTCTTCATTCAAGGCGCCGAGGCGCACCAGCAAGTCCTGGGCCTGGGCATAAGCCGCGGCCGGGGGCACATCCAGCCACACCAGTTGAGCGGGCGTGACGCCCCAACGCGCCAACTGCAAGGCCAAGCCGGCCAGGTCAGCGGCGAGGATTTCCGCGCTGCTGTAGGCGGCCAGACCTTCGTGCTGGTCCTCGGACCACAACCGGTAACACACCCCCGGCTCCAACCGCCCTGCCCGGCCGGCTCGCTGGGTGGCGCTGGCGCGGGAGATGCGCTGGGTGTCGAGGCGGGTCATGCCGCTGCCCGGGTCGAAGCGCGGCACCCGCGCCAGCCCGGCGTCGATCACCACGCGCACGCCGTTGATGGTGAGGCTGGTCTCGGCAATGTTGGTGGCCAGCACCACTTTGCGTTTGCCCGCAGGCGCCGGGTCGATGGCGGCGCGCTGGGCGTTGAGGTCGAGTTCACCGTGCAGTGGGCACAGGAGCACATCCGGGCGATCACCCAAAGCGTCGGCCAGTTGCTGATTGACCCGGCGAATCTCCGCCTGGCCCGGCAGGAACACCAAAATGCTGCCGGTCTCATCGTGCACAGCCTCAAGAATGGTCTGCACCACACGCGGCTCGATGAATTCACCCGCCTGGTACGGCCGCCCCCAGCGCATCTGCACCGGGAACATGCGCCCTTCGCTACGCAGGATCGGCGCGTTGTCCAGCAGGCCAGCCAGGCGCTCGCCTTCGAGGGTGGCGGACATCAACAGGATTTTCAGCGGCTGCTCATCGCGAAACAGGTCGCGGCCGTTGAGGCTCAAGGCCAGCGCCAGGTCGGCGTCGAGGCTGCGCTCGTGGAATTCGTCGAAGATCAGCAACCCCACGCCCTCCAGCGCCGGGTCGTCCTGCAGGCGGCGGGTGAGGATGCCTTCGGTGACCACTTCGATGCGGGTGTGGGGGCCGACTTTGCTGTCCAGGCGAATGCGATAGCCGACAGTTTCGCCAACCTTTTCGCCCAGCTCACTGGCCAGGCGTTCGGCGGCAGCACGCGCAGCCAGGCGGCGGGGTTCGAGCATCAGGATGGTCTGCCCGGCCAGCCAGGGCTCGTTCAACAATGCCAAGGGCACGCGGGTGGTTTTACCGGCGCCGGGGGGCGCTTCCAGCACGGCCTCATGGCGATTCGCCAAGGCGTCACGCAGGGCGGGTAAAACATCATCGATCGGCAACGAATTCATACTGGCTCCAAAGCAGAGCGGCGAGTATAACGGCGAACTGCCGGATGCCGATGGTGGTCTCACACGCACCACCCGACTGACTTGGCAACACGGTTAAATGTGGGAGCGGGCTTGCTCGCTCCCACATTGGATCTTCGTCGCTTATAGTCCCGTATTAATTGTGTTCAGGAGATAGTCCATGCGTATCGCTTCCCGCATCATCGGCGGTGTCCTCACCGTCACCTTGCTGAGCCAGTTGACGGCCTGCGGCTCGATCTTCTTCCCCGACCGCCGTGGCCAGATCGACGGCAAGATCGATCCCACCGTCGCCGTGCTCGACGCCATTGGCTTGCTGTTCTATGTGATCCCGGGCCTGATCGCGTTTGGCGTGGACTTCGCCACCGGCGCCATCTATTTCGAGCCGGGCAAGACCGCTCAGGTGGCCCCGGAAAAACTCCACGAAGCCATCGGCGCCGACGGCAAGGTCGACAACGCCAAGCTGCAAACCATCATCCAGAAAGAAACCGGCCACCGCCTGCCGCTGGACGACCCGCGCATGATCCAGTTCAAGGGCAGCGTGCAACAACTCGCCTCCCTGGGCCTGAAACCCGCTGCCTAAGGATTCGACCCGCCTATGACCAGCAGCCCCGAACACGCCCGGCTTTTGCGCCTGGCGACGCGCGCCTCGGTGGGCGTGGCCTGTGCGCTGATTATCACCAAGGCCATCGCCTGGTGGCTCAGCGGCTCGGTGAGCATGCTCGCCGGGTTGACCGACTCACTGCTGGACGGCGTGACTTCGCTGCTGAATTTGCTGGCGGTGCACTACGCACTACGCCCGGCCGATGACGATCACCGTTATGGGCACGGCAAGGCGGAATCGTTGTCGGGCATGGCCCAGGCGCTGTTTATCGCCGGCAGTGCGGTGCTGATCGCGTTCCAGGCTTATCAACGCCTGCAACACCCAGAACCGGTCGGTGCGCCGTGGTTGAGCATCGGGGTAATCGTGTTTTCCCTGGTGATGACCGTGGCGTTGCTGATGCTGCAACACCGGGTGATCCGCGAAACCGGCTCCAACGCGGTGCGGGCTGACTCGCTGCATTACCGCTCCGACCTGATGCTCAACGGTAGCATCCTGGTAGCGTTGGTACTGGCGGGGTTCGGGTTCAATCAGGTGGATGCCTGGTTCGGCCTCGGGATCGCGGCCTACATCTTGTGGAGTGCCATCCAGATCGCCCGGGAAAGCTTCGCGGTGCTGATGGATGAGGAGCTGCCGCCTGATGTGAGCCAGCATATGCTGGAACTGGCCCGTGGCGTTCCGGGGGTGTTGGGTGCGCATGATTTGCGCACGCGGATTTCCGGCAGCCATTGGTTTGTGCAGCTGCACCTGGAGTTGCCAGGGGAATTGACGCTATCAGTGGCCCATGGCATCAGCGACCAGGCCGCCGATGCCATTCACCAAGCCTACCCGCGCGCCGAAGTGCTGGTGCACGCCGACCCGCGGGAAGTGGTCACCGGCAACAAGGCCTAGTACTGCACCTGGTAACCACGACTGCTCAGGCAGTTGCCCTGGGCCTGGCGGTAGGTTTGCACCACCGCGGGGTCCGGGGCGTAGGTGACGGCCTGCGGGTCGAACCCACTTTGCTGCACCGCCCAGCGATAACAGTCGTAACCGTCCTGTTGTACCTGGGCCGGTGACTGGCCATTGGCGGGATAGGCGATCACGTCATAGCCATTGCCCTGGGGCGCCGGCGGCTGTGCAGGCGGTTGCACTACCACGTACTGCTGGGAGCTGGCTTCGTAGGTGTAATAAGCACCGGCGGCGACGAAGAACAGCGCACTGCCCACCCACACTTCCCGAGCGTAATCCGGCAGGTATTGCACGCGAATGCCGTAAGGCGGCGTCACCACCACATAACGCGGGCCTTGGGGGCGATACCAGTAGCCGCCGGAGAAGAAGTAATCCTGGCCACGGTAAGGCACGCGGTAGTTGCGGTCGGTAAAGCGGTCGACGGTGTACCCCGGGCGATACTGCGGCCCCGGGCCCCAGCCATTGCCGTGCCCATTCGGGCGGCCCGGCCAGCGAACGTCATTGGGGTGGCCATTGAAGCCGCCGCCCGGGCGCGGGCCTGGGGCGTTGCCGCCTTGCCAATGCGGGTTGCCGTCGTTGCGGCGCGGGATGTCCTGGTAGTAACCCTGGCGCGGTTCCTGGGTTTGGCGCACGGTATCCGGGCGTCCCTGGATCGGCAGGTTGTTGGCCGGCTGGGCCGGTTGCAGCGCAGGCCGAGGCTGATCAGCACCTTGTGGGCGCCCTTGCCATTGCCCGCCGCCACGCTGCTCGCCACGATCGAAGTGCTCGTTCTGCGGGCGTGGCGGGTTGTTTTCGAAATGTTGATTCTGCGGACGCGGCTGATTGTTTTCGGGCCGCGGTTGAGGGCTCTGAGGGCGCGGCTGATTATTTTCAGGTCGCGGTTGGTTGTTCTGCGGTCGCGGCTGTTCGTTGCCTTGCCGCCCGCCTTCGGGCCCTCGTTCATGCTGACCACCGCCTTCTGAGCGTGGGTCGTCGGCCATCACTTGCGTGCCGACGCTGATCATCAGCAAACCTACACCTGCCATACGCCAGATGCGCTTCATGCTATTCCTCACTGCGGATTAGGGCCTAGAGTGTCCGGCCTCATACCATGAGACTGGAAAAGCCTCACCCGGTTCTAAGACAGGTTATCAGTCACGAGAACAATTTTCTGAAGGCAAAGAAAAAGGGGTGACCCGTCGGCCACCCCTTGAGAATTTCGTCCTGGCTCAACGCTTTTGACGTTGGCTCACCTCACGCCGTCTTCTGGACAGTGTGCAGCCTGGAGGCCGGCTCAACCCTGCTGGGGTGGCGGCCGCAGCGGGCCTGATTGGGCGGGCTGCAGTGGACTGTTGTCCAGGCGGTGATTCTGTTGATAAAGATACCCGCGAGCGCCCGGCAGATGATTGCGAAGATTGCGTCAATAAACAGTGCTTGCGCAATTTTTAACCCTTCATAGATAATTCACCGCAATAGTTACGACAAAGGCCAACCCAATGAGCAAGCTTGACCGATACGACCTGAGTATTTTGGCGGAATTGCAGCGCGACGCGAGGATCTCCAACCAGGAGTTGGCCGAGCGTATCGGCCTGTCGCCATCGCCCTGCTCGCGCCGGGTCAAGCAGTTGGAAGACGACGGCTATATCGCCCGCCAGGTCGCGCTGCTCGACCGCAAGATGCTCGGCTTGAGCCTCACGGCCTATGTGCTAATCGGCATGGACCGGCATACACCGGAGCGTTTCGAGAACTTCGAAGCCGCCATCCGCACCCTGCCCCAGGTGCTGGAATGCAGTTTGGTCACCGGGATGGATGCCGACTACCAGTTGAAAGTGGTGGTGCCGGACATGGACCACTATCAAAAGCTGCTGCTGGGCCACCTGACCCGCATCGAAGGCGTGACCAGCGTGCGCTCCAGCTTTGTGCTGAACCAGGTGCTTAACAGCACCGAATTGCCGCTGACCCACCTGCGCACCTAACCTCACCGCATAACAAATGTGGGAGCTGGCTTGCCTGCGATGCAGGCGGCTCGGTGTATCAGCCTATCCGAGGTGATGCTATCGCAGGCAAGCCAGCTCCCACATTGACCCCGCCACGACGCAGGTCAATGTTGTGCCTGTAACACTGCCGTATACTTTCCCGCCTGCCTTGTCGGAAAAATTCCCGCATGAACAACATCGATCCCGCCCTGTTTGAAGAATGGATGATGACCGGCCTGGTCACTATCCTGATCATTTTCATGGGCTTTATCGTCTGGGACCTGGCCAAGAAGTCCAAAGCCGGGCGCTTCGGCTCGTTCATTCTGTTCTTCGTGCTGGGGCTGGGCGTGGCCGCCTTCATCATCAAGAGCGTGGTGATCGGCCTGATCGAGTCCGGCGCTTTATAAGCGCGCCGGCACTTCCTTCCACTGGCCCTGGTCCAGGCCGTCGATCGACCAGTCGCCAATGCGCACACGCACCAGGCGCAACGTCGGCAAGCCCACGGCAGCGGTCATGCGCCGAACCTGGCGGTTGCGCCCTTCCCGAATCACCAGTTCCAACCAATGAGTGGGCACGCTCTTGCGAAAGCGCACCGGCGGGTTGCGCGGCCATAACTCGGGCTCATCCAGTTGCCGCGCTTCGGCGGGCAAGGTCATGCCGTCGTTGAGTTCCACACCGTCGCGCAGGCGTTGCAGGTGCTCTTGCGTCGGCTCGCCTTCCACCTGCACCCAGTAGGTTTTCGCCAGCTTGTGCTTGGGATCGGCAATGCGCGCCTGCAGTTGGCCATCGTTGGTCAGCAGCAGCAAGCCTTCGCTGTCGCGGTCCAGGCGACCGGCCGGGTAGATGCCAGGGATGTCGATGAAGTCCTTGAGTGTGGCGCGCCCGCCTTCGTCGCTGAACTGGGTCAGCACGTCGAACGGCTTGTTGAACAGGATCAATTTGGGCTCGGCCGGTGGCGCCTTGGCAACACGGCGTGCAGCGGAGTGCGGAGGTTTCACGCCAGGGCGGCGCGAATCGGGACGAGTGGGACGGGACATGGCTTCGGTACATCTAACGGTCAGGACCGACAATGCTAGTGGCCTGACCGCTAAATGACCATCCCAACTAGCGGAACGGCGGCTCGTCGAAGCTGCGCAGTTTGCGCGAGTGCAGCGAGTTGAGTTCGGTGCGCAGCAAATCCACCGCCTCGATGCCGATCTTCAAGTGCTGGCTCACCGCACGCTCATAGAACGCGTTGGCCGAACCCGGCAGCTTGATCTCGCTGTGCAGCGGCTTGTCCGACACGCACAACAACGTGCCGTACGGCACCCGCAGGCGATAGCCCTGGGCGGCGATGGTGCCGCTTTCCATGTCCACGGCCACAGCACGCGACAGGTTGATCAGCGGCCGCTCCTGGGCCCAGCGCAGCTCCCAGTTGCGGTCGTCATAGGTCAACACGGTGCCGGTGCGCAGGCGTTTTTTCAGCTCTTCGCCTTTTTCGCCGGTGACGTTGGCCGCCGCCTGCTGCAAGGCCAGTTGCACTTCGGCCAGGGCCGGGATCGGGATGTTCGGTGGCACCACGCGGTCGAGAATCCCGTCGCGGCGCATGTAGGCGTGGGCCAACACGTAGTCGCCGATGGTCTGGGATTGGCGCAGGCCGCCGCAGTGGCCGATCATCAGCCAGCAATGCGGACGCAGCACCGCCAGGTGGTCGGTGATGTTCTTGGCGTTGGACGGGCCAACGCCGATGTTCACCAGGGTCACACCATGGCCATCGCTGGCCTGCAGGTGGTAGGCCGGCATCTGGTAACGGTGCCAGACCACGCCCGCGGCGATGGCAGACGCTTCGCCATGGTCCATGGACTTGTCGATCACCACGTTGCCCGGCAGCACCATGCGGATAAAGCGCGGGTCACTGCGCAGTTGTTCCAGGCCATGCAGGATGAACTGGTCAACGTAGCGGTGGTAGTTGGTCAGCAGGATCCACGGCTGCACATGGCGCCAGTCGCTGCCGGTGTAGTGCACCAGGCGGCGCAGGGAGAAGTCCACGCGGGCCGCATCAAACAATGCCAGAGGCAGCGGGTCGGTATTTTCCCAATCGTAGAGGCCGTCGGCGATGCCATCGGTGGCCGCCGACAGGTCGGTGCTCGGGAATACCCGGGCCAGGGTCGCGGCGGTTACACCGGAACCGGCCAGCTCGTCGCCCTGCTCCACCACGTACGGGTAGGGAATGTTCTGCTGGCTGACGCCCACTTCCACCGTCACGGTGAAGTCGTGCATCAGCGGCACCAGTTGCTCCAGCAAGTATTTACGGAACGCGCCGGGATGGGTGACGGTGACGCTGTAGGTCCCCGGCAACTGGACCTTGGCATACGCCCGGGTCGTCTGTGGGACTTCGCCGTGGCAGTGGTAGGTCAGGCGCAGTTCGGGGTAGCGAAACAGCGCACGTTGTTCGGCGTCGGGCTCGACGCGGTCTTTGAGGTATCGCTTGAGGGCTTGGTTAAGCGCGCCGGTAGCACGCTCATGCAGAGCCGCCAGCCGATCCACGGCTTCCTCGGCGGTTTGAACGACAACAAAAGCTTCGGTCACGGTAAGCATCCTGTGTTCTGACGTGCAGGCCTTCATCTTGCCTGTATCCCAGCTTCACTGAAACACCGGGTTTGGAATGCGGTTAATAATGTGGGAGCGGGCTTGCTCGCGAATGCGGCCTGTCAGTTGATGAATAGGTGACTGACACAACGCATTCGCGAGCAAGCCCGCTCCCACATTTTAATCGAGTGTAGTCAGAGGGTTGGCGTCGAACGAGCAACAATAGCCCCCACATCCACACCACGCGGCAACGTACCGTATACCCGACCGGACGATTCGCCCAGGCGGCTGGCGATAAAGCCATCGCTGACTGCCGCATTCCCGGCCTCCAGCAGCAGCTTGGCCTGCAGCGCCATGGCGATGTCCTCGGTCAATTGCCGTGCGCGGTATTGAATGTCCTGGGTGTCCATGAAGGCCGCTTTCAACCGATCAATATGCCGCACCAATGATTTGTCGCCATGCCCATCCCCCAGCTCGACGAACAACGCTTCCAACACACCGGGTTCTTTCGACAGCGCGCGCAGTACATCCAGGCACTGCACGTTGCCCGAACCTTCCCAGGTCGAATTCACCGGAGCCTCACGGTAGAGGCGCGGCAGGATGCTGTCTTCCACATAGCCTGCTCCCCCCATGCATTCGGCTGCTTCGTTGATCATCGCCGGCGCCCGCTTGCAGATCCAATACTTGCCCACCGCCGTCACCAACCGGGCGAACTTGGCTTCCCTCTCATCGCCCAGATGATCCAGCGCGCGCCCCATGCGCATGCTCAAGGCCAGGGCGGCCTCGCTTTCCAGGGCCAGGTCGGCCAGCACGTTTTGCATCAGCGGTTGCTCGCTGAGCACACGGCCGCCGACCGAACGGTGGGCGCAATGATGGCTGGCCTGGGTGAGCGCCTGACGCATCAGGGCGCTGGAGCCGACCATGCAATCAAAGCGGGTCATGGCAACCATTTCGATGATGGTGGGCACGCCACGCCCCTCTTCGCCGACCATCCAGGCCAGGGCACCACGGAACTCCACTTCGCTGGAAGCATTGGAGCAGTTGCCCAGCTTGTTCTTCAGGCGCTGGATGTAAAACTCGTTGCGCGTGTCATCCGGGCGGTGCCGGGGCAGCAGGAAACAGGTCAGGCCTTTGTCGGTCTGGGCTAGGGTCAGGAAGGCATCGCACATCGGCGCCGAGCAAAACCATTTGTGGCCCACCAGTTCGTAGGCCTGCCCGGGGCCGCCCGCGCCCACGGGGTAAGCGCGGGTGGTGTTGGCACGCACATCGGTGCCGCCTTGTTTCTCGGTCATGGCCATGCCAATGGTGGCGCCGGCCTTGTGGGCAATGCCAACGTTGCGCGGGTCGTACTGGGTGTTGAGGATCTTCGGCAGCCAGGCCTGCGCCAGGTCCGGTTGCAGACGCAGGGCAGGGACACAGGCAAAGGTCATGGTCAGCGGGCAACCGGTGCCGGCTTCCGCCTGGCTGTGCAGGTAGGTCATGGCGGCGCGGGCCACATGGGCACCGGACTGCGGATGGGCCCACGGCAGCGACGGCAGGCCATGCTCCACCGCCGTGCGCATCAGTTCATGGTAAGCGGGATGAAACTCGACCAGATCGATCCGATGACCATATCGGTCATGGCTGTTGAACACCGGTTTGTTCTGGTTCGCCAGGAATCCGGCCTCCATCAGCGGCCCGCCGGCCAGCGCACCGTAGGCGTCTATACGCGCCTCGGCCCAGCCGGCGCCAAAGCGGCGCGACCATTCCTGCAGGGGCAAGTCGATGCGATACAGGTTGGTGCCGTCGAGCGACGGGGGCTGGTTGGTGACGTCGTGGGTTTCGGCAAATTGATGCAGGTTCATGACGGGCCTCCTAAAAAAGGCCACGTGCAATTGAGGCCTGAATTTCAGTTAAGCACCGTCGCCCCGCTTAAAAAAGTGTCATATGCGCCTAATGCCCGGCGCTTTCACCCTCTAACGGGCACAGCAAACGGCGCTCCAGCACCGCCTGCAACGCCTCGAATCGTACCGGCTTGGCCAGTCGATCAGTCACGCCAATGCCATGGCAGCGCTCGCGTTCCGGGGCTTGTAACGAGGTGCTCAAGGCGATCACCGGCAGCTCGCCACAGCCCGGCAAGGCGCGGATCTGACAACACAGCGAGAACCCGCCTTCAGGCACATCCAGCAGCACTGCATCAAAGGTTTCACCCTGCAAAACCGCCAGCGCAGCCGGGCCGCTGTCCACGGTTTTGACCCGATAGCCCAGCTTGAGCAGCATGCCGCGCACGGCCAACTGGCCCACGCTGTTGTCATCCACCAGCAGTACCGCGCACTCTTGGGGCGCACGCTGACCGAAAGGCTCCGGCCCGGTGGGCTTGGGCTCGGGCGCGACCTGCTCGACGCTCACTTCCAACTGGAACCGACTGCCCTTGCGCGGCTCGGAATGATGGGTCAGGCGCCCGCCCAACAGCTCAATCAACTGACGACAGATTGCCAAGCCGATCCCCAGGCCGCCGTATTCCCGGGTGGTCGAGCCGTCAAGCTGGAAGAAGCGCTGGTACAGGGTGGCCTCGTCGAGGAAAGCAAAGCCGATACCGGTATCGGTGACGATAAAGCTCAGGCGCAAGCTGCCATCACTGTGGGGCACGCCCACCACACGCAGGCGCACGACACCTTCATGGGTGAACTTGAAGGCGTTGTCCAGCAGGCAGTCCAGGCACTGGACCAATTTGTCGGCATCGCCCATCACGCGGTCGGGCAGCTCGTCGGCCACATCAATGGAAAACGCCAGGCCCTTGCTCTGGGCGCTGGCGTTGAACTGCTGGCGCAAGGTGTCGAGCACACCGCGCAGGCTGAACACTTGGGCCTGGGCGGTGAGGCGGCCGGCCTGCAGTTCGGTGAGGGTGAGGATGCCGTTAACCATGCGCATCATGTCCCGCGCCGAACCGGCAGCCGTTTGCTGATATTGCGCAAGGTCATCGCCCAAGGGCACGGTCTGCATCAGTTCGAGGGAGCCGATCACGCCGTTCATGGGCGTGCGCAGTTCGTGGGTCAGGGTGGCCAGGAATTCGTCCTTGAGCCGGTTGCTGCGGGCCAGTTCCTGGTTAAGCACTTCGAGCTTCTGGCTGGCATCGAAGAGGATCTGCGCCTGCTGCTCGCGCATGCCGTTGATGCGGTCGGCCAATGCCAGGGACAGCAGCGCCACTTCGATGGCCGAGCCGATCTGGCTGGCGTACATGGTGAGGAACACGTTGGGCAGGTAGCCCAACACCATCATCGTGTTAACCACGCCACCCAGCAGGAAGGCCGACCAGGCAATGATGAAGTAGCGCGCCATGCGCTGGCCACAGCACCAGGCCTTGATCGCGGCGACAAAGATGGTCACGGTGAACACCAGCGCCAAGCCGGTGGCCAGGCGCAGCGCCACGGCATAACTGGTCAGCAGCGCCAGGGCCATCACCAGCCCGCCACACGCGGCCAGCCCCAGCAGGATGCGATCCAGCCAACGGCTGTGCTGCGCGGTGTGCAGGAAGCTGCGCGCAAACAGGCTGCCAAACAGCGCCGCCGAACCGATCAGGAACGGCACCACCGCGTTCGTCCACCACGGGTTGTTCGGCCAGAAGTACTCCACGGCCACGCCATTGACCGACAACTGGTACAGGCCAAACGACGCAATGTAGAAGATGTAATAAAGGTAGCTGGTGTCGCGCACGCTCAGGTAGATGAACAGGTTGTAGATCAACATGCCGAGCAGCACGCCATAGATCGCCCCCAGCACATACAGGCGCAGCGGCTGTTCTTCCAGGTAAGCGGTGCCGGCCCAGAGCGTCAACGGTGCCTGGATCGAGCCTTCGCTTTGCAGGCGCAGGTAGACCGTTTCCTGCTGGTCGGGCACGAAGTTGAGCTTGAACAGGTAATTGCTCTGACGCACTTCGCGGCTGGAGAACGGCAGCGCGCTGCCGGTGCGAGTGGTGAGGCGGTACTTGCCAGTGCCGTCGGCCTGGTACAGGTCCAGGCGATTGAGTGGCGGGTAGGCCAGCTCCAGGAACCAGGTGCGCGGGGCGCGGGCATCCAGGGCAACGTAATGCAGGTCGACCTTGAGCCAGAACACCGAGCGCGAATAGCCGGCGTTGAGAGTGGCTTTGTCGTGGGTCTTGAATTTCGAAGCGTAGCCAGGGGAACTGACGTCAGCGATGGTGAGGGCATCGGTAGGGTCTTCGAGCACTTGCATGACCCGGCCCAGCGGCAGGCTGCGAGTGGCCTGGTCGAACTCGATGGCGCTGGCGAGCATCGGCAGCCCGCACAAGATTAAGATCAGCAAATAGCGCATAGAGCCCCAGCGTGGCCTGTCCGGTTCTGTCAAAAGCCCCCATTCCTTTTGAGAAGACGTATACCGGCGATACAGTAAGTTGTTTGGATCCACTTTAGCATAGCCGGTAAAGGCCATTAGACACCATTGAAATAATTTTTTGAAAGGCTCTAGAACGGTACTTTCAGCGCATTTTCAACAACAAACCCTGGCTGGCAAACAGCCATAAACCCGTCTGGCAGGCCGTGAAATTCACCCCTCGCCAGACAGCCACGCAAAAAGCGTTTGGTGGTAAGCTCGCGCACCATGAATATCTACAGCTCTCGCCCCGTTGTCCTCTGTCTCTCCGGCCACGACCCCAGTGGTGGCGCCGGCTTGCAGGCAGATATCGAAGCCCTGCTCGCCCAGGGTTGCCATGCGGCTCCGGCCGTCACCGCCCTGACCGTGCAGAACACCGTCAATGTCAGCGATTTCCGCGTGCTCGACCGCGAGTGGGTACTGGCCCAGGCCAATGCCGTGCTCAGCGATTCCGAAGTGGCGGCGGTCAAGCTGGGCATGCTCGGCTCCACGGCGATGGTCGACACCGTGGTCGAACTGCTGCAGGCGCACCCGCACCTGCCCGTGGTATGCGACCCGGTGCTGCGCGCCGGTGGCGGTGGCAGCCTGGGCAAGGACGAAGTCGGTTATGCAATGCGCGAGCGGCTGTTGCCCTTGTCGTTGATTGCCACGCCGAACCTGCCCGAAGCGCGCATCCTCGCCGAGCTGCCAGACGGCACGGCCGATGAATGCGCCGAGAAGCTGCTGCCGTATATCAAGCACCTGCTGATCACCGGCGGCCACGGCGACGAGCACGAAGTGCACAACCGCCTCTACAGCCGCGACGGCACGCACCAGACCTTTACCTGCCAGCGCCTGCCGGGCAGCTACCATGGTTCGGGCTGCACACTGGCCAGCGCGTTGGCCGGGCGGATTGCCCAGGGCGAAGGCCTGGTGAGCGCCGTGCAATCGGCCCTCAACTACACTTGGCGCACCCTGCGTGATGCCGAACAACTCGGCCAGGGCCAGTTCGTGCCGCGCCGCTTGCCGCTGGATTTCTGCTCGTAAGACTTAAGAGGCCTGCCCGATGAAACTACGTGGCCTGTATGCCATTACCGACAGCCAACTGTTGGCCGGCAAATTCCTCGCCTACGTCGAAGCGGCGTTGGACGGCGGCGTGACCCTGTTGCAGTACCGCGACAAAAGCAACGACGAAGCCCGTCGCCTGCGTGAGGCGGAAAAACTGCGAGAGCTGTGCTCACGCTACAAGACCCAGCTGATCATCAACGACGACGCCGAACTGGCTGCGCGCCTGGGCGTCGGCGTACACCTGGGGCAAACCGACGGCCCGCTGACCCCGGCGCGCGCGCTGCTCGGCTCCAAGGCGATCATCGGCTCCACCTGCCACAGCCAGATCGAACTGGCCGAGCAGGCCGCCCGGGAAGGCGCCAGCTACGTCGCCTTTGGCCGCTTCTTCAATTCCAGTACCAAGCCCGGCGCACCTGCCGCTACCGTTGAAATGCTCGCCCAGGCCCGCGCCCGCGTGCAATTGCCGATCTGCGTGATCGGCGGCGTGACCCTGGAAAACGCCGAGCCGCTGGTGGCCCACGGTGCCGACCTGCTCGCCGTGGTGCACGGCCTGTTCGGTGCCGACAGCACTGCGGAAGTTACCCGCCGCGCCCGTGCGTTCAACGCCCTTCTTAAGATTTGATTTCAGAGAGCCCGATCATGTCCCGTTCCGAAACGCTGTTTGCCAATGCCCAGAAACACATCCCCGGCGGTGTGAACTCCCCCGTGCGTGCGTTCAAGAGCGTCGGCGGCACGCCGCTGTTCTTCAAGCACGCCGAAGGCGCCTACGTCACCGACGAAGACGACAAACGTTATGTGGACTACGTGGGCTCCTGGGGCCCGATGATTCTCGGCCACAGCCACCCGGACGTGCTCGACGCGGTGCGCAAGCAGCTGGAACACGGCTTGTCCTACGGCGCACCGACCGCCATGGAAACCGAGATGGCTGACCTGGTCTGCTCGATCGTGCCGTCGATGGAAATGGTGCGCATGGTCAGCTCCGGCACCGAAGCCACCATGAGCGCCATCCGCCTGGCCCGCGGTTTTACCGGCCGCGACAGCATCATCAAGTTCGAAGGCTGCTACCACGGCCACTCCGACAGCCTGCTCGTCAAGGCCGGCTCGGGCCTGCTGACCCAGGGCGTGCCTAGCTCGGCCGGTGTGCCGGCCGCGTTTGCCAAACACACCCTGACCCTGCCGTTCAACGACATTGGCGCCGTCGAGCAGATGCTCAACGAAGTGGGCCAGGACGTGGCGTGCATCATCGTCGAGCCGGTCGCCGGCAACATGAACTGCGTGCCACCGGCACCGGGCTTCCTGGAAGGTTTGCGCGAGCAGTGCGACAAGCACGGCGTGGTGTTGATTTTCGATGAAGTGATGACCGGTTTCCGCGTAGCCCTCGGCGGCGCGCAGGCCTATTACGGCGTGACGCCCGACCTGAGCACCTTCGGCAAGATCATCGGTGGCGGCATGCCAGTGGGCTGCTTCGGCGGCAAACGCAACATCATGCAGCACATCGCGCCACTGGGCCCGGTGTACCAGGCGGGCACCCTGTCGGGTAACCCGCTGGCCATGGCCGCCGGCCTGACCACCTTGCGCCTGATCAGCCGCCCGGGCTTCCACGCCGAGCTGACCGACTACACCACCCGCCTGCTCGACGGCCTGCAACAGCGTGCCGACGCGGCGGGCATTCCGTTTGTCACCACCCAGGCGGGCGGCATGTTCGGCCTGTACTTCAGTGGCGCCGACGACATCGTCACCTTCGATGACGTGATGGGCAGCGATGCCGACCTGTTCAAGCGCTTCTTCCACCTGATGCTCGAAGGCGGCGTGTACCTGGCGCCGAGTGCCTTTGAGGCCGGGTTCACCTCCATCGCCCATGGCGAAGCCGAGTTGAAGTTGACCCTGGACGCTGCCGAGCGCGCCTTCGCGGCCCTGAAATAAGTGACGCAAAAACCTGGCGCTGCCCCTGGCGGCGTCAGATTTGCTACTTTGCTTACAGAGATTTCCTGCATTTTTCGAGAAATCACCTGCAATCCGGCAGATAACTTGCCCACGCAGCAGAAAAACGAGTAAAGACTTTGTAAGCAGGGGCCTGCTTATTTCATAATGCGCGCTTATTGGACCCCCGAGGGTCCGCGTGCCCCGTCAGAGGTAAGTCGATTCCCATGAAACGCACCGGCCGCACCCTGGTTCTGGGCTGCCTGTTGCTCCTTCAGCCGCTGCTGGCACATGCACAAGCAGGCGGCAACTCGTTGTTAATCCCAGCGATGGGTCGTTGCACCCTCAATACCCAGCCAGACAGCCAGGCCGAAGCCCTGAGCGCGTGCCAGAAACAGGCCGATGGCGGGGATGCGCAGGCGCAATACGAGTTGGGCGAGTACTACCACGACAGCAAGAACCCCGCCCGCGACCTCAACAAAGCCTTGAGCTATTTCGAGAAAGCCTCGTTGCAGGGCCATGCGCAGGCACAATTTGAGCTGGGCAACATGTTCTTCAAGGGCGAAGGCGTGCCAGCCAACAACGTCCAGGCCTATATCGTGCTGAAGATGGCCGCGGTCAACGGCGCTGAAGACGCGCTGGACACTGCCGACGAAGTCGCCGAGCACATGCAGCGCGATGAACTGGAAGTGGCCACCCAGGTGCTGGGCCAGATTTTCCGTAACTACCTGCAGGAATTGCAGAGTGCCGATGGGCGTTCGCCCTTCTCACCCCTTCCCTGATTTGAGCTAAACCCTTCTACCGCTATCGCGGGCAAGCCCGGCTCCCACATTGAACGCATTCCAAAAGTGAAACTCGGTCAAATGTGGGAGCTGGCTTGCCTGCGAAGGCCGCGCCGCGATTAAAAGCCTTACTTCTCGGGCATTGGCATCGGGAAAGGCATCACATTGCTGGTGCCCCGGGCCTCGCTGATCTTCGGCGTGCCCAGGCGCTCCACCTCATCGATGCGCACGATCGAATGCATCGGCACAAAGCTGCGCACCACGCCTTCAAACTGCGCCTTGAGCTTCTCTTCGCCCGGATCAACGACCAATTGGGTGCGCTCGCCAAAGACGAACTCTTCCACCTCCAGGAAACCCCACAGATCACTCTGATAGATCTGCTTGGCGTACATTTCGAACACCTGGCCCTGGTTGAGGAAAATCACCTTGTAGATTGGAGCTTCACGTTTGGTCATGGTGGGCGGATAACACATCGGGGATATAAAAGAGGGCGCGAACTATAGCATGGCACCCGATGCACAACGCTAGGAACCAATGGGCATGCCCCCTATAATGCGCGGTTCTTTACCACCAGTTGACGATTCCCATGGCCAAGAAGCTTTACATCGAAACCCACGGTTGCCAGATGAACGAGTACGACAGCTCGCGCATGGTCGATCTGCTGGGCGAACACCAGGCCCTGGAAGTCACCGCCCGCGCCGAAGATGCCGACGTGATCCTGCTCAATACCTGCTCAATCCGCGAACGGGCCCAGGACCGTGTGTACTCCCAGCTGGGCCGCTGGCGTGAATTGAAACTGGCCAACCCGGACATGGTGATCGCCGTCGGCGGTTGCGTGGCCAGCCAGGAAGGCGCCGCCATCCGCGACCGCGCGCCTTATGTCGACGTGGTCTTCGGCCCGCAGACCCTGCACCGCCTGCCGGAAATGATCGACGCCGCACGCATCAGCAAGTTGCCGCAGGTGGACGTGTCGTTCCCCGAAATCGAAAAATTCGACCATCTGCCCGAGCCGCGCATCGACGGCCCGAGCGCCTACGTGTCGGTGATGGAAGGTTGCAGCAAGTACTGCACCTTCTGCGTGGTGCCCTACACCCGTGGCGAAGAAGTCAGCCGTCCATTTGACGACGTGCTGTCGGAAATCATCCACCTGGCCGAAAACGGGGTGCGTGAAGTGACCCTGCTGGGCCAGAACGTCAACGGCTACCGCGGCCTGACCGACGACGGGCGCCTGGCCGACCTGGCGGAGCTGATCCGCGTGGTGGCGGCCGTGGACGGTATCGAGCGCATCCGCTACACCACCTCGCACCCGCTGGAGTTCTCCGACAGCCTGATCCAGGCCCACGCCGAAGTGCCAGAGCTGGTCAAACACCTGCATTTGCCGGTGCAATCGGGCTCGGACCGCATCCTGGCGGCGATGAAGCGCAACCACACGGCGCTGGAGTACAAATCCAAACTGCGCAAACTGCGCGCCGCCGTGCCGGGTATCTGCATCAGCTCGGACTTTATCGTCGGCTTCCCGGGTGAAACCGAGAAAGACTTCGAGCAGACCATGAAGCTGATCGAAGACGTCGGTTTCGACTTCTCCTATTCCTTTGTCTACAGCCAGCGCCCGGGCACGCCTGCGGCCGATTTGGTGGACGAGACCCCGGAAGCGCTGAAAAAAGAGCGCCTGAATGCGCTGCAGCACCGCCTGAACCAGCAAGGGTTCGAGATCAGCCGACAAATGGTCGGGTCGATCCAGCGCATCCTGGTCACCGACTATTCGAAAAAGGACCCGGGCGAGCTGCAAGGCCGCACCGAGAACAACCGAATCGTCAACTTCCGCTGCGACAATCCAACCTTGATCGGCCAGTTTGCGGATGTGCACATTGATGCGGCGCAACCGCACTCGTTGCGCGGCTCACTGATCAACTGACACAAACACTCTGACTACAAATGAAGATCAAATGTGGGAGCTGGCTTGTCGGGTCACCGCATCGCTGCGATAGCGATGTAACAGCCTGCCTCTATTTTGGATGTGCTGGCCTCATCGCAGGCAAGCCAGCTCCCACAGGGGTTCTTCATTGTTACTGAGATCGAGGTCAGCCGATTTAAGTGCTTTCGCACACAAGCAGCTGGCGTTATTCTCTCTTTCACCTCAACAGCCAAAGGGCGGCTAAAAGCAACCTTGAACGCACCCATAGCAGAACCCCATCGTTTTCTCCTCGAGCCGTTTGAGGCTCGCCGTTTCGCCAATCTGTGCGGACAGTTCGACGAGCACCTGCGTCTGATCGAACAACGCCTGGGCATCGAGATCCGCAACCGCGGCAATCAGTTCGAGCTCATCGGCGAACCCCAGCCCACCCAATCGGCAGAAAACCTGCTGCGCCGTCTCTACCGCGAAACCAAGGGCAGTGAACTGTCGCCGGAAATCGTGCACCTGTACTTGCAGGAATCAGCTGTGGAAGACCTGGCCAACAACCCGGTGGCCGAAGCCAGCGTGGCCCTGCGAACCAAGAAAGGCATGATTCGCCCAAAGGGCTTGAATCAGCAGAAGTACGTCAAGGCAATCCTGGGCAACGACATCAATTTCGGCATCGGCCCTGCCGGTACCGGCAAGACCTACCTGGCCGTGGCCTGTGCAGTGGATGCCCTTGAGCGCGAGCAAGTGCGCCGCATCCTGCTGGTGCGTCCGGCGGTCGAAGCGGGCGAAAAGCTCGGTTTCCTGCCCGGCGACCTGGCCCAGAAGATCGACCCGTACCTGCGCCCGCTCTACGACGCGCTGTACGAGATGCTTGGCTTTGAATACGTGGCCAAGCTGATCGAGCGCCAGGTGATCGAGATCGCCCCGCTGGCCTATATGCGCGGCCGCACCTTGAGCAACAGTTTCATCATCCTCGACGAAAGCCAGAACACCACGGTCGAGCAGATGAAGATGTTCCTGACCCGCATCGGCTTCGGCTCCACGGCCATTATCACCGGCGACATTACCCAGGTTGACCTGCCCAGGGGCACCAAATCGGGCCTGGGCCATGTGATTGAAGTGCTCAAGGACGTACCGGGCATCAGTTTCACGCACTTCTCGCCCAAGGACGTCGTGCGCCACCCGCTGGTGCAGCGCATTGTCGAGGCCTACGAGCGCTTCGAGCACCGCGACGACGCCCCCGTCAAGGATGTGCGCCACGATGCTTGAGCTTGACCTGCAAGTCGCCACCGAAGCGCCCGCCCCCAGCGAAGAACAGTTCCGCCAGTGGTGCGCCCTGGCCTTGCGCCAGCGCACCGCCGACTCGGAACTGACCATTCGCCTGGTGGACGAGCCCGAAGGCCGTGAACTGAATCACACCTGGCGCCAGAAGGATTACGCGACCAACGTGCTGTCCTTCCCCGCCGACGTACCGGATGAGTTACTGGATATCCCGCTGCTGGGCGACCTGGTGATCTGCGTACCGGTGGTGGAGCGTGAAGCAAAGGAACAAGGCAAGGAACTTGAGGCCCACTGGGCCCACCTGGTTATCCACGGCTGCTTGCATCTCTTGGGTTACGACCATATAGACGATGACGAAGCCCTGGAAATGGAAACACTGGAACAAACGTTGCTTGCAGAATTGGGTCATCCGGACCCGTATGCGGACGACGAAGCTTAAAAAACACTCAACTGTAACAATAAAGGATTCAGAGTAATCGCTATGAGCGAAGACCGATCGAGCAACGGGCAGAAGTCATGGCTGGGTAAATTGACCCAGGCTTTTGCCCACGAGCCGAAAAACCGCCAGGAGCTGCTGGAGCTGCTGCGCGAGGCCCATCAGAACAAGTTGCTGGACAGCGAAGCGCTGGCCATCGTCGAAGGCGCCATCCAGGTGGCTGACCTGCAGGTTCGGGACATCATGGTCCCGCGCTCGCAGATGATCAGCATCAAGGCGAACCAGACCCCACGGGAATTCCTCCCGGCCGTGATCGACTCGGCGCACTCGCGCTACCCGGTGATCGGCGAAAGCCATGACGACGTGATGGGTGTCCTGCTGGCCAAGGACCTGTTGCCGCTGATCCTCAAGGAGAACGGCGACAACTTCAACATCAAGGACCTGCTGCGTCCGGCCACCTTCGTACCTGAATCCAAGCGCCTGAACGTGTTGCTGCGTGAGTTCCGCGCCAACCACAATCACATGGCCATTGTGATCGACGAATACGGCGGCGTAGCCGGCCTGGTCACCATCGAAGACGTGTTGGAACAGATCGTCGGCGACATCGAAGACGAGCACGACGTCGAAGAGGACAGCTACATCAAGCCGCTGCCCAGCGGTGATTTCCTGGTCAAGGCGCTGACGCCGATCGAGAACTTCAACGAATTCTTCGACAGCGAATTCTCCGACGATGAGTTCGACACCGTGGGCGGCCTGGTGATGAGTGCGTTCGGCCACCTGCCAAAACGTAACGAAACCACCGAAATTGGCGCGTATCGCTTCCGCATCCTGAATGCCGACAGCCGTCGTATCCACTTGATCCGCTTGACCCCTATTGCCCGCTAAGGAATGACATGCAGCGCCTAACCCGCCCCGGCTGGCCCGGTAATTTGCTGGCCGTGGTGGCCGGCGCCATCACCACCCTGGCGCTGGCGCCGTTCGATCTATGGCCGTTTGCGCTGGTGGCGGTCGGCCTGTTCTATGTCGGATTGCGGGAGCTGAGCCCACGCCAGGCCCTCGGCCGTGGCTGGTGCTTCGGTTTCGGCCTGTTTGGCGCCGGCACCAGCTGGATCTACTACAGCATCCATCACTTCGGCGGCGCTTCGGTGTTGCTGGCCGGTTTCCTGATGCTGCTGTTTACCGCCGCGATCGCCTGGTTCTTCGCCCTGCCCGCCTGGCTGTGGGCGCGCTGGCTGCGTCGCAATGAGGCGCCGCTGGCCGATGCCTTGACCTTCGCCGCGCTGTGGGTGGGCCAGGAAGCGTTTCGCGGCTGGTTCCTCACCGGTTTCCCCTGGCTGTACTCCGGTTACAGCCAGCTCGATGGCCCTCTCACCGGCCTCGCGCCGCTGGGCGGGATGTGGCTGATCTCATTTGCGCTGGCACTGACCGCCGCCGTGCTGTGCAACCTGCCGCGCCTGCTGGCAAGCAAGCGTAACGGTTTTATCGGCGCCGGCCTGGTGCTGTTGGTAGCGCCATGGGCCATTGGCCTGGCGCTCAAGCATCACGCCTGGACCACACCGTCCGGCGCGCCGCTGAGCGTTGCCGCTATCCAGGGCAACGTCGAACAAAGCATGAAGTGGGACCCGGAACAGATCAACGCGCAGTTGGCGCTGTACCGCGACATGAGCTTCAGCTCCAAGCGTGCCGACCTGCTGGTGTGGCCGGAAACCGCCGTGCCAGTGCTCAAGGAATCGGTGGAAGGCTACCTGGGCATGATGGGCAAGTTTGCCGCCGACCGGCATAGTGCGCTGATCACCGGCGTGCCGATTCGCCAGGAAGTGCACCACCAGAAGCGCTACTTCAACGGCATTACCGTGGTGGGCGAAGGCGACGGCACCTACCTCAAACAGAAACTGGTGCCATTCGGTGAGTACGTCCCTCTGCAAGACATGCTGCGCGGCTTGATCGCGTTTTTTGACCTGCCGATGTCGGACTTCGCTCGCGGCCCGTCCGACCAGGCGATGCTGCAGGCCAAGGGCTATCAGATTGCGCCGTTCATTTGTTATGAAGTGGTGTACCCGGAATTCGCCGCCGGCCTCTCTGCCCAGAGCGACTTGCTGCTGACCATCAGCAACGACACCTGGTTCGGCCGCTCCATCGGCCCGTTGCAGCACCTGCAAATGGCGCAGATGCGCGCACTGGAAGCCGGGCGCTGGATGATCCGCGCCACCAACAATGGCGTGACCGGCCTGATCAACCCCTTCGGGCAGATTACCGCGCAGATCCCGCAGTTCGAACGCGGCATTCTGTATGGCGAAGTGGTGCCGATGCACAACCTCACGCCATACCTGCAATGGCGCTCGTGGCCGCTGATCATCCTGTGCCTGGGGCTGTTTGGCTGGGCGCTGCTGGCAAGCCGGATGTCAAAAACGGTTTAAAGCACAGCAAAAAACAATGTGGGAGCGGGCTTGCTCGCGAATGCGGTGGATCAGTCGACATCTGTAGAGACTGACACCCCGCATTCGCGAGCAAGCCCGCTCCCACATTTACCCTACGGTGTTACTTATAGAACAACCGGTACCCCACCTGCCCCACCGCCTCATTGATCAACTGCCCACTGCGCCACACCGACACGAACTCCGGCATCCAACCGCCCAGTGGACGGGCGTTGTCCACGCCCAGGAAACCTACCGGCGCTGGCACCACCGTGAAGCCCGCCTTTTCAAAGCTCCACACCGAACGCGGCATATGCCACGCCTGGGTCACCACCATCACGCGCTTGATGCCCTGGGGCAATAGAATCTCGGCGCTCATCTGCGCGTTTTCCCAGGTGGTGCGGCTGCGCTCTTCCTTCCAGCGCACGTCTACACCGAAATCATCCTTCATCGACACCGCCATCAATTCGGCTTCGCTCGGCGGCGTGCCGTAGTGCAAGCCACCGGTGGTCAGCACCGGCAACCCGGAAGCCTTGGCCAATCGCGCGGCATAACGCTGGCGCTCCAAGCCGATACCGGTGGGCTGGTCACTGCCCCACGCCGGGTCGCCACGCTCACGCCCCGACCCCAGCACCACAATCGCATCCGCTCGCTGGGCCAGCGTTGCCCACTCATCCCGGGCCAGCGGCGGCTCGGTCTCCAGCGCATGCGCGCCCCATTGCACCACCACCGGCAGGCTCATCAACCACATCCCGCCAAACCCCACGGCAAAGCAGAATCCCGCCAGGCGCGGCCGGCGCTTTCTGCACCACCAGGCGAACGCCAGCAACAGCAAGAAAATGCCGGGCGGCAAGAGCAATTGTTTAATGAAATAACGAATAGGCATCGGGCATCTCCATAGATGCCCGAAGCCTAGATGCAACAGGGTTTAGCGACAATCTTTACCCACACACTTTCTGCGCCGGTACACACTGAGAAGGCTAACGGATGACGCCGTGTTTCACTTGCACCGAACGGCTCGACGCTTTTCCGGGCCGCGGCCGGCGGACAAGTCCTTCAGCCAGATCACCTTGGCCGAACGCGAGGGCTCTTGGGCAGGCGGGGAAGCCTGCGCAGGAGAGGCGCGGTGGTGATTCAATTCCAGGTAAACCTTGATCAGTTCAAGTTCTGCCTGGCTCAAGCCTCGCAACTCCAGCTCCAGAGGCCTCTCATCACGCAAACGGCCTGCGGTTCTTGCGGCATCCAATGCCCGACCCAAACGGTCGATCAGTCCTTCATACAACTGCGGTTTCGTTAAAGTTCGCTGCGATTCAACCATCCCCTCACCTCATTGAAGAAATACTTGCTCCCCACTCAACAGCGTAGTCCCCATGGCCGCGCATGCCTGGCGCCGCGACAGACGGCCCTGGCTGCGCAATCAGGGTTTCCCTCGATAGAGTGGGGTCATGTATGCTACGGCGCTTCCTGTAACTCCACTTCCCGCAGGGTTTGGGCACGGACGCGCCGCTTTTTGGTGTCGATGGACCTGAACGTTGCACCGAAGAGGATTAGGCCACCCCTATTCAGTTCAAAAGTAGCCATGCACGAACAATATCAGCCCCGTGAAATAGAAAATGCCGCCCAAACCTTCTGGGACGAGCAAAAGTCCTTTGAAGTCAGTGAACAGCCAGGCAAGGAGACTTACTACTGCCTATCGATGTTCCCTTACCCCAGCGGCAAGCTACACATGGGGCACGTGCGCAACTACACCATCGGTGACGTGATTTCCCGCTACCAGCGCATGCAAGGCAAGAACGTCCTGCAACCCATGGGTTGGGACGCCTTCGGCATGCCGGCGGAAAACGCCGCGATGAAAAACAACGTGGCCCCCGCCAAGTGGACCTACGAAAACATCGCCTACATGAAGACCCAGCTGCGCAGCCTGGGCCTGGCGGTGGACTGGTCCCGCGAAGTGACCACCTGCAAGCCGGATTACTACCGCTGGGAACAATGGCTGTTCACCCGCCTGTTCGAAAAAGGTGTGATCTACAAGAAAAGCGGTACCGTGAACTGGGACCCGCTGGACCAGACCGTACTGGCCAACGAGCAAGTGATCGACGGTCGCGGCTGGCGCTCCGGCGCGCTGATCGAAAAGCGCGAAATCCCGATGTACTACTTCAAGATCACCGCCTACGCGGATGAACTCTTGTCGAGCCTCGACGACCTGCCGGGCTGGCCGGAACAGGTCAAGACCATGCAGCGCAACTGGATCGGCAAATCCAAGGGCATGGAAGTGCAGTTCCCTTACAACGTCGACTCGATCGGCGAAGCGGGCGCACTCAAAGTCTTCACCACCCGCCCCGACACCCTGATGGGCGCGACCTACGTGGCCGTGGCCGCTGAACACCCGCTGGCCACCCAGGCCGCACAGAACAACCCTGAGCTGCAGGCGTTCATCGCCGAATGCAAAGGCGGCAGCGTGGCTGAAGCCGACGTCGCCACCCAGGAGAAAAAAGGCCTGCCGACCGGCCTGTTCGTCGAGCACCCACTGACTGGCGAGAAGCTGCCAGTATGGGTCGCCAACTACGTGCTGATGCACTACGGTGATGGCGCCGTAATGGCAGTACCAGCCCACGACGAGCGCGATTTCGAGTTCGCAACCAAATACAGCCTGCCGATCAAATCCGTGGTGCGCACCAGCTCGGGCGACACCAACCCGGCCCCGTGGCAAGACGCCTATGGCGAGCACGGTGAGCTGATCAACTCCGGCGAATTCGATGGTCTGGATTTCCAAGGCGCTTTCGATGCGATCGAAGTTGCACTGATCAAGAAGAACCTGGGCGCCTCGCGCACCCAGTTCCGCCTGCGCGACTGGGGCATTAGCCGCCAGCGCTACTGGGGCTGCCCGATCCCGATCATCCACTGCGAAAGCTGTGGCGACGTGCCAGTACCGGAAGACCAACTGCCGGTCGTCCTGCCGGAAGACGTGGTGCCGGACGGCGCAGGCTCGCCACTGGCGCGCATGCCCGAGTTCTACGAATGCAGCTGCCCCAAATGCGGCCAGCCTGCCAAGCGTGAAACCGACACCATGGACACCTTCGTCGAGTCGTCGTGGTACTACGCCCGCTACGCCTCGCCGCACTATGAAGGTGGCCTGGTCGAGAAATCCGCGGCCGATCATTGGCTGCCGGTCGACCAGTACATCGGCGGCATCGAACACGCCATCCTTCACCTGCTGTACGCGCGTTTCTTCCACAAGCTGATGCGCGACGAAGGCCTGGTGAGCTCCGATGAGCCGTTCAAGAACCTGCTGACCCAGGGCATGGTGGTCGCCGAGACTTACTATCGCCGTGAAGCCAACGGTGCCTACACCTGGTACAACCCGGCCGACGTCGAGCTTGAGCGCGACGGCAAAGCCAAGGTCATCAGCGCCAAGCTGATCGCCGACGGCCTGCCGGTAGAGATCGGCGGCACCGAGAAGATGGCCAAGTCCAAGAACAACGGCGTTGACCCTCAGTCGATGATCGATCAGTTCGGCGCCGACACCTGCCGCCTGTTCATGATGTTCGCCTCGCCGCCGGACATGAGCGCCGAATGGTCCGACTCCGGCGTCGAAGGCTCGCACCGCTTCCTCAAGCGCGTCTGGCGCCTGGCGCACGCTCATATCAGCCAAGGCTTGCCGGGCAAGCTGGACGTGGCCGCCTTGAGCGACGAGCAGAAAGTCATTCGCCGCAGCACCCACCTGGCCATCAAGCAAGCCAGCCAGGACGTGGGTCAGAACCACAAGTTCAACACCGCCATCGCCCAGGTGATGACCCTGATGAACGTGCTGGAAAAAGCACCACAAGCCACCGAGCAGGACCGTGCGCTGGTACAGGAGGGCCTGGAAACGGTGACTCTGCTGCTGGCACCGATCACGCCGCACATCAGCCACGACCTGTGGAACCGCCTGGGCCACAGCGATGCCGTTATCGACGCACGCTGGCCGGTACAGGATGACAGCGCCCTGGTGCAGGACACCCTGCAACTGGTTATCCAGGTCAACGGTAAACTGCGTGGCCAGATCGACATGCCTGCCAGCGCCAGCCGCGAAGACGTCGAGGCGGCTGCCCGCGTCAACGAAAACGTGCTGCGCTTTACCGAAGGCCTGACGATCCGCAAAGTGATCGTGGTGCCTGGCAAGCTGGTCAATATCGTCGCTAGCTAATCGGATCGGGCGCAGGGCCTGAGCCCTGCGCCGAACTAAACCTTTAGGGCCGCGATAAGGCCCGCATGGTTTCAAGGGGAGCAACAAAATGATCAAACGCAATTTGCTGGTGATGGGCCTCGCCGTTCTTCTGAGCGCTTGCGGCTTCCAGCTGCGCGGCACCGGCACCAATGACCTGACGATCAAGGAGCTGGACCTCAGCGCCCGCGACGCCTACGGCACCACCGTGGTCCAGTTGCGCCAGGTCCTGGAAAACAGCGGCGTGCATGTCTACAACGGCGCGCCTTACAAGCTGTTCCTTGTCGACGAGAAAGAAACCCAGCGCAACCTGAGCTATGCCAGCGCCGGCCGCTCTTCGGAAGTCGAACTGAGCACCGAGCTGTTCTTCCAGATGCAGGGCCGCGATCACCTGCCACTGATGGGTGACAAGATCCAGGTACAGAAAATCGTCACCCACGATGGCAACAACCTGGTGGGCTCAGACTCGGAAATCATCCAGGTCCGCAAGGAAATGCGCCGTGAACTGGTGCAACGCATGGTCCTGCGCCTGTCGTTGTTCACCCCGCAACAGCTCGATGCCCTACAGCAAACCGCCGACAACAAGGCCAAGGCCGATGCTGACGCGCTGAAAGCGGCACAAGAGTACGAAGACAACACGCCGAAACAGTCGCCTGTTGAAGTCCCTGTCGAGTAAGCCAAACGGGGCGCCCCTGGCGCCCCGTTCGCCCCGCCTATGAAACTCGCCCCCGCCCAACTCGCCAAACACCTGCAAGGTGGCCTCGCGCCTGTGTACATCGTCAGTGGCGATGACCCACTGCTGTGCCAGGAAGCCGCAGACGCCATTCGCAGTGCCGCACGCCAGCAAGGTTTCGACGAACGCCAAGTGTTCAGCGCCGACGCCAGTTTTGACTGGGGGACGCTGCTGCAAGCCGGTGCGAGCATGTCGCTGTTTGCCGAAAAGCGCCTGCTGGAACTGCGCCTGCCCTCCGGCAAGCCCGGCGACAAAGGCGCGGCGGCCCTGATGGAATACTGCGCACGCCCCGCCGAAGACACGGTACTGCTGGTCAGCCTGCCCAAACTCGACGGCAGTGCGCAGAAAACCAAATGGGGCAAGGCCTTGGTGGAAGGTGCGCAGACCCAGTTCATTCAGATCTGGCCAGTGGACAGCAGCCAACTACCGCAGTGGATTCGTCAACGCTTGTCTCAATCGGGGCTTGCCGCTACCCAAGACGCTGTAGAGCTGATTGCCGCCCGGGTGGAAGGCAACCTGCTTGCCGCTGCCCAGGAGATCGAAAAGCTCAAGCTGATGGCTGAGGACGGCCAGATTACGGTCGAAACCGTGCAAGGCGCGGTGGCCGACAGTGCGCGCTTTGACGTGTTCGGGCTGGTGGATGCGATCCTCAATGGCGAACCGGCCCACGCCCTGCGCATGCTCGAAGGCTTGCGCGGAGAAGGCGTGGAGCCACCGGTGATTCTCTGGGCCCTGGCTCGGGAGCTGCGGGTGCTGGCCAATATTGCCTTGCAATACAGCCAGGGCACGCCGCTGGACAAAGCGTTCAGCCAGGCCAAGCCGCCTGTCTGGGACAAGCGCAAGCCCCTGATGAGCAAAGCCCTGCAACGGCACTCGGCGCAACGCTGGGCGCAACTGTTGCTGGAAGCCCAGCGCATCGATGCCCAGATCAAGGGCCAGGCGGCCGGTTCCCCATGGATGAGCCTGAGCCGTTTGTCGCTGCTGATGGCCGGCCAGCGCCTGACACTCCCCGCCGAATAAACACCCCCCGAACACCGCATACCCCTGTGGGAGCAGGCAAGCCAGCTCCCACATTTTGATCGCATTTACAATTTCTGAGAGGTGCCAGCCTTTACAGCCGCCCAACTTCGGCAGATGATTTGCACCGCTTTAACCCACCCTATGAGAGTACCGAGCATGAGCAAAAAGCCATCCAAGCATGGCCCGAACAAGGCCAAATCCATCATCGCCCAGCCACTGTTCCGCAGCCGTCAGGAACGCGCCGGCAAGGGCAAAGGCAGCTACCGCCGCGAAGCCTTCCAGTCTAATAGCTGGGAGGCTTCTTACTTTCTGGCTGCCTGAAGGCAAGCGCCCCTCCGGCATGATAAGGTCTGCACCTGATTTGTAATCCCTGGACCTGTGCATGCCCTCTAGCCTTTCCCGTCGTTGGCACCTTCGCCAATTGATCGCTGCCTCCAGCCTTATTCTGCTCGTCGCCTGCGCGGAAAAACCCACCGCCGCCGACGCTCAACCGCTGCCCAAGCTCCAGACCGCACCCGCTGTTGCGCCTGCTGTCGTGCCCCCCGTCGCCGTGGACAACCTCGACATCCAACCCACCCAGACCTTTGCTGAATGGCAGGCGGGTTTTCGCGTGCAAGCCCTGCAGGCCGGCATCACGGCTGCCGTGTTCGACACGGCGTTCGCCAACGTCACACCCGATATGGCGGTCATCCGTGCCGACCGCAGCCAACCTGAATTTTCTCGCCCGGTGTGGGAATACCTCGACGGCGCCCTGTCGCCGGTACGCGTGCGCAACGGCCAGGCCCTGCTGATCAAATATGCGGACATCCTGCAAAGCATCGAGCAGCGTTATGGCGTTGATCGCCAGGCGCTGGTGTCGGTGTGGGGCATGGAAAGCAACTTCGGCCAATTCCAGGGCAACAACTCGGTGATCCGCTCCCTGGCGACCCTGGCCTACGAAGGCCGTCGCCCGGCATTCGCCCAGGCGCAGTTGCTGGCCGCGCTGCAGATCATCCAGCACGGCGACATCCAGGCCGACCAGATGAAAGGCTCCTGGGCCGGTGCCATGGGCCAGACCCAATTTATCCCGACCACCTACAACACCCACGCCGTGGACTTCGATGGCGACGGTCGCCGCGATATCTGGAACAGCCCGGCCGACGCCCTCGCCTCCACCGCCCACTACCTGCAAAGCTCCGGCTGGCAGAAAGGCCAGCCGTGGGGTTTCGAGGTCAAGCAATTGCCAACGAACTTCGATTACGCACTGGCCGATGGCGGCGTGCGCAAGTCGGTCGCCGAATGGCTGAACCTGGGCATCCAGTTGCCGCCAGGCGCGAGCATCCCGCCAAACGTCAGCCAGCTCTCCGCTGCGCTGCTGCTGCCGGCAGGCTACCGTGGCCCAGCCTTCCTGGTACTGGATAACTTCCGCGCGATCCTCAAGTACAACAACTCGTCGTCCTACGCACTGGCAGTGGGCCTGCTGTCGGAACGGTTTGGCGGTGGCGGTGTGATTCGTGGCGATTGGCCGAAAGATGAATTGCCGCTGAGTCGCTCGCAGCGCATCGATTTGCAGACGGCACTCAGTGCCAAAGGCTATGACGCCGGGAACCCGGACGGGATCATTGGTGCGAATACGCGCAAGGCGATTCGTGCGGCGCAGCAAGCGTTGGGCTGGCCGGCGGATGGGTATCCGACGGTGAAGCTGCTGGAATCCCTGCAAACCCGGTAGAACCGCTTATGGCGACTACCGTCTTCGCGAGCAAGCCCGCTCCCACATTTAACCGTGAGCATCCTTTGGAATGCGGTCGAATGTGGGAGCTGGCTTGCCTGCGAAGACGGTGTCACAGGCGACGGTTATTTAAAGACCACATCCTGCTCCAGCACCAACCGCTGCTCTCCCGCATCCAGGCGCACCAAAGCGCCCATCGGCAAGGTCAGGTTCGGATCGCAATGCCCACTGCGCCAGCCGGCCAGCACTGGAATGCGCAGCGGTCCGAAGGTCTGCTTGAGCAGTCGCTCCAGCACGGCATTGTCCACCCCTGCCACATCCCCCACCAGCACACCCGCCACCTGATCCAGCTTGCCCGCCAACCGCAAGTGGGTGAGCAGCCGGTCGATCCGGTAGATCGGCTCGTTGACGTCCTCAATCAGCAGGATGATGCCTTCTGCATCAATCTCAAAGGCAGTGCCCATCACTGCCGCGATCATCGACAGGTTGCCCCCCAGCAAGCGCCCACAGGCGATGCCAGGCTCGACAGTGGTCAACGGGTAGGCCACCGGATGTGCAAGCACACTGCCAGCGCCCAATTGGCCGCGCAGCATGCTGAACAGTGACGACTCGGTAGGTTGCTGCTTGTCGCCCAGCAGGTCGGCGTTGAGCATCGGCCCATGAAAGGTCACGAAGCCGGCGTAGCGGCTGATAGCCAGGTGCAACGCGGTGATGTCGCTGTAGCCTACGAATGGCTTGGGGTTGGCGCGCAGCAGGTCGAAATCCAGGCGATCGAGCAGGCGTGGCGTGCCGTAGCCGCCACGCAGGCAGAAGATCGCGTCGATATCGGGATCGGCGAAGGCGTCGTGCAGGTCACGCAGGCGAACGTCATCGCTGCCGGCGAGGTAGCCGTCGCGTTCATACACGCCAGGAAAAATTCGCAGATCGTAGCCACGGGAACGCATCCAGTGACCGGCTTTTTCGACGTCCAGCGCGGCAGGACCGGCGGGGGCGATCAGGGCGATGGTGCCTTCAGAGCGAAGGGCGGGTACGGCAACTGTTGATTTACTGGTCATCCATGGTCTCCCACTTAAACGCAGAACCCAATGTGGGAGCGGGCTTGCTCGCGAAAGCGGAGTATCAGTCGATTAATCAGGTGACTGAAACACCGTATTCGCGAGCAAGCCCGCTCCCACACAAGCCCGCATCCACATTCAATTGCGGAGCGGCTTACGAAACCAGGCTCGCCTTGACCAGCTTGGCCTGCTCGTCAGCGTGGTACGAGGAGCGCACCAGCGGGCCCGAGGCCACGTTCTTGAAGCCCATCTTGTAACCTTCTTCGGCGAACCAGGCGAAGGTGTCCGGGTGCACGAAACGCTGCACCGGCAAGTGGCTGCGGGACGGTTGCAGGTACTGGCCCAGGGTCAGCATGTCGATGTCGTGTTCGCGCATGCGCTTCATGACTTCGATCACTTCCTCGTCGGTCTCGCCCAGGCCCAGCATCAAGCCGGACTTGGTTGGAACGTGAGGCATCATCTGCTTGAATTTCTGCAGCAGGGTCAGCGACCACTGGTAGTCCGAACCTGGGCGCGCAGCCTTGTACAGGCGTGGCACGGTTTCCAGGTTGTGGTTGAACACATCCGGCGGCTCGGCGGCGGTGATTTCCAGCGCCACGTCCATGCGGCCACGGTAGTCCGGCACCAGGGTTTCGAGCATCACGTTCGGCGACAGCTTGCGGATCTCGCGGATGCAGTCGGCAAAGTGCTGGGCACCGCCGTCACGCAGGTCGTCGCGGTCTACCGAAGTGATCACCACGTACTTGAGGCGCAGGTCGGCGATGGCGATGGCCAGGCTTTCCGGCTCGTTGACGTCCAGTGGCTTCGGACGGCCGTGGCCGACGTCGCAGAACGGGCAACGACGGGTGCAGATGTCACCCATGATCATGAAGGTGGCGGTGCCGCCAGAGAAGCACTCGCCCAGGTTCGGGCAGGACGCTTCTTCGCACACGCTGTGCAGCTTGTGCTTGCGCAGCAGGGCCTTGATACGGTCGACTTCCGGCGAAACCGGGATGCGCACGCGGATCCAGTCGGGTTTCTTCGGCAGTTCGGTGGTCGGAATGATCTTCACCGGGATGCGTGCAACCTTCTCGGCGCCGCGCAGCTTGACGCCGGCTTCCACCTTGGCACGCGGGGCCGGGGCCGGACGGTCTGTAACGTCCACCGTCGGGATCATGGTTTGCACTGCATCAGTAGTCATAATCAGTCGATTCCGCCCGTAAGGGTCGTCTGCTCAGCATAGTCGAGGTGTTTGACGAGCTGCGCACGCAGCCGGGCACTAACCTCGGCAAATTTAATCGGTGTGGCGTGCTCGCTCAGTTGGGTCATGGCCAGTCCGGCATAGCCGCACGGGTTGATCCGTCGGAACGGCGCCAGGTCCATGTCCACGTTCAGGGCCAGGCCGTGAAAGGAACAGCCGTGGCGGATGCGCAACCCCAGGGAGGCGATTTTCGCGCCGTCCACATACACACCCGGGGCATCGGGCTTGGCCGCAGCGGTCACGCCGTAGCTGTCCAGCAGCTCGATCAGGCAGGCCTCCATGCGGGTGACCAGGTCACGCACGCCAAACCCCAGCTTGCGCACATCCAGCAGCAGGTACGCCACCAGTTGGCCGGGCCCATGGTAAGTCACTTGGCCACCTCGGTCGACCTGCACCACCGGAATATCTCCCGGCAGCAGCAGGTGTTCGGCCTTGCCGGCCTGGCCCTGGGTGAACACCGGCGGGTGTTCCACCAGCCAGATCTCATCGGGGGCCGAGGTGCCGCGCTCGTTCGTGAACCGTTGCATGGCGTGCCAGACGGGCTCGTAGTCCATCCGGCCGAGCTCGCGAAAGCCCAGGACGTGAGACATCACAACACCATGTGCACGAAGCCGGTGGCCCGCAGTTCGCTGTTGATGTTGTAGAGCTGGTCCTGATCCGTCGCAACGATGTGCAACTGGATCGTGGTGTATTTGCCGGTGGAGCTTTGACGCTCGTCCACGCGGTTGTCGTTGATCGTTGCGTATTTGCGGACGATCTCGAGAATCTTGTCCTTGCGGCCCACGCCGGTATCGCTGATCACCTTGACGGGATAGTCCGTCACTGGGAATTCGATCTTTGGCGCCTTTACTTCTACTTCTTTATCGGTCATGGCGTAACGGCCTCGTAAGCGTAAGCCGTGGCGACGGGCAAAGCCCCGTGTCGGATCAACACGGGGCTTTGCAGGTGCACACTATCAGTTGAACAAGCTGTAGAAGAATAGACGGATGCTATCCCACACGCGGCGGAAGATGCCACCTTCGTCGACAGCGTCCAGGGCGATCAGGTCGGCGCTGTGCACCACTTTGTCGTCCAGTTTGACTTCGACCTTGCCGATCACGTCGCCCTTGGCGATTGGCGCAACCAGTTGCGGGTTCATGGTCATGCTGGCAGCGAGCTTTTTCAGCTGGCCTTTAGGCATGGTCAGGGTCAGGTCTTCAGCCAGGCCGGCCTTGACTTGATGCGTCGCGCCCTTCCAGACCGGCGCCTGCGCCAGTTCAGTGCCCTTCTGGTAGAAGGTCTGGGTTTCGAAGAAACGGAAACCGTAGGTCAGCAGTTTTTGCGTCTCGGCCGCACGGGCCTGCTCGCTGTTGGTGCCGAAGACCACGGCAATCAGGCGCTGGCCATCACGTACGGCGGACGACACCATGCAGTAGCCGGCTTCTTCGGTGTGACCGGTTTTCAGACCGTCGACGGTCTTGTCACGCCACAGCAACAGGTTGCGGTTAGGCTGCTTGATGTTGTTCCAGAAGAACTCCTTCTGGGAGTAGATGGCGTAGTGCACCGGGTCGACACGGATGATCGCGCGGGCCAGGATCGCCATGTCGTGAGCCGACGAGTAGTGCTCTGGGTTCGGCAGGCCGGTCGGGTTCATGAAGTGGCTGTTGGTCATGCCCAGGTCGGCCACGGTTTTGTTCATCATGTCGGCGAACGCGTCTTCGCTGCCGGCGATGTGCTCGGACAGGGCCACGCTGGCGTCGTTACCCGACTGGATGATGATGCCATGCAGCAGGTCGCTCACCGTCACCTGCGAACCCACCTTGATGAACATCCGCGAACCGCCGGTGCGCCAGGCGTTTTCGCTGACGGTGACCGGGTCGTTCTCGCCGATCTGGCCGCGACGGATTTCCAGGGTCGCGATGTAGGCCGTCATCAGTTTGGTCAGGCTGGCAGGGGGCAGGCGCTGGTCACCGTTGTTCTCGACCAGCACGTTGCCGCTGGCGGCATCCATGAGGACCCAGGCCTTGGCGGCCAGTTGCGGGGAAGCCGGCACCATTTCAACCGCCCAGGCGGCCGGGGTGATGATCAGCGAAAGAAGCAGGCACGTGCGTTTGGCTAAGGTGGTGATGTTCATCCGTCTCTCGAAATTGCTTATGGAAACTTGCCCTCGCGGGCAAAACTATTCAGACAGCCCGCTTCCAGACTGTCACGTGTTCGGTTGCCCGCTCACCCCTTGCCCCCGGGTTTTTATTGTTCAACGAGCCAACAACCAAGGTCCGGGCCCGCATGCGCGCCCAAGCCATCAAGCCTTCTACTGCTTATTCTGCGGTGACCACGCTGGGCTGCCCCAGGTTGGCCAGGCGCACGCTGTTCTGTACTTGCGCAACCTCGCTTGGCGAACCGATTGGCCCCATGCGCACGCGGTGCAAGGTCTGCTGGTTACGCACGATGGAACTGATGAACACCGGCGCATTGACCATGCCGCTGAGCTTGGACCTTAACAGCTCTGCCGCGTCCGGGTTGGCGAAAGCGCCGACCTGCAGGTATTGCCCACCGGCCATGGAGGCGCCCGGCGCTGCCTGGGGCACGACCACCGTATCCGGCGCGTGCTGCGCTGGCGGCGGGGTCCACTGTTCGATCTTGCCCGCCGACGCCGTCACTTGCGGCTGCGGGGTTTGCGGCTCATTGAGCATCAACGGCGCCGGCTTGCCACGCTGGGCCCAGTACTGCGCCGGGTCGATACCTTCGACCTTCACCCGCGCCGTGCCGGTTTCGGCGTAACCGAGTTTCTTCGCGGCCGCGTAGGACAAGTCGATGATGCGGTCCGAATAGAACGGTCCACGGTCGTTGACTCGCAGGATCACCGTGCGGTTGTTGTCCAGGTTGGTCACGCGCACATAGCTGGGCAGTGGCAGGGTCTTGTGGGCCGCGCTCATGCCGTACAGGTCATACACTTCGCCGTTGGCGGTGTTCTGGCCATGGAACTTGGTACCGTACCAGGACGCCGTGCCCGACTGGACATAGGTCTTGGAGTCTTGCAGCGGGAAATAGGTCTTGCCCAGCACGGTGTACGGGTTGGCCTTGTAGGCGCCGGTGTGCAGGGTTGGCGTGGCGTCCGGGATCTTCGAGACATCCACGTCCCACCACGGCGCGCCGTCTTTGTGCGCGCGGTTGATGTCCAGGCCCGGCTGGGAACGGATGGCCGTACCGCCGGACTTCTGCGCAGGACCACGGCTGGTGGAGCAACTGACGACCAGCAGGGACAACGCGGCGAACGCCACCAGCTTGAGCGGTTGTTTGATCGGCGATACCCGCATTACTTGTTGCCCCGTGCTTGGACCAGCATGTCTGACAGCTGATGCACGGCCATGGCGTACATCACACTGCGGTTATAACGCGTGATTGCGTAAAAATTCTTCAAGCCCATCCAGTATTCCGGGCCGTTTTCGCCTTCAAGGCGGAATGCCGTCACCGGCATGTCATCGGGTGGCGCATTCTGACTCGACCAGCCCAGCGCCCGCAACTCCCCGACTGTCTTGGCCGGCTCGATGCCCTGGGTCAGGCCTTCATCGGCACGCTCCCCGGAAACATCGGCACGGATCACCACCGGTTCGCCGGCCACCCAGCCATGGCGCTTGAAGTAGCTGGCCACACTGCCGATGGCGTCGTCGGGGTTGCTCCAGATATTGATGTGGCCATCACCGTCAAAGTCCACGGCATAGGCACGGAAGCTGCTCGGCATGAATTGCGGCAAGCCCATCGCCCCGGCGTAGGAGCCCTTGAGGGTCAGCGGATCGACCTGCTCTTCGCGGGCCAGCAGCAGGAATTCGCGCAGTTCCTTGCGGAAGAATTCGGCACGCGGCGGGTAATCGAAGCCCAGGGTCGACAAGGCGTCGATCACCCGGTAGCTGCCGGTGTTGCGCCCGTAGAAGGTTTCGATGCCGATGATGGCCACGATCACCTGGGCCGGCACGCCGTATTCCTGCTCGGCGCGGGCCAGCACGGCTTCGTGCTGGCGCCAGAAGTCCACACCCCGCGCCACACGGGCGTCGGTGAGGAACATCGGGCGGTATTCCTTCCACTGTTTAACCCGCTCGGCGGGGCGCGAGATGGCGTCGAGAATCGCCTGCTTCTTCTGGGCTTCGCGGAACACGCCCATCAGCTGTTCACCGGCGAAACCGTAGTCGCGGGTCATTTCACCGACAAATTCGGCGACCTGAGGTGAGCCATCGTAGTCACCGGCCAGCGCCTCTTGCGTCGCGCCCAGCAGCCCGATCAGGCCCATCAGGGACGCATGCCGAGTCGCCCAGCCGCGCATTACTTGCATTGACATCTTCACCTTATTCAAACCTGTGCGATCCATTTGCGATGCGTATGAATCGACATCAAAACCCCAAACGCTGACAGCAATGTCACCAGCGAAGTTCCGCCGTAGCTAATGAATGGCAACGGCACCCCAACCACCGGCAACAGGCCACTGACCATACCGATGTTGACGAAAACATAAACAAAAAAGGTCATGGTCAGGCTGCCCGCCAGCAACTTGCCGAACAGCGTCTGCGCCTGGGCGGTAATCACCAGCCCGCGACCGATCAGCAGCAAATAAATCAACAGCAACGCGCAAATGCCTACCAGGCCGAACTCTTCGCCCATCACCGCAATGATGAAGTCGGTGTGGCTTTCCGGCAGGAAGTCCAGGTGCGACTGGGTACCCAGCAGCCAGCCTTTACCGAATACGCCGCCGGAACCGATCGCCGCCTTCGACTGGATGATGTTCCAGCCGGTGCCCAGCGGGTCGCTCTCCGGGTCGAGGAATGTGAGGATTCGCTGCTTCTGGTAGTCGTGCATAAAGAAGAACCACATCGCCACGGCCACTGGCACGGCGGCGGCCAGCACGCTGAGGATCCAGCGCCAGCGCAAACCGCCCATGAACAGCACGAAGGCGCCGCCCGCGAGGATCAGCAAAGAAGTCCCAAGGTCCGGCTGGCGCACAATCAGAATGAACGGCACGCCGATCAGGATCAGGCTGATGCCCACGTGCTTGAGCTGTGGCGGCAAGGTGCGCTTGGACAGGTACCAGGCGATAGTCGCCGGCATTAAAATCTTCATGAATTCCGACGGCTGGAAGCGAATCACCCCCGGGATGTTGATCCAGCGGGTCGCGCCCATGGCGTTGTGGCCCATCACGTCCACCACCACCAGCAACAACACGCCGGCCACATACCCCAGCGGCACCCAGCGCGCCATGAAACGCGGCTCCAGCTGGGCGATCACCACCATCGACAACAGGCCCAGGCCGAACGACGACGCTTGCTTGATCAGCAGGTCCCAGTTTTTGCCGCTGGCCGAATACAGCACGAACAGGCTGCCGGCCGCCAGGGTCAGCAGCAGGATCAGCAACGGGCCATCAATGTGCATGCGTTGCAGCAACGTCGCACGGCGACGCATCACGTCCTCGCTGGAGAGGATGCGGTCAAAATTACTCTTCACGGGCCGTAACCTCGGTGCTTGAAGGGGGGCCGCCATATTCGGGCTTGAGCCTGCCATCGTCGGCCAACAGCCAGGCGTCCATCACTTGGCGCACCACGGGCGCTGCGACGCCGGAGCCGGACTCGCCGTTCTCGACCATCACCGCCACCACGATCTTCGGGTCGTCGGCCGGCGCGAAGCCGACAAACAAGGCGTGGTCACGGTGGCGCTCCTGAACCTTGGAGCGGTCATATTTCTCGCCTTGCTTGATCGCGACCACCTGGGCGGTACCACTCTTGCCGGCAATGCGGTATTGCGCACCGACGGCCGCCTTGCGCGCGGTACCCCGGGCGCCGTGCATCACCTGCTGCATGCCGTGGTTGACCTTGGTCCAGTCGGACGGGTCGCGCAGCACGATATCGGCAATCGGGTTTTCATCCACCGGCTTCTCGCCTTCGATGGTCTTGGCCAGGTGTGGGCGGTTCCAGATGCCTTTGTTCGCCACCAGCGCCGTCGCCTGGGCCAGCTGCAACGGCGTGGCCTGCATGTAGCCCTGGCCGATCCCGAGGATCAAGGTTTCACCCGGGAACCACGCCTGGCGGCGGGTCGCGCGTTTCCACTCCCGCGATGGCATCAAGCCAGGGGACTCTTCGAACATGTCCAGAGAGACTTTCTGGCCGAGGCCGAACTTGCCCATATAGGCAGACAGGCGATCGATCCCGAGCTTATGGGCCAGATCGTAAAAATAGGTGTCGTTGGAGCGCATGATCGCGGTGTCCAGGTCGACAAAGCCATCACCGGTGCGGTTCCAGTTACGGTACTTGTGGTCGTAGTTGGGCAGCATGTAGTAGCCCGGGTCGAACACCCGGCTGGAGGCCGTGACCACGCCCGCATCGAGGCCGGCAATCGCCACCGCAGGCTTGATCGTCGAGCCGGGCGGGTACAGGCCGCGCAGCACGCGGTTGAACAGCGGCCGGTCGATGGAATCACGCAGCTCGGCGTACGCCTTGAAGCTGATGCCGGTCACGAACAGGTTGGGGTCGAAACTCGGTTGGCTGACCATGGCCAGCACTTCGCCCGTGGTCGGGTCCAGCGCCACCACCGCACCCCGCCGACCACCCAGGGCCATTTCCGCTGCTTCCTGCAGCTTGATGTCCAGGCTCAGCACGATGTCCTTGCCCGGCACCGGGTCGGTGCGCTTGAGCACCCGCAGCACGCGGCCACGGGCGTTGGTCTCGACTTCTTCGTAACCCACCTGGCCGTGCAGCTCGGGCTCGTAGAAGCGCTCGATGCCGGTCTTGCCGATATGGTGGGTGCCGCTGTAGTTGACCGGGTCGAGGGTCTTCAGCTCTTTCTCGTTGATCCGTCCCATGTAGCCGACGGAGTGGGCAAAGTGCGGCCCTTGCGGGTAATGCCGCACCAACTGCGCCACCACCTCAACACCGGGCAGACGGAACTGGTTCACCGCGATCCGGGCGATCTGCTCTTCGGTCAGCTCAAACAGGATCGGCACCGGCTCGAACGGCCGGCGCCCCTGCTTCATGCGCTTTTCGAAGATCACCCGGTCTTCCGGCGTCAGTTGCAGCACTTCGACGATCACATCGAGGATCTGCTGCCAGTCGCCGGAACGCTCGCGGGTCATGCTCAGGCTGAAGCTGGGTCGGTTGTCCGCGACCACCACGCCATTACGGTCGAAGATCAGCCCACGCGTCGGCGGAATCGGCTGCACGTGCACCCGATTGTTCTCCGACAGCGTGGAGTGATAGTCGTACTGGATCACCTGCAGGAAATACAGGCGCGCAATCAGCACGCCCAACAAGGCCACCACCAGGATTGCGCCAAACACCACGCGCGCGCGTACAAGACGTGCGTCTTTCTCGTGGTCCTTGATGCGGATCGGCTGGGTCATCGGGAGGGGCGCAGATTATTTGTGATAAGGGTGCCCGGACAGGACTGTCCAGGCGCGATACAGCTGTTCACCGATCAGGATGCGTACCAGCGGGTGCGGCAGCGTGAGCGCCGACAGCGACCAGCGCTGGTCCGCCCGCGCACAGACTTCCGGCGCCAGCCCTTCGGGGCCGCCGACCATGAAGTTCACCGTGCGCGAGTCCAGGCGCCAGCGGTCCAGTTCCACCGCCAACTGCTCGGTGCTCCAGGGTTTGCCGTGCACTTCAAGGGTGACGATGCGCTCGTTGGGGCCGACCTTGGCCAACATGGCTTCGCCTTCCTGACGGATAAAGCGCGCCACATCGGCATTCTTGCCCCGGGTATTGAGCGGTATCTCTACCAGTTCAAGAGACAGCTCAGCGGGCAGACGCTTGGCATACTCGTGCCAGCCTTCTTCCACCCACTTGGGCATGCGTGAACCGACAGCTATCAGACGCAGGCGCACAGCCGTTCCTTATTCCTGGTCTTTGTTCAGCTTGTCGAAGTGCGCGTGGCCCACTTCCGGGCTGTGGTGCTTGCCATCGGCGGCACGGCTCTGCTCGGCGCCTTTCCACAGACGCTCCAGGTCGTAGAACTGGCGAGCGTTGGAAGTCATCATGTGAACGATCACGTCGTCCATGTCCAGCAGCACCCAGTCGCTGTCGCCCTTGCCTTCTTCACCCAGCGGCTTGACGCCTTGGGCTTTGACGGCTTCGCGAACCTTGTCCAGCATCGCGCCGATCTGACGGTTCGAGGTACCGGTGGCGATGATCATGTAGTCGGTGATGCTTTGCTTGTCACGTACGTCCAGCACCTGGATGTCCTGGGCTTTCACGTCTTCCAGGGCGGCCACGGCCACTTTTACCAGCTCTTCGCCTGCCAGCTCAGGGCCGGTGTGGGCTTCTACTGGCAACGGAGCGCTTTTGAACGTGCCTTTGCGCTTAACTTTGCTTACGTCTTTGTTCGTCATATAAAACTCGTTTTGCTCGTATGTTCGGGCGCTCGCTGTACGACTGTGCGTACGCTCAAGCGCGCCTTTTCAGTTCGACGCACGGTAAAGCCCGTGCGCATCGATGTAGGCCAGGACCGCGTCAGGCACCAGGAAACGTACCGACTTACCGCTGGCCAGCAGTTGACGGATCTGGGTGGCGGACACCGCAAGCGGGGTCTGCCAGACGAATGCAATATTCCCGTTCGGCCCGGTCAGGGCCAAGGGGTCACTTACCGACCGCGCGGCCAGCAGGTTGCGCAAGGCATCCGGCGGTTCGCTATCGGCATCCGGGCGTTGCAAAACCAGGATGTGGCAATGCTGGAGGAGTTCCTCCCAGCGATGCCAAGAGGGCAGGCCGCAAAATGCGTCCCAGCCCAAAAGCAGAAACAACTGGTCATCCGCGGCCATTTCAGCGCGCATCACTTCCAGGGTATCGACAGTGTAGGACGGTTTATCACGCTTGAGTTCGTGGTCGTCCACCACCAACGGCGCAATGCCGTCCACTGCCAGGCGCACCATTTCCAGGCGCTGTTGCGGTGACACCTGCGGGGTATCGCGGTGCGGCGGCCGAGCGTTGGGCATCACCCGCAACTCATCCAGCGCGAGGGCATCCGCAACTTCCAGGGCACTGCGCAAATGGCCAATGTGCACGGGGTCGAAAGTACCGCCGAGCAGCCCGATGCGTTTACCCATCAAGTGCGCACATGACCGTCGCCGAACACCACGTACTTCTCGCTGGTCAGGCCTTCCAGGCCGACCGGGCCGCGGGCGTGCAGCTTGTCGGTGGAGATACCGATCTCCGCCCCCAGGCCGTACTCGAAGCCGTCGGCAAAGCGCGTCGAGGCGTTGATCATCACCGAGGCGGAATCCACTTCGTTGAGGAAACGCCGGGCATCGCTGAAATGCTCGGAAACAATGGCGTCGGTGTGCTTGGAGCCGTAGGTGTTGATGTGTTCGATGGCCTCGTCCAGGTCGTCGACAATCTTGATCGACAGGATCGGCGCCGTGTATTCGGTGTACCAGTCCAGCTCGGTGGCTTCGATCACGTCCGCGCCCAGCAGCGCACGGGTGCGTGAACAACCGCGCAGCTCCACGCCCTTGTCACGGTAGATAGCCGCCAGTGGGGGCAACACGCGCTCGGCAATGCCCACGTGCACCAGCAGGGTTTCCATGGTGTTGCACGGGGCGTAGCGGTGAGTCTTGGCGTTGTCGGCGATGCGGATGGCCTTGTCGATATCGGCCGCGATGTCGATATACACGTGGCACACGCCGTCCAGGTGTTTGATCACCGGCACCTTGGCATCACGGCTGACGCGCTCGATCAGGCTCTTGCCACCGCGCGGCACGATCACGTCGACGAATTCCGGCATGGTGATCAGTGCGCCAACGGCGGCACGGTCAGTGGTCTCGACCACTTGCACCACTTCGGCCGGCAATTCGGCCACGGCCAGGCCCTGCTGGATACAGGCGGCAATGGCACGGTTGGAATTAATGGCTTCGGAGCCGCCACGCAGGATGGTGGCGTTGCCGGACTTGAGGCACAGGCTCGCGGCGTCGATGGTCACGTTCGGGCGCGACTCATAGATGATGCCGATCACGCCCAGGGGCACGCGCATCTTGCCCACTTGGATGCCGGACGGCAGGTAGCGCATATCGCGGATTTCACCGATGGGGTCAGGCAGCTTGGCCACCTGACGCAGGCCTTCGATCATGTCGTCGATACGGGCCGGAGTCAGCGCCAGGCGGTCCAGCAGGGCTGGCTCAAGGCCATTGGCGCGGCCGTTGGCCAGGTCTTGCTCGTTGGCGGCGGAGAGCTCGGAGCGCGAAGCATCCAGAGCGTCGGCGGCCGCCAGCAGGGCGCGGTTCTTCTGCGCGGTGCTCGCACGGGCGATCAACCGCGAGGCCTGACGGGCAGCGCGACCCAGGCGGGTCATGTAGTCAAGAACGGACTCAGTCATGGTCAGGGAGTCTTGGCAGGGAGGAAAGCGGCAGATTATAGCTGTGACGCCGCTCGACTGACAGCGGTGAGGGGCGGATGGTCGAAATGAACTGTAAAAACCTGGGCTTCAGCGGTAATTAAGGTGGGAGTTGTTATGATTCCGTCACATTTAGCCGTATTAACCCCTGACTGCCATGTCCAGTTTTGCCCCCCAAGTGCCCGCCAGCGCCCTGCCCGACAGCTTCTTCGACCGCGACGCGCAATTGCTCGCCCGGGATCTGCTCGGAAAAATCGTCCGCCATCGCGTAGGCGATCTCTGGCTTTCGGCGCGAATTATTGAAACCGAAGCGTATTACCTGGCCGAAAAAGGCAGCCACGCCTCGCTCGGCTACACAGAAAAGCGTAAGGCTTTGTTTCTGGATGGCGGCCATATCTACATGTATTACGCCCGTGGCGGCGATTCGCTGAACTTCAGCGCCCAGGGCCCGGGCAACGCCGTGCTGATCAAGTCGGCGTATCCGTGGGTCGATGAAACGTCCGGCCCGGCCAGTTTGGCGCAGATGCTGCTGAACAACCCCGGTGCCAACGGCAGCCCGCGCCCATCACAAAAGCTGTGTGCCGGCCAAACCCTGCTGTGTAAGGCGCTGGGTTTGAAAGTGCCGATGTGGGACGCCAAGCGCTTCGACCAGGAATTGTTCTACGTGGAAGACGTGGGCCAGACCCCGAGCCAGATCATCCAGACCACCCGCCTGGGCATTCCGAGCGGGCGCGATGAACAGCTGATGTACCGCTTTGTCGATGCGGGCTACGCGCCTTACTGCACCCGGAACCCGCTGCGCCGGGGCCAGGTCGAAGGCCGCGACTATTTTCTAATTTGAATTGAAACGACTGCGTTTGCTGGAAATCGATATCCGCAACACAGCAGATCCCATGTGGGAGCGGGCTTGCTCGCGAATGCGGTGTATCAGTGAAGGAACCGGTGCTTGGCACACCGCATTCGCGAGCAAGCCCGCTCCCACAGTTGATTTACGCCGTATCAGATTTTGTATTGCAGACATGGAGACGTTTTATGGGCCAATGGCTCGATAGCATTACCGGCTGGCTGACCCTGAACCCCGAATGGCTGGCGGTGGCGGTCTTCATCGTCGCCTGTGTGGAATGCCTGGCCATCGCAGGGCTAATCGTGCCAGGCACGGTATTGCTGTTCGCCATTGCCGCCCTCGCCGGCAGCGGTGCGCTGTCCTTGAGCGAAACCCTGCTGCTGGGTTTTCTCGGCGGGCTGCTGGGTGATGCGGTGTCCTACTACCTGGGGCGACATTTCCATCAGAACATCCGGCGCCTGCCCGGCCTTCGTCACCACCCTGAATGGATGAACAGCGCCGAAACCTACTTCCACAAATACGGCATTGCCAGCCTGCTGGTCGGGCGCTTCATCGGCCCGCTACGGCCAATGCTGCCCATGGTGGCCGGCATGTGCGACATGCCCTTACCGCGCTTCGTGGCGGTGAGCATCGTCGCAGCGGCGGGCTGGTCGGTAGCCTATCTGCTGCCCGGCTGGGCGACCGGCGCCGCGTTCCGCCTGCCGTTGCCCGAGGGTTTCTGGCCGGAGGCTGGCGTCGTTGCGGCCTGTATCGCGGTAGTCGTGGGGTTGAGCCTGAACAGTAGCCTGCGCGGCCATCGTCGCGCCACCTTGTGGATTGGCTGCGCCAGCCTGACGATGTTGATCGCCCTGTTTATCGGCTACCCCCATCTCAATGACTTCGACCAGGGCCTCAGTGCCTTGGTGCAAGAACACCGCAGCCCCTGGCTGGACGAGGTGATGGTGCGCATCACCCAACTGGGTGAATTCAAGAAGATGTTCGTGGCCAGCGCCGTGTTCACCGGCCTGCTGCTACTGGCGCGGCAATGGCGGCATGCGCTGTTTGTCGGCGCGACCCTCGCCGGCGCGGCGGTGATCAACACGGGGACCAAGCTGTTTTTCGCCCGTGGCCGCCCGGAAATCCTCACCGACCCGCTGACCAGTTTCAGCATGCCCAGCGGTCACGCCTCCGGCGCGTTCGCGTTTTTCCTGGCACTGGCCGTACTGGCCGGTCGCGGGCAACCCATCCGGCTGCGCCTGACCTGGATGCTGCTGGGCTGTATTCCGGCGGCCTTCATCGCGCTGTCGCGGGTGTACCTCGGCGCCCACTGGCCCACGGACATCCTGGCCGGCACGCTGTTGGCGATGACGGTGTGCGCGTTCAGCCTGGGGGTGAGCCAGTATCGAAGCCCGCTGCCGGCCCTGTCGCAAAAAGCCTGGTGGCTGCTGTTGCCGGCGCTGGTCGCGGTGCTGGGGTTCATCGCGTTCACCGGCACGCCCCACGCCCTGCTACGGTATGCCTATTGAGTGAACAACTCGCCCTGCAACTCATCGAGCAGCATCTGGATCGCATCCAGGCGCTGCTGTGGGTCGTCGAGTTGCAGCAGGTCGATCTTGTCGGCCTCGGTGAAGGGCAATAAGTAGGCAAGCTGATTGCCCAAGGCTTGCTGCCCATCGGCATGGGCGTCCATGTCCAGCGAGGCCACCATCGGGTGCTCAGCCAGGGCCTGGAGCAACGCCAGCAGGTCGGCGTCCTCTTCTTCCAATGGCTGGTCCGGCAGCTCTTCGAGCCATTGCACCTCGGCCAGCAACAATTGGTCCTTCTGCACACCGGCGTCGCGTACACGAAAACGCCGCCCGCCTTCGACACGAATGCCCAGCAGGCCGTTGTCCTGTTGCTTGAAGTCGCGGATCAGCGCTTCGCAGCCGATCAACGCGTAGCCGTCCGGGGCCATGCCCACTTCGCTGCCGTCAAGGATGCACACCACGCCGAAGCTTTCGCCCTTTTTCATGCAGCGCGCGACCATGTCCAGGTAGCGCGCTTCGAACAGTTGCAGGTCGAGGGTGCAACCCGGGAACAGCACAGTGTTGAGCGGGAACAGCGCCAGACTCATAAAGGTTTCCTTCAAACCCGGATTAAACGATCACCGACACGGCCAGCGGCAAGAATACCGCCGTGGCCACGCCCATCAGACTCATCGCCAGCGCCGCAAAGGCGCCGCACTCTTCACTCTCTTGCAGGGCCACCGAGGTGCCGACCGCGTGAGCCGTCATGCCCAGCGCCATGCCGCGCGCCTCAGGGCTGTGAACACCCAGGCGCGACAGGTAGGCCGGGCCGATCATCGCACCGATCACGCCGGTGATCAGCACAAACACGGCCGCCAGCGCTGCCACGCCGCCGATCTGCTCGGCCACCAGCATGGCAATTGGCGAGGTCACCGACTTGGGCGCCATGGTCATCAACATCATGTGTTCGGCACCGAACCACCAGCCCAACAGCACACACAACCCGGTGGCCAATACCCCGCCTACCACCAGCGTAGTAAAAATCGGCCAGAACAATTGACGAATGCGCCGCAGGTTCAAGTAAAGCGGCACGGCCAGGGCCACGGTCGCGGGGCCCAGCAGGATGCCCATGATCTCAGTGCTCTTGCGGTACTCGGCGTATGTAAGGCCACAGCTGACCAACACACCGATCACCAGCAGCATGGACACCAGCACCGGCTGCAGGAAAATCCAGCGGGTTTTCTCGAACGCCGCCAGCACCAGTTGATAAGCGCCCAGGGTGATGCCAATGCCGAACAAGGGGTGATGAATCACGGCGGTCCACGCGCCCTGCCAGTCGAAGATCATTGATCCTTCTCCTTGCGCTTGACCATCTGCTGCATCAGCACGCCGACAAAGCCCATGGCGATCACCAGCGACAGCACCAGCGCACCGACGATGGCCCAGAAGTCCGCCGCGATGTCCTTGGCGTACACCATCACCCCGACCGCAGGGGGCACCAGCAGCAGCGGCAGATAGCGCAGCAGGCTGCTGGCCGCCAGGCTCAAAGGCTCACCGACTTCGCCCTTCCAGATCAGAAAGCCCAGCATCAGCAGCAGCCCGATAATCGGCCCCGGCAAGATGGGCAACAGCAAATGGTTGATCGCCGTGCCGATCAATTGAAACAGCACCAGCCAGGTCAGGCCACGTAGCAGCATCCGTTCTTCCCCCTCGAAACGTCCCCGCATTATAAGCACGCCCGCCCTATGCTCAGGCATTCGCCAAAAGCATGGTGGGTTGACCGGGCGGGGTGCCCATGATGATCTAAGATGGATTTCGCACACCTATAAAAACCGATGAACCAAGGAGAGTCGCAATGCCCTATGTACCTGTAGCGCAGCTCAAAGATTATGTCGGCAAGGAACTGGGACGTTCCGAATGGCTCACCATCGACCAGGCCCGTATCAACCTGTTTGCAGAAGCCACCGGCGATCATCAGTTCATCCACGTCGACCCGATCAAGGCCGCGCAAACGCCGTTTGGCAGCACCATCGCCCACGGCTTCCTGTCGCTGTCGCTGATGCCCAAGCTGATGGAAGACATCCTCATCATGCCTGAAGGCCTGAAGATGGCGGTCAACTACGGCCTGGACAGCGTGCGTTTCATCCAGCCGGTAAAGGTCAATTCCAAGGTTCGCCTGAACGTCACGCTCACGGACGTCACCGAGAAAAAGCCTGGCCAATGGCTGTTCAAGGCCACCGCTACCCTGGAAATCGAAGGCCAGGAAAAACCGGCTTACATTGCGGAGTCGTTGTCACTCTGCTTCGTGTAACGCCCAGCCCCCTGTAGGAGCTGGCTTGCCAGCGAAAAACGCAGCGACGCTGCATCGCCGGCAAGCCGGCTCCTACAGGCGCGTGGCGGGGCAAAATCCTCGCCACAATGTATGTAAATTTATGTATGAATCTCGCAGCTGCGGCATACTCGGCGCTCAATTATCCGGATCCCGCTATGCGCCCACTCGCTCCTCTTGCCCTTGCCCTGTTGCTCACCGCTTGCGGAGACGGCGAATCGCTGTTGCCGCCCGATGCGCGCCTGCCCGACGGCGGCCGCTACCGGGGCGATGTGGTCAACGGCTTGCTGCAGGGCCAGGGCCGGGTGGACTACCCCAACGGCAGCTGGTACGCCGGCCAGTTCGACAAGGGCCAATGGCACGGCCAGGGCGAATGGCATGGCAGCAACGGCGAAGTCTATAAAGGCCAATTCCAGCAAGGCCTGTTCGACGGCCAGGGCAGCCTGAGCACTTCGGGCAGCAGCTATGTGGGCGGCTTCAAGAACGGTCGACGCAATGGCGAAGGCACCCTCAAAGAAGGGGCGATGACCTATCGCGGCGAGTTCAAGGACGACCAGTATTCCGGCCTCGGCCGCCTGGAACTGGCCGATGGCAGCCAGTACCAGGGCCAGTTCGCCCACGGCAAGCCCAATGGCGAAGGCCAGCGCAACGACGACAGCGGCAACCAGTTCAGCGGTCACTTCGTCGATGGCCAGCTTGAAGGCAACGGCACGTTCAACAGCGCCGATGGCGATATCTATGTCGGCCAGTTCAAACAGAACCAGCTCAACGGCAAGGGCCGCTATGAGAACGCCGACGGCGACGTGTGGATCGGTCAGTTCAAGGAAGGCGCCCTCAGCGGCAAAGGCGAGCTGATCGGTATCGACGGCAGCCACTATGTGGGCCAATTCAGCGATTGGCGCTTCACCGGCGAAGGCCGCCTGAACCTCACCGATGGCAGCTTCTATATCGGCGGTTTCGATAGCGACAGCTACCAAGGCAAGGGCACGCTGGTGCTCACCGATGGCACGGTGCAAGCGGGCACCTGGGTCAACGGCATGCGCGTGCGCGATGCCGACGGTAAGCTGCTGCCCGACCCACTGGAAACCGGAATACTGGCTCAAGGCCGCCTGCTGGAAGCCGCCCTCGCCGCCGTGCCCCCCTCCACCCCTGCTGTGGAACTGTACACCCTGGTGCTGGCCGGTGATGGCAAGCAAAGCGTGTTCCTGCGCGAAGCCGATTACGTCAGCAACATGCTCGCCAGCCGTTTTGGTGCCCGTGGGCAGATCCGCCTGGTCAACCACCGCGACCATATCGCCGACCGCCCCCTCGCTACCCGCGAAAGCCTGCGCCGCGCCGTGCAAACCCTGGCCGAACGTACCGGGCCGGAAGACCTGGTGTTCATCTACATGACCAGCCACGGCACCCACGAACACGAACTGGTGCTGGACCAGCCGCGCATGGAGTTGGCCGACCTGCCCGCCGATGAGCTGGCTGCCGTGCTCGCGCCGTTGAAGAACCGCGACAAGATCATCGTGATTTCCGCCTGCTACTCCGGCGGTTTCATCCCGGCGCTCAAAGACGAACGCACCCTGATCATGACCGCCTCCCGCGCCGACCGCGTGTCCTTCGGCTGCTCCGAAGAGGCCGACTTCACCTACTTTGGCGACGCCCTCTTCGCCCAAGCCTTCAACCAGACCGACGACTTGCAGCAAGCCTTCAAGCTGGCGCAGCAGCACGTGGCCGAACGCGAACAGGCGGACAACTTCGAAGCCTCCGAGCCGCAGATCTGGGCCCCCAAGGGCGTGATCGCCCACTGGCAACTTTTACGCAAACAGCAGGCACGAAAGGCGCTCGAAAGCGTCTCAATGAATAGCAAGGAAGCCAAAGGCAACTAAGCTGAACTGTGTAACAAGGGGGAAACACCATGTACCTGACACCTCAGCATATCCTGCTCGCTGGCGCCTCCGGCTTGACCGGCGAACACCTGCTCGACCGCCTGCTCAACGAACCTACGGTATCTCGCGTACTGGCACCTAGCCGCAAGCCACTGGCCGAACACCCGCACCTGGAAAACCCGGTGGGCGACCCGGCGGTGTTCCTGCCGCAACTGAGCGGTCGCGTAGACATCGCCTTCTGCTGCCTGGGCACCACCATCAAACAAGCAGGCTCCGAAGCAGCGTTTCGCGCCGTTGACCTGGACATGGTCGTGGCCTTTGCCAAGCGCGCGCGAGAAATGGGTGCACGGCACCTGATCGTGATCAGCGCGATTGGCGCCGATCCCAAGTCATCGATTTTCTACAACCGGGTCAAAGGCGAGATGGAGCAGGCGTTGAAGGCGCAAGACTGGCCGCAACTGACCATCGTTCGCCCTTCGCTGTTGCTTGGGGAACGTTTGGAGCCACGCCTGGCCGAGCAACTGGCCGGGCCGTTGTCCAAGCTGATCCCCGGTAAATACCGTGGCATCGAAGTGTGTGAACTGGCCCGGGCCATGTGGCGCCTGGCGCTGGAAGAGCAGGATGGGGTGCGGGTGGTGGAGTCGGATGAGTTGCGCAAGCTGGGCAAATGATTGTGCACCGGTTGGAATGGCCTCATCGCAGGCTTGCCCGCGATGAGACACACACAATGAAGCCAACTGTCAGCACCGACAGTGGCAGCAACACTCCCGGATAGCTTGGCGCCCTGTCAACATGCCGATTCTTGACGCAGCAGCCGCCATTCATGGCCTTGAAATCCAGACGCGTGCGGCTGATACCGCCGAGGCCTTTTTGCACAGTTACGCTATAAGCAGGCGTGAGAATTTAAGCATTAGCGTCCAACTTAGCTCCCACGCTACGGAACAACGTAGTGATCACAGCAAGCCTGGAGCTAATTGCCTTCGCACGACTTTCAATGTCATCTCTCGGCGCCCCAGTAGACGCGAGCGTGAAGGGAATACCCAAATTTTTGGCTTCGCCCCCCATATCCCGCTCTATGATATCCATCATGTCTTCGAGGGTATCCATGCGCTCATCGTTGCTTTTCAATGCCCAATCCAAGCCCGGAGCAACCTTTGCATTTCTTTTCAGATCATTCAACGCGTTTGCGGCCGTAAATACATCTTTCTGGCTCTGCTCGACAATCTGATTATCTTTGACGTCTTGCTTGGTAAGGCCCGAGCTAGCGCTAGGGTCTACATACGGTTTGAGAACTGCGTTGACAGTGCCTGCAATAATCAAACCGAGGGCGGAAAATGGTAGAGCAATTGCCGCGGTCCGAAGTAAGCTGGAATTTCTTACCGGCGCTGCCTTGTCAACTTTAGCCTTGGCGGAGGATGAAAGTGATATCGCCTCATCCGATAGTTTTTCTGAAGAGAACGGCTCAACGTCTTTACCGTCTACGCGACCCGGCGTCGGCTGGCCAAACAACCTGTCTCGCGCTTCCGCGTCTTTTTGGGCCTGCCACTTTTTTTGTTGCGCCTCTTGGTACTTCTTTAAACCATCAGAGCCAGAAGCGTCGGTATTAGTGGAGTCGCCAGGCTGCCTAGTGCCCGTCGTATGTCCAGCCCCATTGGCGCCGTTCACTTGAGAATCCACATACTTTTGGTCAAATGACTCAGCACTTTTTTGTGAGCCATAACCGCTCGACGAGCTAGAACTTTGGCCACCTCTTGTATGGGGAGCACTCACATCTTTGGGCACCGAAGAAGGACTGTTTCTATTCCAGGCGCCACTAAAAAACTCCCCAATCCTGGAGAAAGCCATCGACCGAGAGGTTGCATGTAAAAACATCATAATGAATTACCTAATGATTAGTTAGCATTAGAAAGTCATCCCTTACCCTCAACTGTTTTGTGTAAAAAAACACTCAACGAGTTCCACCCCCCACCATTTTATTCAATGTTGCGACATCCAGACAGTTTGCCGCCAAATCAGCAACCAACCAGAAATTACCTAAAGCGCACACACCAGAACGCGCACAAACTTTCCAACCTCAATAAGGTTAACTGTAGATGGCACACATACATTCGCCTACAAAAGAAATTCAAGCACCGGCCAGTCTTAGCCTGGTCTCAGATCCATTTCCTGCCTCATGCTGCCCCTCCCCCATTGAACTCAGTGCGCCAAACTGTAATAACTGGGGACCAAACGGTGTGTTTGTGATACTGCTATATGCATACCACCCCCCCTTGTGGAAAATAGCCACCACAGGCTCCGCTACCCCTCCCGTATCAACGCGACCGACCCCTTTGACAATGTCACCATCTTTATAAGTCTTCGTCACATCATATTTCTTATAATTCCCTCTCAGCCGGGGCAATACTTCATCTGCGTGCTGATAAATTTTCTTCCCATCCTTAATGACAGTCCTTATCCCACGCTTGATATTTTTTGGAAGATTAATGGCATCGGTAATGCCGACAGAGGCGCCAACCCCCGCAAAAAAGGAACGGGCAAGAGCAGTACCTATTGACTTACCCCCCTTTAACGCTTTATTCGCTGCACCTACCCCAGGAAGAAGGAAGCCTAAAATATCAAACCCGATATTAAAAATTGCGCCTGCAACATTACCGTTGATAGCATCTTTAATACCGTCATAAAAAGGAATGAGCGAAAGCAAAAACTCATTTATCTCTTTAATCTCCCTTCGGGTTTTTTCAATTTCTGTAACGCCGGCAGCGCCTGCTTGAAAAGCATCATAATTTTTTGTGAAAAAATCACCTACCACGTTAGCCAGCGAACCAGTTCTGCCAGAAAAATAAGAGCCTTGTGCCTTACCGTCCAGACTCACTGGATCACGCTTTTTATTGGTTTCACCGTACTGCGTGTAGATATTCTGTGTGTTCCACACACGAGGTTTGGCGCCAGGACCAAAATAAGCGCTATCGTCGTAGTTCAGCTGTTCTGCCGGCACAGCTTTTTCCTTGACCATTTTCCCTAGCGCGGGGAAATAACTGTAATAGTCTGTCTTCCCATCGCGCCCTTCCACTTTCATCAGTAAGCCATGTTGCCCTTTTAAAGCGTCTAGCTCCTGCGCAGTCGGAGTACGTGGTACGGGCCAGGAATGCGCAGAGTGGCCATGTTCGTTGAACTGAAGCTTTGTACCCAAAAAGGGGCGAGACACTTCGAAGAAACTTACATCTGAATTTCCTATGCGTTCCCGCTCTGCTGGTGGCAACAAAGAAAGTTGGTATTTAAACTGAATAGCCCAAGCATTTTTATGATTTTTCTTGTACTGGCTAAATTCATCATCAAATTTTTTATTGATATCTTTAATAAGCTGCGGAAAGCGGGACTTCATCTGATCCCAGGGTAGTTTCTTTTCATCGCGCGAGACCCATACGCTCGGATCAAATGGATCAGTCATGTAAACATCAAGCGGCGACACAATATACCGGCTATCCAAAACGCCCCGTAGCGTATTCTCCGTAGGATCCTCTATTCCCGGAAAAACGCGCTTGAACTCTGCCAATGCCAATTCTTTCCGACTCGGCGGATCTTTCTGCAACTCAGCACGCGCCCACTCCAATTCCTTTTTCTGTTTTTTTAACACCGTGAGTGAGTGTTCGAGATCTTCGTCCTTATACTCCCCGTTAGGAGTGCTTACGATCACACCATTCGCGAGGCCCCACTGAATATATGGATTGACCGACGCTATATTTACTCGGGCTTCGCCCTCGTGAACATTAAGCTGCGCCTCAGCGTACTCTATCACTTGACTAAAGGTCATATTCGCGGATGCGCCGGGCGCGTCCTGTTCTACGAGTGCAACCGCAATAGAGAAGTCCGTCCACGTATGAGACCCATAAACAAGATTGGGCGGTATGTTTTTCGACAGGAACTCAGGTGCGGCAGCCGACAATAATAAACGAGCAGCAATAGGTGCCGCTTCAACACCCACTTTCGCTTCAAGATGGGCTACGAAGCGCTTCACAATTTCGGCAGCAGTGGCCCCCGCATTGTCTTTGCTGTAGAGGTTATAGCCCGCCAGATTATAGGGTGACTTTCCTAAACCGGGATCAAGCTCTTGCACGAGCGCTGCGTTCAATATTTCGATTACACCGGTCGGAGACTCAGCTGTATTGAGTTTACTTTGTAAGGCCTTACCCAGCTTCAAAGCCTCTGGCGAGCGAATCAGCTGATCCCATGCTAACGCAGGGTTGTCCGCAATCGCCTTGCGCGTAGACTCGGCAAGCGAGCCGATCAGACGGTGTAACAGACTGTCAGCCCCAACCCCGGCCTGAGGATTAGAAGCCTCACTGGCTGTTTGCGCCTTCCATTTGTTTACCTCCGCCTTCATCTTGCGTAACTGAGTGTTACCCAACGCCTTAACGATATTCCTGACCCCTCCAGCGTCCGCCCCTGGCACCCGAGGGAGAAGATCAAAGGATAATGAACGAGCCAGATACTGTGCTTCCTGACTATTGGCAGGCACGTTATATCCACGCGACTCAAGCATCTTCGCAACACTTATCTCCCGGCACTGTTCGGTGAAAAATAGGCTTGAGCGCCTGTCAAGGGGCAGCATGACGGTGTTCAGATCAATCTTCCCTTCGGCATCGTTTGCCTGGGATCTCAGCGCTGCAAGAAGTGCATGATGATTGGCGTCATCCCCCAGCGCCTTACGCTGCTCCTCTAACGCCGCTACGGATCGCTGCACGCCGTAACCCGAAGGAGGAAATTCAGGTATTTCGCCTTTTTGCAGTTTTTTGCGGTGATCGGCGGCCTGTGCTGGCGAAAGGTCGATGGGCACTCCGTAAAATCGCCCCACCACGTACAACGGCACCTTGCCCTCCGGCCAAGGGTAACTAAAGGCCTGCCCAGGCCGTGGTGCGATCACCCTGGCAATTGAAAGCAAGACTCGGGAAACATCCGGCCAGCCTGAATCGTCACTGAGGGAAAACGTTTTTGTCTTACCCTTTACAATGCCGGTCAACTCCCCGAGCAAGGGGTCCAGCTTCATACTCTTGGTATCAAGCCCTTGCTCCTTCGCCCACGTTAAAAATTCGCGGCTGTTGAACGCGTTGTCCAGTTCGGTGCACCAACGCCCCAATGTAGTATCCGCAGGAACAGAAAGATCAGGCGGTGCAATGGAAGTGTGATAGGACCGCGCCGCTAATGCCATCGCGAAAGGTTTCGATAACTTAGCGTCAGCAGCTGCGCGACTCTCAGGAGAGTCAGACATTTGCGTACTGCGGCGGCTCGCAGCGGCTTCACTATCGTTGTTCGGCTGGGAGCCTGAATACGTTTCGACGAGTGCGTTACCTGACCCAGCAGGCTCTACCTGAGAAGTAGGAATAGTTGTCATATTTGCCTCGCACATGAACAAAAATTAAATATTTCATGCACTGAGTGACACGAGCGACCGATCCCCCCCACAACAGCCACTGTTTATAATGTTACGAAGTAAATCGATTGATACTTCGGGCTAGAGCCAGTTACGACTGCCGTTCGCACTCCCACTTATACGGTATGAACACGATCTGATGTGGATACGGGGTTGGCTACAATGAGGCGCGCTTGCACCCCCGCCCTAAAGACCGCCCGTGGCGTTGAAGCCAACCCCCAGCACCGTTAACACCGACAGCGGCAACAGCAGCGTGTCGAGCAGCGCGCTGGCTGGCAGGTCGACATGGGGATAGCTCGGCGCCTCGGCACCAAACCGATCCTTGGCGCAGCAGCCACCATTGATCGCATACAAGTCCAGCCGCGTACCGGCATACACCACCGGTGCACCGGATTGCGCGGCGTCCAAGGTGCGAGCGGTCGCGCAGCCGGCGAGTTGCAGCGCCAGCACTACCATCAAGAGTTTATTCATCGCTGCTCAAATGGTGTTCGCCCCAACGTGGCAGCATGTCCTGAGGGATGTTCAGCAGGTTGAGAATGCGCGCCACCACAAAGTCCACCAGGTCATCGATGGTCTGCGGCTGGTGATAGAAGCCCGGCGATGCCGGCAAAATGGTCACGCCCATGTTCGACAGCTTGAGCATGTGCTCCAGGTGAATGCTCGAATAAGGCGCTTCACGTGGCACCAGGATCAACTGGCGACGCTCCTTGAGGGTCACGTCCGCCGCGCGCTCGATCAGGTTGTTGCACGCACCGGTGGCAATCGCCGACAACGTGCCGGTGGAACACGGCACCACCACCATCGCCGCCGGTGCGCCAGAGCCCGAGGCCACCGGCGACATCCAGTCTTCCTTGCCGTAAACCCGGATCTGCCCCGCCGCCGCACCGGTGTACTCGGTGAGGAAGGCCTGCATCATCTGTACCTTGGCCGGCAGCGCGACGTCGGTCTCGGTAGCCAGCACCAATTGCGCGGCCTTGGAGATCAAGAAATGCACCTCGCGGTCTTCGCGCACCAGGCAATCGAGCAGGCGCAACCCATAAGGTGCGCCCGATGCGCCGGTCATCGCCAGGGTGACGCGTTCCGGCCCGCTCATTTCAGCGCCTCGGCCAACTTGCCATGCAGGCCGCCGAAGCCGCCGTTGCTCATGACCACTACGTGAGTGCCCGGCTTGGCCTGCTGCTTGACGTGTTCGATGATGCCTTCGATGGAATCGCACACCGTGGACGGCACCGTACACCGCGCGGCAATGCCCGGCAGGTCCCAGCCGAGGTTGGCCGGTGCGTACCAGACAGCCTCGTTGGCATCGTTGACGCTTTCCGGCAAACCATCGCGGTGCGCGCCCAGCTTCATGGAGTTTGAACGCGGCTCGATGATCGCAATGATCGGCGCATCGCCCACCTGCTTGCGCAGGCCATCCAGGGTGGTGGCAATCGCCGTCGGATGGTGGGCAAAGTCGTCGTAGATCGTAATGCCATTCACCTCGGCGACTTTTTCCATGCGGCGTTTCACGCTTTTGAAGGCGCTCAACGCGGCAATGCCCATGGACGGCACAACGCCCACATGCCGCGCGGCGGCAAGAGTCACCAGCGCGTTGGCCACGTTGTGCTGGCCGGTCATGCCCCACTCGACAATGCCCTGGGGCTCGCCCTCAAACAGCACTTCGAATCTGGAGCCGTCTTCGCTGAGCAGCTTGACCTGCCACTGCCCGCCCGCGCCGGTGGTTTGCACCGGGGTCCAGCAGCCCATCTCGATCACCCGCTGCAAGGCGGGCTCGGTGGTCGGATGGATCACCAGGCCTTCGCTGGGAATGGTGCGCACCAGGTGGTGGAACTGCCGCTCGATGGCCGGCAGATCGGGGAAGATGTCGGCGTGATCGAACTCCAGATTGTTCAGGATCGCGGTGCGTGGGCGGTAGTGAACGAACTTGGAACGTTTGTCGAAGAAGGCACTGTCGTATTCATCGGCTTCGATCACAAAAAACGGTGTGTCGCCCAAGCGCGCCGACACCGAGAAATTCTGCGGCACGCCGCCAATCAGGAAGCCCGGGCTCATGCCGGCATGCTCCAGCACCCAGGCCAGCATGCTGCTGGTAGTGGTCTTGCCATGGGTGCCGGCAACGGCGAGTACCCAACGGCCTTGCAGCACGTGATCGGCCAGCCACTGCGGGCCAGACACATAAGGCAAACCTTTGTTGAGCACATATTCGACCGCTGGGTTGCCCCGCGACATGGCATTGCCGATCACCACCAGGTCCGGCACCGGGTCGAACTGCGACGGGTCGTAGCCTTGGGTCAACTCAATGCCCTGGGCCTGCAACTGCGTGCTCATGGGCGGGTAGACGTTGGCATCGGAGCCGGTGACGTGATGGCCCAGTTCTTTGGCCAGAACCGCCATCGAGCCCATGAAAGTGCCGCAGATACCAAGAATATGAATGTGCATAGTCGACCTCGTAAAACATCGAGGCAGGTTAGCGCAGGGCGGGGGAAATCGCACTCTTTAGGTGTCGGGCGGCGGCCCCGGAAGGCCGCCTGGAACATCAGGCCGTCGAGGTTTCGCCGGGTGTTTCCTTGGGTAGTTCTGTCTCCTTCAATACGATCAACTTGCCGATGAACTTGTTCACCGCTTCAAAACGCTTGTCCAGGTGCGTCAGGCGAACCGCGTCAGTGAGAGGCGAGGTGCCCGCCGGCACCGCGAAGGGGCGGAAAATCATGTCATTGCCCTCTCCGATCAGTTTCAGCTTCTTTTCAGCCACCTCGTACAACGCCTCCAAGGTGTTCAGACGTTCGTTCGGAGTGGCATAAACCTGCTCCATCATGCGCAGGGCGGGCGCATCCGTCCCCTGACGTATCGCCATGATGTTGTTCGCCACCATTTCGATCCGAAGCTCGGCCAATTTCAGGTGTGCCTCCACCTGAGCGGAATCCGGCACTGGCGCGCCCCCGCCCACTTGGGTACTCGGCGCCGGGCCGTGAATAGGTGGCAGTATGGGCGTTTGCGAGGCGAATTGACCCTTGATCGCCTCCCCGGTCCAGGCCGAGCCTGCGTACGTTGCAATGCTCAACGGTGCACTCACCAGGCCGTTGATACCCGCGTTGACAAAGGCATCCCGGGCCACCGTGCCCAGCTTGGGCTCGTTGGCGAACACGCCAGCCTTGTGCAGGCGGTCTGCAACGATCAGGTTCTGCGTGACATCCGCCAGGGTTTTCGGGGCCACGTGGCTCTGGGAGGGCAGCGTACGCGGACCGGGCGTACCGGTGAGGGTTGCCGAGATTTCCTTGAAGTTGTCCCGCGCGGTCCTTGCGGGAGGCTTGGGGCTCCCAGGCGCAACGGGCGGGCGAGTCGACACGACACTGGGCGTACGTAGCGGAGTCGACGGTGCGCGTCGGAATGGATTGGAAACAATCCCGCGCTTGCTGCGTGTGTGTCCACCCTGGGTTTCTTCATGGGCGAACGTTTCAGGCGCGGCGGGTTCTGTCTGCGGATGGGCGGGCGATGACTCAGAATGGTGGAGCGTCGACGGAGGCAGACCTGTGATACGCATAATCTTCACCTTGATGACTTCTGATACGGATAGGGAGTTAAAGCCGGTAATCCGAGGCCAGGCTGAATGCCGACCTCATCTACTGCGTCTTTGAAAACCGCTATCGGGTTCCAGAAAATCAGCGCCCCACGATAAACCCGAGTCATCGCACGGCAGGCAAAACTCGCCTCCTACTCGCCCAACTGAATAAACGACAACCCGTTAACACTCCTGGCGCAATGGGCGGGCGATTCCATATTTGCGCAGCTTTCTATAAAGCGTGTTTCGACTGACACCCAGCGCGACGGCGGTCTGGCTCATATGCCAATGCTGCTGAGCCAAGGTGGCCAACAATGCTCCTCGCTCTGCAGCCCCCAGCGACGAGTCAGCCTGGGTTGTTGCAGTGCCGGCCGTCACGCTGGGTGAATGGCGAAGCGCCACCGGCAAGTCCTCACACCGCACGCAACCGTCCATGCACAACGCAACCACGGTGCGCAGCACCATGCGCATCTGCCGCACATTGCCTGGCCAGGCAAACGCCAGCAGCGCTTGGCGCGCGGAGGGCTCAAGGGTGACTGCTTGATCACCCGCCTCCTCGGCCAGCAGAAAATCCAGCAATTGGGGCTTGTCGGCACGGTCGCGCAAGGCCGGCAACGGAATTTCCAGACCGTTGAGCCGGTAGTACAAGTCTTCGCGAAAGCTGCCGTCGCCCACGCGCTCCAGCAGATTACGGTGAGTCGCGCTGATGATCCTGACGTTGACGGCTTGCGGCTCGCCGCCAATGGGCACCACCAGCCGGTCCTCCAGTACCCTTAATAGGCGGGTCTGCAAGGCCAGGGGCATGTCGCCGATTTCATCGAGGAACAACGTGCCACCATCGGCCTGCTGCAACTTGCCTTGCATGCCTTCCTTGCGGGCACCGGTGAAACTGCCACCGCGATAGCCGAACAATTCGCTCTCGATCAGGCTTTCAGGGATGGCCGCGCAGTTGAGCGCCACAAAGGGCTTGTCGGCCCGTTGGCTGGCCTGGTGCACAGCCTTGGCGAAGGCCTCCTTGCCGGAACCGGTTTCGCCATTGATCAACAGCGGTACGTCGCGTTCGAACACCCGCAGCGCCTTGCTGAAATCCTGTTGCAAAGCGGGGTCACCCAGGCAGATGCCGGGCAGGCGTGGCCGCTCCACGGCAACCGACTTGGCGATGGGCACGGGGGCTGGGAGCGCTTGCCCGCGCAATGCCGCAAACAAATGCCGGCCATCGCGGGTGCGCAGCGGCCAACTGGCCGTGGCATTGGCGCTGGCGCGGCCGAGCAATTGGTCCAGGGAACAGTCGAAAAACGCTTCCACCGGTTGCCCCAGCAAACCGCCGCGCAGTTGTCCCAGCAGGTTCAGTGCACTTTGGTTCACGGCGCAGATTCGCCCCTCACCGTCGAACGCCAGCAGCCCTTCGCTGAACAAGCCCACCGACTCGGCCTGCAAATGAAAACGCAGCAGCCAGTGGTGTTCGAAGTGACGCAGGAAGTAGCAGCTCTCGATCATCTTCGCCGACAGGTTGACCAGCGCCATGGTATGGAACTGGCTCTGGCGCGACACCGCCTCGCGGGCAGAGGACACGTCCAGCACAGCCAGCAGTTCGCCATGGGGATCGAACACTGGGCTGGCCGAACAGGTCAGCCCGGTATGCCGGCCACGAAAGTGTTCATCACGGTGAATGGTCAGGGACTGGCGCTCCACCAGGCAGGTGCCGATGCCGTTGGTGCCCTCGCACGCCTCGCTCCAGTCGGCGCCCAGCCACAGCCCGGCGCGTTCGAAGATCTTGCGCTCGGACGGCGCGGTGACACAGTTGAGGATCACGCCCCGCGCATCGGTCAGCAACACCGCATGGCCGGCGCCCGAGAGTTGCTGGTGCAGGCTGTTCATCTCACTGCCGGCAATGTGCAGCACCTGTTGCAGGCGCTCGCGGCTTTCCAGCAGGCGGCCATGTTCAAGCACGGTGGGGGCAATGGTTTGCGCAGGGTCCAGGTGGTAGTCCTCCAGGCAACGCAGCCAGGAACGGGCGATGGAGGGATCGCTGGATGGGTCGCGACCATGGGCCACGGTGAGGACTTGCTGGGCATGGCGACTGAAATGATCGTTGTGCATTTCTTATTATTCTCCCTGCGTGAGAACGCCCAGCATCCCCCAGGCCTCCAGCCATTGCAATCCCGGGCAGACTCACCGGTCACCGGCTGTACCAAAGGTGGCACAAACTGTCACACCGCCTGTACCACCCTTGGCACAGCAACGCCTTGCAACAAACCCTAAACCCTTGATTTACCTGGCCCGCAAAGCAGTGGCCCAACCTTTGCTCTACGCTTTATAACGCGCTCGTTGCGCTGCACTCCCAATAAACATAAGAGCCAGGAGATACCTACCATGCGTTACGCACACCCCGGTACTGAAGGCGCCATCGTTTCGTTCAAGGCCAAGTACGGCAACTACATCGGTGGCGAATTCGTTGCGCCGGTCGATGGCAACTATTTCACCAACACCTCGCCGGTCAACGGCAAGCCCATCGCAGAATTCCCTCGCTCCACGGCCAAAGACATCGACAAGGCGCTGGACGCCGCCCACGCCGCCGCCGACGCCTGGGGCAAGACCTCGGCCCAGGACCGCTCGCTGGTGCTGCTGAAAATCGCCGACCGCATTGAACAGAACCTCGAACTGCTAGCCATCACCGAAACCTGGGACAACGGCAAGGCCGTGCGTGAAACCCTCAACGCCGACATCCCGCTGGCCGCCGACCACTTCCGCTACTTCGCCGGTTGCATCCGCGCCCAGGAGGGCACCAGCGCCGAGATCAACGAACACACCGCCTCGTACCACTTCCACGAGCCGCTGGGTGTAGTGGGCCAGATCATCCCGTGGAACTTCCCGCTGCTGATGGCCGCCTGGAAACTCGCGCCGGCCCTGGCGGCGGGCAACTGCGTGGTGCTCAAGCCTGCCGAGCAAACCCCGCTGGGCATCAACGTGCTGCTGGAAGTAATCGGTGACCTGCTGCCACCGGGCGTGCTGAACGTGGTGCACGGTTTCGGCAAAGAAGCCGGCGAAGCCCTGGCTACCAGCAAGCGCATCGCCAAAATTGCCTTCACCGGCTCCACGCCAGTGGGCTCGCACATCATGCATGCGGCCGCCGAGAACATTATTCCGTCCACCGTTGAGCTGGGCGGCAAGTCGCCGAACATTTTCTTCGACGACATCATGAAGGCCGAGCCGTCCTTCATTGAGAAAGCCGCTGAAGGCCTGGTGCTGGCGTTCTTCAACCAGGGCGAAGTGTGCACCTGCCCGTCCCGTGCGCTGGTACAGGAGTCGATCTACCCCGAGTTCATGAAAGTGGTCATGAAGAAGATCGAGTCGATCAAACGCGGCGACCCGCTGGACACCGACACCATGGTCGGCGCCCAGGCGTCCGAGCAGCAATTCGACAAAATCCTGTCCTACCTGGAAATCGCCAAGGGCGAAGGCGCGCAACTGCTCACTGGTGGCAAGGTCGAGAAGCTCGAAGGCGACATGGCGGGCGGCTATTACATCCAGCCAACCCTGCTCAAGGGCACCAATGAAATGCGCGTGTTCCAGGAAGAAATCTTCGGCCCAGTGGTGAGCATCACCACCTTCAAGGACGAAGCCGAAGCCCTGGCGATTGCCAACGACACCGAGTTCGGCCTGGGCGCCGGCGTGTGGACGCGCGACATCAACCGCGCCTACCGCATGGGCCGGGCGATCAAGGCCGGCCGCGTGTGGACCAACTGCTACCACCTGTACCCGGCCCATGCCGCGTTCGGCGGTTACAAGAAGTCCGGCGTGGGCCGTGAGACCCACAAGATGATGTTGGATCACTACCAGCAGACCAAGAACCTGCTGGTGAGCTACGACATTAATCCGTTGGGTTTCTTCTAACTGACAACCCGCTCCCACATTTGAAATGCACTACCTAATGTGGGAGCGGGCTTGCTCGCTCCCACAGTTAGATCTCTACAAGTACTTGCGAAATGCATTCGGCCCATAGATGCCGAATTAAAAACAATAACAACGGACGGTACTTTCCCATGCCTAGCGAACCGACTGGCTCTTCTGTCGACTTCGAAAAAGTTGACTCCCACTACTTCCAACAACGCGAACTTAAAAAAGGCGCCGCCGGCTGGGTACTGCTGGTAGGCCTTGGCGTTGCCTACGTCATCTCCGGCGACTATGCCGGTTGGAACTTCGGCCTGGCCCAAGGCGGCTGGGGCGGGATGTTCCTCGCCACATTGCTGATGGCCACCATGTACCTGTGCATGTGTTTTTCCCTGGCCGAACTGTCTTCCATGATTCCTACCGCCGGTGGTGGCTACGGCTTTGCCCGCAGCGCCTTTGGCCCCTGGGGCGGGTTCCTCACGGGCACCGCCATCCTGATCGAATACGCCATCGCCCCCGCCGCCATCGCGGTGTTTATCGGCGCCTACTGTGAGTCGCTGTTCGGCATCGGCGGTTGGATGATCTACCTGGCGTTCTACATCATCTTTATCGGCATCCACATCTTCGGCGTCGGTGAAGCCTTGAAGCTGATGTTTGTGATTACCGCGATTGCAGCGATTGCCCTGGGCGTGTTCCTGGTGTCGATGGTGCCGCACTTCAACGTGGCCAACCTGCTGGACATTCCAGTGACCGAAGCCAAGGGCGCCAGCACCTTCCTGCCGTTCGGTTATGTCGGCGTGTGGGCAGCGATTCCCTACGCCATCTGGTTTTTCCTGGCGGTAGAAGGCGTGCCCCTGGCCGCCGAAGAAACCAAGAACCCCAAGCGCGACCTGCCCCGCGGCCTGATCGGCGCCATTGTGGTGCTGACCAGTTTTGCCCTGTTGATCCTGGTGATTGCACCGGGCGGCGCCGGCACCTATGCGCTGGTCAAATCCGGCAACCCGCTGGTGGAAGCGCTGGCCTTGTCCTACGGCGGTTCAACGTGGATGGGCGGCTTCGTCAACCTGGTGGGCCTGGCCGGCCTGATCGCCAGCTTTTTCTCGATCATCTACGCCTATTCGCGGCAGATCTTCGCCTTGTCCCGCGCGGGCTACCTGCCGCGCAAACTGTCGCAGACCAACAAGAGCAAGGCACCCGTACTGGCCCTGGTGATCCCCGGCATCATTGGCTTTGGCCTGTCGCTGACCGGCCAGGGCGACTTGCTGATTCTGGTGGCGGTGTTTGGCGCGACCATTTCCTACGTGCTGATGATGGCCGCGCACATCACCCTGCGTATCCGTCGCCCCAAAATGGAGCGTCCGTACCGCACGCCAGGCGGCATCTTCACTTCCGGCATCGCCTTGGTACTGGCCTGCGTGGCCGTGGTGGCGGGCTTTCTGGTGGACCCACGGGTGGTGATTGGCGCCGCGATCATCTATGGAGTATTAATTGCTTACTTTGCTTTCTACAGCCGGCATCACTTGGTAGCAGGCACGCCCGAAGAGGAATTCGCGGCGATCCAGGCCGCAGAGGCCGCCTTGCACTGACTGCCGTAAACCTCGACGCAGGCCGCTGCCTGCGTCGTCAAGGAGACACTGTATGGCAAGCTTTTCCCACGCGGTAGGCGCTCAAACCTACCGCTTCGACAGCCTCAAGGACGTGATGGCCAAGGCCAGCCCCGCACGTTCCGGGGACTTCCTGGCCGGCGTCGCCGCGCAGAACGACGGCGAGCGGGTGGCGGCGCAGATGGCGCTGGCGAATATCCCGCTCAAGCACTTCCTCGAAGAAGCGCTGATCCCTTATGAAAGCGACGAAGTCACTCGGCTGATCATCGATACCCACGATAAACAGGCGTTTGCAGTGGTCAGCCACCTGACCGTCGGCGGCCTGCGCGACTGGCTGCTCAGCGACGCGGCCGACGAACATTCCCTACGCGCCTTGGCGCCAGGGCTGACACCGGAAATGGCCGCCGCCGTGTCCAAGATCATGCGCGTGCAGGACCTGGTGCTGGTGGCGCAGAAGATCCGCGTGGTCACGCAGTTTCGCGGCACGATGGGCCTGCGCGGGCGTTTATCCACGCGCCTGCAGCCCAACCATCCTACGGACGAACCGGCCGGCATCGCCGCGAGCATTCTCGACGGCCTGCTGTACGGCAACGGCGACGCCATGATCGGCATCAACCCGGCCACCGACAGCATCGCCTCGATCTGCGCCATGCTGGAGATGCTCGACGCGATCATCCAGCGCTATGAGATCCCGACCCAGGCGTGCGTGCTGACCCACGTCACCACCTCGATCGAGGCGATCAACCGCGGCGTGCCGCTTGACCTAGTGTTCCAGTCGATTGCCGGCACTGAAGCGGCCAACGCCAGTTTCGGCATCAGCCTGAGTGTGCTGCAGGAAGGTTACGAGGCGGGCTTGAGCCTCAAGCGCGGCACGCTGGGCCAGAACCTGATGTATTTCGAAACCGGCCAAGGCAGCGCCTTGTCGGCCAACGCGCACTTTGGCGTCGACCAGCAAACCTGCGAAACCCGCGCCTACGCGGTAGCGCGGCATTTCAAGCCGTTTCTGGTGAATACGGTCGTAGGCTTTATCGGCCCCGAGTACCTGTACAACGGCAAGCAGATCATCCGCGCCGGCCTTGAAGACCACTTCTGCGGCAAGCTGCTGGGCGTGCCGATGGGTTGCGACATCTGCTACACCAACCATGCCGAGGCCGACCAGGACGACATGGACACCCTGCTGACCCTGCTGGGGGTGGCCGGGATCAACTTCATCATGGGCATCCCGGGCTCCGATGACATCATGCTCAACTACCAGACCACCTCGTTCCACGACGCTTTATACGCCCGCCAAACATTGGGTTTAAAGCCGGCGCCGGAGTTTGAACAGTGGCTGGCAAAAATGGGCATTTTCACGCAAGCCGACGGCAAGGTGCAGTTTGGCAACAGCCTGCCACCGGCCTTCCGCCAAGCCTTGGCGCAACTGGGATGAAGGAGCCGCCCGTGCAACTCGACCTGCCTGACAACCCGTGGCTGGAATTGCGCCGCCTGACCCCGGCGCGCATTGCCCTGGGCCGCACCGGCACCAGCATCCCCACCAGCGCACAGCTGGACTTCCAGTTCGCCCACGCCCAAGCGCGGGACGCCGTGCACCTGCCCTTCGACCATGCCGGCCTCAGCAGCCAGTTGGCCGAGCGCGGGCGCGATAGCCTGTTGCTGCACAGTGCCGCCACTGACCGTCACATGTACCTGCAACGCCCGGATCTGGGGCGGCGCTTGAGCGATGAGTCGGCCCAGTTGCTGCGTGATCATGCGTCGGCCAATCCGGGCGGCGTGGACTTGGCGGTGGTGGTCGCCGATGGCCTGTCGGCACTGGCGGTGCATAAACACACCTTGCCGTTTCTGACACGCCTGGAGGAACAGAGCAGCGCCGACGGTTGGTCCTTGTCGCCGGTTGTTTTGGTGGAACAGGGCCGCGTGGCGGTGGCGGATGAAGTGGGCCAGCTGCTGGGGGCCAAGATGACCGTCATTCTGATCGGCGAACGGCCGGGGCTCAGTTCGCCGGACAGCCTAGGCCTGTATTTCACCTACAACCCCAAGGTCGGCCTCACCGATGCCTACCGCAATTGCATCTCCAATGTGCGCCTGGAAGGCCTGAGCTACGGCATGGCCGCCCATCGCCTGCTTTACTTGATGCGAGAGGCGTGTCGTCGGCAGCTGTCGGGGGTCAATCTCAAGGACGAGGCGCAGGTTCAGACCATCGAATCGGATGATCCTGACCTGATGAAAGGCAATTTCCTGCTCAGTTCACCGGATGACTAATTGCTGCACGATTGCGCTTTTTCGCGCCATTAGGCAGCATCGAGTCACGGCCGCTTGTGTGGTCATCCCCCCTTTGGAAGTTGAGGCCTGGCATGCGGATTACTCAAGCGACCCTGGAACACCTGGACCTGTTGACCCCGCTGTTCGTCAAATACCGTGAGTTTTATGGTGCCCTGCCCTTCCCGGACTCGTCGCGGGCCTTTCTGGAAAAGCGCCTGCGCCGCAAGGAGTCGGTGATCTACCTGGCCCTGGCCGATGATGACGACAAGAAGCTGCTCGGCTTTTGCCAGCTGTACCCGAGCTTTTCGTCGCTGTCGCTCAAGCGCGTGTGGATCCTCAACGATATCTACGTGGCCGAAGACGCCCGCCGCCAACTGGTGGCAGACAACCTGATGCGCACGGCGAAGAAAATGGCCAAGGAAACCCACGCGGTACGGCTGCGGGTGTCGACCAGCAGTGACAACGAAGTGGCGCAGAAGACGTACGAGTCAATCGGGTTTCGCGAAGACACGGAGTTCAAGAACTACGTGTTGCCAATCAGCGAGGACTGAAGCCCATACCGCCTATCCTATGGGGAACGGGCTTGTGTGGGAGCTGGCTTGCCTGCGATGGCATCACCTCGGTCTCACTGATACACCGAGGTGCCGGCATCGCAGGCAAGCCAGCTCCCACAATTGAACACTCGATAACATTCAGACCTTAGCCCATCGTCTACACGACATCCCCCGCTACAAAACCAACACGCTTTTCACGGCTCAATCCGTATAATGCGGACCTCTCAGGGTTGTAAGAATCGCGACATAGACTTGTAGCCTTATTTCCCGACGCCCCCGCACAGGCCTGCTGAGCCGGGCCATTCACACAGGTGCCATTCATGGATTTCAACCCGCTTGACCTTATCCTGCATCTCGACGTGTATCTCGATACGCTGGTGAGGAATTACGGCGTGTGGATCTACGCCATCCTGTTCCTGGTGATTTTTTGCGAGACCGGCCTGGTGGTCATGCCGTTCCTGCCGGGTGATTCGTTGCTGTTCATCGCCGGCGCCATTGCCGCGGGCGGCGGCATGGACCCGATCCTGTTGGGCGGCCTGTTGATGTTGGCGGCGATCCTCGGGGACAGCACCAACTATGTGATAGGCCGAACGGCCGGAGAACGGCTGTTCAGCAACCCGAACTCGAAAATCTTCCGCCGCGACTACCTGCAGAAGACCCACGACTTCTACGACAAGCACGGCGGCAAAACCGTGACCCTGGCGCGCTTCCTGCCAATCCTGCGCACCTTCGCCCCGTTCGTCGCCGGCATCGCCAAAATGCCTTACCCGCGCTTCTTCGGCTTCAGCGTGTTCGGCACCATCATCTGGGTCGGCGGCCTGGTGACCCTGGGCTACTTCTTCGGCAACGTGCCGTTCATCAAGAAAAACCTGTCGCTGCTGGTGGTGTTCATCATCCTGCTGTCCCTGGTGCCGATGATCATTGGCGTGGCCCGCAGCCGCTTTGGCCGCACCTCTTCCGAAGCCAAGTCGCAGTAAGCGCGCGATGTGGTCCCTCAGCGCCTGGCGTCGCCGGCGCCTGCTGGCCAAGCACCCGATTGCCGAGGACACCTGGCAGCGGGTGCGCCACCACCTGACCTTCCTCGACGGCATCAGCGCCGAGCAGGACCAGTGGCTACGCGAAGCCTGCGTAGTATTCCTCGCCGAAAAACACCTCACTGCCCTTCCCGGCGTCGAGTTGCACCAGGAACAACGCCTGCTGCTCGCCGCCCAGGCGCAACTGCCGCTGATGAACCTCGGCGACCTCGACTGGTACCAGGGCTTCCATGAAATCGTGCTGTACCCCGACGACTTCCTGAGCCCCCAGCGCCATCGCGACAGCAGCGGCATCGAACACGAATGGGACGGCGAACACAGCGGCGAAGCCTGGCAACAGGGCCCGGTGATCCTGGCCTGGCCCGGTGTACTAGCAAGCGGCCAGTGGGAAGGCTACAACCTGGTCATTCACGAACTGGCCCACAAGCTGGACATGCTCAACGGCGATGCCAACGGCCTGCCGCCGCTGCACAGCGACATGCGCGTGCAAGAGTGGGCCAGCGTGATGCAGAGCGCCTACGACGACCTCAATCGCCAGCTCGACGCCAACCCGGACGTCGAAACCGAGATCGACCCCTACGCCGCCGAAAACCCGGCCGAGTTCTTTGCGGTCACCAGCGAATATTTCTTCAGCGCCCCGGATTTACTGGTCAACCATTATCCACAGGTGTACGCGCAGCTCAGCCGCTTTTACCGCCAGGATCCCCTGGCCCGCCTGACTCAGCTGCAAGCCAGCGACGCACGGTACCGGACTGAACCCCAGGCGCCGTACGACGTCTGACGCATGGCATCGGCATCAGAATGTGCCTATAATCGCCGCCACTTTTAGGCCAATCCGGCCATGTTTCATGGCCAATTAACGGGGGCAACGCCCAATGAGCTACAGCAAGATTCCGGCTGGCAAAGACCTGCCGAACGACATCTACGTCGCCATCGAGATTCCGGCCAACCACGCGCCGATCAAATACGAAATCGACAAAGACAGCGATTGCCTGTTCGTTGACCGTTTCATGGCCACCCCAATGTTCTACCCGGCCAACTACGGTTTCATCCCAAACACCCTGGCCGACGACGGTGACCCCCTCGACGTGCTGGTCGTAACCCCTTACCCGGTTGCACCAGGCTCGGTGATCCGCGCACGTCCAGTCGGCATCCTGAACATGACCGACGACGGCGGCGGCGATGCCAAAGTTATCGCGGTACCACACGACAAGCTGTCCCAGCTGTACGTGGACGTGAAGGAATACACCGACCTGCCACCACTGTTGCTGGAGCAGATCAAACACTTCTTCGAGAACTACAAAGACCTCGAAAAAGGCAAATGGGTGAAGATCGACGGTTGGGGCAACGCAGACGCCGCCCGCGCCGAGATCCTGAAGTCGGTCGCTGCCTACAAAGGCTGATACCCGCTCCTCATTGCCCCGGCAATAAAAAAAGCCCCGATCATTCGGGGCTTTTTTTGTGGGAAAAATTAAACGACAAGTTCAAAAACTTATAGATCTCGTTTAGTTGCCCTTTGAATCCGGCGCATCGAACTACAACTAAGTAAAAACCTACAAGCGCAACTCAACGCATGGTTTATTTGATCTGTTTTCCCGGTCAGTAAGCTCTGCGTTTATGAATACATCAGGTGATCGTTTAAAAGCGCTATTACGGGAAGTTCACCTTTCCGCCTCCGACTTCGCCAAGAACCGCGGCGTCACGCCCCAACACGTGAACAACTGGTTCAAGCGCGGCGTGCCCATGGGCCGACTCAACGAGATCGCAGAACTGCTGTGCATCTCCAGCCGTTGGCTACGCACCGGCGAAGGCCCCAAGCACCCACCGGCCAACTTCCTGCTGGAAGGCCCGGACACCCGAAAAGGACTGACCAACACCCGCGAAGGACGCGGCAAATACCTCGCAGACCCAGCCTGCCCTCCGGAAAAAACCGACGTGGAGATCGACCTCCACCCTTCCTTCACCTCCAGCGAACGCATCCGCGTCTCCCAACACACCCTCGACACCCTCACCGTAAACCCCGACCGCGCCCTGGGCGCCTACATGGTCGACAACAGCATGATCGACATCATCCAACAAGGCGCTACCCTCGCCATCGACCGAGGCCGCACCCAAATCATCGATGGCGAAATCTACGCCGTAGAACACGACGGCATGCTGCGCATCAAATACCTCTACAACCGCCCAGGCGGCGGCCTGCGCATGCGCAGCCACAACGCCAGCGAACACCCCGACGAATACCTCACGTACGAGCAACGCTTCGAGCAGAACTTCCAGATCGTGGGTTGGGTGTTCTGGTGGTCCACCCTGAACAACCGCCGCCCACCCGTGCCGCTGGATGAGCATTTATTGGGCTGGGAAGGCTCTAAAACGGATCCGGAGGTGGGCATTTGAGGTGAATGTGGGTATCATGCGGCCCACATTTGGCAGGGGGTGGCTTTGCGCTATCCACCCTGCTCGGCGAAGCGGAGGAGTTCCCGCGGATGCCCTTACTATTCAGCCCGACGCAACGTGGGCTGAGCGATTTGAAGGCTGGTGAGGTTTGTCAAAAACAAGCTGAAGCAGTCCCCGAGAAGCCGGCCACAAGCCGGCTTTTTAATGTCTTAAGTATTTACATCACCGAACAAACATTGCCTGTCACAGGTTGGCAGTTCAACGGGTTAGACTTAGCTTTTTGCCTACCCCAAGGAATTGTCGCGTGAACACGGAAAATCATTCCCAGACGGCCGCCTTTCTGTGGTCGATTGCCGACCTGCTGCGTGGTGATTTTAAGCAATCCCAGTACGGCCGCATTATCCTGCCTTTCACTTTGTTGCGCCGTATGGATGGCAATTCCGGACTTTCAAAGTGTGATGCGGCCAGTCCTGAGCACAGTACAGGATGGTATGCCGCTGCCGCTCCGTGAACTACGCGAGCGGATTGCCGATCAGTTCCAATTGAGTGAGGACGAGCGAAAAGAGCACCTGCCTTCCGGCAATCAGACGGTGATCAATAACCGGGTAGGTTGGGCTCGAACTTATCTTAATAAGGCCGGACTACTGACCATCCCGGCGAAAGGTATGGTGCAGATTACTGCGCGGGGCCTTGATGCATTGTCCAATGGACCAGAGCGTATCAGCGTCAGTTGGCTTAAGCAGTTCCCTGAGTTCGCCGACTTTCACACCGCCAAACCACAAACAGGAGACATCCCTGCTGCGTTGGAAATCGCCGCATCGGAAACCACCCCAGACGAGCAGTTAGCCGATGCTCATCAGACTCTTGGCCAAGCATTGGCGGAGGATCTGCTGTCTTTGGTACGTGCGGCCTCACCAGCCTTTTTTGAGCAGCTTGTCGTCGATCTGATGATTTCCATGGGAAATGGCGGATCACGTAAGGAAGCTGGCCGCGCAACTCAACAAACTAACGACGGCGGCATAGACGGCATCATCAAGGAAGACAAGCTCGGCCTGGATGTGATCTACCTGCAAGCAAAGCGCTGGGTGAACACCGTACACCGCCCAGAAATAGATAAGTTCATCGGGGCTCTCACACGCCAGCGCGCTCGTAAGGGTGTTTTCATTACCACTTCAGACTTCTCCAACGGTGCTCGCGAAGCCGCGATGAATCTGGATATAAAAGTGGTGCTAATCGATGGTGAAGATCTGGCACGCCTGATGGTCGAGAACAACCTGGGTTGCAATGTGAAACAGATCTACGAAGTGAAGCAGCTGGACAATGATTATTTCGTAGAAGACTGACGCCCCCCAAGCTGCAAAGTACAAACCAGCCTGGCCGCGCACAGTCGCAACTCAACCACTCGGATGAACACGCTTAACGAGAGCGCCTCAACTTACTCGCTCAGACGGCATCACCCGCGCAAGGTCGAAAATCGCCCTAGCAAAAGTATCTCCAACACCATTTCGCGAGATTTGTACGACCTCATTCAGACCGGTCACGCTAGAAAATTTCAATTCATCATAAAGACAAACGGGAAGCTCACGATTGTTTTTGAACCTGCGATCGGGGCCGCCTTTTTTGTTAACAAATTGCCACGTCCTATCAACTACCGTGGCGTCTCTAGGAAGCGGACCACTTTCGATAAATTGCTTCGCATTGACCTGTAACTGCAGCTCTCCATAGCTAACCGCTCCCACGCCTTTCTCGTCATAAATCAGCACACGGTCAGGGAAGAAATGCAGCGTTTGGCGCCCTACAACCATGGAAATGGTTTCTATATTGGTTTTTACATAAGGAGGTGAAGATCGTGAAATAGTCGTTTTTTTTCGACGAACAAGGTTGCTCGCACCAGCGTGATACTTACGATCATGAACGGCACCTTCGGCTTCGATATGCCAGGCTGCAACAGCTGTCGAAACCTGCTGACCGCTGCTATGCAATGCTTCGTAAGCTTTTTCCATCTCGGCGTCAAAATCGTAAAACAGTACAACCGTCTTAGCCATCGCGTCGCGTGCCGCAAAGGCAATGGTTAGGATTGAACCAATGACGAGTGCGCTCCATAAAGCGCTATTGGACCAACCACTACGTAGGCCAAGAAATACTGTGAGCAGTCCCAGGACGCCAACCCATGGCCAAATCCGCCATCGTGCCTGCTTCATATTCATCTCATTGAGCAAATCACGTGAAGATGAATCCACGATTTTCGAAGCAGCCGCGGATTCGATTTCGACTAAAGGGGCGTGGGTACCCTCAGGTATCACAGTAGTGTCAATGTGAGGTAAAAAAGGCTGGTTACCGTTTGCACTTGGTAGGGTAGCCCGGTAATACAGGCCTCCCCGACCGATATGCACGTAATTACCCCGAGGTCCCGTCCCAATGCGTAAGCCTTTCAACCCAACCGAAACGCCCACTCCCTGTTGGGACAGGTTGAAACGAAACAGCCCTACTCTGATGCTCTTACGAATATAGAAACCCATTACCCTTCCTTGAAGCCGTCTGAACATCCACTGTTAGTAGCTGACTCACTGCTCGCCAATCACAAGGAGTACATCATCGATATACCGCCCTTCCATACCGTGGGTGCCATTACGCAAATACCCAGGAATCATCTGCTGAAACTCAATACGGTCTGCAGGTAGAAACTCAAGCAACGCTTCCAGCATCGCAGGCCTCAATAGCCGCTGATTAACAGGAACATCTGGCAAACTCGGCCGGATCACATTTTCTTCAAGCCACAGCAACTTCTCTCGCAGGCTGTAGTTACCCTCAAGGGTAATACGCTCAGCGTGCTCGCTCTGCTCATCTGCCACGTGCTGGATTGAAGCCTCTTCAGACTCCTCGCCTATCGCCGCTACCTCTGCCGTTGGCTCGGTTCGCAACCGTGCAAGCTCCTGGAGAATAGGTTCGATTTGCACGCGGGCATTGCGGAACCAATCCACCGACCAAATGCGGCGAATATTCCAGCCCAATTGCTCCAACACGCTTTGACGCAGACGGTCGCGGTCACGCGCGGACTTGGCCGAATGGTATGCGGCTCCATCACACTCAATGCCCATCAGGTAGCGGCCAGGTTGCCCAGGATCACGGACAGCCAAATCAATGAAGAATCCCGCTACGCCAACCTGGGGTTCGCATTGATAGCCATGGCGCGACAACATGTCCATGACTGCTACCTCGAAATCACTGTCAGGGGCGCGTTCATTTTCTTTGATGTGTGGCATACGACCAGATTCGGCGAAGTGCAGAAAGTCGCGCAGTGCCTGAACACCTCTGCTAGAGGTTCCGGTTACTAAGACATCGGTCGATCCAAACGAGGAGAAGACCTGCATGCGTTTCTTGGAGCGGGTATACAGCACGTTCAAACGTCGCCATCCGCTGGCACCGTTAATCGGGCCAAAGCGTTGAGGAACGGTGCCACCTACTTCCATAGGGCCGTAAGTACCGGAGATGTAAATAACATCTCGCTCGTCACCCTGAACGTTTTCCAAGTTCTTGATGAACAGTGGCTCATCCTGACTTTGATTACGGTCCAGCGCGACTTGCAACTGCGGACTTTGTTTGGCCAGATGCTCAAGCATTCGCTCAATTTGATCAGCCTGTTTAACGTTCATGGCCACCACACCTAAAGACTCATCAGGTCGGTGAGTAAGGTGGTGTTCAATGGCCTTAGCGACAACTTCAGCCTCTTCGATATTGCGCTGCTCAACAAAACGCCCGCGAGGTACTCTGACAAACTTGACGCCAAATTCGGTTGATTCGCGGTGCGGTGATGGGTAGACAACGAGGTTGCTTTCATAGAAGGCCTTGTTGGAGAAGGCGATCAAACTCTCGTGACGGGACCGGTAGTGCCAACGCAAACGCCGCAGTTTGAATAGCGGCATGGCGGCTTCCAAAATGCTTTCTGAGTCCTCTGCCAAGGAAACATCGGCTTCATCGGCGTCTGTATCGCCACCGTTGCGGGAGAAGAAATTTGTCGGCGGCAATTGTTTCGGGTCACCCACAACCACTAACTGTTTGCCTCGGGCAATGCTACCCAATGCTTCTTCCGGACGCATTTGAGAGGCTTCGTCCATAACGACCAAATCGAACTCGACATGACCTGCTGGCAGATATTGGGCGACAGCCATTGGCGACATCATGAAGCAGGGTTTGAGGCCCTGTAACGCTTCAGATGCACGGTTCATCAAGCTACGGATCGGCACATGCCGTGTCTTTTTCTCAGCCTCACGTTGCAGTAAGGCCAGTTGCGTAAAGTCTCGAACCGCTCCATGACTATTGCCGGCGGGAATATTGTTCTGACTGATACGTGAAGAAACCTGCTCACGTTGTAGATGCTTGAGCTGCTCGTCAATGTCAGCAAACCGGGCGCGGATGGCTTCTTGTTCTTTACCCGAGAATTGACCCAATGCGGGATCGAGCTCAAGAATCTTCAATGCCCAGCTGTCGAGAAGGCCGAGCAAACAAGCGTCAATACAGTGCTCCGACGCCAGTTTTTGCGTTTCGATTGCTTCGACGACGGTCTCGAACCCTAAGTCGACCAGGTGCAAACGCAAGCGACGGTACTCGAACCAATGATCGAGGAGATCCGAATTCTGTGCAGCCCATGCCAAGCGGTCAGCAATGGGTTCGAAATCTGCTTTCTCAATGGACTGCCACCACTGGCTGGAAATGACCGAAGCGCTTTGGAAAAAGCCTTCCAATGCGTGCTCCCAAACATCCACAGCTTGTGCGAGCGTTGCGCCTTCTTGACGCCAGTGGAGTATCAACTCCTCAGCCTCTTTTGGCGTACACGCCGTCAACTGCGGAACGAGAATGTCACGAATCGGTAACGCCAGAATGGGTTGAACGAACGCAACCGTATGCCGCCACGTAGTCAAGCGAGGTCGGGCTGCGGAAAGGTTTTCTATTCGAGGGAGCTCTTCTCCTAACAAGCAGGTTTTTAGCACTGCGTCGCTTTGCAGGGCCGCCGAACGGGCCTGCCAGCTCTCCACGGATTGAATCAACTGCAGCAGTTGCCCCATCGTAGGTTTCTCTTCGCTAACCACGGGTAGTAAAGAGCGAAGAGGAGCTCCGACGTCTCTGATAAGGCGAACATACAGCCCCTGTGGGGCGAGCAAGTCTTCCGAACGCAAATCATGGCAGTCAAACGGCAACAGTTCTTCCAAGTCCAGTCGATGGTCACGTACATCCATCAGGTAGGATTCGAGCTCTACGGTATCGTCAAAAATCTCAGCCAATAGCTGCTCATCGACTTTAAGTAGGTACTCTGCAATCCAGACCTTTGCACCGAACCCACGTCCGCATTCTGCTCGCAGGAGCTTGTACCAATCTCGTAAACGCTTGAGCGCATCAATCGGAGTATCAATGCCTTGGAAATGCTCACCCAGTTTTTCGCCTAGCCCTTTGTTTTCATTCAACTGACTGTATTGTTTCAAATAGGCAATTACATCAGGTAGGACCACCAGAAGCTGGTTCAGCTTGAGCCCAGGTCGCGCCATAGCCAGGATTTCGGCTTTCGCAGAGCGCCATTGCCCCTTGAACCAACGGAAAAGTGATTTATCTGCCAGAACTCGATTTAAATCCTCTAATCGCGTATGGCTAGGCAATCGATCCAGTGTGAAGTGACCTGCTGCTTGCTCCTGCAAGTGTTTAACAACCGAGATATCACTGCCCAACTCTACGAGCAATTCGTCCAAGCTCTCGTCTTCAAAGCGCTTATGGCGAAGACTTGCCAAATCCTCAGGCATCGCCGAAAGCATTTGCAGAAAGAGTACCAACTGCTCAATTCCGATAAAGTCACTTCGCAAGCCTTGAACGGCCCGCCCGTCCGTTAACAACTGAATTAGTCTTTGAAGGCGCGGAGCCAACTCCAGTAGATCTTCAGCCTCTTCAATCACATCCAGTAGGACATTAAGTGAAAGGGCTTCATCACCGTTATGCAGACGTATGGCTGCGCAGGCTTTTTTGATAGATGAGATTGCTTCCTCAGAGCTAATAACTTCAGCACGCAACGACCTAGCTAAAACACTCTGTTCGTCCAACAAGGAGTCCATACCCTGCAGCCAAAGCTTCAACGCCTCACAGGACGCGATGTCCAAGCGTCCTAATAGATCCCAATCCTCATCACCTTTAGGTAATGCAAGCACCGGAATAGAGGCAGCTAAATCTCGCATCTGTTCTGGGCTATAAGCCTCCAGTACAGGAACCTGAAGCTGTAGTGCGAGTTGAGGCCGAAGAGTCGCTAGACGATTCAGCGCATGCTGCGCGCGTGCGAGGTTTTCCAGAAGTGCTGATCGCTCGGCACCCGTCACCCGCGTTTTTGTGCTGCCAAACCACGGATGCGTTTCAAGCCTGCCTGCTTGGCCAGCCTCCTCAGCTGTCTTACGATAGATATGTGCGTAAAAGCCGGCTTGCTCTTGCAAATGCACTTTATCAATCAATACCTCGGACTGCGGGTGCAGGTCTGAAGGTTTAATCGACAATGCCTCACGCAAACGCGTTGCCTGCATGAGCACCTGATGAACACTCATTCCCGATTCTTCGAATTGAGTATGTAGGTGATGTACGTGCTTATTGAGCTGCTGCTTCAATCGCTCATAGTTGGAAATCAGATCTGTAAGTTGCTTAGGCGAACGGTAGCCGCCATTTTTCTGAATCCGTTGCCGAATGCTATCGATAACAGCGCTCTTTTGGCTCTTATGACTATGCAACTCCAAACAGAAATCACCCAAGCCGGCCCGCGTCAGTCGAGTTTTGACGACCTCAAGCGCCGCCCTTTTTTCGGCAACGAATAACACTTTTTTGCCTTGGGCCAATGCCGCAGCAATCATGTTGGTGATGGTCTGAGACTTCCCTGTACCGGGAGGCCCCTCAATCACAAGATCATCCCCGCGGATAACATCTATCAATGCACTGTGCTGAGAGCTGTCAGCGTCATCAATGAGAGGAAACTGCAGGTGAATCTGCTCAATATCGTCTATCGAATGCTCGACGCAAAATGCGCCTTGCTTTCCTGTCGAGTCAGGCGGTAAACCGTCCATTCCTGTTAGTCGCTTAACCAAACCGTGATCAAGCAGCGCTTGATCTTTCCACCGGCCGGGATCAAGGTCGAGGTACATCATCAACTTGCCAAACTCAAACAGACCGAGCGAAGCGTAACGATGAACTTTCCAGTCAGGTTTGACTTTCAGTACGGTTTCTACAATTCGCTCGAAGTACTCTTCAGGTGTACTGTCGTCGGTAATTCGCGGTAACGCGATATCAAAATCGACGCGAAGCTTTTCTCGTAGCGAAAGGTTGGTAAGAATATCTTCACCGGTAGGGTGTACGCGGTATTCAAAAGTTGCGGTTTGAGGGTTGAGCTTTCCTTTCTCCAAGTTCACTGGCAATAACATCAACGGTGCCAGACGGGTGCTTTCTTTACCCGCCACCGAGTCATTCCACTCCAGAAAACCCAGCGCAAGATAAAGGATGTTTGCACCCGTCTCCTCAAGCGCTGATCGCGACTGAGCATGTAGTATCTGCAGCCGAGACTCCATCTCTACCGGGTAATAAAGCGTCTGGATCGCATCATCAGAGTGCTTACCAGATTCCCCGTTTTCAGGAGGCAGAGGTAGCTCATAGCTGGTCGACATACCCAGAATTTGCGCCCACACTTCTGCTGTGGGTTGTTTCTTGAGTTCAATAACTGCGCCTGTTTTTTCGTCCAGCTTTAAAAAACCGTGAGTAAGCAGCTGCCTTTCCGTTGGCTCAGGCACAGCAGCAAAGCGCATAGATTTTTCGTCTGCCAAGGAGTCAAACAAATGATCCGGCAGCTCATCAATGATCCGTACAAAACGCTTGGAGCGCGCGTGTGAGAAATTCAACAACCGATTGCGAGCACTAAGGTCAAGCAGCCTACTTCTCAGTTTCTCCAGACTTTCCGGTATCTCGCTTGGAGGCGTATCGAGGTCGTCCCAATCGGTAAATGGCTCTGTATCAATAGGCTTCGAATGCCCCTTGGCCTCTGTATCGAAGCGATAAACCGATCCCCCGCGACCACTTCCTTTATTGAGCAACCCCTTGGAAATAAGCTCGTCACGAAGACGCCAGTACTCTTCCTCAGAAACGGAAAAATCCTGAAGCTCAGCTCGCCGATCGATCCGGTCCCTGAGTGACTTGTTACCAACGGCAGTCCCGTCTGCAGGGACTAGTTCCAATATCCATTGCAGAACAAGTTCATCTCGTTGGATATCCAATGATTCAGGGCCTGAGTTCACGTCGATCACCGCTAATTTTCGGGGTAACTGCCTAATGATTTATCCGGGCAAGGCAAGCCGATGCTCAGCTTCAGCTGGCCGCGATAACAAGAGAGGCGTTTTAGGGGCGCGGCAGATTTCTCAGTGCGCTCGAGATGCCATCCTTGGGAAACAGCGGCCTGCCTGGAATTTGATGGATGTCACAATATCCAGCACGCGCTGCAAGGTAAAGGCAAAATGCCTTGACGCGTGCAAGTCTCTGCTTCCACAAGGGTTGGAAGAACCACCAAATGCTGCCTGTCTTATGCCAGTGGTGACGGCAAAGGCGAACTGGCTGCTGTCTTGCCCGTCTTTGAAGTGGAGTGATTAAGGCTGCATACACTCCACAGCCCGATCCGCCACCATCTTCGCCAGCTCCACCAAATGCATCACCGCCCTCTGCGGTGCAGCCAGCGGTTCCCCAAGCACCTGCGACGTAGCCACCGCACACTGCAGCAACTCAGCCACACGCACCCAGGCATCCTCAAAGCTTAGCTCTTCATTAACGGTGAATGGGTAAGTCGCACCCGATGACGGCAAATCCGAACAAACGTTATCCATAGCAAAACCCCTAGCAGTAAGTGAATACCACCGTCCTTTTGCGACTAAACAATCAGAGGTGGCGGCTGTACGCAGGTTAGTCGACCGGCTGCTAGGCTCCGGCGCACCCGAGGGTGCCCTGCGCACAGCCACCATAAAGTGCAGGTGAGAAGACACCTGTCTTTGAGATGGCGCATGCGCCTAGCAAGGTCCGGGCGACTAAACCCGTTCACTGAATATGCAGTGACAGCCCGCAGCCTAGTCACCCATCCCCACTGGCGCAATGCGGTTTGGATTCTCTCGGAAACGTCCCGCAAATGAAAGCGCTCAGCCCTGCTGGCCTTTAAAACCC
>NZ_JACARO010000108.1 GCF_013386585.1 Pseudomonas sp. P7548 | reverse complement strand
TCAGCGACCTGGGCCTGGTGATCCGGCCGGACGAGCGTCTGACGCCCGATGCGGTGTGCGAGCTGGACCTGTTGGTGATCTGCGGCGGCTATCGCACGCCGTTGCGCTACAACGATGAACTGAGCCTGTTGCTGGAAGTGGCGGTGGAACAGGGCGCGGCGCTGGCCGGGATATGGAACGGTGCGTGGTTTTTGGGCCGGGCAGGGCAGTTGGACGGGTATCGGTGCGCGGTGCATCCGGAGCATCGTCCTGCAGTGGCCGAGATAGCCCGGTTAACCCATGTGACGAGTGAAGCCTACGTGGTGGATCGTGATCGGCTGACGGCATCAAGCCCGACGGGTGCCTTCTATATGACCCTGGAATGGATCCGCAGCCTGCACGGCAAAAGCCTCACCGATGGCATCGAGGACATCCTGGCGTTCGAGGCGTCACGCTTCAGGCGTATCAAGCCGATGTTGAACCTGTCGGTCAGCGGACCGTTGCGTGAGGTGATCAACCTGATGGACGTCAACCTCGAAGAACCGTTGCAGATGCTCGACCTGTGCCTGTACGCCGGCCGCTCGCGACGGCAGATCGAGCGCCTGTTCAAGGATCAGCTCGGCACTTCGCCACAGCGTTATTACATGGACCTGCGCATCACCGAGGCGCGGCGGTTGTTACAGCATACCTCGCTGAGCATCGTCGAGGTGTCGGTGGCCTGTGGTTTCGTCTCGCCGAGTCATTTCAGCAAGTGCTACAGCGCCTATTTCGGGCATCGGCCTTCGAAGGAAATCCGCCTCGTCAAATAACTGATTAAGCCCGTAGCCATTGGGCCATAGTCTCGTTTTACGTTGTGTATATTAATTGTAGACAATAAGAATATTGTTGTTTTATAGTGCGAATACAGGTAGTAGACCGTGTGCACTTACTACTAGGAAGGTTTCACCATGGCTACCAAAGAACTCAGCACCCCGGCTCCCGTCGAGCCAACCATCGACCGGAAGGCGGTCTTGGGTGATGCGCTGCGGCGCCGCATCCTCAGCATGGAACTGGCACCGGGTGCCGTGGTGGATGAGTTGGCGCTGTGTGATGAGTTCGGTTTGTCGCGCCCGCCGGTGCGTGAACTGATGCGGCAGATGGCGGCGGAGGGCTACATCGATCTGGAAGCCAACCGCGCGGCAAGGGTGTCGGCGATGAGCTACCAGTCGCTGCGCAGTTTTTTCCTGGCAGCGCCGTTGATCTACATTGCCACCACGCAGTTGGCCTGCTCCCACGCAACGCCCGCTGAAGTTGAGGAATTGAAGCGGATACAAGGTTTGTTCCGCACGGCCATCGATGAAAAAGATGTCGAGAACCGTGTGTTGTACAACGACGAGTTTCACCTGCAGATCGGCAAGATGGCCCACAACGCCTACCTGATGCCGAGCTTGCAGCGCTTGCTGATCGATCACGCCCGTCTGGGCAAGATCTTCTACCGCCATCCGACCACGGTGGATATGCAGGAAGACCTGGAAGTGGCCGCCCAGCAGCACGACGACATGATCGACGCAATTGAACGACACGACCCGGTCTTGGCCGGGGAAATCGTGCGGGCCCACCTCGAACTGTCCCGTCGGCGGATGTCCGAGTACGCGGCGCCCGAAGGCCTGGATGTAGCGCTTACCTTCTGACCGGTTGAGGCTGGGCAGTGTGACGCGATGCAGACGGGTGGCTGTTAGCTCTAACAACTATAAAAGAACCCAGGTCGCGAACATGGCACTCATCAGAAACACCCCGGCAGACGATTCAACCTGCGGCTGGTTTCATCTCAGCCCACCGCGCGTGGCCCGCCCGCCACACAGTGGCATTCGCTCGGCGCGCTGGGCCGTGGTAGGGGCGGGGTTCACCGGCCTTGCGGCGGCCCGCCAACTGGCGCTGAATTTTCCGGATGACGAGATCGTATTGATCGAGGCGCAGGAAGTCGGCTATGGCGCCTCTGGGCGCAACGCCGGCTTTGCCATCGACTTGCCCCACGACATCGGCGCCGAAGACTATATCGGTGACATTGCCACCGCCAAAATCAGCATGGAGCTCAACCTCGCCGGGCAATCGATGCTCCGTGCGTTGGTTGCGCAGCACGGCATCGACTGCCAGTGGCGCGATTGCGGCAAGTACCAGGCCGCTGTCGAAGATCGCGGCATCGCGGTACTGGACGCCTACCAGCGCGGTCTCGACAAGCTCGGCCAGGCCTACCAGGTGATCGAAGCCGACGAGCTGCCCAGCCGCATCGGCACGGGTTTCTATCGCAAGGCGCTGTTCACCCCGGGCACGGCCCTGGTCCAACCGGCGGCACTGGTCAAAGGGCTGGCGGACACCTTGCCGTCCAACGTGACCCTGTACGAAAACACCCCGATCACCGACGTGGAGTACGGTGACAAAACCGTGCTCAGCCACAAGAACGGCCGCATCATCGCCGACAAGCTGGTGCTCACCAACAACGCCTTCGCCATGAGTTTCGGCTTTCTCAAAAGTCGCATGCTGCCGATCTTCACCTACGCCAGCCTGACCCGTCCGCTGGACGAAGAAGAGCAGGCGCGCCTGGGAGGCAACCCATTCTGGGGCGTGATTCCGGCCGATCCCTTCGGCACCACCTTGCGCCGCACCGTCGACAACCGTTTGCTGGTGCGCAACAGCTTCAGCTTCAACGCCGACGGGCGTAGCAACCCCAAGTACCTGCAACGCTTCGTCAAGCGCCACAAAGCCTCCTTCGACCGCCGCTTTCCGCTGCACCGTGACGTGACCTTCGACTACACCTGGGGTGGCTCCCTGAGCCTGTCGCGCAACCACATGGCGCACTTCGGCGAGCTGGCCAAGAACGTTTACGGCGCCCTGTGCTGCAACGGCCTGGGCGTCACCCGCGGCACCGTCACCGGCACCTTGCTGGCCGAATGGCTGGCGGGCAAAAGCAATCACCTGGTGGACTTCCTGTTGACGTCCCCGGGCCCGAGCAGAAACCCACCGGAGCCGCTGCTTTCAGCGGGTGTAAACATGAACTTGCTATGGGGACAAAGTCGCGCCGGCCAGGAAAGCTGACCCGCAACACGCTAGTTACGTAATACCGAACTTAATCTATTGATTGGAAAACAGCAGGCGTTTGCGCGACTGCGGTTTCTGATTGAGACGGCATTCATTCGCCTGGATTTCAAGTGTGCGTTGTACTCCGGCAAATGAACGAAGCGAAGTAGGAGATAATAATGACAAGTCCGAATGCCTCAATTGAGGATATACCGCTCAATAACTTTCACCGATTGCTCACGGCCCGTTCGGGCGGTGGTTCATTCGTCGATGGTTATGTATTAAGCATTATCGGCATCGCGATGATGCAGGTGACCGGCGCCCTGGCGCTGACCGAGTTCTGGCAAGGGCTGATTGCCGCGTCTGCCTTGATCGGCGTGTTCTTCGGCGGTTTTATTGGCGGCTGGTTGACCGATAAGTTGGGGCGCAAGAAAGTTTATTTCATTGGCCCTTCGTTATTTATTGTGTGTTCCCTGGCGCAATTCTGGGTTGAATCGGCCTGGGCGTTGTTCTTGTTCCGTTTCATCATCGGTTTGGCCGTGGGCATTGAATACCCGGTGGCCACTTCCTTGTTGGTGGAGTTCCTGCCCAAGAAACAACGGGGCCCACGGCTCGCGGCGTTGACCATTCTGTGGTTTGCCGGTGCGGCGTTTGCCTATGTGGTCGGCAACGCCATCATCAACACCGGCGCCAATGACGCCTGGCGCTATGCGCTGGCCAGCGCCTCGGTGATCGGGCTGGTGCTGTTCGTGCTGCGCCTGGGCACTCCGGAATCCGCGCGCTGGCTGCTCAGCAAGGGGCGTGACGCCGAAGCCGAGCAGGTGATCAAGCGTGTCTACGGGCTGCACTATTCGCTGCGCGACCTGCCCGAGCAACCTGACGAGCGCAAGATGACCTTCCGCGACCTGCTGCGTTCGGGTTACGGCAAGCGGTTGTTCTTTGTCTCGGTGTTCTGGTCCTGCTCGATCATCCCGGTGTTCGCCGTGTACGCCTTTGCCCCCAAGGTGTTGCAAGCCCTGAACCTGAAAGGGGAGTGGGCTTCCTACGGCTCGATGTTCATCACCCTGCTGTTCGTGGTGGGTTGCGTCCTCGCTACACGGCTGATCAACACCATCGGCCGACGCAGCATGCTGATCCACAGTTTCCTGTGGTCGGGCCTTGCCCTGCTGTTGCTGGCGGCATTCTCCAACAGCCATGAGCTGCTGGTGCTGTGCCTGTTCGGCGCCTACGCCGTGTTCATCGGCGGCGCGCAAGTGCTGCAGCTGGTTTACCCCAACGAATTGTTCCCCACCGAAATCCGCGCCTTTGCCGTCGGCATCGGCACCTCGCTGTCGCGGGTCGGCGCCGCCGTGGGCACCTACCTGGTGCCGCTGTCGCTGGCCTCGATCGGCATCGGCAACACCATGTACGTCGCGGCCGGCGTGACCTTCGTCGGCCTCGCGGCCGCCTGGGCCATGGCCCCGGAAACACGCGCGTTGAACTTGCGCGACGCAGCGGCTTTAAGCAGTTGAGCGAAAAAAACCTCATATTCACAGTTGGAGAGACACCCATGAAATTTGAAGGCATCTACACCCCGGCAATCACCCCGTTGACCGCCACTGGCCAGATCGACAGCGCAGCCTTCGCAGACGTGCTGGAATACCTGATTGAGTCCAAGGTGCACGGCATCATTATCGGTGGCTCCACCGGCGAGTACTACGCGCACACCGCCCAGGAGCGCATCGACCTGGCGGCCCACGCCAAGGAAGTCATCGGCAACCGCGTTGCGCTGATCGTCGGCACCGGCGCCATCCGCACCGAAGACTCGGTGGAATATGCCAAGGCTGCCCGCGCCATCAAGGCCGATGCGATCCTCGTCGGTTCGCCGCCGTACGCGTTGCCCACCGAACAGGAAAACGCCATCCACGCCTTGGCCGTGGACCAGGCCGCGGGCTTGCCGATCATGCTCTACAACTACCCGGGCCGCATGAGCGTGAGCATGGGCGACGAGTACTTCAAGGCCGTGTCCGCCTCGAAAAACGTCGTGGCCATCAAGGAAAGCTCGGGCGACATGGGCCAGGTCCATCGCCTGGCCACTCAATACCCGAACATCGCGCTGTCCTGCGGCTGGGATGACCAGGCCCTTGAGTTCTTCGCCTGGGGCGCCCGCAGCTGGGTGTGTGCCGGCTCCAACTTCGTGCCCCGTGAACACATCGCGCTGTACGAGGCGTGTGTGGTCGAAAAAGACTTCGACAAAGGCCGCAGGATCATGGGCGCGTTCATGCCGCTGATGGACTTCCTCGAAGGCGGCAAATTCGTCCAGGCGATCAAGGCCGGGTGTGCGTTCAACGGCCTGCGCACCGGCAGCGTGCGTGCGCCGCTGCAACCGCTGTTCGAAAACGAGAAACACGCGCTGGAGACCGTCATTACCGACCTCAAGCGTAACGTCGCACACATTGTCGGAGGTGCATGATGACCCATCTGCTCAGCGCCGCCGAATACGCGGCCATTGCCCAGGACATCCGGTTCCCGACCACGTCCTTCATCAACGGCGCGGCCCATACCTCGGGTTCGGGCAAGACGTTTACCACCACCAACCCGGCAACCGGTGACGTGCTGGCTGAAATCACCGCGTGCAACAGCGACGACGTGGACTACGCCGTGGCCTCGGCCAAGCAGGCGTTTGACGATGGGCGCTGGCACACCCTCAGCCCGGGCACGCGCAAGAAAGTTCTGCTGCGTTTTGCCGACCTGCTGGAGCAGCATTCCCACGAACTGTCCGTGCTCGAAAGCCTGGACAGCGGCAAGCCGGTGCGTGAGTGCCAGCTGACCGACGTGCCGGAAACCATCCACATGATCCGCTGGCACGCCGAGCTGATCGACAAGATCTACGACAACACCGCGCCAGTGGGCAATGACGCGCTGACCCTGGTGGTGCGCGAAGCCATCGGCGTGGTCGGCCTGGTGCTGCCGTGGAACTTCCCGCTGCTGATGCTGGCCTGGAAAATCGCGCCGTCCCTGGCAGCCGGTTGCTCCATCGTGGTCAAGCCAGCCAAGGAAACCACCCTGACGGCGCTGCGCGTGGCCGAGCTGGCGTCCCAGGCCGGCATCCCGGACGGCGTGTTCAACGTGGTTTCCGGTGGTGGCCGTGAAGTGGGCGAGCCACTGGGGCGTCACATGGACGTCACCATGGTCAGCTTCACCGGCTCCACCGACACCGGCCGTCTGTTCCTGCAATACGCGGCCGAATCCAACCTCAAGCGCATCGTGCTGGAGCTGGGGGGCAAGAACCCCGCCGTGGTCATGAACGACGTGGCCGACCTCGACCTGGTGGCGGGGCACATCGTCAACGGCTCGTTCTGGAACATGGGCGAGAACTGCTCGGCGTCGTCACGCCTGATCGTCCACGCCGATATCAAGGACGCGCTGCTCAAGCGCATTGGCGTGCAGTTGCAAGGCTGGAAGATGGGCAGCCCGCTGGACCCGGACAACCGCCTGGGCTCGATGGTCAGCCGGGCGCATTTCGACAAAGTCAGCTCGTACCTGGTGCAGGCCGGCAACGAGAACCTGCAGGTGGTCTTCGGCGGCAAGACCGAGGATGACATCTACGTGCAACCCACAGTGGTCGATGGGGTTGGCGCAGACAGCGTGCTGTTCAAGGAGGAGATCTTCGGCCCGGTGCTGACCGTCACCACCTTCACCACGCTGGAAGAGGCTATCGCCCTGGCCAACGACACCATCTACGGCCTGGCCGCGTCGGTGTACACCGACAACCTGCGCAACGCGATCAAGCTGTCCCGTGCGATCCGCGCCGGCATTGTCACCGTCAACTGCTTCGGTGAAGGCGATGCCTCGACACCGTTTGGTGGCTACAAGCAGTCCGGGTTCGGCGGGCGTGACAAGTCCATCTGGGCCCACGACCAGTACACCGAACTCAAGACCATCTGGATCGACGTGTCCGAAAGTTAAAAAAACAGGCGCCCCTTTACAAAGCTCCACGCAAGCGGCGATGGGGGCGCCTTCCTTTCAACCGGGTCAACAATAAGAAGTCCACGGCCCTGCTCGTTTTCTCGAAGCCCTTTCATGACTGCCTATCGTACTGCCCTGACTTCTGCCCATGTCACTGCCATTCTGTTTGGCCTGACCGGTATTTTTGGCGCGCTGATCCACGCCAGCGCCAGCGTCATCACCTTTGGTCGCGCGGCCTTTGCCATGCTGGCCCTGGGGCTGTTTGCGCGCTTGCAAGGCCGTGCGCTGCTGCGCGGCCTGACCCTCAGGAAACTCTTGGTCTACGGCCTTTCGGGGCTGATGCTGGCCGCGCACTGGGTGACGTTCTTCATCGCGATCAAAGTGGGCGGCGTTGCCGTCGCCACCTTGGGTTTTGCCAGCTTCCCGGCGTTCATCGCCTTGCTCGACATGGCGGTATTTCGTGATCGACCGCACCTGGCCGAAGCGCTGTTGCTGCTGCTGGTGACCTTCGGCCTGGTGCTGGTGACTCCCTCGTTCGAGGTGGCCAACCAGGGCACCGTCGGGCTGTTGTGGGGCATCGCCTCCGGACTCTCGTTTGCCCTGCTGGCGATCACCAACCGGCGTGCCACTGATGGTCGCAACGGTGTCCAGGTGGTGTTCTGGCAAAACACAACCGTGGCCGTGGTCATGGCCCCGTTTGCCCTCGCCGACCTGCCGGGCATCGGCTCGCTCGACTGGCTCAACCTCGCCATCCTGGGCGTGCTGTGCACGGCGCTGTCCCAGGCGTTGTTCGTCAAGAGCCTCAAAGGCCTCAACGCACGCAGCGCCGGCATGATCATCTCGCTGGAGCCGGTCTACGCCATTGCCTGTGCCTGGTGGTTGTTCCATGAAGCGCCATCTTCGCGGATGCTGGCCGGCGCCGCGCTGATTGTGCTGGCAATAGTGCTATCCGCCCAGGCCGAAAAACCCCACCCAACCCCCAACTTGTAGTGAGC
>NZ_JACARO010000107.1 GCF_013386585.1 Pseudomonas sp. P7548 | reverse complement strand
GTGCCGGGCGGGGGCAAATTCCGCTGGCGACCATGGGCCTGTCCATGGGCAGTAACGCGCGGGTCGGTCTGGAGGATTCGCTGTGGGACGGCCCGGGCAAATTGGCGGCCTCCAACGCCGACCAGGTACGGCGCATCCGCACGGTGATCGAAGCCCTCGGCCATCGCGTGGCCACGCCGGATGAAGCGCGGGAAATCCTCGGGCTCAAGGGGCGTGACCAGGTCAATTTCTAAGCCTGACGCTGCAAACAACGAGGCCGTGGTGGAGCACGGCCTGCATCCCGCACAACAACAATAAGGGGATCACCATGCGTATCGAAGTGCTCGTTGACATCAAGACCACCCTAGGCGAAGGCCCGGTGTGGGACGTCGAACAACAACGGCTGTACTGGATCGACAGCGCTGACGGCCGGGTCCTGCGCTGTACTGATGACGGTCGTGAACTGCGCGCCTGGGACGTGGGCCAGAAAATCGGCTCCATGGCCCTGCGCCACAACGGCGACTCGGCGATTGTCGCCCTGCAAAACGGCGTGCACACCCTCGACCTCAAGAGCGGTGAACTCAACCTTGTCATCGACCCGGAACCGCACCTGCCGAACAACCGCCTCAACGATGGCAAGGTCGACCGCCAGGGCCGCTTTGTCTTCGGCTCCATGGACACCCTTGAAGACAGCGCCAGCGCCAAGCTCTACCGGCTGGACGCCGACCTGAGCCTGCACACCCTGGACGAAGGCATCATCGTGTCCAACGGCCCGTGCTGGAGCCCGTCGGGCGAAACCTTCTACTTCTGTGACACCTGGTCCGGCGAGATCTGGGCCTATGACTACGACCTCGCCACAGGAGGCGTGAGCAACCGCCGCACCTTTGCCAAGGTCGACACCTCCGGAGGTGGCGCCGCCGACGGCTGCACCGTCGACGCCGAAGGGTGCCTGTGGCAGGCGCTGGTCTACGCCGGAAAACTGGTGCGCTACACCCCCGACGGCCACGTCGACCGCATCATCCAGATGCCGGTGAAAAAGGTCACCAGCCTGACCTTCGGCGGGCCGAACCTGGACACCCTGTTTGTGACCTCGATGGCCAAGCCGCCGCTGCCGCGTTTCCCGGCAGACGGCCAGCAGCGCGGCGCGCTGTTCGCCATTACCGGGTTGGGCGTGCAAGGAATAGCCGAGCGACGTTTCGCCAGCTAGCGCGTGTGTGTGACAAGGCAAATTCCTTCGCAACCTTGTGTCAGTGCGCGCCCTTGCGCGCCTGGAGAGGCCCATGGCAACTATCAAAAAAGCGTCGCTGCGCAGCATTCACCGGCATTCCTGGGTGTCGCTGCTGGTCTGTTGGATGATCTGGATCCTCAACGCCTATGACCGTGAGATCGTGTTGCGCCTGGGGCCGACCATCTCCAAGCATTTCGATCTGTCCGCCGACCAGTGGGGCACCGTGGCCACGGTGGTCATGCTGGCCCTGGCGCTGCTGGATATCCCCGGCTCCATGTGGAGCGACCGTTACGGTGGCGGCTGGAAACGCGCGCGCTTCCAGGTGCCGCTGGTGCTGGGTTACACCGCGATCTCGTTCCTGTCGGGCTTCAAGGCACTGAGCGGCAACCTGGCCACCTTTATTGCCCTGCGCGTCGGCGTCAACCTCGGCGCGGGCTGGGGCGAGCCGGTGGGCGTGAGCAACACCGCCGAGTGGTGGCCGGTGGAGCGTCGCGGCTTTGCCTTGGGCGCGCACCACACCGGTTATCCGATCGGGGCGATGCTCAGCGGCATCGTCGCCAGCTTTGTCATCACCGTGTTCGGCGAAGACAACTGGCGCTACGTGTTCTTCTTCGCCTTTGTGGTGGCGCTGCCGCTGATGATCTTCTGGGCGCGCTACTCCACAGCCGAGCGCATCACCGCACTGTATGTCGACATTGCCGCCAAAGGCATGACCCCGCCCGACAACGCACCGCCCAGCGCGGTAAAAGGCGAGGCTTGGCGCACCTTTGTCGCCACCTTGCGCAACCGGAATATCGCCCTCACGGCCGGCAATACGATGCTCACCCAAGTGGTGTACATGGGCGTCAACATCGTGCTGCCGGCCTATCTCTACAACATCGCCGGGTTGTCCCTCGCGGAGTCGGCGGGGATGAGCGTGGTGTTCACCCTCACCGGCATCCTCGGGCAACTGGTGTGGCCGTCGCTGTCGGACATCATCGGCCGACGCACCACCCTGATCATCTGCGGGCTGTGGATGGCGGCGAGTGTCGGCGCGTTCTACTTCGCCAACACCCTGACGCTGATCATCGTCGTGCAACTGCTGTTCGGCCTGGTGGCCAATGCGGTGTGGCCGATCTACTACGCGGTGGCCTGTGACTCGGCCGAGCCGTCGGCGACCTCCACCGCCAACGGCATCATCACCACCGCGATGTTCATCGGCGGCGGCCTGGCGCCGGTGCTGATGGGCAGCCTGATTGCCATGGGCGGCGGCTGGACCACGCTGCACGGCTACACCGTGTGCTTCTTCGTGATGGCCGGCTGCGCCCTCGGCGGCGCGCTGCTGCAACTGTTTTCCCATCGCCCCCAGGCCATGGCTGTGCAACTCCAACCCTAGAACAACACTGATGCGCCCCCCAGCTCGGCTGGCGGGGCGCCAAGAGGAACTGCCGATGACAACCGTCACCCGGGCCCGCGAACCGCAGGCGCTGAATAAACTGATGTTCGCCAAGCTGATGCCCTTGCTGATCATCGCCTACATTCTGAGTTTCCTGGACCGCACCAACATCGCCCTGGCCAAGCATCACCTGGACGTCGACCTGGGCATTTCCGCCGCGGCCTACGGGCTGGGCGCCGGGTTGTTTTTCCTCACCTATGCGCTGTCGGAAATCCCCAGCAACCTGATCATGCACAAGGTCGGCGCGCGGTTCTGGATCGCCCGCATCATGGTGACCTGGGGCCTGATCTCGGCGGCCATGGCCTTTGTGCAGGGCGAGACCTCGTTCTACGTGCTGCGCCTGTTGCTGGGCATCGCCGAGGCCGGGTTGTTTCCGGGCGTCATGCTCTATCTGACGTACTGGTTCAACCGTGAACAACGGGCGCGGGCCACCGGTTATTTTCTGTTGGGCGTGTGCTTTGCCAACATCATCGGCGGCCCGGTGGGCGCGGCCTTGATGCGCATGGACGGCCTGCTCGGTTGGCATGGCTGGCAGTGGATGTTCCTGCTCGAAGGCTTGCCGGCCGTGGCGTTTGCCTGGGTGGTGTGGTGCAAGTTGCCGGATCGCCCGAGCAAGGCGTCGTGGCTGTCGGCCGAAGAAGCGCGGGGCATCGAGCAGCGTATCGCCCAGGAAACCGAAGAGGGCGCGGGCGAGGGTGGGCACTCGTTGAAAAACTGGCTGACCCCACAAATCCTGTTGGCGATCTTTGTGTATTTTTGCCATCAGATCACCATCTACACCGTGATCTTTTTCCTGCCGAGCATCATCAGCAAATACGGGGAGCTGAGCACCATGAGCGTCGGCCTGCTGACGTCGCTGCCGTGGATGGCGGCGGCACTGGGCGCCGTGCTGATTCCGCGTTTTGCCACGACGCCCGGGCGTTGCCGGCGGCTGCTGGTGACCGGGCTGCTGACCATGGCGCTGGGGCTGGGCATTGCGTCGGTGTCGGGGCCGGTGTTCAGTTTGCTGGGCTTTTGCCTGTCGGCGGTGATGTTCTTTGTGGTGCAGTCGATCGTGTTCCTGTACCCGGCGTCACGCCTCAAGGGCGTCGCGTTGGCGGGCGGCCTGGGGTTCGTCAACGCGTGCGGGCTGTTGGGCGGGTTTGTCGGGCCGTCGGTGATGGGCGCGATTGAAATGAGCACCGGTAACGCGATGAACGGCTTGAAGGTGATTGCGCTGGTGTTGGTGGTGGCGGCGCTGGCGGCATTGCGCT
>NZ_JACARO010000106.1 GCF_013386585.1 Pseudomonas sp. P7548 | reverse complement strand
CAACCTGCTGGACAACGCCTGCAAATGGGCGGATGCGGATGTGCGGTTGAGCGTCAGCGAAACAGCGCAAAGCTATGTGCTGGCGGTAGACGACGACGGTCCCGGTATCCCTGAAACGCAACGCGACCAAGTGCTCAGCCGAGGCGCACGCTTGGACGAGCAGATCGACGGCCACGGTTTGGGCCTGGGGATTGTGCGCGATATCGTCGAAGTGTGGGGCGGGGTGCTCCAACTGCAAGCAAGCGAGCTGGGCGGCCTCAAGGCCTTGATCGAACTGCCCAAACGCTAGAATTGACACGCCACCGATCAACAATGTGGGAGCTGGCTCGC
>NZ_JACARO010000105.1 GCF_013386585.1 Pseudomonas sp. P7548 | reverse complement strand
TGTTCATCACCCACGACTTCCAGGAAGCCCTGAAGCTGGGCACGCGCATCGCGATCATGGCCGACGGCCAAGTGGTGCGCGAAGGCACGCCCCAGGAAATCGTCGCCGACCCGGGCAGCGATTATGTGGCCGGGTTTACCCGGGAAGTGGACCGCTCGCGGCTGTTCGATGCGCGCTCGATCATGCAGCCGGCCAGCACCCTGCTGGTACAGGGCGACACTCGCGTGGTCGGCAATGACAGCGCCAATGCCTTTGTACTCAACGCGGCCGGCAAGGCCGTGGGCGTTCTGGATGCCGGCGCGTTGCTGGCGGTGGGCGCAGGCGGTGATGCCTTGCAGCGCCTGTCGCCGCAGTTCGTCAGCGTGCCGGCCAGTGCCAAGCTGGTGGAAGTGGCGCGCCTGCTCAAACCAGGCCATCCGGTGGCGGTCGCCGACGCCGACGGGGTGTTTATCGGCACCTTGAACAGCGCCCATATCCTCGATTGCATCGCCAGCGTCCCGCCCCCTCGCCCTGCCGTTTCGGAGGTTGCACACCATGCTTAAGTCAGAAGACCTCGCTGTTTTTCCCGTGGACCAGTGGATCAGCGGGGGCGTTGAATGGATCGGCATTCACCTGCGCCCGATCTTCCAGGCCATCCGTTGGCCGGTGGAACACTTGCTGGGGTTCAGCGACACGCTGATCCACGCCATTCCGTTCCCGGTGATGGTGGTGCTGATGTTCCTCATCGCCTACCGCGCCGCCACCCTGGGCGTGGCCATTTTCAGTGCCGCCGCGCTGGTGGTGATTGCCGCCTTGGGCGTGTGGGACGAAGCCATGACCACCCTGTCGCTGATCACTACCGCGATTGTGATCTGCATGGTGGTGGGCATCCCGGTGGGTATCTGGTGCGCGCGCAGTGAACGGGTGTGGGCGGTGATGCGACCGATCCTCGACATCATGCAAACCACGCCGACCTTCGTGTACCTGGTGCCAGTGGTGATGCTGTTTGGCGTGGGCACCGTGTCGGGTGAAGTGGCGGTGGTGATCTCGGCATGCCCGCCGCTGATTCGCTTTACCTACCTGGGCATCCGCATGGTGGAAACCGAGCTGGTGGAAGCCGGCCTGGCCTTTGGCGCCGACCGCAAGCAGTTGCTCTGGGAAATCCAGTTGCCCCTGGCCGTGCCGACCATCCTTGGCGGCCTCAACCAGACGGTGCTCACCGCCATGGTGATGTCCGTCGTTGTCGCCATGATCGGCGCCGAAGGCCTCGGCCTGGTGGTGCTGCAGGGCCTGGGACGCATGGATGTAGGCCGCGCGGCGGTCGGCGGGATCGCCATTGTGTTGCTGGCGATGATGCTCGACCGCATCACCCAGAACCTCGCGCAGCCCACACCGGGCAAGCGCAAATCGCTGTTCAAGCGGCTGTTCACCCTGCGGGCGGTCAGCGCATAACAAGAAATCATGAACGTCGTTTTTTGACTGCCATCCCTTAACCATAACGAGAAAAACAAAGAGGAAATCATGATGCGTCCATTCAACGCCTTGCTCGGATTTGCAGCCGTGCTGTACCTGGGGAGCACTTCGGTCATGGCCGAAGACCTGCCCGGCAACGGCAAGACCATCCGCTTCGTGCAGTCGGAAAGTACCGGTGGCAACTACGTCATCACCAAGATCGCCATCGAGGCCGCCAAGCGCCTCGGCTACGGGAGCAAGCTGAGTACCGTCAACACCACGCTGTTCTTCCCGGCCGCCGCCCAGGGTGACCTGGACCTGTCGATGGACGTGACCCTGCCGCAGCTGCAACCCAGCTTCGACAAGGTCAAGGACCGCACCGAAGTGGTCGGCGGCGGCTCCATCACCGGTGCCGGCTACAACGGCTACATGATCGACAAGAAAACCGCCGACGCGTACCACATCACCAGCCTTGAGCAGTTGAAAGACCCGAAGATCGCCGCGCTGTTCGGCAAGAACGGCAAGGCCGACCTGATCAGCTGCGACCCGGGTTGGGGCTGTGGCGATGTGGTGGATTACCAGCTCGAC
>NZ_JACARO010000104.1 GCF_013386585.1 Pseudomonas sp. P7548 | reverse complement strand
ATATCTACGGCGAGCTGATGGACGCGGTTTACCTGGTCAACAAGTACGGCGAAGCCATCTCTCACCAAGGCTGGAAACACACGGTGGAAGTCGCCGACCAGGTCTGCGAAATCTGGAACACACAGGACGTGGGCATCTGGGAAATGCGCGGCGAGCAGCATCACTTCCTGCACTCGCGTCTGATGTGCTGGGTGGCGCTGGACCGCGCGATCCGCCTGGCGTCCAAACGCTCGCTGCCCGCTCCTTTCGCCCGCTGGGATGAAACACGCCAAGCCATCTATGCCGACATCTGGAGCAATTTCTGGAATGAAGAGCGCGGCCACTTCGTGCAGCACATCGGCAGCACGGCACTCGACGGTTCGATGCTGCTGATGCCGCTGGTGCGCTTTGTCGCGGCCACCGACCCGCGTTGGTTGAGCACACTGGAAGCGATCCAGAAAAGCCTGGTGCGCGACGGCATGGTCTACCGCTACCGCAACGACGACAGCCAGATCGACGGCCTGCAAGGCACCGAAGGCGCATTCGCCGCCTGCTCGTTCTGGTACGTCGAATGCGTGGCCCGCGCCGGGCAAGTGGAAAAAGCTCACCTGGAGTTCGAGCAGTTGCTGCGCTACGCCAACCCCTTGGGTTTGTACGCCGAAGAGTTCGACAGCCAGGCCCGGCACCTGGGCAACACGCCCCAGGCCTTGAGCCATTTGGCATTGATCAGCGCGGCGACCTTCCTGGACCGCAAACTCAGCGGGGAGAAGACCACCTGGCAACCCTGAAGCGGCGTGTGCACAATGGGCAGCCCTCGGGCCGCCCTCAGGAGCTGCAATGCGCCAGGTACTGCTGATCATCGACGTGCAACCCTGCTTCAATCCGTCCGCATGGCTGGTCGACGGCATCAACGCCCTGCTCGGCCACTTGCCGTCGGTGGCCACCGTGGAACGCCACGACGAAAGCATCACCCCCTTCGCCCGCCAGCTAGGCTGGCAGCCTGCGCCGGATGACCACAGCCTGATTGCGGCGGATCGCATCTTTATCAAGCACGGTTATGCGCCGACGCCCGAGACGATCGCCTACCTCAAGGCGCTGGCGCCGGAACGGGTATTGGTGTGTGGCATCCAGACCGACACCTGCGTGCTGGCGGCGGGTTTTGCGTTGTTTGATGCCGGGTTGCAGCCGACGTTGATCAGTGATTTGACGGTGGGCTCGTCGCTGGATCGGTCGGGAAAATTGGGGGTGGATTTGTGGCGGCACCACTTCAAACACGTGTTGGAAAGTGCCGAGCTCGGCCTAGACAAGTAACCCCCCTGCCTTAAACCGCACCACGCGCCGTCATCGGTTTGGGCTAAAGTCTGTGCACCTTCGGCTACTGCGTTCGAGCCCACCATGAGTCCAACTGCTTCGCGGCTTTATGTCCGCACCCCGATGCTCAATGTGGCGTATGAGGCCTACGGGCCCGCCAGTGGCGAGCCGGTGATCCTGTTGCATGGCTTCCCCTATGACCCGCGTGGCTATGACGAGATTGCACCGGTGCTGGCCGAACGCGGCTACCGCGTGTTGGTGCCGTACTTGCGCGGGTATGGCCCGACGCGGTTTGTCAGTGAGCAGGTGATGCGCTCCGGACAACAGGCGGCGCTGGGCACCGACCTGCTGGATTTCATGGATGCGCTGTCGATCCCCCAGGCCACCCTTGTCGGCTTTGACTGGGGTGGGCGTGCGGCGTGCATCGTCGCGGCGCTGTGGCCGCAGCGGGTGCGCGCGCTGGTGACCGGGGATGGCTACAACATCCAGGACATCGCCAAATCACTCAAGCCCAGGGCGCCGGAGACGGAGCATCGGCTGTGGTACCAGTTCTACTTTCATACCCAGCGTGGCGTGGACGGCTTGACCGCCAACCGCCGCGAGTTATGCGAGCTGTTGTGGCGCCTGTGGTCGCCAACCTGGGCCGAGGGGCCGGGGCTGTATGCCAAGACGGCGCCGTCGTTCGATAACCCGGATTTTGTCGAGGTGGTGATTCATTCGTACCGCCATCGCTTCATGTACGCCCCGGGTGACCCGGCGTTGGAGCCCATCGAACAGGCCCTGGCGCTGAAACCGCCGATCTCGGTGCCGAGCATTTCCTTGTGCGGCGCCGACGATGGCGTGGGCCCGGCGCCGGAGGAAGATGACGACGTGGACCACTTCACCGGTTTTTACCGCCGCCAGGTACTGCCCGGCGTTGGCCACAATGTGTTCCAGGAAGCGCCGCAGATCACCCTTGAAGCGCTACAGGCATTACGTGCCTACGACACCGGCGAAAAACGTTCGCGGTAAGCCTGGGGCGTCACCGACAGGGCCCGCAGAAAGCTGCGGCGCAAGGTCTCTTCACAGCCGAAACCGCATTGCACGGCAATGCGTTTGATCGAGGCGCTGCTGTCCGCCAATTGCCGGCGCGCAGTTTCCACGCGGATCAGCTCGACGGCCCGTGCCGGGGTCTGGCCGGTCTCGGCGCGGTAGTGGCGCACAAAGCTGCGTTCACTCATGCCTGCCTGGGCGGCCAGGGTGGCGATGTTGAGGTCGAGGGTGAGGTTTTCCGCCATCCAGGCATGGAGCTGGGCAAAACGGCTGTCGCCCTTTTGCAGGGACAGCGCCACGCTGAATTGCGATTGGCCCCCCGGGCGCTTGAGAAACACCACCAGGTGCCGCGCCACTTCCAGGGCGATGGCGCGTCCCATGTCTTCTTCTACCAGCGCCAGGCACAGGTCGATGCCGGCGGTGACACCGGCTGACGTCCAGATGGCGCCTTGCCGGATGAAGATTGGATTGGACTCCACCGTCAGCAGCGGAAACTTGCGCGCCAGTTCTTCGCAGCGCGTCCAGTGGGTGGCCACGCGGCAACCGTCGAGCAAACCACTGGCCGCCAGCAGGAACGCACCGGTGCACACCGACGCCATGCGCCGGGTATGCCGGGCCTTTTCGCGTACCCAGTCGACCAGGGCCGGGTCTTCGGCGGCACCGTACACGCCCCAGCCACCGGCGATCACCAGGGTGTCACAGGGCTGGTCGACGGCGGGCAGCGGCTCGGCCACCAGGGCCAGCCCGGCCGAGGTTTTCACCGGTTCCGACTGAGCGGCGATCACCGACACCACGTAGGGCAGCGGCAAACCGCGCTGGCGCGCCAGGTCATTGGTGGAGGCAAACACTTGCAGGGGCCCGGTTACGTCGAGCACTTGGGCATTGTCGAAAGCGAGCACGTGGATGAGTCGCGGCATGATTGGCGTGATTTGTGGGCTCAATGGCGTATTCGCCAAAGCCTAGGCCTCTACAGTGAAGCCGTCCACCCCTTTATCGGAGCTTCATTCATGACCTTGCAGATCGGCTTTCTGTTGTTTCCCGGTATCCAGCAACTCGACCTCACCGGCCCGTATGACGTACTCGGCTCGTTGCCCGACGTGAAGCTGCACGTGGTGTGGAAGGACTTGGCGCCGGTCACGTCCAGCACCGGGTTGGTGTTCGCGCCGACGATGACCTATGCCGAGTGCCCGAACCTGGATGTGATCTGCGTACCGGGGGGGTCCGGCGTGGGTGCGCTGATGGAGGACCCGCAGACCCTGGACTTCCTCAAGGCCCAGGCACAGACCGCGCGCTACGTGACCTCGGTGTGCACCGGCTCGCTGGTGCTGGGCGCAGCGGGCTTGCTGCGCGGTCGCAAAGCCACCACCCATTGGGCTTACCACGACCTGCTCGCCCCGCTCGGCGCGACCCCGGTGCAAGCGCGTGTGGTGCGTGACGGCAACCTGTTGACCGGAGGCGGCATCACGGCCGGGATCGATTTTGCCCTGACCCTGGCGGCCGAGCTCTACAGCGAAGCAGCCGCACAACTGGTGCAATTGCAGATTGAATACGCACCGGCGCCACCGTTCGATTCGGGCAGCCCGGAGACCGCGCCCAAGCATGTGCTGGAAGAAGCACGCAAACGCACCGCCGAATCGCGCAAGACCCGTGGTGAAATCGTCGCACGGGCCGCGGCACGCCTGGGCTGACAACACCTGTAGGAGCTCAAAACCCTGTAGGAGCCGGCTTGCCGGCTCCTACAGGGATGTCGCATCGTTCGGGATTCGTGGTGTCAGGTCGGGCGGGACATCACGGCCAATCGCGCCGCGAGCACCATCAGCACGGTCGCCAGCCCCCATTTCTGCAGCCAGGCGCTTTGGGATCGGCTGGAAAAGAACCGGCTCAACGCGCCACCGAACACGCCCAACAGGCCATGAAACACCGTAGCAATCAACGTCAACACCCCGCCGAGCAGCATCAACTGCAGGGCAATGGGCCCCGCCTGCGGTTGCACGAATTGCGGCAGGAACACCACGAAAAACAACAGCGCCTTCGGGTTGAGCAAGCTGTTGAGCGTGGCGTGCATAAACACCCGCCCAAGTGGCACACGGTTGACCGCGTCAGTGTCCAGCCCAGAGCTTTTCTGCAAGGTCTTGAACACCAGCCACAGCAAGTAGACCACCCCCGCGTACCGGATCAGATCAAAGGACGGCGGCCAACTGGCCACCAGCGCCGTCACGCCCGTGGCGGTCAACGCCGTCAGCAGCAGGTCGGCCACGCTGATGCCCAGGGTCGCGGCCATGCCACCGCGCCAGCCGTGGGAAACACCGTGACTGATCACAAAAGCCATGTTCGGCCCCGGCGATAACAGCAGCAACAAGACTGCACCGGAAAACACCGCCAGGGTCGCCAGGTCGATCATGCTCACACCCTACATTGGGAAAACCCGCAGATTAATCCGCACGCTCGGGGGCGAACAAAAAATTGTGCTGGATACATTGCCCGGCGTCACTGATCACACGCCCCCGCTGTCGTCGAACCGGTTTGAACACCGCCTCTGGAAGCAACTAACAGGGAGAACCGCGCCATTTCACCGTGAGTTTGAAAGACAACTTCCGATCCCGCGAACGCCCCGGTGACCGGGCACTTAGTGCACCCTGTCACCCCTTCTTTGTCCCCGTTTCCTACGCCTCTTCAAAAAAGGTTTTCCGGTTAAACAGGAAAATTCTCACATTTGTTCCTACACTCAAAATCACACCCAATCGCCGAGTGTCCGGACAAGGAAAGTCAATAAAATGCCGCAAAAAAGATTAATTAACGTGTCTAGCACACCACCTCCGCACCATCGTCAATTCGTTGACTAAGCAATACACAGGGAACACTCCTTAAGTCACTACCCCGCAGGTTTCCTCCGTCCAGGATGGAGTAGTTGCGTTTTACCCAGAGTAGCCGTAGTTCGACTCGCGCTCTAAAGCAGTTCGCTGCCTTATTGATCAAACAGCCGAGCAGAGAGCCTGGAGTGCAATGAGGGATGTTTTATGCGAGAGAAGTCGTCAGTCGATAGCCTGTTTTTGACGCGCGCCGGTTTTGTTGAGTTCTTTGTTGTTTTCGTCAAGTTGATCCATGGCCTGACGGCCATCTTGCCACCGCTGGTCCTGGTGTATTTCCTCGACCCGATGGACCCCGAAATGCGCCCTCATTTCCTCGGCCTGC
>NZ_JACARO010000103.1 GCF_013386585.1 Pseudomonas sp. P7548 | reverse complement strand
TTCCGAGTTCGACATCAAGAGCCGCGCCGTGAAGGTCGAGAGCTTCCAGGTCGGCACCTCCCTGAGTTCCCGTGGCTTTATCGCGGTGAAGCTGTCGCTGCTCAGCGGGCGCTCGCCCCAGGTCAAGAAACAGCTCTCCGAAAGCCTGTTGGCTGCGCTGCAAGACCTGGGTGATTGGCCCGAAGGCGTGCAGCTGCAACTGAGTGTCGAGCTGCTGGACATTGATCGCGATTCCTACAGCAAAGTCGCCATCGGTTAAGGGTTACAGCAACCCTTGTTCGGCGCAGACTTTTACGACTTGCTCGCGAAACCAGGTATTGGCGCTGCCCTGTTCACTGGTTTCGTTCCACTGCATGTCCAGGGTGAACCCTGGTAAGCCGTTGGGCGCTTCGCAATGGCCGAATACCGGCGGTGGCGCCAGCAGCTTCTGCACGCGGCGGGGCAGGGTGACGACGAAGTCGGTGCCGGTGATCATCTTCAGTGCCGCGCCGTAGCTGTTGGCCCGCGCCACCACTTGGCGCTTGTGGGCCTGGCGCGCGAGCCAGCCGTCAATCATGTTGGTGCTGGAGGTCCAGGGCGTCGGGAACACGTGACGGCGCTCCACAAAGGATTGCAGGCTGAACGCCGGCTCCCGGGGCGCCGAACGTTGGTCGAACACACACACCAAATCATCTTCGAGCAGCATCTGGGTCTTGAAGTCTTTGTGGGCGCGGTGAAAGTGCGGGCCGAAGCAGATCACCAAGTCGAGGCGGCCTTCGCGCAGGTCGTCGGCGGGGATGTCGCTTTCCAGCTTTTGCACGTTGACGATCACCGGCAGGTCGGCGCGGTCGAAGTTTTTCAGCAGGCGCGGCAGGATCAATTGCTCGAAGTATTCCGGGGCACACACGTTGAAGGTCACGGCTTTTTGCGTCGGGTCGAAGGCCTGGCCCCCGGCGTGGCACAGGTTGATGCTTTCGAGGATCTTCTGCACATGGCCATACATGGTGGTGGCCTTGTACGTTGGCCGCATGCCCGCCCGCGTGTTGATAAACAGCTCGTCCTCGAAACTGGTGCGCAGTTTCTTCAGGCTGTAGCTCACGGTGGACTGGCTGACGAACAGCGTTTCGGACACCTCGGTAACGCTGCTCTGGTCGTAGACGGCGATGAACACCATCAAGTCCTGCATATCGAGCTTTCTGAGCGAATTACTGTTTAGCATCCATTCCATCCGGTAAGCCTTGGCACTGTGACAGCGCGCGACAAGGGCAAAAGCTTAACGGAACGCTCGTACCAATAGAAAGCTCTGTAGGGCGTTTCTATGTTTGGTGTGGGACAAATAATGTTTGCAACACGACGTCAGCGAATATGCCGAGCGTAATGCTGCGGGGTGAAGCGGCTGACTGACACAACGGCGATCCACTGTGGAAACTGGCTTTTGTGGGAGCTGGCTNNAGGCAAGCCAGCTCTCACATGGGATGTGTGTCGTTAGATGGATTTAATCACGTGCTTGATCTCCTGGAATGCCGCCAACCCCCACGGCCCCAGCTCGCGGCCGATGCTGCTCTGCTTGTAACCGCCCCACGCCGTCTGCGGGAAGATCACCTGCGGCGCGTTGATCCACACCAGCCCGGCTTGCAACGCATTGGCGACACGCTCGGTGGCTTCAGGGTTGCGGCTGACCACACTGGCCACCAGGCCGAAGTCGCTGTCGTTGGCCAGGGC
>NZ_JACARO010000102.1 GCF_013386585.1 Pseudomonas sp. P7548 | reverse complement strand
CGGCAGCCTGCGCATCACCTCGCTGGAACATGCTTCTGCCACGCTGCTGACGCCCGCGGTGTGCGGCTTGATGCAGGACTACCCGCAGATCAGCGTGGAAATCAGCGACGACTACGCCATGGTGGACATCGTTGCCGAGCGCTTCGACGCCGGTGTTCGTTGGGGGGAATCAGTGGCCAAGGACATGATCAGCGTGCGTATTGGCCCGGACTTTCGTATGGCCGTGGTGGGCTCGCCGGCCTACTTCGAGCGCCGTCCCAAACCCCTGACGCCCCATGACCTGGTGGCGCATACCGGGATCAACCTGCGCCTGCCGACCTCCGGTGGGTTGTGGAGTTGGCCGTTCAGGAAAGGCAAGCGTGAACTCAAGGTGCGCCCGGAAGGGCAGGTGGTGGGCAACAGCGTGGCACTGATCCTGGATTTTGCCTTGGGCGGTATCGGCTTGGCGCATCTGCCCGAAGACGTCGTCACCGAATCCGTCGCCGAGGGCAAGCTGGTGCGGGTGCTGGAGGACTGGTGCACGACGGTCACCGGCTATCACTTGTATTACCCCAGTCGCCGACAGCCCAAGCCGGCGTTTCGTTTGCTGCTCGAACGCCTGCGTGCCCAGGCTGCGCAAACGGGGATCGCGCATACTGAGCACGTCAACGCCGCCCGGAAGCCTCGCCCATGAACACGCCCGCCGAACACCTGATCCTCGCGCCGTTCACCGATGAGTTGCCCGCACCGATCTATTTCCGTGCGGCGCGCATGCCCGCGTCGGCGGCGTACCCCTGGCACCGTCATCCGTGGGGGGAGTTCGTGTATTCGTTCAGTGGCGTCATGGAGCTCAAGCTCGACGGCGTGCACTTCATCGCGCCGCCGCAATATGGCGTGTGGCTGCCGCCGAACGTGGAGCACAACGCAATGAACCACCAGGAGGCCTGTCACTGTTCGCTCTATATCGCGCCAGCCTTGTGCGAGCGCCTGCCCCGGGAAGCCTGCGCGCTGACCATCACCCCGCTGATCCGCGAATTGCTGGAGGAGCTGCACGCGGCGCCACCTGGGCCGGTGCAGACGGACGAGGAGGGCCGGTTGTTAACGGTGTTGCTCGACCGTTTGAACCGCACCTCGCGGGTGGGCAGCTACCTGCCGGGCTCCACCGACCCGGTGCTGGCGCCGATTCTTAAGGCTCTGGAGCAGAACCCGGCGGACAGCCGTTCGCTGACGCAATGGGCGCAGCTGGTCAATGCCACCGAGCGCACGCTGTTGCGGCGTTGCCAGCGGGATTTGGGCATGTCGTTGGCGCAGTGGAAGCAGCGGTTGAAGGTCACGGCGTCGCTGGTCAGGCTCAAGGCCGGTGACTCGGTGGAGGTGGTGGCGTTCGATCTGGGCTACAGCAGCTCATCGGCGTTCATCAGTATGTTTCGCAAGCTCACCGGGGAAACACCGGATGAGTATCGGCGTAAACGGTTGAGTTGAAGGCTCAGCCCCTTATCGCGTTCAACGCAGCCTTCAGGCCGGCCGATGCGCTGGCAAGCGCTGGCGGTCCGGCGCTGACAAGCTGCGCGGCGCCCCCCATGGAGGCCTGGCCCAGCGCGACGATGGAGGCCCCGTCCAGATAGGCGCGGTCGGCGGCCTTTGCGATCGAGCAAAGGTAGCCCTGCAGATCGCCTGCTTTGAACAGGTCCCAGGCCCCCGCGACCAGATGCACGTCGACCGTCGCGCCCGTTCGTTGCGCGACCCTGTGAAACAGGGTCGAGGTCGGTTCCAGGGTAGTCGCGACGGCACACAGCACCACGACCCTCGCGCCGGCCTGGGCCGCTTCGACCGCCAATGCCTCATCTGCTCTGAGGATCGGCGCCGGGGTAGGGTGAGGGATGGTGTCTAGCGAAGGGCCGAGGGTGGAGCATGTGAGCACCACGGCATCGGCGTGACGGGCCAGCGCAAGCAGTACCTCGGCCGTGGTGCCAGCAACGTCGTCACTCAAGTAACCGAGGTGTTCTGCGGCTGCCAACAGGTCCGGGCGTACTTCGTGGTGCAGCACTCCCGGCGCAATCCCCAGGGCGGTTGCGGCCGCTTCAAAGACATCGATGTTACTGGCAGCGGTATGAAGGCAAGTGATTCGCATGGGACGCTCGCGGCGTGGGCGGGTAAGATGCCGTCCACATTACTTCATCAGGGACGATGCATGCCGCTCATCATGGAACGCGTAGAACTGGCCCGCAACGGCGCCAACGATAAAGTCATCTGCCGCATGGCCTCCGGCTGGGCGGTGATGGGGGATGTGCAGTTCCTGCCGGGTTACTGCCTGCTGCTGCCCGACCCGGTGGTGGCCAGCCTGAATGACCTGGACCCTGAAGCCCGTGCCGTCTACCTGCTCGACATGGCCCGCCTGGGCGACGCCGTGCTGCAAGCCACCGGCGCGCTGCGCATGAACTACGAGATTTTGGGCAACTCCGAACCGGAGTTGCACTGCCACCTGTTTCCTCGCTACGCCGATGAGCCGGATGACAAGCGCAAGATGCCCGTGTGGTTCTACGACTGGAAAACCGCCACGCCCTATGCAGAAGACCAGCACGGTGAGTTGCGCGAGAAGATCGCGCAGTTGTTGAGCTTCACGGGTGCGCCTGGAGCCCATGCATGATGCAAAGAAACAGATTAGTGCCCGAGCTGATGGTGACGGATCTGGGTAAAAGCCTGGAATTCTGGGCGTCATGCCTGGGATTTACGGTGGCTTACCAGCGACTGGAAGATGGCTTTGCCTACCTCGACCTGGACGGTGCCCAGGTGATGCTGGAGCAGGTCGATCCCCTCGCCAATCAGTGGCAGACCGGTGAGTTGCAACACCCCTTCGGGCGCGGCTTCAATCTGCAGATTGATGTGGCGGCGGTGCAACCGGTGTTACAACGGCTTGAACAAGCAGCGTACCCGCTGTTCAAGGCGTGCGCGGATGTCTGGTACCGCGCCGGTGAAGTCGAGGTGGGGCAACGCGAGTTCCTGGTGCAGGACCCGGATGGGTATCTGGTGCGGTTGGTGGAGCGACTTGGGGAGAGGGCTTGCAGCGTACCCTGACCGAGCCGCTCCTTGCGCCGGTTCAACCGAGAATTTCGACCGTGCTCATCACCCTGGCGTAATCCATCGCCAGGTTGCTCAGCGACAGCGCATGCACATCTTCCGCAGGCCAGACCCGCCCGGACAGATCAGTCTGATCAAATGTATAGCAAGCATCCGCCGCCACGATCACATCAAAACCCAGGTTGCCGCCTGAGCGCGCAGTGGACTCCACCGAGTTGTTGGTGATGACGCCCACGATCACCAACTTCTGGATCGAGCGTGTGCGCAACCAGCGCTCCAGGCCTGTCGCCGCGAAGGCGTCCGGAACGTTTTTTTCAACAACGTGCTCGTGGGCGAGGGGCTGCAGCGCCGGCTGGAATTCGCAGCCAGGCTGGCCGGGCCAGAACACCGAGCCTGGAGTGCGGGAGATATGGCGGATGTGCACGATGGGGCGTTGAGCCTGGCGCCATGCCGTCAGCAAGGCGTGCATGTGCTGTTCGGCGTCGGGGTTGTTACGTCGACCGAGATCAGGACGGTTCATGCCCTGTTGCATGTCGATGATCAGCAATGCGGTGTTTGCGTCTAACGGTGCCATGGCCTGTCCTTGTGCGTATGAGTTGCAAAACATAACAGCCATTGCGTGAGCCTACACAGTGATTTGTTCCAATCCCTGGCCCGTTTGCCTTTACACTGCGGCCCCGAATTTCAGCCTTGATTGACTGGATATCCCATGCCTGCACACCTTCGACCGGCTCAACCCGATGACGCGCCTTTCCTGCCGGGCGTGGAACATTCCGCTGCCCAGGTATTCCGCGAGATCGAAGGCCTGGCGTGGTTGGCAGATACCGTCACCTTGAGCGTAGAGCGCCATCAACAGCTGATCGCGTTGTCGACGTGCTGGGTGGTCGTCGATGCACAGGGAACGCCGCAAGGTTTCCTGAGTGCAGAACGCCAGGGTGACGCTTTGCATATCGTTGAAGTGTCGGTCGCACAGGCGGTGCAAGGCCAAGGATGGGGGCGCAAGCTGGTTGAAGTCGCGATGGAGCATGCGCGATCAAACGGGCTGGAGTCGGTGACGCTGACGACATTCAAGCACGTACCGTGGAATGCACCGTTCTACCGCCGCCTGGGGTTTGAGCCGGCAACGAGCCCGCACCTGGCAGAGATGCTGGCGGCCGAATATGCCCACGGTTTTGAGCAGGGCAGCCGCTGCGCCATGGTATGGCGGCTGCCCTGATGCCTGTCAGCGCAGCTTTTCAAGCATCTGGTAGTACCACATCCCCACTGCCAACATGGGGTTGCCGAACACATCCCCCAGCGGCACCTTGATGTGCTTGCACCCGGCAAAGGTGTCGAACTTGGCCAGCGTGCCGGTCAAGGCCTCGGCCATGATCTCGCCCATGATATGGCTGGTGGCGATGCCATGCCCCGAGTAGCCCTGGCAGTACCAGACGTTGTCCGACAGCTTGCCCAGTTGCGGGATGCGGTTCATCACGATGCCCATGGCGCAGCTCCACTGAAACGCGATGTCCACGCCTTTGAGGGCCGGGAAGGTGCGCTCGATGCAGGGCCGCAGTTCGGCGGCGATGTCCCGTGAGTCGCGCCCGGAGTAGTTGGCGCCACCGCCGAAGAGCAATCGACCGTCGCCCGTGAGGCGGTAGTAGTCGAGCACAAAGCGGCAATCGTAGACCGCCAGGTCATAGGGGTTGAGGGTGCGTGCCAGTTCGCCCAACGGCGCGGTGGTGACGATGCCGCCCATGGCCGGGAAGATCTTACCCTTGAGTTGGCCGGGTTCGAGCTTGTGGTAGACGTCGCCGGCCAGCAGCACCTGGCGCGCATCGATACGACCTTGAGCGGTAATCACCGCAGGGTGCTCGCCATGCACGATCTGCAGCACCTCGGAATTCTCGAAAATCAACGCCCCCAGGCTGTGAGCTGCACGGGCTTCACCGAGGCACAGGTTGAGCGGGTGCAGGTGCAGATTGCGGGTGTTTTTCAGCGCGCCCAGGTACAGCTCGCTGTCCAGGTGTTCGCGGACGCCGGCCCTGTCGAGCAGGCTGACCTGATCGCCCATGCCACGCCGCTGGGCTTCGTCATGAAACGCGCGCAGTTCGTGCAGGTGCGAGGGCTTCATGGCGGCGTGCAGGTGGCCGTGCTTGAGGTCACAGGCAATCGCGTACTTGTTGACGCGTTGCTCGATGATTTGATGGCCGCGCCAGCGCAGGTGCCAGATGAAGTCATCCACTTCATCGCCAAGGCGCTTGCGCATCTGTTGGCGCATGGCCTCGTCGCCCGACAGGCTGCCGGTGACTTGCCCGCCGTTGCGCCCGCTGGCACCCCAGCCGATGCGGTGGGTTTCGACAATCGCGACCTTGAGCCCGCGCTCGGCCAGTTCAACGGCGCTGGCCACGCCTGTGAAACCGCCGCCGATGATCACTACATCGACACTGACCTGGCCTTGCAAGGTCGGATATTGAGTGGGGTCGTTGAGGCTGGCGGTGTAATAGGAAGCGCTGCGCTCGGCAGTACGTAGGGCGGCGGGCATGGGGTGATCCTTCTGATAAATGAATGCCGGTGGGGCAGGTTCGACTTGATCAGAGGAGGGCGTCGGGCGGACGTGCATGGCGGCAATGCCACAGCGCCCAGAAGGCCAGGATGATATGGAACAACGGGTTTTCGCAGGGACGCGCCTGCGCCTTCGGCAGCG
>NZ_JACARO010000101.1 GCF_013386585.1 Pseudomonas sp. P7548 | reverse complement strand
CGCCTGCGCCTTCGGCAGCGAAGCGGGCAGGTGGCAACGGAGGGGGCGCAAGAGCGAAATCATGGTCGCCGATGCTCCCAAAGCGCGCAGGCACGTTCAATCAGGGTTTGTGAACCTTCAGGTATGGGTTTGTTAAACAATCCCCGCCGCTCAACTGAAACCCGTGACGGCATGCGGCGTGTAGTTGGCCTCCAGGCGCTCTATTTCGGCGGCGGTCAACTGAATGTCCAGCGCCGCGACGGCATCGTCCAACTGGGCCGCCCGGGACGCGCCCACAATGGGCGAGGTCACCCCGCGATGGGCCAGCACCCAGGCCAGTGCGATTTGTGCCATGGGCACGCCACGCTCTTTGGCCAGTTGTTCCACCGCGTTGATGACCGGGCCGTCAACGGCGTCGGTGGCATCCAGCACGCTCTTGCCGAACTCATCGGTTTTACTGCGCTCGGTCTGCTGCCCGTGGGGGCGGGTCAAGCGCCCGCGTGCCATGGGGCTCCAGGGCATCAAGGCGACGCCCTGGTCGATGCACAGCGGGATCATCTCGCGCTCTT
>NZ_JACARO010000100.1 GCF_013386585.1 Pseudomonas sp. P7548 | reverse complement strand
GTACTGGGGGCAATCGGGATCAGCGGGGATACATCGGACATTGATGAGCAGTGTGCGATTACGGCGATTGAGGGAGTGGGGTTGTTGGCGGATGCGGGGGTGTCGGCTTGATCTTTGGGTGACTGTTAGGGCCTCTTCGCGAGCAAGCCCGCTCCCACAGGTTGACCGAGTTTCAACTTAGGAATGAGGTCGAATGTGGGAGCGGGCTTGCTCGCGAAGGCGGCAACTCGGTATCAGCTCTAAATCCAAACTGCATCCCACAACGGATAGTCACCAATCCGCTCTACCAGTCCAGCCCGCAAAGGATTGGCCACCACGTACCGGGCCATTTTTACCAAGTCATCCTCTTTGCGCAGTGCCCGGTCATGAAAGCTGGTTTGCCACAGCCGACCCTTGCGGCCAGTCGCGCCGTTCACCGTTCGAGTGCTCTTGGATTTCACCTGGCACATCAGGTCGCCCAGTGAGCCTTTTTGCAGTTCGACCAGCCAGTGAAAATGATCAGGCATCACCACCCAGGCCAAGGAGTTCGCCAGTCCTTGATAGTGGGCAAGCCTGAATTGCCAAACCACCAGGCGACCCAGATGAAAGTCACTGAATATCGGTATACGTTCTTGGGTGTTGGTGGTGATCAGGTAGGTGCGGTTCGGTTCGCTGAATCGTCCGGTGCGCAGGCGGTGTGATTGGGCTAGATCAGGCATTCCTTGGCCTCTCTTCAGTGGGGGTTTTGAGAGGTTAGATATCGGTGGCTGATCTTGATGGAATGGCTTTTGGCAGGATGTGTATGGGAGGGCGCTTTCGCGAGCAAGCCCGCTCCCACAGGGGACTTGCGGCGTTCATACAATATATGTCTTGCGTGGACTAAATGTGGGAGCGGGCTTGCTCGCGAATAGCACAGACACCTCGATCTCTCAGTCCGGCTCACACCCCTTCAACACCAACCGAATGATCGTTTGCGCCGCCGCTTCATAATCCGCCTCATCCAACTTCGCCTTCCCGGTTACCGCCGAAATCTGCCAGTCGAAATCCGCATAGGTCTGCGTCGCCGCCCAGATGCTGAACATCAGGTGGTTGGGGTCGATGGCGGCGATCAGGCCGCGGTCGACCCAGTTCTGGATGCAGTCGATGTTGTGCTTGGCCTGGGCGTTGAGTTGCTCGACTTGATCGGCGCTCAGGTGCGGCGCGCCGTGCATGATTTCGCTGGCGAAGACCTTGGAGGCAAACGGCAGGTCGCGGGAGATGCGGATCTTCGAGCGGATGTAGTTGCTCAGCACGACCGATGGCTCGCCCTCGGGGTTGAAGGGCGTGGAGGCGGCCAGGATCGGCTCGATGATGCTTTCGAGCACCTCGCGGTAGAGGTTGTCCTTGGACTTGAAGTAGTAATAGACGTTGGGCTTGGGCAGCCCGGCCTTGGCGGCGATGTCGCTGGTTTTGGTCGCGGCGAAGCCTTTGTCGGCAAACTCCTCGCTGGCCGCCCGCAGGATTTTTTCTTTGTTGCGCTCGCGAATGCTGCTCATAAACCTGGAGTTTCCTTGCCAAGACTGGCGGTTGCGCATGGTAGCACCGGCTTTGCGCAGCGCTCAAGAATCCCGCCGTAGCCCACGTATCACGGGCGTTACACTGACATTGTCTGTCTTGAGGCTGAACGCATTCAAGGTAGTACAGGCAGGCGAAGGGCAGGCTGCTAGAGTTCAGGGCAACGACGCGACCTTTGCCGGTTGCCGTTCTGTCCTGTATTCGGCGTTCGAGTGAGAAACCGTGGAGAAAAGCAGACGACGTACGTTCGCCTGGGGTGTTGGCGCGTTGTTGGTGATCGCGCTGGTGGTCGGCCTGGGCATGCACCTGATGGGCGGCGCCCATAAAGGCAAGCCACCGTCTCCCGGCGAGCCCGTCGCGGTGGTGCCGGTGGTGTTGCAGGATGTGCCGGTGTACATCGACGCGCTGGGCACCGTGACACCGACGCGCAGCGTCACTGTGGTAAGCCAGGTCGACGGGATTCTCAGCAGCGTGGAGTTCAAGGAAGGCCAGCACGTGAGCAAGGGCCAGGTCATCGCCCGCATCGACGACCGCGCGCTCAAGGCGCAGCTGGCCGTGGCCAAGGGCACGCTCGCCCATGACCAGGCGGTGTTGAGCAACGCCCAGCGCGACCTCGCCCGTTACCGCGACCTGGTCAAGGCCGGCTCCACCAGCCAGCAAACCCTCGACACCCAAGCCTCCCTGGTCCAGCAGCAACAAGGCACCGTGGCCGCCGACCAAGGCAATGTGCAAAACCTCGAAGTGCAACTGAGCTACTGCACCATCACCTCACCCGTGGATGGCGTGGTCGGTCTGCGGCTGGTCGACCCCGGCAACTATGTCACCACCGCCAGCACCACCGGCATTGTGGTGATCACCCAGATGAACCCGGCCACCGTGGTGTTTGCCGTGCCCGAGGATGACCTGGCTACAATCGACCAGGCCCTGGCCCGTGGCGCCGTGCCCGTGCTGGCTTACGACCGCAACAAGAAGTCCTTGCTGGCCACCGGCAGCCTGTTGGCCCTGGATAACCAGGTGGACACCAGCACCGGCACGATCAAGGTCAAGGCGCAGTTCGACGATTCGGGCGATGCCCTGTTCCCCAATCAGTTCGTCAACGCACGGCTCAAAGCCGACACCTTGAGTCAGATCGCCGTGGTGCCGACCCGCGCGATCCAGCACGGCAGCAAAGGCGATTTCGTGTTTGTGGTGAATGGCAACAAGGCCAGCCTGCGCACGATCAAGACCGGCCCGTCCACCGGCGACGTGTCGGCGGTGCTCGACAACGGCGTCAAGGCCGGTGAGCAGGTGGTCACCGAGGGCGCCGACAAACTGGACGATGGCTCCGTGGTGAAGGTCGTCGCCCAGTGAGGAGCTGCCGAGCATGAACATTTCGCGGCCCTTTATCGAACGCCCGGTCGCCACCACCTTGATGATGGTGGCGGTGCTGCTGCTCGGCCTGTTGGGGTATCACTTGCTGTCGGTGTCGGCGCTGCCCGAGGTGGATTACCCGACCATCCAAGTCTTCACCCAATACCCTGGCGCCAGCCCGGATGTGGTCAGTTCCTCGATCACCGCGCCGCTGGAGCGCCAGCTCGGTGAAATGCCCGGGCTCAAGTCGATGAACTCCACCAGCTCCGACGGCGCCTCGGTGGTGACCCAGCAGTTCGACCTGTCGCTGTCCCTGGACGTGGCCGAACAAGAAGTGCAGGCAGCGATCAACGCGGCGGGCACGTTCCTGCCGGCGAACCTGCCGTACCCGCCGGTGTACAGCAAGGTCAATCCGGCCGATGCGCCGGTACTGACGCTGTCGCTGACCTCCGACGTGCTGCCGCTGACCAAGGTCGAAGACCTGGCCGACACGCGCCTGGCGCAGAAGATCTCGCAGATCACCGGCGTCGGCCTGGTGACCATCAGCGGCGGCCAGCGCCCGGCCGTGCGGGTGGAGGCCAACACCTCGGCGCTGAACAGCCTCGGCCTGTCCCTGGATGATTTGCGCACCTCGCTGGGCACGGCCAACGTCAACCAGGCCAAGGGCAATATCGATGGCAAGTTCCAGGCGTATTCCATCGGCGCCAACGACCAACTGCAATCGGCCGAGGAATACCGCGACCTGGTGATCGCCTACAAGCATGGCGCGCCGATCCGCCTGTCGCAGATCGCCAGTTCCACCCAAGGGCCGGAAAACCCGCGCCAAGCGGCCTGGACTAATGACACGCCGTCCATCGTGCTGAATATCCAGCGTCAACCCGGTGCCAATGTGATCGAGGTGGTCGACCGCGTGCAGCAACTGCTGCCCAAGTTGCGCGCCAGCCTGCCGGGCACCTTGAAGGTGGCGGTGCTGACCGACCGCACCCAGACCATCCGCGCCTCGGTCACCGATGTGCAGTACGAGCTGGGGCTGGCGATCCTGCTGGTGGTGATCGTGATCTTCCTGTTCCTGCGCAATATCCCGGCGACGATCATCCCCGCCGTCACCATCCCGCTGACGCTGATCGGCACCTTGGCAGTGGCCTACGCCCTGGGTTTTTCGCTGAACAACCTGACGCTGATGGCGCTGACCATTGCCATCGGGTTTGTGGTGGATGACGCCATCGTCATGATCGAAAACATCACCCGTTACCTGGAGGCGGGCGACACGCCGTTGCAGGCCGCGCTCAAGGGCGCCGAGCAGATCGGCTTCACCATCATTTCGCTGTCCATCGCACTGATTGCGGTGATGATCCCGCTGCTGTTCATGGGCGATGTGGTGGGGCGGTTGTTCCGTGAATTCGCCATGACCGTGGCGGTGACCATCGTGATTTCGGCGGTGATTTCCCTGACGCTCACACCGATGATGTGCGCGCGCATGCTCAAGTCCAAGCACGAGGCGCGCCGGCCGGATTTCTTCGACCGGATCAACCGCCATTACGTGCGCGGCCTGGACTGGGTGCTGGCGCACCGCACCCTCACGCTGATCTCGGTGGTGCTCACGGCTGCGCTCACGTTGTTCACCTTGGTGATCATGCCCAAGGGGTTTTTCCCGGACCAGGACACCGGCCTGATCCAGGGTATTTCCCAGGCGTCGCCGACCGTTTCGTTCCAGCAGATGCAGGTTGAGCAGCAACGTTTGGCCGCGCGCATTCTCAAGGATCCGGCCGTGCAGAGCCTGTCCTCGTTCGTGGGGATCGACCAGACCAACCCCACGATCAACCAGGGCAACCTGCTGATCAACCTCAAGCCCCGTGGCGAGCGTGACAGCAGTACCGCCGTGATCCGCCGCCTCGCGGACGCCAATGCCGATGACGCCGGCATCCGCCTGTACCTGCACTCGGTGCAAGACCTGACCCTGGACGCCACGGTGTCCACCACCAGCTACCGCCTCGGCCTGCAAGCCACCGACCCGGATGAGCTGGAACAGTGGACCACCAAACTGCTCGCCGCGATCAAGAAAGACCCGATGTTCACCGATGTGCAAAGCCAGGCCATGCAGTTCGGCAACCAGATCAAGCTGACCTTCGACCGCGCCACCGCCTCGCGCCTGGGCATCACCCCGCAAGCCATCGACGATGTGCTGTACGACGCCTTTGGCCAGCGCCAGGTATCGACCCTCTACACCCAGCTCAACCAGTACCACGTGGTGATCGCCACCGACCACCCGCCGCGTAACCTGCCGGACTTGCTCACCGGTTTGTACGTGGACATTCCCGCAGGCGGGGTGGCGCCGCTGTCGAGCATGGCGACCCTGGAAGTGGTGCGTACGCCGGTCACCATCAACCGCCTGGGGCAGTTTCCCTATGCGGACGTGTCGTTCAACCTCGCGCCCGGCCAAACGTTGGGCGCGGCGGTCACGCGTTTGCAGGACATCGAAGCCCAGGTCGGCCTGCCGCTGTCGGTGCAAGCCAACCTGGAGGGCGCGGCGGCGACGTTCCAGGCGTCGTTGTCCAACCAGGTGTTCCTGGTGTTGGCGGCGATTGTGGTGGTGTACCTGATGCTCGGCATTCTGTACGAGAGCTTCGTGCACCCGGTGACCATCCTCTCGACCTTGCTCTCGGCGGCCCTCGGTGCGTTGCTGGCGCTGCTGCTGACCGGCACGCAGTTCGACATCATTGGCTTGATCGGCATCGTGTTGCTGATCGGCATTGTGATGAAGAACGGCATCATGATGGTCGACTTCGCCCTGGAGCTGTTGCGCGAAGGTGGCTTGAGCCCGGCGGCTGCGATTCGCCAGGCGGCGGAGTTGCGGTTCCGGCCGATCCTGATGACCAGCATGGCCTCGCTGTTCGGTGCGGTGCCGTTGGCGCTGGGCACGGGGATTGGTTCGGAGTTGCGTCACCCGCTGGGCATCGCAATCATCGGCGGCCTATTGCTGAGCCAGTTGCTCACGCTGTTTTCCACCCCGGTGATCTTCCTCGCCATGCACGGCCTGGGCGAGCGTTTCAGCCGTCGCGTGGCGGTCGAGCCATGATGCGATGAACCTCAGCGCGCCGTTTATCCATCGCCCCATTGCCACCACGCTGCTGGCGGCCGGGCTCGCGCTGTTTGGCGTGCTGGCGTTCAACCTGCTGCCGGTGGCGCCGCTGCCGGAAGTCGACTTCCCGACCATCAGCGTCAGCGCCTCGTTGCCCGGCGCCGACCCGACCACCGTCGCCAGCTCCGTGGCCACGCCGCTGGAGCGTCAGTTCGGCCAGATCGCCGGGGTCACGCAAATGACCTCCGCCAGCAGCCTGGGCTCGACGCGCATCACCATGCAGTTTGATTTGAACCGCGATATCGACGGCGCGGCGCGGGACGTGCAGGCGGCCATCAACGCCGCGCGCAGCAACTTGCCGAGCGACCTGTCGGGCAACCCGACGTACCGCAAGGTCAACCCGGCTGACTCGCCGATCCTGATCATCAGCTTGACCTCCGACAGCGCCACGCCGGGGCAGATGTACGACGCCGCTTCGACAGTGTTGGAACAACGCCTGTTGCAGACCACGGGCGTGGGCGATGTGACGGTGGGCGGCGGTGCGTTGCCGGCGGTGCGTATCGAGCTGAATCCGGATCGCCTTAATCAGTACGGGGTGAGCCTTGAGCAGGTGCGCCAGGTGATCGGCGCGTCCAATGCCAACCTGCCCAAGGGCAATGTGGCGGTGGGCGACCGCTCCTACGGCATCGGTGCCAACGACCAATTGCTTAACCCTGACGATTACGGGCCGCTGGTGGTCAAGGAGCACAACGGCGACCTGATCCACATCTCGGACCTTGGCTACGTGCGCGAAGACGTTCAGGACCTGCGCAACTTCGGCCTGTCCAACGGCAAGCCGGCCGTGCTGCTGGTGGTGTTCAAGCAACCGGGCGCGAACGTGATCGACACGGTGGATGCGGTGAAGGCGTCGCTGCCGTTTCTGCAAAGCTCGATCCCGGCCTCGATCAAACTCAACCTGCTGATGGACCGCACCACCACCATTCGGGCGTCGCTGCATGACGTGGAAGTGACCTTGCTGGCGTCGATCCTGCTGGTGACGCTGGTGACCTTTGGTTTCTTCCGCGACTGGCGCAGCACCCTGGTGCCGGCGATCGTGGTGCCACTGTCGTTGCTCGGCACCTTTGGCGCCATGTATTTCCTTGGCTACAGCCTGAATAACCTGTCACTGATGGCGCTGACCATTTCCACCGGCTTTGTGGTGGACGACGCCATCGTGGTGGTGGAAAACATCATGCGTCATCTGGAGCGCGGCAAGACCCGGGTGGAAGCGGCCCTGGCCGGGGCGCGGGAAGTGGGGTTCACGGTGCTGACCATCAGCGTGTCGCTGGTGGCGGTGT
>NZ_JACARO010000099.1 GCF_013386585.1 Pseudomonas sp. P7548 | reverse complement strand
GTTTTGCTTACTTTTGCGCTCTTCAAAAGTGAGCCGCTGTAAGAGCGGAACCATAAGACGCCGCTACCTAAATAACGGATATGTACACCGTCAACTCTTGTGAAGCTTACTCATCAGTTGCGCCTCAGCCTGAGTCAACCCACAAGACTGCGTCAACTCATCCACCGTCGCCCCCATCCCGACCAATTTCGCCGCCTGCGCAAACGAAAGGCTGGAAGGATCACGCTGTTCCAACTGCGCCAACTTGTCCGGCAACGGCCCCAGGATCGCGCGCAACTCGTGCACCTCGTCCCCGACCTTCACCGCACTCTGCTGGAAGTGATCAACCCGCTTGGCCAACTCCACCAGGCGTCGGTCTCGCACGGCATCACGCTCGGCCTGCTGCAAAGCCAATTCCCGCTGCTGACGCACATAACGCAGCACAAATGCCAGCGTCCCGGCCCACAACAGGGCCAGGACGATCACCGCCGCCTCAAAGAACAATCAGATGCTCTCCAGTTCCGACCATTCTTCTTCGCTCATCATCTTGTCCAGCTCAACCAGAATCAGCAGCTCGCCGTTCTTGTTGCACACGCCCTGGATAAACTTGGCGGATTCTTCGTTACCCACGTTCGGCGCGGTTTCCACTTCCGATTGGCGCAGGTAGACCACTTCGGCCACGCTGTCGACCATGATCCCGACCACTTGCTTGTCGGCTTCGATGATGACGATACGGGTGTTGTCGTTGACTTCAGTCGGCACCAGGCCAAAGCGCTGGCGGGTGTCGATCACCGTCACTACGTTGCCGCGCAGGTTGATGATACCCAGCACGTAGCTTGGGGCACCCGGTACCGGCGCGATCTCGGTGTAGCGCAGCACTTCCTGCACGCGCATCACGTTGATGCCGTAGGACTCGTTGTCCAGTTTGAAGGTCACCCATTGCAGGATCGGATCATCCAAACCTTGTGCGGACGCTGATTTATTCATACCCCTGACCCCTTCAAATGCCGCATGACACGGCGTGTGTGCTTCATTGGCCGCATTCGCATGCGACCCTTATTGTTCAATCAACTGTGTTTGTTCAGTGGCATCGACTTGACGGCGCCGCTGGCGATCAGCTCGGCCAGCTCGGCGACGTCGAGCAACGCGCACATGTGTTCGATCACGGTGCCCGCCAGCCAGGGCCGTTGGCCCCGGTGGCTGCGCCATTTGATTTCGTTCGGGTCCAGGCGCAACGAGCGGCTGACTTGATGCACCGCCAGCCCCCACTCGTAGCCCTGCACCGAGATCACGTACTGCAAGCCCTGGCGGAAGTCATCGCGGTAGCGGTCGGGCATGACCCAACGCGCGGTATCGAGGACTTTCAAGTTGCCCGCCTGGCTCGGCAGGATGCCGAGGAACCACTCCGGTTGCCCGAACAGCGGTGTCAGTTCCTGGCCTTCCAGCGAATAGATCGAACCCAGGCACACCAGCGGCACGGCCAGAGTCAGGCCCGCGACATCGAACAGCAGGCACTCGAACGGCTCGGCCGCCCAGGACGGTCGGTCGTCGCCCGTCACCGGTGGCGGCGTGATGCTCGGTGGCAGGTGCACCTCGACCACGGGCTCGACCACCACGGGCGCTACCGGCGCCACCACCACGGGGACGATCGGCACCACGACCGGGGCGACAACCACCTGAGCGTCACGCGCTTGTTCTTCCAGCACGGCCAGCTGGAATTCATCCAACGTGCTGTCTGGTTCGACGGCCGGCTCCAGCACCAGGATCGGTTCGGGCAATTCTTCCGCGGTCGCGTCCTGCAGCAAGGCATCCAGATAGGATTCCAGCGCCAGTTGCGGCCGGGTCTTGAGTTCGACGGGACGGTTCATCACGCCACCTGCGCCACAAGCTGCTGGGACAGCAGGTGCTTGAGCAACGCTCGGTAGGCCAGCACGCCACGGCTTTTCGGGTCGAACTGCGACGGCGCGAGGCCTGCGCGGCTGGCGTCACGCAGGCGCGTGTCCACCGGGATGTAGCCGTTCCAGATGGTGTCCGGGTAGGCATCGCGCAACACGCGCAGCGTACCGAGGGACGCCTGGGTGCGGCGGTCGAACAAGGTCGGCACGATGCTGAACGGCAGCGCCTGCTTGCGCGAGCGGTTGATCATCGCCAGGGTGCTGACCATGCGTTCCAGGCCTTTGACGGCCAGGTGCTCGGTCTGCACCGGGATCACCAACTGCTGGCTGGCCGCCAAGGCGTTGACCATCAACACGCCCAGCAACGGAGGGCTGTCGATGATTGCGTAGTCGAAGTCCTGCCACAATTGCGCCAGGGTCTTGGCGATCACCAGGCCCAGGCCGCTCTGCCCCGGCGACTGGCGCTCAAGGGTGGCCAGGGCGGTGCTGGACGGCAGCAGGGAAATGCTTTCATTGCTGGTGGGCAGCAGCAGTTGCCCCGGCAAGTCGGCCGGTACGCTGCCCTTGTGCAGGAACAGGTCGTAGTTGCTGTGTTCCAGCGCATCCGGGTCGTAGCCGAAATAGCTGGTCATGGAGCCGTGGGGGTCCAGGTCGACCACAACCACACGCTTGCCCGCCTCGGCCAGCAAGCCGGCTAAGGCGATGGAGGTGGTGGTCTTGCCGACCCCACCTTTTTGATTGGCAACTGCCCAGACTCTCATTCGGTTGGTTCCTCCCGGTGGGCACAGGCGCGACCGAGACATTGCATAGGGTTATTGAGCCGGTGACGGAGAATTGACGTTGCCCGAACGAACCGGCGGCTTTGCAGGGGCCGGTGCAGTTTGTGTGCCAGCCCGCTTCAACGCCGCATCCGGTGTCGCATTTGCCGTTCCCGTGCCCGTCAGACTGCGGCGCACATCCAGGTTGCGCGACACCACCAGCACCACGCGGCGGTTCTTCGCACGGCCCTCGGCCGTGGCGTTATTGGCCACCGGCTGGAACTCACCATAGCCCACCGACGCCAGGCGCCCCGGGTTCACCCCCTGCATCGCGAGCATGCGCACGATGCTTGCCGCACGCGCCGAAGACAGCTCCCAGTTGGTCGGGTACTGCGCGGTGTTGATGGGGAAATTGTCGGTAAAGCCTTCCACATGGATCGGGTTTTCGAACGGTTTGAGGATCGCCGCCACCTTGTCGATGATGGTGAACGCCTGGTCGCTGGGCATCGCGTCGGCACTGGCGAACAACAGGCTGGAATTGAGTTCGATCTCCACCCACAACTCATTGCCGCGCACGGTCATCTGGTTGGAGCTGATCAGGTCGCCAAAGGCGGCGCTGATGTCATCGGCGATGCTTTTCAGCGGGTCGCTGGTGCCGCCGACGCCGGCTGCGGTTTCGTCGCTGTCGTTGACCAGCGGCTTGGCCGGGGTCACGGTCTTGGGCCGCTCCTCACCAATGGGGATCGGCTTGAGGGCGCGGTCGGCATCGTTGAACACGCCGATCAGCGCCTGGGAAATGACTTTGTACTTGCCTTCGTTAATCGACGAAATGGAATACATCACCACGAAAAACGCGAACAGCAAGGTGATGAAGTCCGCATAGGACACCAGCCACCGCTCGTGGTTGACGTGTTCTTCAGGTTCGCGACGGCGACGGCTCATAGTCGATACCCCCCATCAATCCATGAAGCCCTGGAGCTTCAATTCGATGGAGCGCGGGTTCTCACCTTCGGCAATCGACAAAATACCTTCGAGCAACATCTCGCGATAACGCGACTGGCGCATGGCAATCGACTTGAGCTTGCTCGCCACCGGCAACAACACCAGGTTGGCACTGGCCACACCGTAGATGGTGGCGACAAACGCCACGGCAATGCCACTGCCCAGCTGCGAAGGGTCGGCCAGGTTGCCCATCACGTGGATCAGGCCCATCACCGCACCGATGATGCCGATGGTCGGCGCATAGCCGCCCATGCTTTCAAAGACTTTGGCGGCGTTGATGTCGCGGCTTTCCTGGGTGTAGAAATCCACTTCCAGGATGCTGCGGATCGCTTCCGGTTCGGCGCCGTCCACCAGCAACTGCAGGCCTTTGCGCGCGTAGCTGTCGGGCTCCGCATCGGCCACGCCTTCGAGGCCCAGCAGGCCTTCCTTGCGCGCGGTGAGGCTCCAGTTGACCACGCGGTCGATGCCGCCTGGCAGGTCAACGCGGGGTGGGAAGATGATCCACACCAGGATCTGCATGGCGCGCTTGAACGAGCTCAGGGGCGATTGCAACAGTGCCGCACCCACGGTGCCGCCGATCACGATCAGCGCGGCCGGGCCGTTGGCCAAGGCGCCGAGGTGGCCGCCTTCGAGGTAGTTGCCGCCGATGATCGCGACGAACGCCATGATGATGCCGATCAGGCTCAAGACATCCATCAGAGGCAGGCCTCCACCAGATGCTTGCCGATGTCGTCCAGGCTGTAGACCGCATCGGCCAGGTCAGCCTTGACGATGGCCATGGGCATGCCATAGATCACACAGCTGGCTTCGTCCTGGGCCCAGATGGCGCTGCCGCCCTGCTTGAGCAGGCGCGCGCCTTCGCGGCCGTCGGCGCCCATGCCGGTGAGCACCACCGCCAGAACTTTGTCGCCGTAGGACTTGGCTGCCGAACCGAAGGTGATATCCACACACGGCTTGTAGTTGAGGCGCTCATCACCCGGCAGGATTTTGATCGCGCCACGGCCGTCCACCATCATCTGCTTGCCGCCCGGGGCCAGCAGCGCCAGGCCAGGACGCAGGATGTCGCCATCCTCGGCTTCCTTGACGCTGATGCGGCACAGCTTGTCCAGGCGCTCGGCGAAGGCCTTGGTGAACGCAGCCGGCATGTGTTGCACCAGCACGATCGGTGCCGGGAAGTTGGCCGGCAGTTGGGTCAGCACACGTTGCAGGGCAACCGGGCCGCCCGTGGACGTGCCGATGGCCACCAGTTTGTAGGCTTTGCGCTTGGGCGCAGGCGAATGAGCGGCAGCCGGCGCAGCAGCCCGCACCGGCGCAGGCGCCACAGGGCGCGCGACCGGTGCCGGCGCAGGACGCCCGAACGAACTGGTCGGGGCCGCTGCGGGAGCCGGTGTCGGCGTTGGCGCCGGGGTGCTGAACAGGCTGCGACGGTTACTGCGGGAAATGCTGTGCACCTTCTCGCACAGCATCTGCTTGACCTTCTCGGGGTTGCGCGAGATGTCTTCGAAGTTCTTCGGCAGGAAGTCCACCGCGCCGGCGTCCAGCGCATCCAGGGTGACCCGGGCGCCTTCGTGGGTCAGCGAGGAGAACATCAACACCGGGGTCGGGCAGCGTTGCATGATGTGCCGGACTGCGGTGATGCCATCCATCATCGGCATCTCGTAGTCCATGGTGATCACGTCCGGCTTCAACGCAATGGCTTGATCAATCGCCTCTTTGCCGTTGGTGGCCGTGCCGACCACCTGGATCGTTGGATCGGCGGAAAGAATTTCCGAGACGCGGCGGCGGAAGAAACCCGAATCGTCCACCACCAGGACCTTGACTGCCATAAACACTCCGTTAGGCGGGGCGGGCAATACCGCCCTGCCCCACCAGAATCAAATACGCCGAGCGGCGTAACGCTTGAGCATGCTCGGAACATCGAGAATCAGCGCGATCCGGCCGTCACCGGTGATGGTCGCACCCGACATGCCCGGGGTTCCCTGCAGCATTTTGCCCAAAGGCTTGATGACCACTTCTTCCTGGCCCACCAGTTGATCGACCACAAAGCCGATACGCTGGGTGCCCACGGAGAGAATCACCACATGGCCTTCGCGCTGCTCTTCATGCTTGGCCGATGCCACCAGCCAGCGCTTGAGGTAGAACAGTGGCAACGCCTTGTCGCGCACGATTACCACTTCCTGGCCGTCCACCACGTTGGTGCGCGACAGGTCGAGGTGGAAGATCTCGTTGACGTTGACCAGCGGGAAGGCGAACGCCTGGTTGCCCAGCATCACCATCAGGGTCGGCATGATCGCCAAGGTCAACGGCACCTTGATCACGATCTTCGAGCCCTGGCCCTTGGTCGAGTAAATATTGATCGAGCCATTGAGCTGGCTGATCTTGGTCTTCACCACGTCCATGCCCACGCCACGGCCGGACACGTCGGAGATCTCGGTCTTGGTCGAGAAGCCCGGGGCGAAGATCAGGTTGTAGCACTCGGTGTCGGTCAGGCGGTCGGCGGCGTCCTTGTCCATCACGCCACGCTTGACCGCGATATTGCGCAAAATGGTCGGGTCCATGCCCTTGCCGTCGTCGGTAATCGACAGCAGGATGTGGTCGCCTTCCTGCTCGGCGGCCAGGACCACCTTGCCGTTGCGCGACTTGCCTGCGGCTTCGCGCTCTTCCGGGGTTTCCACGCCATGGTCGACAGCGTTGCGCACCAAGTGGACCAGCGGGTCGGCCAGGGCCTCGACCAGGTTTTTGTCGAGGTCGGTTTCTTCACCCACCAGTTCCAGGTTGATTTCTTTCTTGAGCTGGCGCGCCAGGTCGCGAACCAGACGCGGGAAGCGGCCGAAGACTTTCTTGATCGGCTGCATGCGCGTCTTCATCACGGCGGTCTGCAGGTCGGCGGTGACCACATCAAGGTTCGACACAGCCTTTTGCATGGCTTCATCGCCACTGCTCAGGCCCAGACGCACCAGGCGGTTACGCACCAGCACCAGTTCGCCGACCATGTTCATGATGTCGTCCAGGCGCGCGGTATCAACCCGCACGGTGGTTTCGGCTTCACTGACAGGCTTGTCGGCCACCGGTGCGGCGGCCGCCCGTGCAGGCGCTGGTGCAGCAGCGGCTGCAGGGGCCGGGGCTGGCTTGGCGGCGGGCGCGGCGGCTTTGGCGGCCACCGGTGCAGCCGTCGCCACCGCAGCGGCCGGGGCCACTTCGGAGAACTTGCCTTTGCCGTGCAACTCGTCGAGCAGAGACTCGAATTCGTGATCGGAAATCAGCCCGTCGTCGGCCGGCGCGGCACTGGCGGCCGGCGCGGCGGCGGTTGCGGCGACTTCCGGCAAGGCGTCGGCCACAAAGGTGCCCTTGCCGTGCAGTTGGTCGAGCAACGCTTCGAATTCGTCATCGGTAATGTCGGTGTTGGCAGACGCAGCCGGCGCTTCAGGCGCGGCGGCAGGCGCCACGGCGTCGGCGGCGAACTGGCCTTTGCCGTGCAACTGGTCGAGCAGTGACTCGAACTCGGCGTCGGTGATGTCTTCGCTGGTCGGTGCCGCGACTTCAGCCGCCGGAGCAGCCGGGGCCTCAGCCTCGGCCTTGACGGCACTGAGGGAGTTGAGCAGCTGTTCGAACTCGCTGTCCGTCACATCCGGCTCGGCTTCCACCACAGGCTCGGGCGCCGCAGCCGCAACGGGTGCGGCCGAGGTGTCGGCAGGCTCTGCCAGGCGCGCCAGGGCGGCCAGCAGTTCCGGGGTGGCGGCAGTGATCGGTGCACGGTCGCGCACTTCGCTGAACATGCCGTTGACCGCATCCAGTGCTTCGAGAATCACGTCCATCAATTCCGAGTCAACGTGACGCTCACCCTTGCGCAGGATGTCGAACACGTTCTCGGCGATGTGGCAGCACTCCACCAGCTCATGGAGCTGGAGGAAGCCGGCGCCCCCTTTTACAGTGTGAAAACCGCGAAAAATTGCATTGAGCAGGTTCGCATCATCCGGTCGGCTTTCCAGCTCGACCAGTTGCTCGGACAACTGCTCTAAAATTTCGCCGGCCTCTACAAGGAAATCCTGAAGGATTTCTTCATCGGCGCCGAAGCTCATGTGGGTGCTCCTTAGAAGCCTAAACTGGATAACAGGTCATCGACATCATCTTGACCCGATACAACGTCTTCACGTTTATCGGCATGAATCTGCGGACCTTCACCCTTGGCGAGATGTTTTTGTGGATCTTTTTCCGAGAGGATCGCTGCGCGGTCATGTTCGATACCGGCAAAGCGGTCAACCTGGCCTGCCATAAGCACCAATTTGAGCAAGTTGCTTTCCACTTCGGTGACCAATTGGGTCACACGCTTGATCACCTGGCCGGTGAGGTCCTGGTAATCCTGGGCCAGCAGAATGTCGTTGAGGTTGCTGGAAACCGTGCGGTTTTCCTGCTCGCTGCGCGACAGAAAGCCGTCGACCCGACGCGCCAATTCACGAAACTCCTCCGCGCCCACTTCCCGACGCATGAAGCGGCCCCAGTCAACGCTGAGGGCCTGGGCTTCATTGGCCATGCCATTGACCAGGGGCGTGGCGTTCTCCACCAGGTCCATGGTGCGGTTGGCCGCCGCCTCGGTCAGCCTGACCACGTAGGACAGGCGTTCGGTGGCATCGGTGATTTGCGAAATCTCTTCGGCCTGGGGCATGTGCGGGTCAATCTGGAAATTGACGATCGCACTGTGCAGCTCGCGCGTGAGCTTGCCCACTTCCTGGTACAGGCCGCGGTCACGGGTCTGGTTGAGCTCATGGATTAACTGCACCGCGTCGCCGAACTGGCCTTTTTCAAGGCTGTCGACCAACTGGTGAGCATGCTTTTTCAGGGTCGACTCGAAGTCTCCCTGTGACGTTTCTTTATGCTCCATAGCTCCCCCGTGGCAGCATCAATGACCGATGCGTTCGAAGATTTTCTCGATCTTCTCTTTCAAGGCCAGCGCAGTGAATGGCTTGACCACGTAACCGTTCACCCCGGCTTGGGCGGCTTCGATGATCTGCTCACGCTTGGCTTCGGCGGTCACCATCAGCACAGGCAGGCTGCGCAGTTTTTCATCAGCACGCACGTGGCGCAGCAAATCGATACCGGTCATGCCCGGCATGTTCCAGTCGGTTACCAGAAAGTCGATGCTCCCGCTGTTGAGGATCGGAATCGCTGTAATGCCGTCATCCGCCTCGACCGTGTTTGTGAACCCAAGGTCACGCAACAGGTTTTTTATGATCCGCCGCATCGTTGAGAAGTCATCAACGATGAGGATTTTCATGTTCTTGTCCAATTCGACCTCCAAGCAGTCTTAAACGCGCCCAGCACCTGGACGCGCCATTTCAATCAACAGGCGTTACACAAAAAGGACTGCCCAGGGCACCACGGTACGAACCCGCGAAAGCGTTGGCTTTCACGGTAGCGTCTGCAGTGTCCCCACACTGCCTGTCAGCGCGCGCGCCACTCTCCCAACCGCCCCCGCAAGCGGGCTGCGCACTGGCTGTGCAGCTGGCTGACACGCGATTCGCTGACCCCCAGGACCTCACCGATTTCCTTGAGGTTCAGCTCTTCGTCGTAGTACAGCGCCAACACCAGTCGCTCACGCTCCGGCAAATTGGCGATCGCGTCCGCCAACGCACCCTGGAAGCGTTCATCTTCCAGGTCACGCGACGGCTCCAGATGTGCACTCGCGCCGTCCTCGTGCAGCCCTTCGTGTTCGCCGTCCTGCAACAGGTCGTCGAAACTGAACAGGCGGCTGCCCAAGGTATCGTTCAAAATCCCGTAGTAATCATCGAGACTCAATTGGAGTTCGGCCGCAACTTCATGATCTTTAGCGTCACGACCGGTTTTTGCTTCAATTGCGCGAATTGCATCACTGACCATGCGCGTATTGCGGTGCACCGAACGCGGAGCCCAATCGCCTTTGCGCACTTCATCGAGCATTGCGCCACGAATACGGATACCCGCATACGTCTCGAAACTTGCACCCTTGCTCGCGTCGTATTTGGTCGACACTTCGAGCAGGCCGATCATGCCGGCCTGGATCAGGTCTTCGACCTGGACGCTGGCCGGCAGGCGTGCCAGCAGGTGATAGGCGATACGCTTGACCAACGGCGCGTAGCGCTCGATCAACTCGCCCTGGCTGTCACGGGCAGACTTCTTGTACGCGTTGTAGCCAGTCGCTGTCATAGCACGGGTCCTGCGCTCGTCTGATGCACCAATCGCTCGACGAAAAACTCCAGATGCCCCCGTGGGTTGGCGGGCAACGGCCAGGTATCGACCTTCTGGGCAATGGCCTTGAACGCCAGTGCGCACTTCGAACGAGGGAACGCTTCATAGACCGCACGCTGCTTTTGCACGGCCTTGCGCACACACTCGTCATAAGGAACTGCGCCGACGTATTGTAAGGCGACATCGAGGAAGCGATCCGTGACCTTGGTCAACTTGGCGAACAGGTTTCGCCCTTCCTGCGGGCTTTGGGCCATGTTGGCCAGCACGCGGAAGCGGTTCATGCCGTAGTCACGGTTAAGCAGTTTGATCAGGGCGTAGGCGTCGGTGATCGAGGTGGGTTCGTCGCAGACCACCAGCAGCACTTCTTGCGCTGCGCGCACGAAGCTGACCACGGACTCGCCGATCCCGGCGGCGGTGTCGATCACCAGCACGTCGAGGTTGTCGCCGATATCGCTGAAGGCCTGGATCAGGCCGGCATGCTGCGCCGGGCTCAGGTGCACCATGCTCTGGGTGCCCGAGGCGGCCGGTACGATCCGAATGCCACCGGGGCCCTGGAGCAGCACATCGCGCAGCTCACAACGGCCTTCGATCACATCGGCGAGGGTGTGTTTGGGTGTCAGCCCCAGCAGAACGTCGACGTTCGCCAACCCCAGGTCAGCATCCAGCAGCATGACGCGACGGCCAAGCTCTGCCAGGGCCAGGGACAAATTCACTGACACGTTAGTTTTCCCGACGCCACCTTTGCCGCCGGTCACCGCGATCACCTGTACGGGATGCATGCTGCCCATTTTATTTCTTTACCTTGTCTTGCTTAGACGCAGGCTACATGGCTTGGCCGCGTGAATCGCTTGCAGACCATCGATGTAGATACATTTCACGGTGTTCATGCTGCCCTCAACCGACCCGTTTTGCCGGGTTGTGGTAAAGGTCAGCGAACATATCGGCCATCGCTTCCTCGCTAGGCTCTTCTTGCATTTGCACGCTGACTGCACGACTGACCAACTGATGACGGCGCGGCAGATGCAGATCATCCGGGATCCGCGGCCCGTCGGTCAGGTAGGCAACCGGCAATTCGTGGCTGATGGCCAGGCTCAACACCTCGCCCAGACTCGCCGTTTCATCGAGTTTAGTCAGGATGCAACCGGCCAGGCCGCAGCGCTTATAGCTATGATACGCAGCGGTAAGAACCTGTTTCTGGCTAGTGGTTGCAAGCACCAGGTAATTCTTCGACTTGATGCCACGCCCGGCCAGGCTTTCCAGCTGCATGCGCAACGCCGGGTCGCTGGCTTGCAGGCCAGCGGTATCGATCAATACCACGCGCTTGCGCAGCAGTGGGTCGAGGGCGTTGGCCAGGGACTGGCCCGGGTCGACGTGGGTCACCGACACATTGAGGATACGCCCCAGGGTCTTGAGCTGCTCCTGGGCACCAATACGGTAGCTGTCCATGCTCACCAGCGCGATGTTCTGCGCGCCGTACTTGAGCACGTAACGCGCGGCCAGTTTGGCCAGGGTGGTGGTCTTGCCCATGCCGGCAGGGCCGACCATGGCGATCACACCGCCCTCTTCCAGGGGCTCGATTTCCGGGGTGACGATCATGCGCGCCAGGTGGGCCAGCAACATGCGCCAGGCCTGGCGAGGTTCTTCGACTTCGGCGGTCAGGGCCAGCAGGTCGCGGGACAACGGGCCGGACAAGCCGATACGTTGCAGGCGGCGCCACAGGTTGGCCTGTTGCGGCTTGCTGCCTTGCAGTTGGGTCCAGGCCAGGGAGCCCAGCTGGACTTCCAGCAGCTCACGCAGGCCATTGAGTTCAAAACGCATCGAGTCAAACACACGCGGGTCGACTGCCGGCGCCGGGGCTGGCGCGGCAGGACGCGGTGGCTCTTTGAAAGTCGGCTCGACCAGCGGCTCGGCAGCGGTCAGCGGCAGGCCGGCGAACAGCTGGCGATTGGTGGTGGCATCGCTGTCGCCACGCATGCTCAGTTCGGCCTGGGCCGAGACAATGCGCGAGGCGGTCTTGCGCAACTCGTCTTCGAGTTCCATGTTCGGCACGCGCGGCGCCAGCGCCTGGGGGGTGTAATCCAGGGCAGCCGTCAGCTCGACACCACCGGCGATGCGGCGGTTTCCGATAATCGCGGCGTCGGCGCCCAGCTCATCACGAACCAGTTTCATGGCCTGACGCATATCGGCGGCGAAAAAACGCTTCACTTGCATAACCCACTACCCTCAGCCGTTGGGCCCTACTGTCGCGACGATAGTCACTTGCTTGTTGTCAGGAATTTCCTGATAAGCCAAAACGTGCAAATTCGGTACTGCCAGGCGCCCAAATCGCGACAACATCGCGCGGACGGGGCCGGCCACCAGCAGAATGATCGGCTGGCCTGCCATTTCCTGGCGCTGCGCGGCTTCGATCAACGAACGCTGCAGCTTCTCAGCCATGCTTGGCTCCAGCAGAACGCCCTCTTCCTGGCCTTGTCCTGCCTTCTGAATACTATTGAGCAATATTTGTTCCAACCTTGGTTCCAAGGTGATCACAGGCAGCTCGGAGTCAATCCCTACAATGCTTTGCACGATTGCACGCGACAATCCGACGCGCACTGCGGCCACCAGGGCGGCAGTATCTTGACTCTTGGCGGCATTGTTGGCGATGGCCTCGGCAATGCTGCGGATATCGCGCACCGGCACCTGTTCGGCCAGCAGCGCCTGCAGCACCTTGAGCAATTGCGACAGCGACAGCACACCCGGCACCAGCTCTTCGGCGAGTTTTGGCGAGGCTTTGCCCAGCAACCCCATCAATTGCTGGACTTCTTCGTGGCCGATCAGTTCGTGGGAGTGCTTGTAGAGGATCTGGTTGAGGTGGGTCGCGACCACCGTGCTGGCGTCTACCACGGTATAACCAAGAGACTGGGCCTGGCTGCGCTGGCTGACTTCGATCCACACCGCGTCAAGGCCAAAAGCCGGATCTTTGGCGGTGATGCCGTTGAGCGAACCGAACACTTGGCCGGGGTTGATCGCCAACTCGCGGTCCGGGTAGATCTCCGCTTCGGCGAGGATCACCCCCATCAGGGTCAAGCGGTAGGCGCTCGGGGCCAGGTCGAGGTTGTCGCGGATGTGCACGGTGGGCATCAAAAAGCCCAGGTCCTGCGACAGCTTCTTGCGCACGCCCTTGATCCGCGCGAGCAGTTGGCCGCCCTGGTTGCGGTCCACCAGCGGAATCAGGCGGTAGCCCACTTCCAGGCCGATCATGTCGATCGGGGTCACGTCATCCCAGCCCAACTCCTTGGTTTCCTGGGCGCGGGCCGGGGAAGGCAGCAAATCCTGCTGACGGGCGATTTCCTGCTGGGCCAGCACCTTGACCTGGTTTTGCTTGCGCCAGAACAGGTAAGCACCACCAGCGGCCATGGCCGCCATGCTGAGAAACGACACGTGGGGCATGCCCGGCACGATGCCCATGATCGCCATGATGCCGGCCGCCACGGCCAACGCCTTGGGGGAGGCGAACATCTGGCGGCTGATCTGCTTGCCCATGTCTTCGGAGCCCGAAGCACGGGTCACCATGATCGCCGCTGCTGTGGATAACAACAGTGATGGCAATTGCGCCACTAAACCGTCACCGATGGTCAGCAAGGCGTACACCTTGCCCGCATCGCCGAAGGTCATGCCGTGCTGGAAGATGCCGACCGCCATACCGCCGATCAGGTTGATGAACAGAATCAACAGGCCGGCAATGGCGTCCCCGCGCACGAATTTGCTGGCACCGTCCATCGAACCGTAGAACTCGGCCTCTTGGGCCACTTCCAGGCGGCGGGCCTTGGCTTGGTTCTGATCGATCAGGCCGGCGTTGAGGTCGGCGTCGATGGCCATCTGCTTGCCGGGCATGGCGTCGAGGGTAAACCGCGCGCTCACCTCGGAGATCCGCCCGGCGCCCTTGGTGACCACCACGAAGTTGATGATCATGAGGATCGCGAACACCACGATACCGACCACGTAGTTGCCGCCGATCACCACCTCACCGAAGGCCTGGATCACCTTACCGGCGGCGGCGTGGCCGTCCTGGCCGTGCAGCATGACCACCCGGGTGGACGCCACGTTCAACGCCAGGCGCAGCAGGGTCGCTACCAGCAGGATGGTGGGGAAGACCGCAAAGTCCAGAGGGCGCAAGGCGTAGACGCAGACGAGCAGCACCACCACCGACAACGCAATGTTGAAGGTGAAGAACACGTCCAGGAGGAACGGCGGCATCGGCAACATCATCATTGCCAGCATCACCAGCAACAACAACGGCACACCCAGATTGCCTCGCGAAAGGTCAGTCAGGGTGCTACGGGCCGTGCCGAGCATTTGAGAGCGATCCACCACCGGTATTCCTCGTTTCCTTGAAGCAAACTTTTGACGCCGAAAAGCGACTTGCAGGCAGTATTGCAAGAAGCCTTCCAACTTTTGCTTGGTAGGTACGAGTCCAGACCGTTTGTCACTCAGCGTCTACAAACATTCGCGGCTTGCAGCCCTTTGGGACGCTACCCGTCGCCATCACAGTGCTCCCGACTGCCGCTTGATAACGTGCAGCACTATCAAACCGCGAAGCCATGCCAACAACCCCTGTCAACTTTGACAGGTCAACCGCAATCGCCGACGAACGGTAAATTTGTCGTGAGCGGGTTGTCAGGAGTCGCGGCGCAGTTCTGGGGGGATAGGCAGGTCTTTGAGCGGGTCCGGGCGCTTGCCCTTGCCCGCGCGGTACTGGCGGATCTGATAGACGTAGGCCAATACCTGCGCCACGGCCAGGTACAGCCCGGCCGGGATTTCCTGATCCAGGTCGGTGGAATAGAAGATCGACCGCGCCAGCTCGGGCGATTCCAGCAACAGGATGTCGTTGGCCACTGCAATTTCACGGATCTTCAGCGCGGTGAAGTCACTGCCCTTGGCCAGCAGCATCGGCGCGCCGCCCTTCTCCGGGTCGTACTTGAGCGCCACGGCGTAGTGGGTCGGGTTGGTGATGACCACGTCGGCGTCGGGCACTGCGGCCATCATCTTGCGCTGGGACATTTCGCGCTGCAGCTGGCGAATACGCTGCTTGACCTCGGGGCGGCCTTCCTGATCCTTGTGTTCGTCGCGCACTTCCTGCTTGGTCATCAGCAGCTTCTTGTGGCTTTCCCACAGCTGGATCGGCGCATCTACCGCCGCAATGATGATCAGGCCGCAGGCCATCCACAGCGAGCTCCAGCCCACCAATTGCACGCTGTGAATGATCGCCGACTCCAGCGGTTCATGGGCGATGCGCAGCAAATCATCAATGTCGGACGACAACACCGTCAGCGCCACAAACAGGATCAGAATGAATTTGGCCAAGGCCTTGAGCAGTTCCACCAGCGCCTTGCTGGAGAACATGCGCTTGAGCCCGGGCCCGGGGTTCATGCGGCTGAACTTGGGCGCCATGCTGCCGGGCGCAAACAACCAGCCGCCGAGGGAGACCGGGCCGATCAGCGCCGCCAGCAGCAGCGTAATCAGCACCGGTTGCACCGCCAGAATCGCGATTTTCCCCGAGTGCAGCAGGTACAGCCCCATGGCGCCGGGGCTCAGCAGCACTTCGCGGGGCAGGGAGAAGTTGAGCTTCATCAACTCCATCAGGTCCAGCGCCAGGCCACCGCCGTAGATCAGCAGGCCACCGGCGCCGGCGAGCATCACCGCCAGGGTATTGAGTTCTTTGGAGCGGGCAATCTCGCCCTTTTCCCGGGAGTCCTTTTTACGTTTCTCCGTGGGGTCTTCTGTCTTGTCCTGGCCACTCTCGCTCTCGGCCATGGCTCAACGTGCCCGCGCCAGATCACGTAAGAACTGCAAGGCGTCGGTCGCCAGCGGTTGATACTGATTGAGAATGTCGGCCATGCCGATCCAGAAAATCCCCATGCCCAACACCAGGGTCAACGGGAAACCGATAGAGAAGATGTTCAACTGCGGCGCCGCACGGGTCATCACGCCAAACGCGATGTTGACCACCAGCAGCGCGGTGATTGCCGGCAGTACCAGCAGCAATGACGCCCCCAATACCCAACTGAGTCGGCCGACCAGCTCCCAGAAGTGGCTCACCACCAGCCCGGACCCCACCGGCAAGGTGGTGAAGCTCTCGGTCATCACCTCGAACACCACCAGGTGGCCGTTCATGGCCAGGAAGATCAAGGTCACCAGCATGGTCAAGAACTGCCCGATCACCGCCACCGACACACCGTTGGTGGGGTCGACCATGGACGCGAAGCCCATGCCCATCTGGATCGAGATGATCTGCCCGGCGATCACGAACGCCTGGAAAAACAACGTGAGGGAAAAGCCCAGCAGCGCGCCGATCAGGATCTGTTCGGCAATCAGCAATAGGGCACTGAGGTCCAGGGCATTCACCGGCGGCATCGGCGGCAGCCCGGGCACGATCACCACGGTGATGGCGAACGCGAAATACAGGCGGATGCGGCGCGGCACGAGGGTGGTGCCGAACACCGGCATGGTCATCAGCACGGCCGTGACACGGAACATCGGCAAGATGAAGGACGCCACCCAGGTGCTGATCTGGGTGTCGGTCAGTGCCAGCACAGACTGCATGAGCTCAGCCGATCAACTGCGGAATACTGCCGTACAGCTGCAGGATGTATTCCATAAAGGTTTGCACCAGCCACGGGCCGGCAACGATCAAGGTGATCAGCATCACCAACAGACGCGGCAGAAAACTCAAGGTCTGTTCGTTGATCTGGGTCGCGGCCTGGAACATCGCCACCAGCAGGCCCACCAACAGGCTGGGCACCACCAGCACGGCAACCATCATGGTGGTCAGCCACAGCGCTTCACGGAACAGGTCGACCGCAACTTCTGGCGTCATCGCGCTATACCCCGCCGAAACTGCTGGCCAGGGTGCCGATGATCAGCGCCCAGCCGTCCACCAGCACAAACAGCATGATCTTGAACGGCAACGAAATGATCAGCGGCGACAGCATCATCATACCCATCGCCATCAGCACGCTCGCCACCACCAGGTCGATGATCAGGAACGGGATGAAGATCATGAAGCCAATCTGGAACGCGGTCTTCAGTTCGGAGGTGACAAACGCCGGCACCAGGATCGTCAGCGGCGCCTGGTCCGGGCTGGCGATGTCGGTCCGCTTGGACAGGCGCATGAACAGTTCAAGGTCGCTGGAACGGGTCTGCGACAGCATGAAGTCCTTGATCGGGCCCTGGGCCTTGTCGATGGCGTCCTGGGCGGTGAGTTTTTCCGCCAGGTAAGGTTGCAGGGCTTGCTGGTTCACCTTGTCGAACACCGGCGCCATGATGAACAGTGTCAGGAACAAGGCCATGCCGGTGAGGATCTGGTTCGACGGCGTCTGCTGCAGGCCCAGGGCCTGGCGCAGGATCGAGAACACGATGATGATCCGCGTGAAGCTGGTCATCAGCATGACGAACGCCGGGATAAAGCTCAGCGCCGTCATGATCAGCAGGATCTGCAGGCTGACCGAATATTCCTGGGCCCCGGCCGCGTTGGTGCCCAGGGTGATCGCCGGAATCGACAACGGGTCGGCTGCCATCGCCATCGGCGCGACCAGCAACAGCATGAGCGTCAATAAAACGCGCATTACTTCTTATCCTTCTGATCCTTGCCCAGCAACTCCATCAGGCGCTGGGCGAATTCGGGTGTGGCGGCCTGGGTCTGGGCCACTTCCACCGGCGTCTTGAGCACGTGCAACGGGGTGATGCGCCCGGGCGTGATGCCAAGCAGGATCTGCTCATCGCCCACTTGCACCAGCACCAACCGGTCCCGCGGGCCGAGGGCGCGCGAGCCGATCATCTCGATGACTTGGCCATTGCCCGGCCCGATACGCTGCACACGGCGCATCAACCAGGCCAACACGAAGATCAGGCCGACCACCAACAGCAAGCCCAGCACCAACTGGGTCAATTGCCCACCGATGCCGCTGCTCACCACGGGCGCCGCCGCCGTCGTGGCCTGCGCCACCGGCTCGGCCGCCAGGGCGCTCAATGGCAGCGCCAGAAACAGTCCCGCCATCGAATACTTCATATCAGCGCAACTTCTTGATGCGTTCGCTTGGGCTGATCACGTCCGTCAGGCGGATGCCGAACTTCTCGTTGACCACCACCACCTCGCCGTGGGCGATCAGGGTGCCGTTGACCAGCACGTCCAGCGGCTCACCGGCCAGGCGATCGAGCTCGATCACCGAACCCTGGTTCAGTTGCAGCAGGTTGCGGATGTTGATTTCGGTGCTGCCCACTTCCATGGAGATCGACACCGGAATGTCGAGGATCACGTCCAGGTTCGGGCCATCGAGGCTCACCGGGTCGTTGTTCTTCGGCACGCTGCCGAATTCTTCCATCGCCAGACGGTTGCCGGCCGGTGCAGTGGCAGCGTCGGCGGCCAGCAGCGCGTCGATGTCGTCTTGGCCGACATCGCCGGTTTCTTCCAGGGCCGCAGCCCATTCGTCAGCCAGGGCCTGGTCTTCGGCGGAAGTGTTTTCGTGTTCGGTAGCCATTACATGTCCTCGGCGCAGCGAAAATTCATCAATAAATTAGGGCGGATCAGCGACGGTTGATCGGCTCGACCACTTGCAACGCCAGGTTGCCCTTGTGGGAACCAAGCTTGACCTTGAACGACGGCACACCGTTGGCGCGCATGATCAGTTCTTCCGGCAGTTCCACCGGGATCACGTCACCCGGCTGCATGTGCAGGATGTCGCGCAAGCGCAACTGGCGACGTGCCACAGTGGCGCTCAGCGGCACGTCGACGTCCAGCAGGTCTTCGCGCAGGGCCTTGACCCAACGTTCGTCCTGGTCGTCGAGGTCGGACTGGAAACCGGCGTCGAGCATTTCGCGCACCGGCTCGATCATCGAGTACGGCATGGTCACGTGCAGGTCACCGCCACCGCCATCGAGTTCGATGTGGAAAGTGGACACCACAATGGCTTCGCTGGGGCCGACGATGTTGGCCATGGCCGGGTTCACTTCCGAGTTGATGTACTCGAAATTGACTTCCATGATCGCCTGCCAGGCTTCCTTCAAGTCGATGAAGGCCTGCTCCAGCACCATGCGCACCACACGCAGTTCGGTCGGGGTGAACTCACGCCCTTCGATCTTGGCGTGACGGCCGTCGCCGCCGAAGAAGTTGTCCACCAGCTTGAACACTAGCTTGGCGTCGAGAATGAACAGCGCGGTGCCGCGCAGCGGCTTGATCTTGACCAGGTTGAGGCTGGTGGGCACGTACAACGAGTGCACGTATTCACCGAACTTCATCACCTGCACGCCGCCCACCGCCACGTCCGCCGAACGGCGCAGCATGTTGAACATGCTGATACGGGTGTAGCGGGCGAAACGCTCGTTGATCATTTCCAGGGTCGGCATGCGTCCACGGACGATGCGATCCTGGCTGGTCAGGTCATAACTTTTGACGCTGCCGGGCTCGGCAGCCATTTCGGTCTGTACCAGACCATCGTCGACGCCATGCAACAGCGCGTCGATTTCATCCTGGGACAGCAGGTCTTGCACGGCCATGTCGTGATCCTACTGCAATACGAAGTTAGTGAAGAGCGCCTGCTCGACCACGACTTTGCCGAGCTCTTTCTGGGCCACTTCCTGCACGCTGGCAGTGACCTTCTGGCGCAGCATTTCCTGACCTACCGGAGTGGCCAGGCTGTCGAAGCTCTGCCCGGAAAACAGCATCACCAGGTTGTTGCGGATCACCGGCATGTGCACTTTGAGCGCATCCAGGTCCGCCTGGTTACGTGCCAGCAAGGTGATGCTCACCTGCAGGTAGCGTTGACGACCGTTCTGATTGAAGTTGGCGACAAAGGCCGGAAGCATCGGCTCGAAGATTGCCGGTTGCTTGACGTTGGTGGCGGTTTCGGCGGCAGGGGCCGGTTTGCTGGCACTGCTGTGCATGATGTACCAGGTGCCGCCCACCGACGCGCCGATGGCCAGGACCAGGCCCAGCACAATCAACAAGATAAGCTTGAGCTTGCCTTTGGCTGCTGGGGGTTTTGCTGCGTCGTCGCTCTTCGCCATGCCAATAATCCGTCACTATTCGGGGATTCATAGATCTACGGAAAGGCAAGAGCAAGTGTTATGCCAGAGTTGTCTGGTGATCGGGGACGAAGGAACGCCGCAAATCAAATGTGGGAGCGGGCTTGCTCGCGAATGCGGTGGGCCAATCGACGAATCCGTTGACTGACACTGTGCTTTCGCGAGCAAGCCCGCTCCCACATTTAGATCTTTGCAGGGCTCACATTAGGCGTAGTAATCGACGGCGCTGGAGCCAATCACGGTGGAGGTGACCGGCGCGACAGCCGCTGCGACTTCGGCGTGATCGGCCATATCACCGCCATCACCACGGCCCCCACTGCCACTCACGCCACGGGCCTGGTTTTGCTGTTGTTGCTGCTCTTGGCCCTGGCCCTGCCAGCCACGGGACTGGTCGGAAACGTTGACGTCCACCTGCCCCATACCCTGCTGCGCGAACATCTCACGCAGGCGGCCGGACTGGCTTTCCAGCGCTTCACGCACCACCGCATGGCCACTCATGAAGGTGACCTGGGCCTGCTGGTCGGCCGCCATGTTGACCTTGATGTCCAGGCGACCCAGCTCGGCCGGCTGCAACTGGATCTCGGCCGACTTGAGGTTGGCGCTGGACAGGTACATCACGCGGTTGACCACTTCTTCGGTCCAGCCGCTCTGGTGCATGGCCAACGGCGCGTTGGCCACGGGCGGCAAGGCGTTCGCGGTTTTCGGCGTGGCGGCCTGGGTCAGCGCCGCCAGACGGTTGGCGAAGTCATCGACACGGGTATCGCTGCTGGCGTCCTTCAAGTCCTTGAGGCCACCGTCGATGAGACTGCTGAAGGTCTTGTCACCACCGGTGTCGGTGCTGTCCTTGGCGGCCTGCTGGTCGACCATGTTGGCCAGGCCTGCGGCGAAGTTTTGCGCGGCGGTCGGCTGGTCTTGAGTCGGCGCAGGCGCGGCTTTTTGCGGCGTCTGGCTGCTGGCGGAGACGTGACCGCCCTGCTCCATCGCCAGGCGCACGGCGGGCATCGAATCCAGCGGGTCGGCGGAAGGGTCGAAAGCGGGTTGCTTGGCTTCGTCGGTGGCCGCCACAGGAGCGGCCACCACCGGCTGGGGCTCTTCAGGCGCAGCGGCAGGCGTCGGCGTCGGCGTCACCGTCGGCACAGGGACAGGCACAGGGGTAACGGTGGCAATCAGCGCCGGGTCGACGACGGGGTCAACCGGGGGTTGCTGCACCAGGGACGGGTCGGTGGGTTTGTCGTCGTCGCTGCTGGCGCTGTCATCGGACTTGGCCGGCGGCGTGGCAGGCAAGGGTTTGCCGCTATCGGCAACCGCTGGCGTGCTGGCGGCAGGCTTGCTGCTGTTGTCAGCAGGCTTGGCGCTGGCGTCGGAGGTCTTGTCACGAGAAGGTTTGGACGGGGTGTCGTCGGTCTTTACCGTCGGCTTGGCGCCTTGGCTGGCGAACACCTGAGCGAAGCCAGGGCCCTTGTCCTGTGGGGCCGCAGCCGCTGCCGGAGGTGTCGCGGCGGGCGCTTGAGGCTTGGCTGCGGGGGCAGCCTGAAGGAGGGTGTTCGGGGCGACTGGCATAGGTAAAGGTCTCCACTGCATTGGGGATCGGGGATGCAGTATTGGGAGGTAGAGCAAGAGTCGGGCCAGGTTTTGGGGTTGGTTGGGTTTGCGGGGTACATATCCGTTATTTGGGTGATGGC
>NZ_JACARO010000010.1 GCF_013386585.1 Pseudomonas sp. P7548 | reverse complement strand
GGTGTAGTTCGGACGCTTACTCCCTACCCTGCCTTGCCGACGACGAACTAAGACCTATCGCCGACCGAGCAATTAAAAATGCCATCCGCAAAAAAGGCGGCATCATCAGTGGCATGGGCCGTAACGAGGAGATTAGCGTTCGAGACGCCGCGATAGTTAAACAGGGTCGTCACTACCGCGCAGCGGGGATGTCCAAACGCGGCATTGCAACGAAGGTGCATGCCTGGTTACAAGGTGAGGTAGAAAAACCGCCAAAACAGCGGCCTGAGTGGATTGCGCTTGAGACCGAAAAAGCCCTCACCCGCAAAAGAGTTGAGGCCATTCTCAAACATTATCTCGTGCTGTAAGCCAGAAATTTCAATCGGATTTCAATTGGAAGTGAACTGCTCATCACCGACCTGCACCTAGATCATTGCTCTCAGTCCCAACCAGTCGAGAGCAAGACCTATGAAAGCCCCTATCACTGAAATTCCCCGCCTTAACCCAACCACTCCAAGCCCAATGTTTGACGCATCGTCGACATTGATCCGTATGCCCGAGGTCGAGCGGATCGTGGGCATGAAGCGCTCCACCATCTACAAACTCATGCAGCGCACAGATAGCGGCTTTCCCCTGCCCGTCAAATTGAGCAACAGCAACTCTCGCGGCGCGCCCGTAGCTTGGGTTTTATCTGAAATCCAATCATGGGCACGAAGCCGCATAGAGGCTCGCGACCAGGTGGCAGCATGAAAAATCGAGTCGCCAATAGGGCCACCTTACAGCCCTTCTCTGTACTCAGAACAGTCGGATTTACCCCTCGGTGGATGCAACGCTTCGAACGCCACCGTACAGAGCAAAAACGCCTGGGCCGGGATGTTTTAGTGATGCGCTGGGCAGACGGAATCTGGTGCGCATTGTCAGTTCCCTGCCAAGCCCCTCAAGCAATGATCGTCGACGAAGGGCAGCAGATAGACGCCTACGAGGATGCACGTGCCTGCCTCGAAGGCGACCTGTTGCCCTTTGTCTCCCTGCGCTGGGACATCCATGCCTGAAACGAAAACGCCCCCGGCGGCAACCGGAGGCGTTGAGGTAAATCTACATGCATGACCAATTTATGCCGCATCGAAAAAATCCGCAAGTGATCTACACAGTTGCACTTTCAAAAAACGGGCGTTACTCTCTGGGTGTCGCTGCAAATTCAGCGAACGGGTTTGGCGACCCGAGCACATACAGGCGCACAGGCGCCCCCATACCGATTGCAGGCGCTTTTTTTGTGCCCGCATTCCTGCTTTATGGCGGCTGTGCGTGGGAGACCTTCGGGTCTGCCGGGGTCCTGTATGCCCGGTTCGCCAACCCGCGCACAGCTGCCACCCTAATTCGTTTGGCGACGATCAGTGGCAGCTCCTCACATACAGGAGCGTCACCAAATGCGTACCCTCAATCCGTCCAAAATTCGCGCCGCTGCTCATCGGGCAATGGCTCTCGCCGCTTTACACGCCAACTCCAGCCTCGCTACACGCCTTTCCCGTTACAACGCACACATGTCCAAGGCTCGCGCCCTGGAAGCCGTAGGGGGTGCTCAATGAGCATGCTCCCAGGCTTTTCACTACCCGAGGATCTGCTCTGTGTCAGCCAGGACGCCGAAGCCGGCATTCCCATTGATGCCATCACTTGCGCCCTCGACCGTGCCGACTCAGTTCTCATGCTGTTGGAAGATCATTTAGACGGCGATAAACCCGTCCTCTCCAACCGCATACTGTCGTCCGTTATTTGGGACGTGCGCGGCACCTTGGGCTTGATCAAAACACTCGCCTTGTATGGTGACGCCTCCTCTGTGCCAATGGGCCAGAAAGGCGGTGCCCTGTGAACACTGCCACCACTCTCGGGCGTGCCGAGTTCTCGTGTGCCAACGACACCCACCAGAAATTATTTCGGGTGAATGCAGGCGTGCCCCTTGAGGATGCGCTTGAAGCAATTTCACTGTTTCAGCACTACGCCAATCAACTGACCCTCGATGCCGCCATGAGTGACGAAGGCGAGCGTTTCAGTTGGCCGGCGTTTTACCTGGGCGAGATGGCTAAAGCGCTGATCGATGATGTGAACGATGCACTGTGTGCAGCGAGTACAGCGCCATGACTCAGCGCACCGGCAACACCTCTAAACGTCCCAGCTTTGCCGACGTAAAAAGCGCCGCGTTGAAGAACATCGACCGCGTACTTGCTCACTGGCTGCCAAACGGGAAACGCGTCGACGGCGGAAAGGAATACACCGCACCAAACCCCACGCGCACGGACAAACGTGCAGGCTCACTCAAGGTTAATTTGAGCAAAGGTACCTGGGCGGATTTCGCCACCGGCGATAAGGGCGGCGACCTAATAGACCTGGTGCGCTACATCGACGGCGGCACCGATGTTGAGGCCTGTAAAAAGCTGGCGGATTTGCTCAGCGTTTCCGCAGGATCTGCAACCACCAAAAACGCACCGATTAAGCCAGCAGCGCCGGAGTGGATCGCGCTTCAGCCGATCCCGGTCGAGGCCATGAACAAGTGCCCAGCCAAGCACCGACAACACGGCACCCCGTCCAAGGTGTGGATCTATCGCGATGCGCAGGGCCAACCGGTCATGGCGATGTATCGCTTCGACTTAAGCCCCGATGAAGACGGCAAACCACGAAAGGTCTTTGCGCCGTTGACCTGGTGCAAGCGCTCCGATGGACAAACCACACAATGGCGCTGGCAAGGCTTACCGGAACCTCGCCCATTGCTGCGCTTGGATGAGCTGGTACAGCGTGCAGATGCGCCTGTGGTGCTGTGTGAAGGCGAGAAAGCTGCTGACGCCGCCGCTGAACTGATGCCCGAACACGTGGCCACCTGCTGGCCGAACGGTTCCAACTCTTGGCACAAGGCCGACCTGACGCGACTCAAAGGGCGCACGGTGGTGCTGTGGCCGGATAACGATGCCAGCGGCAAGACCTGCATGGACGCCATCGAGCTCAAGCTGAATGAGCTGGGCGCAGCCTCAGTACAACGAATCTCGCTCGACGTGTTCAAGTTCAAGCCCAGCAGCAAAGGCGGCAAGCCTACGCTGATCAAGGGTGGAAAATGGGCAGACGGCGATGACGCGGCGGATGCGTTAGCCAAAGGCTGGACCGCTGGCCACGTCGCCGAGCTGGTGCGCAGCGGTGAGTTTTTCGGCAGTGCCGCTGAGCCCACCAAGCCTCAACAAGCTAAGGCTAAGGCGCCCGCCAAACGCCCTGCGAAATCAAAAAATGACCTATTGCCGGGCGGCTTTCGCCTGACGCCTGAAGGGGTCTTTTATTCCGGCGATGATGGCGAGGCACGCCCCGTGTGTTCGCCTCTGGAAATCATCGCTCGCACTCGCGATGACAAGGGCCACAACTGGGGCTTGTTGGTCGAGTTCGATGACCCGGACGGCGCTAAAAAACGCTGGAACATTCCGGCCCGAACCATGACCGGCGACTTCGGCAAGGACGTACTTGGGCCACTGGTAGACATGGGCCTACGCCTCGCTGGAAGTCGGTCGGGACGCAATGCCCGTAATGACCTGCAGAGCTATCTCGGCGGCTTCGACAGTACCCAGCGCGCACGTTTGGTCACACGCCTGGGTTGGCACGACAAGGCCTTCCTTTTGCCCGAACAGCAAATCGGCTCGCACGCCGAACACCTGCACTTTTATGAGGCAGGTGCCCAGTTGCCACCGATCAGCGAGGCGGGTTCTCTGGAGCAATGGCAGCAGCAAATCGGCGCGCTGTGCGTTGGTAACCATCGCTTGGCGTTTGTCGTCTCTGTGGCCTTTGCAGGACCTCTGCTCAACCTGCTCGGGCATGAGTCAGGCGGCTTCCACCTGTACGGAGACAGCTCCGGGGGCAAGACCACTCATCTACAAGTCGCCGCCTCGGTTTATGGCGGGCCGCGCCTGGTGCGTTCATGGCGCTCGACAGATAACGCCCTGGAGTCCATCGCAGCCGCCCATTCAGACGGTCTCCTGGTGCTGGATGAAATCGGCATGTGTGACCCACGCATTATTGGCGAGACGGTGTACATGCTCGGCAATGGCACTGGCAAGGCCCGGGCGAATGATCGAGGACAAGCGGGCCGACAGGTTCAGGAGTGGCGCTTGCTGTTTCTCTCGACTGGCGAGAAGACTTTGGCGCAGCACATGGCGGATGCCAACAAGGAGCTGAAAGCCGGTATGGAGGTGCGCATGCTCGCCGTGCCTGCGGATGCCAGCAAAGGCCTCGGCATGTTCGATGTGCTGAACGGTTTTGAGGACGCTGCGGCCCTCTCCGATGCGCTCAAAGCCCGTGTAGCCAAATACTACGGCACACCCCTCACCGCCCTCCTACACGCTCTGTGTGCGCCTGGGGAAATGCTCAGGTGGACGGTGATCATTCGCCGCACGGTGGAGCAGTTCATCACCCAAAACCTACCCGCCTCGGCCAGTGGTCAAGCACAACGTGCAGCCCTTCGCTTTGGCCTCGCAGCAGCGGCCGGAGAATTGGCCACCGCCTTCGGCGTCACCGGTTGGCCTGATGGTACGGCCACGACGGCTGCACGGGTGTGTCTGCATGCGTGGCTGGCTGAGCGTGGCGGCGCCGGTAACTTCGAAGGTGATGCGATCTTGGCGCGGTTACACCAGGTCATCGAACGGTTCGGAGAAAGCCGCTTTACCCGCTGGGAATCTGCCGCCGCCAAGATCGATGAGCACGGCCCACGCACGATTGATCGACTCGGCTTTCGCAAGACGATGGAACACGGCATGGGCGACTCACTGCACACCACCAACACCTACTACGTACTGCCAGAAGCCTGGAGGGCCGAAATCTTCAAGGGCATGAACATCAGTGCAGTGAACAAGGAGCTGATGCAACGAGGCGTGCTGGAACCGTCCAGCGACGGAAAGGCGTCGAGCCTGGTTCGGTTACCCGGTCTGGGTCAGCAACGCTGCTACATCGTGAAGACGATTCCGGGCTCGGAAGAGAGCGAGGCCAGGGCTGCCTGACGGCATGCCTGCTGATCGAGGTAGCACCGGCTCATTTCCGGCCTCGCCAGCCGTTCGACAACCATCCCTATCAACCGCTGTACCCAGAGACAATACAGATGAACACTATCCAAGAACTGAAAGACCGCCGCGACACACTGACCCTCGAAATGGAGAGCATTCAGCGCGACCTGGCGCCCTTCGAAGAGGCGCTGGAAAGCCCGGAGGTTGTCCAGCAAGGCCGTCAACGGGCAGTACAAGATGAAATCAACGATCACAAAAGACGCATCGACTCACGAGATCATGAGATCTGTCGCCTGAATCAAAAAATCGATCGCCTCGAGGCTTTGGCGAACCGTGAGAGCTTAGCTGCGGGTTACCTCAGCGACATTGCGAACTGGAAAGCCGACGAGATGGAGCTTAACGAAAAGCGCACCAGCATCGAGACCAGGTTGCAGCAGGTCCGCCAAAGCGATCAGGAAGACATGGCAAAGGCTCGACAAGCTGAAACGGACGCAGCCACTGCTTATGCACAGGCTGTCGCCTGGGGCGACGTGGAGGGCGAGAAAGCTGCAAACGCTGAAGCTCAAAAAGCAGCAAAAAACCTCACGGCTGCGGTTGAGCATCATCGCCGTCAACAACTGCTCATCACCGCCCTGGAGCAGGAGCTGGTGACGATTGATCTGCACATCACAGAGGCACAAAAAGAACGCGCCAAGATCGAGAACAAAGCAGCTCACCTAACGAACACCGTGCTGGAAGAGCAATGGAACGAAGCAGCGAAAGCACTGCTGGAGACGGGCGGCAAGCTGTGGGCTGCACGCAACCTGATTAATCGAGACCCGGTTGCATTGTTGAAGCTAGAAATCCCTGAACAGGGCGAACGCTTTGGAAGCTGGACCTGGCAAGAACTTGCAGACCGCTCACTCCAACACAGCCTGCTTGACCTGTTGGCGGCCTAACCTAAACCCTCTCCGAAACAACCGGCAAGGGCCGGTTGATTCGGGCATACCATAGGTCTACCCATGAACCCACCACCACAGAACAGCGCTCAGATGCGTGATGACCTAAAGGCTCGAAAGCTGCATCTGAACGGGATAATTGTTGGCATCGCTGGCATGAAAAAACTCAACGCAAGAGCAAACAAAATCACCAAGGTTGAAACGCTCACGATTGATGCAATCAACGCAGAGCTTGATTTCATCGACGTCCAACTCAAAAGAAAGGGAGGGTGATGAAGAAACGGGAGCTTAAGAAGCTTCCGTTTGGCTAAGCCATTAAAACAAGACTTAAGGGAGTACGGCCTCTAATCTAAGGCGGCACTGGCCTAATGGCCTCTTTCGGAAGAGTCTATTGAAAATGTCAGTGTCGGTTTCTACGCCGGAAAAGCTCGCGCCGCATTCGCAAACGTCGTCAGTTGAAGACTTACAAAAAATCCGCACACTGGCGAAGTCGTGGAGACCAAGGTGGCAATCAAAAAACTCTAAAGGAATGGAAATCGGAGCATGGATTAGAAGCAATCGAAAGTTGAATTACTAAATAATGCCAAACTATAAAGAGGCCTCTGAGGAGGCCGCCTTTACTTCGTAATTCATAGTTAATCAGAATCGGTACAAGCAATCACTGATGACCATGCGACGCTTATCAATCAAAAATGAAAATTAAATTAGCTTGTAGCTGCAATTATCTGCGGAACGACTGGAGCAATCTGGCGCCTGCAAAGAGCGTTTGGAACTTCACTCGCAACAAACTTCCCATGATGATCGCTTAGATCAGTCATAATACCTTCAAGCCCCCCCCTGCTCAAGGGAAGGATGATAGTACCCGCACAGCAGTGATTCTTAGCTAGTCCTTCAGAGTTCTTAACCAGTGGACGCTCGCTCTTGCCAGGCAAAGCGTCCGAACAGTTTTTAGAAATCTGCGTGCATGCAATGTATGGAGCACTACCTGCTATGGCTTCTCGAGCCCCAGCAACAATTTCGGGCCGTGGGGTTCCATGTGCCCCCCTCCCCAGCGAAAAAAGCACCAACTTTGGCCTAACGGCAGAAACTAGCTCCTTCGCAAACTCCTTGTTATCCGATGCTCCACCTATATGCCCTCCATGGTGAGGAAAGACCAAAACATGAGCACTAATATCTACCCTCTCACCCATCATTGTATTAAGACTATGCCGCCCTGAATCCGCTGCAAGAAGACACATCCTTTCACCTTCGTGCTCTATGAGCACAACAGCGGACATACTATTCGCGTCAAGCCTAACGCCATCAATATGTGCGCCCTCGTTGGTGGCAAGACATATCTCCGGAGTTGGATGAAGCACACGAATGGTAGTACCACAAATAGTAAGCTGCTGGGGGCTATCAATACTCAATGAAGGGTACACCTTTGTTCCTTGAAACTTCCTAGCATCTCCAGCAGCTATTCTAAACTGAAGCCAAGAATCAGTTTTCCTCTTATCCGGATTTACATATACTTGTTGAACTGGGCGAGCCGCATTCATCAAAATTGGAATAGCCCCGGAAAGATGATCGCTATCTGCATGAGAAATAAGTAACGCACGGATAGACTTTATCTTTAAATCGTCCAGAACCTTGGCGACAATTGGGCGTCCCGGCGCATCAATAATAATGGCTTCTTCACCATGCTTAATGATCGTGCAATTCCCATGCCCCACATCAAGAATTATAATTTCACCGCAATCCATCGTCCCACTCCGGTTCCGGGGCTAATTTTACATTTTCAAAGTACAAGTCAACTTTTTCCAAAGCGCTTACATTCGTGAAGGCTTCCAAAATACTAAATCGCGCCACCCTACCCTGATCACCTTCCGAAACTAAAGACAAAGGAAATCTGACGGTGTCTTTGGGATTCCAGCCATTCACGATTGCATCTATAACTTTCACATCACCTACGTCTGATACGTCCATGACTTGAAGTAAGGTTCTATGTAATTTTCTATCATCTACTTTGCCACGCCTAAGCTCGTTGACACATCTAGCAAATGCCGCCCGGAGTTCTTCCGGCTCATCTGCATCTTCACGACGCAACACAACGGGAAGACTACTTCTATAAGTACGAATAGCGATGTCGGCATACTGATCTAAATACTGAGTTACTAGAATTGTGGGGTGCCTTTTTTCTACCAGAGCAGCCGCGAGCTCCGCACCTGATATATCTGCAAATGCACCATACCTCAATCGATGATCACAAACTGCCGCATCCGAATTCAAAATAATAAGATCAGCAAGGGCAGACAAACTTTCTGCCGCCTCCTGCCGATAAGGCTCAAAACGGCCATCCTCTAATGCATGAATGATAGTCAAAGCAGCTTGATCATCATCATCTACAACCGCAACAATCTTAATAGACTTCATAAATATCACACAGTAGTAGGGTTGGTAAGCAAGGGAAATACGAAATTAAATATTGCTCCCGATTCGTTTACAGTGGAGGCACTGTATTTCCCACCCAGATCCAGAACCGAGTCCTTAACAATTGTCAGCCCGAAGCCAGTACCTTCTTGCCTAGTGGTCTTACCCGGGAGCCAAATTTCTTGAACATCCATATTGATACCTGGTCCATTATCTTCAACCTCTATCGCTACCGTATTACCTTCAACATTTACTGAAATTTTAATTTTTCTATCTTTCGTCCGAGCCCCAACTCGTTCGAATGCACTAACCGAGTTAGTAAGGCAGTTCGTAATAATAGTCTCAACCAAAGCTTCTGCACCATATATCACCGCATCGTCAGTTTTATATGGAGCCAATTCAATTTCAATTTTCGCATCTTCTAAAATAGGCTTCCACAATCCATGAAGAGCTCTTATCACCTTATTGACATTTACAGCACCGTGCCGCCTCTTTTCACGCTTCAGAAAGTCAATTTGCATCGATGCAAAACGGGTCAACCGCTCTGAAGCAGTAACAATCAAGTCTAGAGGAGACTCAAATTTAACAACCAGCTCTTCAGAGCAGTATTGCTTAACTCGCCTGCGAATACTTTTCTCACTACCTGCAATGGATCTAATAGGTTTGCCGATTTCATGCGCGAAAACCGCAGCCGTAGTTCCCGCGGTTGCAAGGGATCGATACAGTACTAAATCCTCACGAGTTGAACGAAGTTCTCTCTGAAAATTCTGCTCTAGTTTATCGAGGGCCTTAATTGCTTTCTCTTTTTCGGGCGCAGGTAGCGCTTGAGAAATCGTATTCAATAGTTCAGTACGGGCTTGGGCCGGAGCTGCTTTGGATGTTATTTTTTGTAAGTCTCGGCGCGCTTCGGCATCTCGTAACCGACGACGAGCCAACCACTCCAATGCGTCTTTCGCAAAGCGTCGAATCTCAAAAAACTCCTCGCTTTCAATAAAACCGAAGCGATCAGTTTTTTGCCTCAATACGCCGTCAGGATCGTCCACAATCACTCGACCAACGCTAGTATTTGTAGAAGGACGTTCTTCCGGACTGCGGGCTCGAGAAAGGTTCATATCTAACCAGTCATGACCGGCATCGCCATATGGTGGGACCCGGAATTGCCGATGATAAAAGTGAACTCCACCTACGACTTTTAACCAAGCCTTGACTTCAGCTATGGTTGAGCCTCGCCCGGAAAAAGCATTTTTGTTAAATACAAAGCTATAGAGTTCAAAACTTGCAGGCGGCGCATTGTAAGTCAATGGCAACTTAGATGCCTTTGTAGGCCACTCATCAGATGTGGCGCTATAAAGGACATCGCCTTTAAAATCCAACACCTCTGCATACCCTGACCCGTCAGCTAATAACTCCGCTTTGAGTACATACTCAGCGTCATCAAGATAGCCATTTCTGACTCTAGCCTCGAGCTCCGGATAATCCGGCGCAATGAGATTTACTTTGAAATCACTTTCACCCTGAAAAGGACTGGTTAAAAGAACGATACTTCGCCCCAACCGATCCGTTTCGCTCCGACCAAGAGCTCGCTTAATCCCTTTTAAAGTCGTAGTCGTGCCGTATTCGAGGCGACTGCTCTCTTTAATCGGAAGAGCAACCTCCTCAACCACCTTAACGTTATCGTACTGACTCCAATCGATGATTATAGAGTACGCTTCATTTGGCTTAACCGAGTAATGCCGTGTAATCATTTCTACAGATGACCCGGCCCTTAACGCGGCTAGTCGGCCCAAGCCCTTGTCCCCGACAGTTCTCCGACCCTTGCGAGTAAGCTTAGTACTCTCTTTTGAAGAGCCACCTAAGACCAACCAGTTATTCCTTATTTGATCATAAGTCATTCCCGAACCGTTATCGGAAATAACGATTGTCCCACCTTTAATTAAATCTATTTTAATTTCTACGGTACATTCAGACGCGTCTGCATCGTAGGAGTTTCGAATTAACTCAATGATAGCCTGATCAAGGTTTGGTACGAGCTCTTCACCTAATCGCTCAAGGATGGATGGGGCAAATCTAAATCCTAAAGGACGAGAATTCATGTGTTAAGCTCCGTTTAACCATTAATCCAAGGAAGTTGTTTAAGTGAGCCCACCGTAAGGTGACGACACCTTATAAACTCATTTAACCATACATCCGAACCTTGATCTTCTAAGACACGCAGCAATGCGCGACACGTACTTATTTTTTTATCCTTTGGTTTCAAAATCAGTAAGTGGTTTTCCACCAAAAGCTCGTTAGAGCAGGTTACCAATGTACTTCTCGCCCTTTTTTTATCGGACGGACTTGATGTACGACGAACTATTACTAATGGACCTCTCTCCAACCTGCAAGCATAATTTGCGAACTCCACGGGAGAAGATATTTCTTTTCCAACAACAGCGTTTTTCGCGGTCAAATAACCATAGCTTTGACCGGTAACTGGAGTGCGATGGGGCACAACGGGCCCTACTGATACGTCAAAAAAATCGCCGACTTTTTTTAAATAACTCGTCTCTTTCCTAGCTGATTTTTTTTCATTCGTTGGCTGCCTTGTAACTGCAGCTAGTATCGCAACATCGATATCAGCCTGTATACCAAAGGCGCCAAACGATTCGAAAGATGAAACATCCGCAATACTTTTAAGCTCCTTCCTAAATCGCTCATAAGAGCTGCCACTTCTTAAAACATCCGGAACAAGAGCAAATAGGCCTACACCTGGAGGTGCTTGTAGAATGATATGCTCCAAATGAATCGCTGCGGCGGATCTCTTCCCTTTCCCTACAAAGCTATGGGCGGGCGCAACAATACGTTGATACGGAGGGTTCATAACCACGCAGTCGTGTTTACGAAGATCAAGTTTAATAGTTAGAACATCTCCAACTATAAAACCTTCAGGTAACTCCCTGAATTCAAGATCAACCGTTTGGCCTTTTTCGGTCTTATGCCGATGAGCGGCTAGTGCTTGTAGTCTCAACCAGGTGATATCAAGAAATGATTTTCTTAGATCAATTGCAACTAAGCGACCCGACCAATCCTCAATCGTTTTATGAACTGAGCTTTTTAAGGGTAAAGAACTACAAACCTCGATTAAAAGATCCCCCACACCTACACTTGGATCGATAAAGCGACGCCATTTACCCATTTTTTGGCCTGACAAAATTTTCTTCGCCCAAGAGGGGCCCGAAAAGAAAACGCCATGTAGGCGCCGGTCAGACAATGACAGCGTGCTGTACACAAAATCGGTGGCGTGCCCGTTCATCAGCTCGCTCACCAAATTTTCGGACATCGTCTCATCATCCTGGCTGCCTGTGGCTATAAGCGTTGTGGCAAAGGAGGAGAGGGATATTTCGCCGTTCATCAATCAGCTTCACGTATATGGATAACCGGCAGAGTCTGCAGACTGTGCGCATGAACGGCAAGCAGAATCGGTCGGATGGGGCGTACCAACAGTCTATAAAGTACACGACAAGCATCGAAAACTACGTTGCTATTAAACGCTATTCTAGCCTGAGCACGGCTCTGCTCTGAATTTGAACTGCTTGACGGGTGTATCACGCTTGACTCTAAACGCCTAGATACCTTTTCCCACAGCTGCTGACGTAGGCGCTCGGCGAAGGGGTGCGCGCTTTGGCCTGACGCTCCCTTTCTAGATGCCTACTCTGGCCCACAAACCGATGTAACATCGAAGCCTATCGGTAACATAGCGTTGCCTTGAAGAAGCGTTGGCGCCGCTACAGATGAATCCTATAAATATCATCCAATTAATAATCCCTTTACACGAGCAACATGGGTAACACGTCTTTTGGTTGCCCCTCTCCCCCTAAGGTATCAATACCTACAGCGGGAAAGATTGCGGAGGATCTTTGAGCCCCTCTGAAACCTTCTTTACACGAGGTAGGAAACCTCATCGCAATGGCGGGCATCGAAGTCGCCATCGGCCTTTACGAACGCTGGGCCGCCAAGCTGTTGGGCGTACGCGATGTGCCTTCCTCGAGGAGCGATCATGCGTCATGATCTGGAAGCCACGGAATAAGTGGCCTCTAGCTTCATACGTCAAAAAGATCCGCCCTCAGATCGCCGGGCACCCTGAGGGCATCCGAGGACACGGGGTAGGAAACCCGCGTGATGGTATCAGCGGAAAGGTGCCCAGCTTAGTGAACAGGTGAACCGGGTGCACTGCTGTTCACCAGTGCATTTGCCCTATAAACCGGAAAGCCGCTGGGGACCCTGGGCAGTTCAGACAGACACGGGGCATAGAACCCGCCGGATCTCGTTAGTGGCTGGGCTCCAAAGTTAGTTGACTGGTTGACCGAGTTGACCGGGCCAATCGTTCACTATCCTGAACGAAATCCATGACCGTTACAGATTCGGTAAGTATGCCCTTTTCTCTTCAAGATCCTTTCAATTTCAACGTTGAAATTTCAGTAAGCTGGTGCGGCTGCCGCTACCACGATCCCGCGGGTTTCATGCCCCGTGTAACGCGAAACCTCTCAGGGTCCCCAGCGTGATTTCCTGTCATCGAGAGGCAGATCAAGCGAAACTCGCTTGGTAGGCTGGAGCGCAAAGCGCCTGCCCACGACACCTGGCTGCTGACGTTAGCGTTACACGCACGGGCAGCGTTACATCCGATGTACGCGATGCCGCTCAACTGTGTAACAGGCGTGAAAGCCAATGAAACCGGGAGTTTGGTGAAGGGCGTTACACTCGTTACACCAGTTACACCAGTTTTGGAGGGGACTGGGTGTGTGCGCTCGTGCTGTCTTTCCAAATTGGTCCAACACCACATTGTTGGCCTCTAGTGAATCAAGATGGTCGGCATGATTTCTGATCACCAGGTGGTGAGGACAGCTGATATGCAATGCCACTGGCTCGAGGTAGATTGACTACCTGACAAAACGGCGAGAGACCATCATGGAAGACACCCCTTTGCTTGCGTCATTACTCAAGCGCATGAATGAAAACCAACTGGCGCTGGGAGCAGCTATCGAGGAGCTGTCAAACTGGGTTGAGCAAAGAGGATCCACGGAAGTGGCACAGAACATTCGAGGGGCACTGGATACCCTGGATGAAAATGCAGGATTCATCACCCTTGCGCTCGCCTCACTGGCGGCAGAAGGTCGAACGAAGAAGTAACGACTCAGCTGGAAGGCACCACATCAGTAACCATTTGGTGTTGCTTTACCCTACGGGGATACCACGAAAAAAGTGGCCAGAAGGAAGCGCCGTGTATGCCCACGTGTATGCCTAACTGACTCACAATCAAACGCACCCAATGAATACGGGGCTCTCACCCTCCAGTTCAAACGACGCCGGGGCACCAGATACAGACGAAAAAGCCCCAGGTCGAAAGACCTGGGGCTTTTTTATGGGTGTCAATTCACCGCTTCTGCAACGCCTCCAACCTTGCCGGCAAATGCTCCCCAGGGAAGCGCGCATGCAGCGCCAGCAGCTTCTCATCCGCCGCCCTCGCCTGCCCTGCTTCACGCAGCCTCATAATTTCCCGCAAACCCTCCTCCAACGAAGGCAACGCCACCGGCGCGCGCTTGCTGAGCCTGGCGCTTGACTCATCCGCCATCGAGCCCATGACTTGCGCACTCTCGGCCTTCGGTGCAACGGCAAGGCGTGCCACGGGCGCAGGGGCGGACATCGGGGGCGGCGCCGGGCGGGCGGCTTCTTCGTGGAGCGCGGAGAAGGTCGCCGTGGAGATTTCCGGCTGTGGCACGGGCGAGCGCATCACCACGCCGATCATCAGCGCCAGGCCGGCCACGGTGGCGAATGCCATCTGCCATCGCGGGCGTTGGCAGGCCTGCAGCCAGCGTTGCCAAAAGCTGGGCGGCGGGGCAGGGGCTTCGCGGTGGGCGGTGGCGAGGATGAAGGCGTCAAGGGACGCAGGCGGCTCGCCGGTGCTGTGTTGACGATAGTGCTGGAGCAGCACGTCGTCGGAATCTGGGATATGTCGGGAGTCGGTCATGGGGATATCTCCTCGGCCAGCAGGCGGCGCAGTTTCTGCTGGGCGTAACGCAAGCGGCTTTTCACGGTTTCCAGCGGGGTGTTGGTGAGTGCGGCGATTTGCGGCACTTCCAGGTCGCCGTGCAGGCGCAGCAGGAAGACTTCGCGCTGGTCTTCGGGCAAGTCTTGCAGGGCAGCGTCGAGGCGCGCCTGGTCGCGGCTCAGGCTCAGTTGCTGCTCGGGACCGGCGCTGTCGTCGGCCTGGGCGTGCAGTTGCTCGTCGTAGCTGTCGTGCAAGGGGTTGTGAATGCCGTGCTTGCGCCAGTAGTCGATCAGGCGGTTGCGGGCAATCTGGAACAGCCAGGTGCGAAAGCTCGCCCGGCCCTGCGGCTGGGTGTGGCTGCGGATCAGGCTGAGCCAGGTCTCCTGGTAGATTTCCTCAGCCAATTCGGCCTTGTTGCTCAGGGACACCAGGAACCGGTACAAGCCTTGGCGGTGCCGCGCGTACAGAACCTCGAACGCGGCCCCCTCACCGGTTCGGTAGCGGGCCAGCAGCGCTTCGTCGCTGGGTGAATCGTCTGGGACAGCCATGCAGGTGACGAACTCCTTTCGATATTCTGTGTAGGAGCCGGCTTGCCGGCTCCTACACGTGGGCGGTGTGTTGGAATCAGTGTTTGAGGGCCTGGGCCATCTCTACCAGTTGCACGAATTCGTTGCGCAGGCCAAAGGGATCATCGCCCCGGGCCGAGCGTGCCAATGCCGCCGTGTCACTCAAACTCATGGACCCAGTGTAGCGGCCATCGCCCTTGAGCTGTTGGGCAAAGGCGGCCACGGCCGCCGAGAAGCGCAGGTCGTCGCTGGCCTTGCCTGATGCATTGCCGATCGGGCGCTCGATCAACCGGCTCTCGCCCCCCGCAGCGGGCTTGTAGCGTATGCGCAACATGGCCAGTTCCGCGGACGAGCCTGACGCAGAAGGCTCACCGGCGTAGCGCAACGGTTCTATCCACCCTTTTTTGCCCTTCGGCACAATTTCATACAACGCCGTTACCGTATGCCCTGCACCGATTTCACCCGCGTCGACCTTGTCGTTGTTGAAATCCTCACGCTTAAGCGCGCGGTTTTCATAGCCGAGCAAGCGGTACTCGCTGACCTGTGCCGGGTTGAACTCCACCTGCAACTTCACGTCCCGCGCAACAATCGCCAAGGTCGAGCTCAACTGGTCCACCAGCACTTTGCGGGCTTCGCGCAAGTTGTCGATGTATGCGTAGTTGCCATCGCCCGCATCGGCCAACTGTTCCATCAGGTGCTCGTTGTAGTTATCCACGCCAAACCCCAGGGTGGTGAGAGAGACGCCACTTTTGCGCCGGTCCACGGCCATCTGCTTGAGGCTGTCGAAGTCGCTGACACCCACATTGAAGTCACCGTCGGTCGCCAGCAGGATGCGGTTGATGCCGTTGTCGATAAAACCTTCGCGGGCCATCTGGTAGGCCAGCTCGATACCCGAGGCTCCTGCGGTGGAGCCGCCGGCGGTGAGCTGGTCGATGGCATTGCGGATTTTCGCCTTGTCGCGGCCAGACGTAGGCTTGAACACCACGCGTGACTCACCGGCGTACACCACCAGCGACACGCGGTCTTGCTCACGCAGTTGATCCACCAGCAACTTCAAGGTGCTTTTGACCAGCGGCAGGCCTTCCGGGCGGTCCATGGAGCCGGACACGTCCACCAGGAACACCAGGTTGGCCGGCGCCAGCTGTGCCACGGCACGGTCGGACGCCTTGATGCCGATGCGCAGCAGTTGCGTGTCTGGATTCCACGGTGTGGCCGCCACTTCGGTGGTCACGCCAAAGGGTGAGCCATCCGTGGGCAGCGCGTAGCCGTAGGGAAAGTAGTTGACCATTTCCTCCAATCGCACCGCGCCGTCAGGCGGCAAACGACCTTCGTTGAGGAAACGCCGCACATTGGCGTAGCTGCCGGTGTCGACGTCCACACTGAAGGTCGAGACCGGTGTTTCGGCCACGCGGTGCACCGGGTTGTCCGGCAGGTTCGCGTATTGCTCGCGAGGCTCGCTGCGGTACGCCATTGCCGTCGAGTCTTGCGCTATCAACCGCGCAGTCATCGGGGCCGGCAGCGCCATGCGCTTGACCAGCGCGCCCTGCACCGGCTGACTGCTCAACTCGGACAGGGGCGCTGCGACGGCGGCCGCTTCAGGCTTGGCCACTTCGCGGGAAGAAGACAGCCCGCACCCGGCAAGGGCGATCAACGAGACGACGGCAAAGCCCTGGAAGAAGGGGCGCAGGTGCAACGTGGAGACAGGGGACATGGCGACAGGACCTCGCGGATAAATGATGCCTACACAGCATCAGACGCAAGGTGCCTTCGGTTCGGGTTAGGCCTTTTTACTTTCGAGGGCGATCCTGTAAGCCCATGTGTGTATCTTTTAATTTCCCGCCACCGGTTTCCGAAACGTTCACCCATACAAATTTCTGGAACCCGTTCTAGCTCGATACCTCGGTCACAGCACTGCATTTACATTCAAACAACACATCTGCAACAGCATGCGACCTCTCCCCCCGATAGCCCTTCAAGAAACATTTAAATCATTGGCTCCCGCACTTGGCGCTGCCAACTTAATCCTCGCAATAGGATATTGCCCAACGCCATTGACCAAGGATAAAAACAAGCACTCCCTGGAACATTCCTCACATGAGAATACCTTCTGGATTTACCGGTTTCGTCACGCCGTTCATCCGCCATCCGACGGCACAGCACTTCTTCCGGCCCTTCAATGTGCCATTGATCTTTCGCCCCTTTGTTCACCCGTTCATCAGCCATCCCTTCGTCCGACCATTCATCCAACCATTTTTTCGCCCTATGCCCCGGCCAGACCACCAGCCCCTGACACTTGATCGAAGTGCCCCCTCAGGCAATCCGGACAAACCGACCCGACGCAACTGGGATGGGCAGGACCCAACCCTGCGTCCGAAAGATCCTTACGTCAGCCACGTCAACAAGCGCGCTTTCGACGAACAACAATCCGTCACTCAGCTGACCCAGCACGTTCTGACATGGCAGGACCGCAACAGGAACAACGTGACCGAGATTTCCTATTCGTTCTACAACAGCGGGTTCAACGAGGCACAGAAACACGAGGCGCGACGGTCGATAGAATCCTGGGCCGATGTGGCCAACCTGGAATTCCACGAAAATGGGGGCCCGGCCGAAGGCCGGTTGACGTTCGGTATTTCACCTTTTATCGCCAGGGCACAAGGCACCTACCCGAATCCGTACGGGCATGGCGGCGGCGAAACCCTCTACAACCGGGGCATGGTCAGTCGCGTCGTCATGACCCATGAAATCGGCCACGCTCTCGGTTTGAGACATCCGGGCAACTATGACGGCCGAGCAAGAGAAGGCCAGCGCGTCTATGCCCAGGACTCCACCGCCCACACGGTCATGAGTTACTTCGGGGATCGCAGCAGCGGCAAGGAACTGGGCGCCAAACCCAAGGCCCCCATGATGGATGACATCGCAGCCATCCAGAAGCACTACGGTGCCAACTATCAAACCCGCAAGGAAGACAACACCTACGGCTTCAATTCAAACACTCGAAGAGACTACTACACGCTGAAATCGGCCCAGGACCGCTTCGTGGCCTGCATATGGGACGGGGCGGGCAACGACACCCTGGATTTTTCCGGCTACCGCTCCAACCAGACCCTCAACCTCAAGGCCGGCGCGTTTTCCGACGTGGGAGGCCTGCAGGGTAACCTCTCGATCGCCAGAGGCTGCATCATCGAAAACGCCATCGGTGGCTCAGGGGATGATGCGCTGATTGGCAATGCGGCGAACAACCGGCTCACCGGCGGTGGTGGCGCAGACCGGTTGCGCGGCGGCGGCGGCGCCGATACGTTTGTCTACAACCACGCCAGCGACTCCACGCCCGATCAATCCGACACCTTGATGGACTTCACCAGCGGCACCGACAAGATCGACGTCTGCGGCGCCCTCCAGCAAGCCAACGTACCGGCACTGATTTTCACCTCAGCTTTCAGCGGCAAGGCCGGCGAAAGCGTTCTGGCGTATGACGAACAGACCGGGCGCGGCAGCGTCTCCATCGACCTCACGGGCGACAGGCACGCCGACCTGCTGATCAACACCCATGGGCGGGTCAACCCCGAAGACCTCGTGCAGGCCAAGCCTGGCGCACCGTTGCCGCGCAGCAGTTACCGCCTCCGAAAGCTGTGATTGCAAGCACGGTGATCACCACGGGCGCTACGTTCGTCATCATTCTGCTCTGACGTAGTGAACGGGCTTGCCCCGCGCTGGGCGGCGAAGCCGCCCTAAATCCAGGCGCCGCGTTTTACCTGATACGACGCGGCGGCCTTTTTGGGGCGGCTTCGCCACCCAGCGCGGGGCAAGCCCGCTCACTACAGACCAAGCCCCAACCCGCCAATAGGCAAGACATCACCATCCTTGAAAGGGGTCGAAGGCTGTAGCGCTTCAAGGATGTTTTTTGCGCAGATCACTGATGATTCGGTTCCAATAACGCACGGCCTCAAAGTGCTGCTGGCGTGTCAGCCAGGTTTTGTTCTCGGGGCTGGAAGGGTCACCCCCCAGAATAATCGGGGTGATGTCGAACAGCTCCATTCCCTTGGGGCGCGGCGCTCTTTTCTGGTCACTCATAGCTGGGGCAACCGAGTAAAAAGATCGGGCAGATCACGCGCTACCACGTCAGCGTATTGCCGCTCCATACCGACGAAGGGCATACGCACGATCGGCCTGTTCACGTCTTGCATGTCGAAACCATAGCCCTCACCACCGCCATCAGAAGCGAACAGGAAGATGCCGGGCGCGTAGGTGGCTACTTCATATTCGCGGTTGAATGCTTCAAGCTCTTCAGCCGACCAGAAAATGATGTAGTTGTCGCCGATAAAGCCTTCACCACCGTTATGGGCTCTCAAAAAATCGAGGTAGCTTTCGGGCAGTGAAAACCCCAGGGCCTTCACCACCTCATTGATGGCCTCACGCTCAGCGGGAGGGTTGAGCTGCCCTTCTGTCAGTTCATATTTCATCACTATCGTCCCAAGTCTTTCTGCAGTTGGTTCCACCAGGGCGTCACTTGCTGTCGATGAACGTCGCGCGGCAGAACCAATTTGTTGGTCGAGTCCGTTGGGCTGCCACCAAACTTGACCGGGTTGACTTCATGCACATCCACCGGCAAACCAACCAGTCCCTGGTCTTTGCGAATCGTCCGGTTGGCGTTGTTGGCGGCACTGCGGGCGGCAGCATACTCGGCGCCCTCAAGTAATCGGAAGGGCCCTGCAGGTTGCGGTACTCCCGAAGGGTAACCTGTCCAATCGGAAATCGAAAAGCTGCCCGTAGGAAGATCTGCGACGTGTTGAAGCCCGGCTCGCTCCGCGGAGTTGGCAGCAATGGTCCTCTCGGCGTTGGCAAGTACCGCCAGGTTGCCTCCATCCTTCGGTACAAGACCCGTTGGCGTTTCCATGTACAGCTTGCCGCCCGACAGCACCTCATAATTACCCGTGCGGGTATTGATGACGCGACTCGCGCCCTCAGGCAGACCACCGCCTGTGGAGACAAACTCAGCACCGGCAGCACCCTCAGTGCGGTACCACGACGGTAGTTGCACCTTGCCGGCCGTGCTGGACTCCGCGATCACGCCTTTACCAGCCGTGCTTGCCGCGCCTTCGTAAATCACCCCGACCAAGCCCAGGCTGTTCAACAGCGCTTGAGAGCCCCACATCACCCGCTGGCCGGTGGTCTGATCACCCAGGGGGCTCGCGCCGCCAGCGGCCATCCAGGTCTGGCAGCCAATGCCGATAGGCCCCATGCCACCGCATCCGGCGACAAACATCTCATCGGACTTTTCTTTCAAGACACCGCCCAAGTCCTGCTGCAAGGCCTGTTGATAGTCCTTGCCCACCTTGGCTTGTGTGTCGCTGGCCGGTTGCAGCGCCCACTCATCGCCCAACGCCGTCTTGACCGAAATGCTCGTGACCACGCAGAACCCATTGCCCGAGATGCCGCATGGCAGGACCTGCCCTGGTGTCACTTTTGTATCCGAGGCCTGCAGGAAGTCCGTCGCTTCAAAGTGATCCACCTTCAGCGTGCTACCCCCCTTTTCCAACAGCGCATTGATGTCCGCTGCCAGCGCTTTACAAGCGGTGGACGTCACGTTGAGACAGGAGGCCTTGAACTCTTTTTTCTTCTCCGTCAGGGACAAGCCTTCCAGGATGCTCAGGTGGTTGTTCTCCACCGCGTTCTTGCCGACCTGCGCCGCCGCCACCGCATTGAGCGCATCCTTACCGACCAGCGAGCCGGAGAGCCCGGCCGCGAGTGTTGAAAGGCTGGAGATCGTCGTCTTCTGCTCCTGAGTCAGGCTTTCGTTGCTCGCGCCGCCGTAGAGTTGCTCGCGGATCAGGCGCTCGGTTTCCTGCGCTGCAACAGCCCCGGCGGCTCCGGCCAACGCCGAGTTCCCGCCGGCCCGGGCCAGCACGGCACCCAGCACCGCGTGAGCCATCAGGTTGGCGTTCGGGTCACCCTCGGTCATCTGCTTGACGGTCTGCGCCAGGTACGGCGCCGCAGCACCCGCCATCGCCCCACCGATACTGCCACCCATGGCCGCCTGCACCACGGCGGTCACCGCTTGGCTGGCCTTCTGGAAACTGCTGCCGATGCCGTAATCCTGCTGCGCTCGTTGGCTGATCTGGGCCTGTGACGGGTTGGCGACACCTTCTTCGATCAGCTTCTGCCTGGTCGCTTTGCTGATATCGCTGTTTTCGTCGCTGGCGGCTTTGATCCGCGCCGAAGCGATGGCATCGCCGATACCTTTGGTCAGCTCCATCGAGCTCTTGATCAGGTCCATGCGTTCTTGCATGGCCTTTTCATCAGGCTTGTCGAGGCGCTGATTGGCATTGGCGGTATCGCGGTTCAGACCGATCAGGTCGCCGGCACCTTGCGGGTTGCGCACCACGATCGTGCCTTCGCTGACCGCACTGCGCGTGTAACTGTGGTCCGAATCGTTGAGCGACATGCCATACAACGCACCCGGCGACAGGGTACCCACGCCACCGCTGTAAGAGCCGGAAACGCTCACGCCCGCCGACTGGCTCTTGATCTCGCTTTTGTTCTTGATGTCGCTGACCAGCAGGCGGTCGGTCAGCAGCAGGTTCTTGTCAGCCGTGGCCTCGCTGGCAATCACCGCACCCTGCAAGGTGGTGTTCTTGGCCACATCGATGGTGTAACCGCCCTTACCGGCAAAGAAACCACTCTGGTCGGTCACCGCCTGGTAATCGCTGTTCATCTTCGACGCCGCGAGGTTGGCGGACGCCGAAACGGTGGACCCATAGCAGAACGGCGGAATACAAATACTTGCGCCAAAGCCCGCGCTGTCCTGCTTGCTCTTCGAGGTGTCAGTGTCCTGGCGCGACAGGATGTTGAGGTTGCCGCCGATGTCGGCATCGATACGGTCAGCCCGTACCTGCGCACCGGCCAAGGTGGTGTCCTGGCCACTGCTCAGCAGCAGGGAACGGGCCTCCACGGTGGTATTGACCTGCGTCACGGAACCGCCCGACCCCAGGTTCTTGGCAGTTTGTGCGCCCAGGTCCAGCGTAAAACCGTTTTGCTCACCGATGTTGAAGCTGGCACCGATGGCCGTTCGGTTGCGCGAACCATCGTTTTTACGGTCGGTGGTGTTCTGTGCGCTTTGCAGCAGGATGTTGTTTTTCGCGGACAACAGCAGGCTGTCGGCCTTCAACGAACTGCCCGTGATGTTCAAGTCACCCAACGTGCCCGGCGCGTCACCCGCTGCGATGATCGAGAGTTTCTCTCCGGCATTCAGGCTGCTCTGGTGCGCGCTCTGCGCCGTGTATTCGCTGCTGCTTTTGGTCCGGGTGTTGGCCAGCTCGGTACCGATCTTGATCAGCGAACCGTTGCCGGCAGACCCGCCGGTTTTGTCCTTGAAGCCGGTGCTTTGCTTGGCAGCTTCGCCCGCCTGGTTATTGAGGTTGTAGAGCGACAAGGCCGCCTGGGCGATCTTCACCGCCTTGAGCCGCGGGTCATCGGAGCTGCGGGCCGCTTCGGCTGCATCGCGAATGCTGTTGGCGGTATCGACCACCGTGCCGGCGATCACACGGCCTACGGCGAGGCTCTTGGAACTGTCCTTGCTGGTCTGGCTGGCGGTTTCCACACCGGAGGTAATGGTGACGTTGGCACCACTGAGTTCCATGTTCTTGGTACTCACCAGGTCACTCGCCACCACCGACAGCTCGCGCCCTGCGGTCAGCGACACATTGCCTGCGCTTGAGCCAATGGTGCTGCCGGTCAAGGTCATTTCATTGGCCGTGCCGTTGTGTTTCGAGCTGTTGATGTACAGCTTCTGATTGCCGGTAAGGTCATCCAAACCGAGCGTGTTGCCGGTCAGCACGCCAGTAAGGTCGCGGTTCTTTTCCTTGTGCATATCGGTGCGAGCGAATGTGTTTTGCGCCGCATCGATGGTCAGGTCACGGCCGGCTTGTACGGCGAGGTCGCCGGTGCTGACCAGCGCGGAACCGGTGACCGTTGCATCACGCTTGGCCGCCACACTGACGGTTTCGCCGGAGACCATGCTGCCCATGGCTGTGGTGCGCTTTTCGTTGACCTGATCCTCAACCTTGCTCGACTTGAGCCCACCCCAGCTGCTTTTGCTCTCCTTGCGCTCATGACGGGCGCCGTCGGAATTGCTCACTGCCAGGATGCTCACGTCCTTGCCTGCGACCAATTGTGTGGCGCCTTTTTCAGCAGTGACGGCGCTGCCCGCCAGCAACAGGTTTTCACCGGCCACCAAGGTGCTGTGGGTGCCCGCACTGACGAGGCTGCCGACGTTATTCACCGCGTCGGTTTCGTCGAGGCGGAATGACTTGCCCTGGGACGTTTTCTTGGTCTTGCTGAAGAAGCTGTAGTCGTGGTCTTCGGCGGTCTTGAGGCTCAGGTTCTTGCCGGCCACCAGGTACGCTTCGTTGCCGGCACTCACCTGGCTGGCGACCAGTTGCAAGTCTTGACCTGCACTCAGGCTGGCATCGCCGCCAGCCTTGAGCACGGAAGACACCTGCTGCACGTGGTCCTCGATGCTCTTGACCTTCTTCGAGTTGTACGCCGAATGCTGTTCGTTGGCGGCGGTGATCACATTGAGGTTGCCGGTGGCCACGACAGCCATGTCGCGCTTGGCTTCCAGTTGACTGGCAGCGATGTTCACGTCCTGCTCGGACGTCACCTTCAAGTCGCGCCCGGCCTGGATGACCGAACCCTGCTGGGTGATGCTGGCCTGGCGCGAGCGAGTGCCGATCACGCTGCTGTTCTGGGTTTGCGCAGCGACGATATTCACGTCGCCCACCGCCTGGGTCGTGGTGTCGGTACCGCTGCTGAGCGCGCCACCGACATTGTTGATGTTGCGGCCGGCTTGCAGGGTCAGGGCACTGGCCGATTCGATACGCGCGGCGCTGTCGGCGAAGTCGGAGCGCTCGGCGCGATAGTCACTGGCACTCTGGTGGGTGGTGACCGTGCGCTCGTTGAGCAGGTCGCCGCGTGCGGCCAGGGTGACCTCATGTCCGGCGATCACGCCACCGGCCCGGTTACTCAAGGTATTGCCGGCCAGTAGATCGAGGCGACCACCCGCTTCCATCAAGCCGGCGTTACTCATATCGCGCCCGGCGCTCGCCAAAAGGCTGCCCGTGGCACGCAGGGTACCGACGTTGGTCAGGTCGCTGCCCGCCAACAGGCTGATGTCATTGCCGGTAATCAACGCGCCATTCGGGGCCAGGCGGTTGTTGGCCTGGGCCAGGTAAAGCACGGGCACCAAGACTTGCTGGCCGGCGACCGTGGCGTTTTCCATCCACACGATATCGTGGGTCAGCGCTGCCACTTGCTCGGCGGTGAGGCTCACGCCCACCGACAGGTTGAGGGCGTCCTTGCTGCTGATGGCGTTGTCCATCAGGTGCTTGAACAGGTCGGCGTCGCTGGTCTGGCCGTCGATAAAACGCTGGCCGGTGCGGGCGAGCACCGCCTGTTGGATCAGGCGTTGTTCGTAGAAACCATCGCCCAGGCGACGTTGAGCCGTGTCGGGGTCATAGCCGAGCTTGGCGAGCATGTAGTCCGAGCTCATGAACTGGCGCATGTCGGTGAGCAGCGGGTTGGTTTCGATCAGGTACTTGTGCGGGTTGGCCGCGAACTGGCTGGTGGGCAGGCCATTGACGCCATTGCCGTCGTTGAGATGGAACAAGCCGTTTTGCCCGGTGGGCAGGCCGAAGCCTGGCAGACCCAGCGGGTTGACCTGCTGTTGCGCGACGTCAGCCGGCAATTGCGCGTTGAGGTTAATCTGCGTCGAGTAAACCGGTGCGCCGCCGCCCACGGTCGCACCGCTGCCAACATAGGTGTAGCCACCGCGTACCACGCTGTTGTCGATACCGGCCTGGGCCTTCACATCCACCGCTCCGCCGGCCTGGATCACCGCGCCATAGCGTTGGTCAGGTGTGCTCAATTCAGTGGTTTTGCGCAGCCCGGTCTGTTCGCTTTCCATCTGGCCGATAAACGACGCCATGGCCGCTTCCAGGCCGCCAAGGTTCTTCGGATCGTACTTGGCGCCGCCTTCCGAATATTGCTGTGTGAAGGCCGCCGCCGCACGGTACCAACCGTCCGGGTTACGTTCACGCTCGGAAGTGAAGATGCGCTGGTATTCGGTGTCATGAGTCACGACACCGACGTTGGTCAGTTGGTTGACCGTGGCCGTCAGGTTGCCCCCCGCCGCGATGCTACTGCTGCTGTTGAGCAATTCACCGCCGGTGAGCAGCAGGTTGCCGCCCGAGGTGATGGCGGAGCCCGCCGTCGCATCGCTGACGATGAAATGATCGCGCTGGGTGATCAGGAAGGGACGGTTCTGCTTGCCGCCGTCGCAGTCGCCACCGGTCACGCCTTCGATGCAAGGCGTGGGGGTGATCGACGCACTGTAGATGCCGGACTCGGTGGTGAGCACAGTGCGGATGTTCTGGATCGAGCCGGCAGCCAACGTCAGGCCTCCATCGGCCTGAATCGTCGAGGAGCTGTTGATGATGCTGCTGGCCAGCCCGCCTTGACCATCGCGGTCAATGCGCAGGTTGCCCATGGCGTAGATATCGGCGGCAAGGTTTTTCAGGCGGTCGACGCGCAAGCCCATGTCGCCGCCGCTGAAGATCAGGCCGTGGTCATTGAGCAGGCTGCCGACGTTCAGATCGAGGGTGCCCTGGCTGGCCACGGTGCCGGCCAGGGTCCAGTCCTGGCCGTTGCCGACCAAGGCGCGGGTGCCGAGCAATTTGCCGGTAGCGGTCTGCTGCAGGTTGCCGACGTTGACGGTCAACTGCCCGGCCTGGATCGCGGTGCTGTTGGTCCAGTTGGCCTTGTCGAGCGTCAGGTCACCCTGGGTCACCAGGCTGCCGCCCACGTCGTCGAGGCTGATGCCGCTGAGATCGAGCGTGCCCTTACCCACGTGCAGCACGCTGCCGCCGACGTTGTTGAACGTGCCCGCGGCGAGGCTCAGTTCATCGTTCGCGGTTTCCAGTTTGCCGCTGTTGGCCAGCAGGCCGCCGATGGCGTAGCGGGTCTTGCCCGTGGCGCCCAGCGCACGCATCTGGCCGCTGTTGTTGAGGCCGGCGGTGTCGATGTCGAGGGTCGTGGCACTTTCGATCAAGCCACGGTTGGTCAGGGCGCCGCGCAGGCTGACGTCGATCTGATGGCCGGCGATCTCGCCGCCGTTATCGACATTCATGCCGCCCAGGCGCACGCGGTCGCGGGCAAACAGATAGCCGCCGCCGTTGTTGAACGCGGTGGCATCAACGACAGCATCCCCGGCTTTGGCCGTGATCTGCCCGCCGTCGTTTTCCAACGTGCCGACGGTCAGGTTGAGGCCGGCCTTTTCACTGTGAATCAAGCCATTGGTACCGTTCTGCAACAGGCCGCCCACCGTCAGGGCCAGGCCATCGTTGGCGGCCAGGGTGCCGGTGTTGCGGTTGTCGACGCTGTTGGCGAACAGGGTCAGCAGGCCCTGGCTGGTGAGCCTGCCGCCCTGATTGTCGATGTGGTCGGCACGCTTGATCAGCAACGCACCGGCACTGGCCAGCTTGGCGTTCTGGTTGACCAGGTTGCCGAGCAGATCCAGGGTGATGGTGCTGGCGCCGGTGAGGCTGCCGGCGCTGTTGTCCAGGGTATTGCCGTGCAGTTCGAACGCGCCGGTGCTGTCGATGGAGCCACTCTGGCTGTTATCCAGCACACCGCTGACGGTAAGTGTTTGCGCACCGTCGCTGGAAATCACGCCTTCGTGGCTGTTGTTCAGTTGGGCACTGGTGACGTTCAGGGTGTTGTCACTGAGCAGTCGGCCCTTGTTCTGGTTGTCGACCGTGTCGGCGGTGACCTTCAAGGCCTGCTTGGCACTCAAGGTCCCGCCCTGGTTCGTCAGGGTTTGCGAGGCGTTGGCGGTGAGGTTGCGGTTGGCGATCACCGTGCCGGTGTTGGTGATGTGCTGGCTGTCGAGCGTCACATCGCCACCGCTGTTGCGGGTGTTATCGGCGTTGACCCCGGCCTCGATGATGCCGTCGTTGGTCAATTGGCCGTTGCTGGCCAGGGTGACGCTGTCGCGCGCGGCGAGGGTCTTGCGGTTTTTCAGCTCGCCCTTGGTCTGCACCTTGAGCGTGGTGCCGGCGTAGACCGGCCCTTGGGCGTCGAGGCTGGCCGCCTTGATGTCCACCGCACCGCTGGACGCGGCCTGGGCCATGCTCAGGTGGCCGTTGGCGTCGAGCTGGATGTCGCCGCCACTGGCGGCAAGCGTGCCGTCGAGTTTCACACCCACCCCGGCTTCGGTGCCCACCAGCTTGATCGCGCCTGCGTACATGCCGCCCAGGGCCGAGGAGTCGATGGCCAGTTCCGGCTTGGCGCTGCCGTCATCGGCGCGGGTGGTGGTTTTCAGGCTCTGCGCATCGACGTCATTGCGCCCGGCGATCACCGTGAGCTGGCGTGCGTTGATCTGCGCATTGATCTTGGCCGAACGGGTGATGATCTCGAAACGGTCGACGTTGCTCGCGTTCAAGCCTTTGCCGTCGATGGTCACGGCGCCACCGTCCACCTGGTAGTGGTCCAGGCGGCCGGCCTTGTCGATGATCGGCTTGCCGGTCGTCAGAGTAACGTTGGGGGTGTTGATGAAGCCGCAGCCGTTGCACGTGATGCCGTAGGGATTGGCGACGATGACCTTGGCCGACTGGCCCGCCACTTCGGTGTAGCCGCGTAGTTGGCTGGGGCTGCCGCCGTTGACTTCATTGAGGATGACGTTCGCGGCGCCGCCCTTGAGGTTCGGGTTGCCAACGATGATCCCGCCCAGCTGCGTGCTTTGCACCATGCCGGTGGCGTTGTTGAGGATCACGCCGTTGGGGCCGACGTTGTAGTCCTTGAACTGGTTGTGGGACAAGCCACTGCCATTGGGCGTGGCGATGTTCACCACCGGCACGCCGTTGCCCGCCTGGCCCACGGTGGTGCCGGGGCCGCTGACCACGATGCCGTCGGCCTGGGCCAGCAGTGGCTGCCAGAACAGCGCATTGGCCAGGATCAGGGCCAGGCCGCGTTGAAACAGGCTTTTCAGGGCAGAAGCGGGGCGAACATCCATATTCTTAACTCTCATGCAGCGGGCGTTGAATTACAGGAAGACATCCAGGCGCAAATAGATCGGCGCTTCGCGCTCGGTCATCACGCCAGGTCGCTCCAGGGAATGGGCAAACGTCACGCTGGTGCTGACGTATTTGCCCCGCGCAAACAACTCCACGGAGTTGCTCGACACCCGGCCATGCTGGGTGTCGTTGTAACGGTCATTGCGGATCACGCCCTGGTCGTAACCGACGCCGACGCCGTATTCCAGGAAGGCCGGGCGCAGCCAGGCGACGTTCACCGGGCGGGTCCAGCGCAGGTCGTTACGCCAGTAGCCGCCGCTGTCGCCGGTCAGTTGCTGGTCCTTGAACCCGCGCACCGAATACGAACCGCCGAGGCTCATGCGTTGCGGTGCGTAAAGCACGTCTTCACTGCGCTGCCCGGTGGCCAGGCTGGTGAAACTGAACGACTCGCCCCACAAGGTGAACGGCTGCAGGTAACTGGCGGTGGCGGTGTATTTGCGGTAGTTCGAGGTGGGCGTGAGGTTGCCGAAACCATCGCGAAACTGCGTATTGCTCTGGGCGTCGAAGGCACCGATGCCGTTCTGCATGCCCACGTCCAGGTTGACGAACGCGCTGGCGATGCGGCGCCCGTGGCTGATGCCCACCTGGAACTCGCTGAGGCGGTTGCTGCTCACGTCCAGGCGCGTGTCATTGATGTAGTTGTTGGTGCGCAGATGGGTCAGGCCGACGTTGACCGAGGTCTTGCTCACGTCGTCACGGTGCACCACGCGTTCGGCGCGCAATTGGTGGTTCTGGCTTTCACCCCATTGCTTGTACTTGAAGTCATCGACCGCGCCCGGCGTGCGGTATTCGCTCTCGCTGTAGGCGTAGCTGAAGTTCCACCAGCCCCAGGGCAGGTTGTAGTAGAACATGCTGTTCTTCGAGGTTTTCTGGTGGTCGCTGATGGCGTCGTGGCCGCCACGCAGCACCAACTGGTCCGCCAGGCCCAGCGGGCTGTCCCACTCCAGGCCCGCGCCCCATTGCTGTTCACCGGTGCTGCGCTGGCCATCGTTGTTGCGCGACAAGCTGGCGCGCCAGGGCTTTTGCGGCACGTTCTTGACCCGCACTTCGCTGCCGCCGATTTCGCTGCCAGGGGTCAGTTCCATCTGCGCCTGCTTGGAGGGCAAACGGCTGAGCTGGTCCACCAGTTGCTCGACCTCACGCAGGTTGAGCGCTTCGCCGACCTTGCCGGGAAAGGCCATGGCCAACTCACGGTCGGTCACGTTGCTGCCCTGGGCACCTTTGATGCCTTCGAGCTTGCCCTCCACCACCAGCACACGCAGGTGGCCGGTGGAAAGGTCCTGCTGGGGCAAATAGGCGCGGCTGGTGACGCGGCCCTTGGCGATGTAGTAATCGGTGACGACCTTGAGCAATTCATTGAGCTGCGAAACGCCCAGGCATTGGCCGATGTAGGGTTTGACCAGGCTCGCTTTAACCGAGGCCGACAGGCTCTCGGCACCTTGCAGCTCGATATCTTTGATGGGGAAGCAGCGGGTGTCGGCAGGCAGCGCCGGGGCTTGGGAGCGAGTGTCCTTGCCAGGCAGGTCCTGCAGCTCTTCCAGGCGCCGGCGCTGTTCTTCGAGCAGGCGGTTCTGCCGCTCACGAATCAGGTCTTGATCACCCGGGGTAGGCGCAGCCGTGGCGCTGTTCACACTCATGTAAGCGAGCAGGAAAGTGCACAGAAGATACCGAGTCCGTGGCAGTAACAGAGACATGTTCGATCCGTCGAAAATCAAGGGCCGGCAAACTAACATCGAACTTCAACGAATCCAAGAAAACGGATTAGTTGGACATTCGTACTAATTAAAACTGCAAGCTATTGATAAATAACAAATAAAATTTATCAAAAAGACAAAGCGCCTGTAACTGGAGTTTTAATTCCGACAAGCGGCGACTGTTTTGATAGCGATACGGAAAACAACCTGTTAATGGCCATTAGTTGGCCATCAAGTTGTCGCCGAGATAAGTTAGTACCGAGAAAGTGCGAAAAGTTCGCGAAGGTTTTGTGAATTGGATCCCATTTATCGGAATTCCAAAATCTGATCGGGAATAGGCAGGAAACGCGTGTGGCGAGCGGGATTGCCCCGTTCGCCACAACCACTTGCGTGGGTTCAGCCGATGTCTTTGTCTTTCTGTTGGCCCGGCACCAGGGTCAGCCCGGGCCGCTCCACATCACGCGACACATGGGATTTCACTTCCTCCACACCGCCGTCTTCGTCGTTGTGGATCACCAGCACACCCGGCCTGCGCAGTTGTTCGAGGTCGCCCTCGCCCAACTTGAAGCTCTCGCTCAGGGTCTTGTCGGTGAGTGCATTGGCTTCGGCGCGACGCTGGGCGAACTTGCGGCCACGGCGCTGTTGGTAGCGTGCCCAAGTGATGAGGATCAGTGCGTTAAGCAAGGCGATCCACAGGTACACCTGCAGGGTATTGAGCGCCGCAAAGATCGGCGCTTCGATACGCGGGCCACCGTGGGTTTCCAGCATCGCGTTAATCCCGCGCGCCAGCAGCCAGATCAACCCGGCCCAGGCGAGCAGGGTCAACACCACGTCGACCAGCCACATCAATCGATTCTGGCGAGTTCTGACCAGTTTCATGATCAGGCCTCCTCTTCAGCAGGTTTAATACCGCGATCCGGGCTGACCCAGCGTGCGCGCTTCTGGTGCTGGTTGAACAGCACCTTGGGAAAACTGACCAGGGTGGTGAACAAGCTGACCAGCCAGAACACCATCGGGTACCACACGGTCCAGAACAGGGTTTTCCACAGGTCCTTTTCGTAGCGACGGTCAATCATGATGCTCACCGCAAACTGCACCAGGCACACCATGGCCAGTACCAGGCCAGTGAAGGCCGGAGGCACCAGGGAGTCCACGGCGATGGCCGGTGGCAGCACCACGAATTTGCCCACCGCCCAGAAGATCACCGACAGCAGGAAAGTAAACGCCCAGCCGGTGGACAGGCAGTATTCGAACAGCAGCGGCCACAGGTAACGGTGACGCCATTGCCAGATACCGCGGATGTTCTTGAACAGCACTTCGGCGCCGCCCTGGGCCCAACGCAGGCGCTGTTTCCACAGGCCGCCGACGGTCTCGGGCATCAGGATCCAGCACAAGGCGCGCGGCTCATAGAAGATGGCCCAGTGATCGAGCTGCAGCTTCCAACTGACATCGATGTCCTCGGTGATCATGTCGGTGCTCCAGTAGTCGATGCGGTCCAGCGCCTTCTTGCGAAACGCCACCACCACACCCGACACCGTGAAGATCCGGCCGAACACCCGCTGGGTACGCTTGATCAAACCAATGATCGAGGAGAACTCACCCACCTGCACGCGGCCGATCAAGGTCGAACGTGTGCGGATCCGTGGGTTGCCGGTCACGGCACCCAGCCGTGGGTTGTCGAGCATCGGCGCCACCATGTAGGCCGCCGCGTTTTTATCCAGCAACGCATCGCCGTCGATGCACACCAGGTACTCGCTGCGCGCCGCCACGGCGCCCATGCGCAGGGCCACGGCCTTGCCCTGGTTCTGCGCCAGGTGCAGCACCCGCAGGCGCGGGTGCTGCAGCGCGAGGGCATCGAGCACGGCGGCGGTGTTGTCCTTGGAGCCGTCGTTGACCGCGATCACCTCGATGTTCGGGTAGAGCTGGTCCAGCGCGGCATGAATGGTCTCCGCCGCGTTTTCGCCCTCGTTGTAGCAAGGGATGATGATCGAGATCAGCGGGTCGCCAGCCAGGGTCGGCGCCGGGGTGTCCTCTTTCCACGGCCAGTGGCGCTCCCAATGCAGCCAGAAGTACAGGCCGCCGGCGATCCACAACGCTGACATGAACAACGGGTAGAAGAACACGAAGTCCATCAGGAACTGCCCGGTGACCAGGAAAATCAGGCCCAGAGGCACGCCCAACACCAGCGCCAACACGAATAAAGCCAGGATTCTGTCGAACATGGTCAAGGGTTCCATTGGTTGGAAAGGGCCGGACGTACTGTCTTCAAGTCCGGGGAATTTTCCAGGAAGTTATCCGGGTAGTAGCCAAAGCTCCTGACCCCCTGGCGTTTAAGCACCCCCATCCACTCCGCCATCTGCGCAGCGTCGATGTCTGGCGCTTCCTTGGTCCGCCAGTCTTTGGCCTGCAGTTCGAAGACCGTGCGCTCCAGCGCACCGGGCCGCTGCTTGACCGTCGCCACCAGTTGTTCCAGCCAGGCGTTGGACGTCTTGTACTCCTGGCCTTCCATCAGCGGCATGGCCATGGGCGCGGTCCAGTCGTAGGTCTGGAGGAAATCATCCAGGTTCTGCGCGAACCAGGTTTCGCTGCCGGGGTTGAGCATCGGCTCGGCGAAGATGTTGCGCGCGGTCTGCACCTGCGGCCCGCCGATAGCGCGCACCTTGGCGGTCAGCTCATTGGTGAAGTCGATCAGGTAGCGGCTCTTGAAGCGCGTCCAGCGCTGCATCACCGCCGGGTCGGCACGCAGGGCCTCGATGGTGTTCGGCAGGCCGTTGGCGGCGTACGCCTTGAGCGCAGCGGGGCTGGCATCTTCGAAGTCATTGAACACCGCATCGTCGTGGTACAGCACACCGTCGATGGCGTTGTTGCGGGCCAGGTCTTCATAGATTTCACCGATGATCTTGCGCACCTGCGGGTCAAACGGTGACAGGCGTTTGTATTGGTCCGGGTCCAGGCCGACCTTGCCGGTTTGCGGGTCCCAGCGCGTCACGCGTGGCAGCTTGGGGTCAAGGGCGAAACTGAGCACCGGCATCCAGGCATAGACCGCAGCATGGGCACGGGTGTGCAATTGCCAGGAGACGCGGTTGAACAAGTCAGCGCGAACCGGCAGGTGGCGGTTGGGGAAATACAACTCGTGTACCAGGCCATCACCCTTGGGGTCGGCAAAAGCTTGCAGGAACACAGTGCCCGCGCCCATGTCCACCACACGCTGTACCAGCACGTCCAGGTTGCGCGCCTGCTGGGCCGGGTCAGGGTCGTAGACGTTGTCCAGGTCCACATGCAGCACGCGCAGCGGTGCCTTGGCCTGCACCGCCACCATGCTGTTGGCGAAATGCTCGCCATCCGGGTCGGAGGCCACCAGGAAGCGCGGGCTGTTCATCAAGTCATTGGAGCTGTCGAGGCCATCTTCCAGGGTCAGGGCCATCTGATAGCCCTGCTCGCCCACGATGGCCAGTGACGTGCCTTTGGCGGCGCCGTAAGGCCATACCCATACGCGAGGCTTCTTGCCGGTGACTTTCTGGATTTTTTGCGTGATCGCCACCACGTCGGCACGCATCCGCGCGTCGAACTGGGCCTGGCTTTCATAGCGGCCCGTGGCCGGGTCAAACCGCAACGACGTCGCCGCCGGTTCCAGGTTGCCCTGGGGGTTGGCCAGGATGCCGGTGTGACTGGCATCGGTGTGCGCGGCGATTTCCACCAGGCCCGACTGGGACACTTCGCGGATCTGCTGCCAGGTCAGGAACTCACCACGCGGCCTTGGCTGGCCGGCGAAATCCACCGGCTGGTTCATCGGCGTGTCGATCCAGTAACCCACCGGCGCCAGCAAGGCCGGCCAATGGTAGGCCCGCAGGATCGGCATCACCCGCGTGTAGAAGCTGGAATAGCCGTCATCGAAGCTGAGCATGATGGCTTTGGGCGGCAACGCCGGCCCACCGTTGCGGGCGGCCAGGATCTGGTCGACGCTGACCGCCTGGTAGCCGTTTTCGCGCAACCAGGCCAACTGCTCGATCAAACGCTCGGTGCGCACCGCGACCACCGCCTGATCGGGGTCGCGATCCTCGACGTCGTGGTAGGCAATGCCCAGGAAATGGTTTTTCGGCCACGCCAGTTCGTTGGCCGGAGTGGGCCGCTCGGCGGGTGGAGTGAAGGGCGCGGGCTGCTGGGCACAGGCACTGGCCAGCAATACGCCCAGAATCAACAAGCAACGGCTGAGGACGGTCATGGTCAGGCTCTTCTAGAAACGGTAAGTGAGGTCGACGAGCAGGCGCAGATCGCGTTCGCGATCACCGTCGTAAGGTCGGCTGATCAGGCTCAGGTTGGCGCCGGCTTCCAGTACATCGTTCCACCGAAAGCGCTGGCCGTAGCCCACCAGGCCAATGCCACCCGTGGAGTAATCCTGTTGGCTATACGTCCCCGCACCGATCTGGAACTGCTGACTCCACTGGGTCTCGTAACGGTGATAGAGCACATGGTTGACGTTGATCACGGGCAACACGGTGAAGTCCGACTTCGGGTTGAAGTAAACCGTATCTTCCTTGCTGTTGCGGCTGGCACCGACTTCCAGGCCCAGGTCCACTTGCACCTTCGGCGAGCTGTAGAGGCCCTCGCGGCCACTGAGCAGGGCTTCGAAGCGGTCGTTGCCGTCACTGAAATGGGAAGGGCTGAGGGTCAGTTTCCACTCGCGGCTTTCGTTGGCGCGCCAGCGAATAAAACCGCTGCCGCCATTGGCCGTGACGCCGTCATTCAGCGCCCGCAGCGGTGTGGTGGACAGCAGGTAGCCGAGGCTGCCGCCGTATTGCCAGTTGTCGTTGATGTCGCGGGCAATCGACACCGCGGCGCCCTGTTTGGAGCCATCGCCATAGGAATGGTTGGAGACCTCGGCTTCAATCGTCATATCGCGGGTGCGCCGCTCCACGCCTACCGTCTGCCAACGATGCTGGCCGGTGCCTTCTTCGAAATCGGCACGGGCATAGCCGGCACCGGCGAACAGGCGCCAGTCTTCGTCGATGGGCGGCGTATAGAGCCGGCTTTCAATGCCCCAGTCGCGGCTGCCCGAGACGGCGCCCGCGTCACCGTTGTTGCCACCACCGAAGCTTTTCCCGGTGTAGGCCTCGACACGCAGCTCAGCCATATCGTGTACGTCGCGCAAACGGCTGAGGCGCTGTACCTGGCGGTTGTCCGGGTTGCGGGCGAGCACGTCATCGGTGAGCAGGTCGAGCTGGCGCCACTCCTGCAGGTCCATGGCGGTATAGGCCTGGTTCACTTCCAGGCCGATATCGCGCGGGGCCTGGGCTTCGGTTTCCTTGAGCACGCCTTCGGCGCGCCGTGGCCAATCCCGGGCGCGGTACATGTCGGCCTGGGCCAGGCGCAGGCCGACGTTACCCGGGGCCTTTTGCACCAGCGCTTCAAGCCCCGCTTCACTGGCGGGCAGGTCGGCGCCGTAGGTGCCAGCCTGAGCGGCCAGTTGTTGAGCATCCATCCAGTTGTCATTCGGGTTGCCGATAGGCAGGCCCTTGAGTTCGACGCGCGGTTGCTGCTCCTTGGCCAGGTTGTTGGCCACTTCACGGGCCTGCTCCACCTTGTCGCTCTCCAGCAAGGCATAGAACAACGCCGTGCTGTCGTCGACACGGTAACTGGCGTCGGCATCCGGGGCGGTCAGCACCTGGCGGTACAGCGGTTCGGCTTTTTCCGGCTGGCGCTGGTCCAGGTAGGACGCCGCCACCCAGCGCAACGCGTACGTGGGCAGTTGCACCCCTTCGCCATTGAGGGTCTGGTACTCGCGAATCACCTCTGCCGTGCGTGCGCGCGCCTTGAGCGCACCCAAGCGGTCGATGCGCCAGCGCACCACGTCGTCATGGGCGCTGGCGTCCGGGGTCCAGCGGGCGAGCAGCTTGTCGTAGTCTTGCAGGGCACGGTCGGCGATCACATAGCGCTCCTGCTCGGTGCGCGTGGCGAACTCGGCCATGCGCACACGCTCGGCTGCCAGGTCGCCTTCCAGGCGGCGCTGGGTGACCTCATCCAGCAGGCCCGGGCGCTTGGCCGACAGACGCAGTGCCGGTTCCGGCAGGCGGGCCTTTTGCAGCGCGACAATGTATTCACGGGCCACTTCGGGTTTGTCACCGGCACGGATAAACGCTTGGTCGAATTCGAACAGCGCGTCGTAGTTCAAGCCGGCGCGGGTCAGCGCGTAGCCCAGCGCCATGCGCCGGTTGGGATCGTTCGGGTTGGCCGCCACCAGCGCGCGAGTGCGCTGCACGGCCTCAGAGGCCTGGCCACCGTCGGCCTGCGTCAGCGCCAGGCCCAGTTGCAGGTCGACATTGTTCGGTTCACGCAACAGTGCCTGGTTGTAGACCGCCGTCGCCTGGGCCCACTGCTTCTGGTTGCGATAGGTGCGCGCAACCGTGGCGAGCGCCTGGGTGCTCAGGTTGCGATTCTTGCCCTGGGCCTCGTACACCTTCAGCACTTCGGCATCCTGCCCGGCCCAGCCGGCAATCACCAGGTGATCGCTGATCTGCCCCGGCGTCTGGCGCTCGGCAGGCAATTGGCGCAATTGGGTCAGGGCGGGGGTGAAATTGCCGTTGCGCGCCTGAATGATCAGCGCGTCATAGGCCGGATCGGCCAAAGCGAAAGCAGGCATCAGCAGTTGGCTGCATAAGGCTGCCCCGATGAGCAGTCGCAACCGGCCTGAAGCACTGAGTGGTAGGTTTCGCAGCATATCGTGAGCTTCCTTACACACGGAAAGCTGTAACGATAGGTGGTCCTGAGCAATTTGCATCAGGGTGTCGGCGTCTAGTGACCCGACCTAGCTTTCCTGTAGGAACTATCCATTAGGAATGTAGGGAAAAGTCCAATTCAAAACAATTGTTCAGAATTGTCTTTGTTTGGAAAAAACCAGTGTGGGAGCGGAGTTGCCCACGATAACGGGTCGCTGGCCGGCACGAGTGTCGACTGTTTGACCCTTATCGCGAGCACGCCCGCTCCCACACTATTTATTTCTGCTTGATGTAGAAATGTTTACTGCGCACCGCCGACCGCACCGACCTTGGCCATCACAAAACTCAAGAACTGCTCGACGGTCATCTTCTGGCCGTTGAAGGTCACTTCATTGTTGGCGTAGTGCAGCTTTGACACCACATCGGTGCCGACCAGGGTTGCCAGTTGAGTACCCACCGCCACACCGCTGACCATTTCGGCCGCCATCTGGGATTGCTGCTCGATGGCTTTCGGATCGGTCACACCACCGGCCTGCGCCTGCAGGGCGGAAACGTCGGCGATCATTGGCTTGGACAGGGTCAGGTTGGCATCCAGCAACGCCACCATCTGCTTGCCCAGCTCAACCGGTGGCAGCTCCATGGACGTTGGTTTGGTCAGGTCGACCAGCAGGTTGAACTTGCTTTCACCATGGGTGGTTTTCAGCGACAGGTTTTCCACCGCCAGCTGCGGCTTGGCTGCCAGCACCTGGTTGACGTTGGCTTCGGCCAAGGTCTGTTCGGCTTCAGTCAGTTGCAGCTCAGGCACTGGCTCACCGGCTGCGGCGGCGGCTTGCACCGGCTGCATCTTTTCCTGGTAAAGCTTGGTCAGCACCAGCATGCCCGGGATGTCGACGTTCTTCATGCTCAGGGCCATGGCGGCCGAGCCAACAGGTTTGCCCTGATAACCGATCTCGTCGATCTTGTAGTCGACGCGGCCGGCCAGGTTGTTGTCCTTTGTTTCGCTGGAGTCTTTCTGCTCGAAGCCCTTGAGCGTCAGCACGGCTTTCTGCGGACCGAAGGTGACCTTGGTGTCGGTCAGCTCCACAGTGTTCTGCCCGGTGTAGAAGCCGAAGGTGGATTTCTCCAAGTTGCTGGCCACGGTCAAACCCGCCAGTTCGGCTTCAAGCGGTTCGCCGTTGGCGTCGACCACGGCCACCTTGAGGCTGTTCATGTAGCCGCTGGCCTTGACCTTCTGGCCTTCGGCGGTGCTGTCGAAGTCCATGTTGGCGCCAGAGAAGCTCACCGAAGACTTATCGTCCTTGAGCTCCAGGGGCAGCAGTTCGACGTTGCCGGTGACCGAGCGGTTGTAGCCGATGCTGGCAACGCCCTTGAGCGGTGACACGTCTTTGCTGGCGGCAAACCATTTCTCGGTGGTGGCGTTCTTTTCCAGTTCGTAGTGACTGGTGGCCATGACCGGCAACCACTTCAAGGTCACCAGACGCGAGAACGGCAGCGGGCCGTGTTCGATGTGATCGACGAACAGCAGCTCAGGGTTCGGGTTGTCTTCACCGAATACCGAACCTTGCCCCTTCAGGCGGTAGTGGGCGGTGCTGCTGAATACGCCACGGTCCAGGGAGACCAGCTCAAGGGTCGCCGTGCCGTCGACGCCGGCCAGGGAGGTCTGGATCTCCTTGTTGGCGTTCTGGATCGCGGTTTGCAGCACGGGCTCCAGTTGCTTGCCGGTGTACCAGGCACCGCCTGCACTGACGGCGCCCACGGCGACAACAAAACCCAAGAAAACAACGGCTGGCTTATTCATGAAGTGACCTGATCAAATCCTGTGAGAAGTGGGCTGTCTTCCTTGAACCCCGAGGGGGTTGGCTCAAGCCCGCCGAAAACGGGGGAAGATTAGCACTGGCGGCCGCGCACGGCCCAGTTTTCTCAGAGCGATCAAGTCGGTACTTGGTTCAGGAATACTCCATATCGATTTCATCGAGCTGGTGGTCAAAGCTCTTCAGGCGGGCGGTCCAGGTGTACACCAGCACCTCAAACTCGCGGTGAATCACCGCATTGCCCGGGGTGTCAGCCTTGGGATCGCAGAAATCCAGTTGGTAACGTTCGCGCGCCATCTGGTTGGCCACATCGGACAATTCCCGCGCATTGTTCAGCCAATGCCGGCCATCGGCGACCTGCTGGTCGAGCAGCACACACTGTTTTTTCAGGGCTTCGAGGCTTTTTTCCAGGGGCGTACCGGTGAGTTCGCCCATGACTTCCTGGAAGGTGCGCCCGGGTTGCCAATAGCTGCCCCAGAAATAGCGGTCGAACACGGTTTCGACCCGGCGCAGGGCGACTTTGGTGTCCCAGATCGCCACGCGGGTCTTGCCTTGCTCAAGCAGCCGCTTTTTCACGCGTTGATTCTGGTACGACGCCCACGCCACCACGCCGATGGACAAGGTGCCGATCACCGCGCAGGCGCTGTCGAGAAACACCATGGCCTTGTCGATTTGATGGGCCAGCATGACGCCGTAGAAATAGGCAGCCGAGAGCAACACCAGTGCGAAGAACACGCACCAGAAAGCGGGAGCATAAGGGTTTTTCATTATTGGAATCCCCATGAGCAAACGCGAGCAGTGTCAGGTGAGGCGTCACGGCGCCTCACCTGACAAAGCATAGCGTTTCGTTCAGGGTTTGCCGGGCTGTGACGCTTGCGTTCGTCCGCTTTCCCAACCGCCGCCGAGGGCCAGGAACAGATCGATCTGGCTCATGGCAACCTGGGTGTTGGCCGCCGCGAGCTGCGCCCGTACATCGGTGTAGGTGCGGGTGGCTTGCAGGTCGGCCAGGAACGACGCGCGCCCGGCCTGGAAGAAGCGGTGCGTCTGCTCCGACGCTTCCTTGGCCGACTCGCCGGCATCGGCCAGGGCGTCACGGCGTTGCAGCTGAGCGGTGTACTGCGCCAGGCCTGTCTGGGTTTCGCGGATGGCGTTGAGCACCACGCCGTCAAAGTGCGCCAGGGCGCCCTGGGTGACGGCTTCGGCCTCATGAATACGCGCCCGCGCGCCGTTGGTCGGCACCGACCAGCTGATCAGTGGACCGAAGCCCCAACGGTTGGTGGGCGCAGTGCCCAGGTCATCGAGGATACCGACCGTGCCGACGGTAGCGCCGATGCTGATGTCCGGGTACAGCGCCCCTGTGGCCACACCAATTCGGGCGGTGGCGGCCGCCAACTGGCGCTCGGCCTGGCGTACGTCAGGACGGCGCTTGAGCAGCGCGGCGCCATCGCCCACGGGCAGCAACTGGGCGATGTGCGGCAGCTCGGCGCACGTGCCGGTGCCGGCCGGCAGTTGGTCCACCGGCTTGGCCAGCAGCATCGACAGGCGGAACAGCCCGGCCTGGCGCGCGGCTGCGTAGCGCGGCATATCGGCGCGCAAGGATTTGTATTGGGTCTGCGAGCGGGTCACCTGGGTTTCATCACCGCGCCCGGCGTCACGCAGGCGCTGGGTCAGCTTGGTGCTCTGGGCTTGCAGGTCCAGGGATTCGTTGGCGATCGCCAGCTCTTCGTTCGCCGCGCATACCTGGGTGTAGGAGCGCACCACATCCGCCACCAGCGTGATGCGTGCGATATCGGCAGCGGCCTGGGCCGCGTCGGCGCTGGCCTGGGCGCTTTCGATGCCGCGCTGCAAGGTGCCGAACAGGTCGAACTGGTACGAGGTGGTGATGCCTGCGCTGCCAATGTTGGCGACCGGGACTTTTTCCGTCAGCAAAAACGCTTCGCCGGATTCCTGCAGGCGCTGTACTTCGGCCTTCGCACCGGCGTTCCAGCCCCCGGCGGACTCAGCCTGTTGCACCTGGTAGCGCGAGCGTTGCAGGTTGGCGGCCGCCACGCGCAGGTCAGTGTTGGACGCCATGGCCTGGCGCACCAGCTCATCCAGGCGCGGGTCGTGGTAGAGCTTCCACCAGTCGGCCGGCACCGGCGCCGACACCACGTTGTGCCCATCGCCCGCGATCTGCCCTTGCAGGTCGCCTCGGTTGACGGCGGCGTTGTCCGGCAGCTTGTAATCCGGCCCCACCATTTGGCAGGCCGACAGCAACAACCCCAGCCCAGCGGTTGCCAACAGCCGCTTCATGGCTTGTCTCCGTCTTTGGCCGTGTCGGCGATGATCGATACCGTCGCCGTGCGCCCGGCGATCATGCGAAAGTCCGCTGGCACGTCGTCAAAGGCAATGCGCACCGGAATCCGCTGGGCCAGGCGCACCCAGCTGAACGCCGGGTTGACGTTGGGCAGCAGGTTGGAGCCGCTGGTGCGGTCGCGGTCTTCGATGCCGGCGACGATGCTCTGTACGTGGCCGCGCAGGCGGGCGTTGTCGCCGATCACGCGGATATCCACGCCCATGCCGACGTGGATGCCGTCGAGCTTGGTCTCTTCGAAATAGCCGTCGATGTGGAAAGAGTTACTGTCCACCACCGACAGCACCGGGCGCCCAGCTGTAACGAACTCCTGAGTACGCGGTGCGCGGTCGTTGACGTAGCCGTCCACCGGGCTGCGGATCACCGAGCGGTCGAGGTTGAGCTGGGCGGCGTCCACCGTCACTTGCGCTTCGGCCAGCGACGATTGGGCACGCGCCACGCGGGACTGGCTTTCTTCCAGTTGCTCGCTCGGCACCAGGTTGCCCAGGCCACGGTTACGCTTGTACTCGCGCTGGGCCTGAGCCAGGGTCTCCTGGCGGTCGGCCACGGCGGCCTGGGCTTGGCGCAGGGCCAGCTTGAAGCGGTCCTGGTCCACGGCAAACAGCACCTGGCCCTTGGTCACCAGTTGGTTGTCGCGCACTTCCACTTGCTGGATCAACCCGGACACGTCCGGGGCGATCTGCACGATGTCGGCACGGATGTGCCCGTCACGGGTCCAGGGCGCAAACATGTAGTACATGACCATGCGCCACACGACGACGACCGCGAAGGTCACGATCAACAACGTCAGGACTACACGGCCGATGGTCAAAAAAGGTTTTTTCATGTCATCAGGTATCGACTGAGTGAGTCCACGGCGCCCAGCAACAGCGCGTAGAGCCCCACATTGAACAATGCCCGGTGCCAGACCAGGCGATAGAAGTGGACGCGGGTCAACAACCCGTGCACCACCAGGAACAACACATACGTAATGCCCATCAGCACCAGAAGCGTGGGCAAGAAAACCCCGCTGATATCCAGATCACCGATCATAAAGGCGCTCCATCAGGTAGCGGCGCTTCCATCTCGGTGCCGCCAATGAATTCCACCCCCGGCAACAACGCCAGGCGCAGGCCAGCCAGCGCATGCAGCAAGTGCACGCGGGTGTCGTCTTCGTCTTGCAGGCCCTGGCCGTTGAGGGCGCGGCGCGTGCGGTCCAGGGTCATCAGCAGACCGCTGGGCGCAGGCAGGCGTTCACCGGCTTTCAGGCACGCCTTGAAATAGCCGCCCACGCCTTCGACCACTTGATTGAGCAGCACCCGTGGCACGCCGAGGATGCGCGGCGAATAGGCCAGCAGGTCGAGCAGGTTCAGCGCCACGCGCAGGTCACGCAGGGCGATGCCGGTGTCCTGGTTGGTCAGGGCCAGGCGCGGCAGGTGCTGCATCAGGCGGTCGAGCATCTGCGCGGCCATGTGACGGTGCTCGGCCAGGGTCGCGGGCTCGGTCATGCCGACAATGTCGCGCCAGCTGAAACGGGTCAGGCGCTTGGCGGCCAGCTTGGCGCCGAAAGGCCGTGCGATCAACGTCCACACAAAGGCGAACAGCAGCCCCACGGGCCCGGCCAGGTTGACGTTGGCGAAGTTGAGGAAGTCCGCGTCATAAGCACCCTGGATACTGATGAACGACGAGGTGTTCACCAGCGTCAGCAGCATGCCCAGGTAGAAACGCGGCTGTACGGTGAGCGTGCCGATGCAAATAAAGGGCACGGCAAACGCCAGTACCAGCATCGGGAAATCGTGCAGGTTGGGCAGCACCAGGAACAGGTAGAGGCTGGCGAACAACACCGACATCGCGGTCCAGAAAAAGAACCGGTAGATCTGCGGTGCGGGGTCGTCCATCGACGCAAAGAAGCTGCAGGCCACGGCGGCCAGGATCACCGCGCTGCCGCCGTCGGTCCAGCCCAGCAGGATCCACAGTACCGAGGCCACGATGATCGCGCTGACGGTGGAGAACGCCGAATAGAACATCAGGCCACGGTCCAGGAATGGCGTGAGGCGGCCCAGGCGCCAGTGGCGGTACACGGCGCGCCAGGTGTCTTGGCTTTCGCACTGGATGGCGGCTTGCAGGCTGCGGCAGTCTTGCCACAGGTCGACCCATTCGGCCAGGCGATACAGCGCGTTGGAGAACAGCAGGGTGTGGCGATCGTCCAGCGCTTCACCGGTAGGCTGCTGGGCGTCGATCTGATCACGCAGGCTGCGCCAGCTGTCCAGCGTGGCGTTTTCGGTGGTGTTTTCCAGCCACTGATTCGCCGCGTCCAGCAACGGCGTGAGGCGGTCGAGAAACGCCGGCGCACGGTGCTCGATGGCGTACAGCGCGTCGTCGAGTTCTTCCACCACCGGCAGCAGATGGATCATGCGCCCGCGCAGTTCCTTGGTATTGCGCACCGTCTGCGGCCGCGCGCCTTCGTGGGGCAGTTGGCCGATCATCAGTTCGAGGGTGTTGAAGGTGGCGACCATGCCGCCGCGCAGGTTGCTGATCTCCTCGGGCTCCACGTTGCGCGTCAGAAAGCGCTGGCTGTAGACCTGCGCGTCGGCAAACCACTTGCTCACCGAGCCATCGAACACCGGCGCCAGGCGCCGCGGCCAGAACATCGCACCCACCACCGCCGCCACGGCAATGCCAAGGAAGATTTCTTCGGTACGCGCTTCGGCCACATCCCACACGGCGAGGGGGTTGTCCACCACCGGCAAGGCGATCAGCGGCAAGGTGTAGCCGGCCAGCATCAGCGCGTAATTGTTCGCGGTGCGCAGGTGCATGGAAAGGAACAGCAAAATGCCTGTCCACAAAGCAATCACCACCACCAGCACATAGGGCGACTGCACGAACATCGGCACGAAAAACACCGCCGCCGCCGCGCCCATGAACGTGCCGATGGCGCGGTACAAGGCTTTGGAACTGGTAGGCCCGACAAACGGGCTGGAGACGATGTACACCGTGGCCATCGCCCAGTACGGCCGTGGCATCTGCATGAGCATGGCGATGTACAACGCGATCATCGACGCGGCGAACGTGCGCACCCCGTAGAACCAGTCGCGTGCTGGTGGAAAACCGGTAAAGAATCCGTTCAAAGCGAGGCCGCCTCAAAGGCGCGCAGCACCCGCAGCGCAGCCTCCAGATCGGCGGACGCGATGTCGGCCAGGACTTCCTTGCGCAGGCGCACCAGTTGCACCTCCACCGCTTGCACCAGCTCGCGGCCACGCTCGGTGAGGCTCAGGGCCTTGGCGCGGCGGTCGTGGACGTCTTCGGTACGGCACACGTAGCCGCCTGCGCACAACTGGTCGAGCAGGCGCACCAGCGACGGGCTTTCCATCCCCGACGCCTGGGCCACCTTGACCTGATGCACACCGTCGCCCAGACGCCCGATCATCAAGAGCGGCACGGCGCAGGCTTCGGAAATACCGTAGCTCACCAGCGTGGTCTGGCAGATTTTGCGCCAGTTGCGGGCGCCCACCACCATGCTGCTGCTGAGGTTCATCTGGAGTTGTTCGAGGGTCTGGGACACTGGATAGTTCGCATACAGTTAGTTTGCTAACTATCAATATGGTGGATGGATCCAATGTCGTCAAGTTTTGAAACAATTTATGGATGGGCGGCTGGGGATAGAGGTAAGTAAAGCGGGTTTAAGCGTGGGTGCAGAATTTTCTGACACTGCAAAACGCCTGTGGGAGCTGGCTTGCCTGCGATGACCTGAGTCCGGTCGAGAGAGATATCGACTGACACTTCGCTATCGCAGGCAAGCCAGCTCCCACATTTGGATCAGTGCAGGTTTCAAGATTGCTGTTCGGCTTGGTCGTGCAGATGGCGCTGGATTTCGTCTGCCCTCTCCAAGCGGTCTAGCAGTGCCCGCCCTGCCTCCTCCTCAATAAACTCAAACACCTCCTCCGGCACGGTGTATTGAAACTGCTTGCGCCGATGCCTGGACACCTTGCCGTCGTTATCCAGGCACATCATCACCAGCTTGGACAAATCACTCCCGCGCACGTCATAGCGCTGGTTCACGGCCTTGATCACACGGTCGTAGCGGTCGAGGAACTCGGTCTCTTCGCGCAATTCCACTTCCAGCGCACGCCTGGCCATCTGCAGGGTGAATTCGACGCAGCGGGTGGCGTCCCAGTAGCGGTAGATGGCGGAGTGGCCAATGAACTCGAAAGCCATTTGCTCACCGTCCAGCCAGGTAACATTCCAGAAGTCTCGAGTCGGCTGGGAAAATGCCTTGAGTGTCTCCAAGTAGGCTTGCTCTTCGTGTTTCATCGCAACGGAAACGGGCAGCAACAGGCCGTTTTCCAGTGCACCGAAGTGGCAGAGTGTCTGGTGGATCAGGAATCGCGACAGACGTCCGTTACCGTCCATGAACGGATGCAGGAACACAAAGCCGAAGGCGGTGACGGCCGCAGCCACAAGCGGGTCAACCTCACGCACAGGCTGACTGGCAAAGGCCATCAACTCTTCCATCAGTTCCTGGCACAGCTCAGGTGCGGGTGGTACATAGCTGACGCCCGCCGCGCCGCGCAAACCATTGTGCAGATAGTTTTGTTCGTGGCGGAATGCAACGGCTTTGTCGAAAGGGTTGGAGACAGTGCTGTTTTGCAGCTCTACCAAATAGTCTTCAGTCAGCAGCCGGCCTTCATGGGCTTGGCGTAGCAGTTGGACGAAACGGCGCGACTTTTCTTCGCTGGGTTGTTCTTTTTCGATGGCGAACGAGTCGCGGGTTTCATGGAGATAGGCCCATTGGATGGCGCGGTCCATCATTTCAGATGGAAGGGTAGCCATGAAGGACTTGGCACGGCCCAGGATGTCCAGGTTCAACAAGGCTTCGATTTCAGGCGTGCGTTCAACTGTCACGCAATAAGCCAAAGAGCCCAGACCATTGAAATCGATACGCCAACGCGAATTACGTGTTGAGGGTCCAGTCACGTAGCGCTGTGGATCAAACAAGGGTGAAACGCGGCTGTTGATTGGCTTATCGTAGTCCAGCCGTTGAAGCGTCAAGCCTTCCCAGAGGTAGCAGACCTTGCGAATGAACACGCCGTTGGGGGCTTTTTTCAGCTCTTGCAACAGTTGGTCCGGGCTAACCGCTTCGAGCGCCTGAGCCAGGATGCCGAGGTTGATGCCTTCATGTTTGAGTGCGAAAAGAATGTGGTCGAGTATCGCGTCGGCTGAAGGCGCCACGGTATGAGGAACCGCCAGGCAGTCACCAATTATCGAGATCCGCGTAACGGGCTTGATCATCGCGGCACGAGCAGGAGCAGTCGCTTTTAACCCGAGCAATTGATGAAGATGGGCGTAACCAACCAGAGACATCGCGCAACCTCAGAAAAAGTTCACTTACGCGATTAAAGCCCAGATTTTTTCAACCAACACCAGATTTTTTCAACTTTCTGCCTATTCGCTAAGTTTTTTGCACCCCTCTTGCGCTGTGCAGCAGAAGATTCAGTTCGTCCACCACCTCGGCCCAATCTGCATCTTCCAGAATTTCATTACGCAAGAACTTCTTCTGGTTCTCCGTCCAGAAAAACGCATCCGCCAGATGCAACTCAGGCTTCAGTGGCGAATGCACTGCCACAAACTTCTCGATACTTACCGGGTCATCCGGCAGACCAAGCTGTTTGAACAGAGACGGCAAGCTGTGCACAGGCGATTCCATGGGAGGCTCCTAGAAAGACGGCTCCCCAGAGTCTAGCCCAGGCGCCAACCAGCCCAGCAACCGCTCGACGCATTGCTGGGCCGAGAGCACGCCGGTGTCCAGTTCCAGCGAGGCATGGGGGGGCGGTTCGTAGGGTGAGCCAATGCCGGTGAAGCCGGGTAATTCGCCTTTGCGGGCGCGGGCGTAGTGGCCTTTGGGGTCACGTCCCTCGCACACCGCCAACGAGGCGCTGCACCACACTTCCCGATAATCGGCGCCCAGGCGCTCGGCGAAGACTGCACGCAGTTCCACCAACGGCGCGATCATCGCCAGGACCACGATTTGCCCGTTTTCCACCAGCAACGCCGCCAGCTCGCTGGCGCGGCGGATATTCTCCAGGCGGTCGCTGTCGGCAAAGCCGAGGTCTTTGTTAAGGCCACCACGCAGGGCATCGCCATCGAGCACGATGCTGTGGCGGCCTTGTTCGAACAAGGCCGCTTGCAGCCCCTGGGCCAAGGTGGATTTGCCGGACGCGGGCAACCCGGTGAGCAGGATCGCCACACCGCGATGCCCATTGCGCGCCTCGCGCTGACGGCGGCTGATGCTCGCCGTCGGCGCCACCAGGTTACTGGGCAACGGGACGCGGCGCCGGCGTTGCGATGTTGCCGGCCGCCCACGCCGACTCGCGGCTGGCCAGCGCCGTGGCGATGGTCTGCACGCGGTCCGAGTCCAACTGCTCCGGCAGCGGGTCGAGGCCGGCGCTGGCGAAGATCTGGCCGTAGGCGTTGCGCAGGTCGGCGTAGGCCAGGTCGCGGCGCAGGTCGGCTTGCAGGGTGTTGAGCTCGCCCTGGATCAGGTCCAGTTCGCCTAAACCTGCCGCTTCGTGGCGGTTGCGCAGTTGCGTGAGGATTTGCCCGTCGATATTGGCCAGTTGGTCGTTGGTCTTGAACTGGCGCACCGCGTCCTGGTAGTTGGCGTTGGCCACATAGACCTGCGCCAGCACCGCAATGGACATCGCCTGGCGCCGCGCGGTGGCGACTTCTTCACCGGCCTTGGCGACATCGATGGCCGCCGGTGCGGAGATCACGTTGAACAGGTTCCAGGTGATCTTGGCGCCATAGTCGGCCCAACGGTTGTCGGTCAGGAACGAGTTGCTGTCGTAATGGCCGCCGGCGGAGAACTCAAGGCCCGGCAGCAGGCGCAACATGGCCTTGCGGGTTTCGGCCGCGCTGATGCGGGTCTGGTAGTCCTGCTCGCGCAACTCGGGACGGTTGGCCAGGGCCTCTTGCTCCAGGCTCGCCAGATTGACCTTGAGCTGGGGCACGTCGTAGTCGTCCGGCGTGGCCAGCTTGAGGTCGGTGCCCATTGGCAGGTTGATCAAGGTGGCCAGTTCGGTCTTGGCCAGGGACAACGCACGGCGCTGTTCCTGCAGTTGGCGCGTGGCTTCGATCAGCGAGCGCTGATAACCCAGGGCCTGCACCGGGTCGCCGATGCGCTGTTCGCTCATGCTGCGGCTGTTGGTCTGGGCCTGGTCGACCCGGGCCATGAGGCTGTCGATCTGGGTCAGCAAACGCTCGGCCGCCACGGCACGCCAGTAGGCGGAGCGTACATCCTGCACGATGGTGTTGATCACCTTGCGCCGGCGCTCCTGGATGATCAGGCGCTGGTCGCCTTGCTGCTTGGCGCTGATGTAGCTGACGCCGAAGTCGAGCACGTTCCACACCATGGTCAGGTCGGCCACGCGGCGGTCGCGGTCCTGGGAGGTCGACGGTTCCAGGGATTGGGTGCCGGTGAGCACGCTCTGGCTGCTGGAGGCGTTGGTATTGTTGCGCCCGGCGTAGCCTGCCGACAGCGCCATGCGCGGCAGCATGTCGAAACTGGAGAGGTCGGACTGGCGCTTGGCCAGGGCTTCCTCCATGACTTTCAGGCGGCCTTCGAGGTTGTATTTCACCGCACGGGCCATAGCCTGGTGCAGTGTCAGCGGGCCATTTAGCGGCTCTTGATCTTTGTACATGCCTTGCAGGTCGCTGCGGGCTCGCTGCTCACTGACACTGCGCTCAATCGGCTGGCTGGTAACCGCGCAACCACTGATCGCCAGCACCAGCAAGCTGATGCCGCACACCTTATGACCTGTCTTCATCCTTGTCTTGCCCCTGTTACTGCGCCTTGAGTTAAGTGTGTTCAGGCCTGCATTTCGCTGATGCCGACCTGTTGCAGTGCATGCGCCAGGTCAACCACCTGGCGTTGTTCCGTGTCCTTGATCTGCTGCAATTGCTGGCCAAGGGTTGGCGCGCCAAACACGCCACGCAACCCTTGGGCCGGGTCGCTAACGCCCTTGATCGATTTGCTCTCGAACGCGTTGAAACCGCTGTCGTCAGCGCTGTCGCGGTTGAACAGTGTCGACAGGGTGCTCGCCCCGAAGATCCCGCCGTCCCCGCCACCAAAACCGAGGAAGCCCTTGCCGGCGCCATCCCCGCCACCGTCCGTGTTGAACACTTGCGCGAGGAAGCTAGGGGCCAACTCGCCACGATTGATAAAAATGCTGCCCACGGGGGGTAACCCGCCACCCAGTTCACGCGGCTCGAACAACGGCGGGAAACTGAGGGGTGAACCCAGGTTGCCGGTAGGCTGGCCGTAGATGATCGGCTGCAACGGCGCGTCGGGCGCGCCTTGTGGCGGCGCCGGGTTGGTGGTGCGAAACAACGGGTCGCCCGTCAGCGCAATGGTGTTGATCCCATAGTTGTTGGAGTTGGCATACCCGCTACCGGCGTTGCCCGACAAGTCGGTGACCAGGCTGGTGTCGAGGGTGATGAAATTGCTCGGGTCGGTGATGTTCGCCGTCGGCGTCAGGGTGGCCGTCCAGGTCTTGCCGCCATCGCTGCTGGCCAGGTTGGACAACACACCATTGGCCACGCTCAGGTCCGACAAATCAAAGCCGGTGACTTTCTCGCTGAAGGTGAAGGTCACGGTGCTGGTCTGGCCCACGGTCAGGTTCGGGTTGGACACCGTAATGGTCGCAGTGGGGCGGTCGGCGTCCACACCGTAGTTGTTGGATATGGCAATGCTGGCCCCTGCGTTGCCCGCCAAGTCATTCACCTGGCTGGTATCCAGCACGATCAGGTTGGTGGCGTCGGTAACCGCCGCGGTCGGCGTCAGGGTTGCGGTCCAGGTTTTGCCACCGTCGGCGCTCATCAAGTTGGACAACACACCGTTGGCGACACTCAGGTCAGACAGGTCAAAACCGCTCACCACTTCACTGAAAGCGATGGTAACGGTCGTCGTCTGGCCAATGCCAAGTTGGTTGTCGGCCACGGTAATGGTTGCGGTCGGGAGTTGGGTGTCAATGCTGTAGTTATTGGAATCGGTGCCCCCCACGCCCGCGTTGCCCGAGCCATTCGACACGCCACTGTTATCCAGGGTGATGAGATTGGTGGCGTCGGTGACATTGCTGCCAGGTGTGAAAGTGGCGGTCCAGGTGATGCCGCCATCGCTGCTGCTTACAGCGCTCAACGTGCCATTGGCGATGCTCAAGTCGGCGTTGGTGAAGCCGCTCACCGCTTCGCTGAACGTGATGGTCACCAGCGAGGTTTCCCCGGCCTTGAGCGAGGGGGCGGCGATGACAATGGTCGCGGTCGGCACCTCAGTTTGCACCTGGTAATTTGCCGAACTGGTAGTCCCGGTGCCGGTGTTGCCAGCCAGGTCGGAAATACCGGTGTTGTTCAGCACAATCAGGTTAGTGAGGTCGGTAACCCCGATGTTCGGCGTGAATGTAGCCGTCCAGGTGATGCCGCCATCGCTGCTGCTCACAGCGCTCAACGTGCCATTGGCGATGCTCAGGTCAGCGTTGTCGAAACCGGTCACCGCTTCGCTGAACGTGATGATCACCAGCGACGTTTCACCTGGCCGCAGGCTGGAATCGCTCATGACGATGGTCGCGGTCGGGCGCTGGCTGTCGACGGCATAGTTGTTGGAGTCGGTAGTCCCGCTGCCTGCGTTACCCGCAAGGTCCGCGATGCCGGTGTTGTCCAGCGTGATCAGGTTGGTGGTATCGGTGATACCTGCGGCCGGCGTATAGGTGGCCGTCCAGGTGATCCCGCCATCACTGCTGCTCACAGCACTCAGTGTGCCGTTGGCGACCGTCAGGTCGGCATTGGTGAAACCGGTCACGGCCTCGCTGAAGGTAAAGGTCACCAGGCTGGTCTGGCCGACTCCGAGCGCGGTATCGGCGACCACAATGGTGGCGGTCGGGCGCACGGTATCGATTGAATAATTGTTCGAGTCAGTGGTGCCACTGCCGGCGTTTCCGCTCAGGTTCTGCACGCCGCTGTTGTCCAGCGTGATCAGGTTGGTGGCGTCGGTGATGCTGGTGGTCGGCGTAAAGGTCGCCGTCCAGGTGATGCCGCCGTCGCTGCTGCTGACCGCGCTCAACGTGCCGTTGGCAATGGTCAGGTCAGCGTTGGTGAAACCGGTCACCGCCTCGCTGAAGGTGATGGTCACCAGCGAGGTTTCGCCGATTTTCAGCGCATTGTCGGCAATGATGATGGTTGCGGTCGGTGCCACGGTGTCGATGGTGTAGTTGTTGGAGTTGGTCGTGCCGCTGCCGGCGTTGCCCGCAAGATCCGCGATGCCGGTATTGGCCAGCACGATCAGGTTGCTCGCGTCGTTGACACCCACGTTCGGGGTGAAGGTCGCCGTCCAGGTGATGCCACCGTCGCTGCTGCTCACCGCCGTCAGCGTACCGTTGGCAATCGTCAGGTCGGCGTTGGTGAAACCGCTCACCGCTTCGCTGAACGTGATGGTCACCAGCGAGGTTTCACCGGCCGTGAGGTTGCTGTCGGCGACCACAATGGTCGCGGTCGGGCGCACGGTATCGATCGCGTAATTATTCGAATCGGTGGTACCGCTGCCGGCGTTGCCGGCCAGGTCGGCAATGCCGGTGTTATCCAGGGTGATCAGGTTGGTGGTGTCAGTGATGCTGGCGCTCGGCGTGAACGTTGCCGTCCAGGTGATGCCGCCATCGCTGCTGCTGACTGCGCTCAACGTGCCGTTGGCGATGGTCAGGTCGGCGTTGGTGAAACTGGTCACGGCCTCGCTGAAGGTGATGGTCACCAGCGAGGTTTCACCGATCCGCAGGTTATTGTCGGCCACCACGATGGTTGCGGTCGGGCGCACGGTATCGATGGCGTAGTTGTTGGAGTCGGTGGTGCCACTGCCGGCGTTGCCGTTCAGATCAGCAACACCGGTATTGTTCAGCGTGATCAGGTTGGTCGCGTCGGTGATGCTGGTGGTCGGCGTGAACGTCGCCGTCCAGGTAATGCCGCCGTCGCTGCTGCTCACCGCCGTCAGCGTGCCGTTGGCAATCGTCAGATCGGCGTTGGTGAAGCCGGTGATCGCTTCGCTGAACGTGATGGTGACGAGCGAGGTTTCGCCGATTTTCAGCGCGTTGTCCGCCACCACGATGGTCGCGGTCGGCCGCGCAGTGTCGATCGCGTAATTGTTGGAATTGGTGGTGCCACTGCCGGCGTTGCCGGCCAGATCGACGACCCCGGTGTTGTCCAGGGTGACCAGGTTGGTGGTGTCGGTAATGTTGCTGGTCGGCGTCAGCGTGGCGGTCCAGGTGATGCCGCCGTCGCTGCTGCTCAGGCCGGTCAGGGTGCCGTTGGCCACTGTCATGTCGGCGGTGGTGAAGCCGCTGACCGCTTCGCTGAAGGTGATGGTCACCAGCGACGTTTCACCCGCCGCCAGACTGGTGTCGGCAACCACAATGGACGCGGTCGGCCGCACGGTATCGATCACGTAATTGGCCGAATCAGTCGTGCCGCTGCCGGCGTTGCCGGCCAGGTCAGCGATACCGGTGTTGTCCAAGGAGATCAGGTTGGTGGTGTCAGTGATGCTGGCCGTCGGGGTGAACGTTCCGGTCCAAGTGATGCCGCCGTCGCTGCTGCTCACTGCGCTCAGCGTGCCGTTGGCGATGGTCAGGTCGGCGTTGGTGAAGCCGGTCACCGCCTCGCTGAAGGTAAAGGTCACCAGCGAGGTATCGCCGATCTTCAACGCCGTGTCGGACATCACGACAGTCACGGTCGGCCGTGCGGTATCGATCGCGTAATTGACCGAGCTGGTCGTGCCGACGCCCGCCACGCCGTCGCTGATGGCGGTCACCCCGGTGTTGTCGAGGGTGATCAGGTTGGTGCTGTCGGTAATGTTGTTGGTCGGCGTGAAAGTCGCGGTCCAGGTCAGACCGCCGTCGCTGCTGCTGACCGACGTCAGCGTGCCGTTGGGAATCGTCAGGTCGGCGTTGGTAAACCCGGTGACTGCCCGGCTGAAGGTGATGGTCACCA
>NZ_JACARO010000001.1 GCF_013386585.1 Pseudomonas sp. P7548 | reverse complement strand
TTCCAGAATCTGCCGTCAACACCTTTCTTCATATTTCTGTCATATCGGTCAAAAAGCCCCAAAAAACGTGAAAGCCGGCCCCAAGGGGCCGGCTTTCACTGCTGCTTACAAGCTTGGGAACGCAAACTGCGACGCCTCATGACTGGCCCGCTGCGGCCAACGCTGGGTAATTGCCTTGCGACGCGTGTAGAAACGCACCCCATCCGGCCCATAGGCATGCAAGTCACCAAACAGCGACCGCTTCCAGCCGCCAAAGCTGTGATAAGCCACCGGCACCGGCAGCGGAACGTTAACCCCCACCATGCCCACTTCGATCTCATCGCAGAACAGACGTGCCGCTTCACCGTCACGGGTAAAGATGCACGTACCATTACCGTATTCATGGTCATTGATCAGCTGCATCGCCGCTTCCAGGCTATTCACCCGTACCACGCACAGCACCGGCCCAAAAATCTCTTCCTTATAGATGCGCATCTCAGGCGTCACACGATCAAACAGGCTGCCACCCAGGAAGAAACCTTCTTCATGGCCTGCCACGCTCAACCCGCGACCATCAACCACCAGCTTGGCGCCCGCAGAAACACCGTCTTCTATATAGCCACTGACCTTATCCCGCGCCTGGCCAGTCACCAACGGCCCCATGTCCAGACCACAAGACGTGCCCGCACCGATCTTCAAGGCCTTCACCTGCGGCACCAACTTGGCGATCAACGCGTCCGCCACTTGGTCCCCCACGCACACCGCCACCGAAATCGCCATGCAACGCTCGCCGCAAGAACCGTACGCAGCGCCCATCAGGGCACTGACCGCGTTGTCCAGGTCCGCATCCGGCATCAGCACCGCGTGGTTCTTCGCTCCACCCAGCGCCTGCACGCGCTTGCCGCGCTTGGTCGCTTCGGAATAGATGTACTCGGCAATCGGCGTCGAGCCCACAAAGCTCAGCGCCTTCACTTCTGGCGCCTCGATCAGGGCATCTACCGCGCCCTTGTCGCCGTGCACCACGCTCAGCACGCCCTTAGGAAGGCCGGCTTCCTGTAACAGTTGTGCAATCAACAGTGTGGAGCTTGGGTCACGCTCCGACGGCTTCAGGATGAAACAGTTACCGCAAACGATCGCCAGCGGGTACATCCACAACGGCACCATCGCCGGGAAGTTGAACGGCGTAATACCAGCGACTACACCCAACGGCTGGAAATCCGACCATGCATCAATGTTTGGTCCTACGTTACGGCTGTACTCGCCCTTCAGAATCTCCGGCGCCGAGCACGCGTATTCCACGTTCTCGATCCCGCGCTTCAATTCACCGGCCGCATCTTCCAGCGTCTTGCCGTGCTCTTCACTGATCAGCTGGGAAATGCGCGCCTCGTTCTGCTCCAGCAATTGCTTGAAACGAAACATCACCTGAGCACGCTTGGCCGCTGGCGTATTACGCCAGGCCGGGAACGCCGCCTTGGCCGCGTCGATCGCCTGTTGAATAGTCTCGCGACTGGCCAACGGCACCTGGTGAATCACATGGCCGGTGGACGGGTTGTACACGTCGGCGCTACGGCCGCTGTCATTGACCAACTCACCGTTGATCAAGTGCTGGATAAGGCTCATGCAGGGCTCCTGAAAAGTTGTTCTATATAGAAAGAGAAATCAGTCGATCTTGTTCAGCACTTCGCCGACGGCATCGAACAAGCGATCCAGGTCTTGCGGCTTGCTGTTGAAGGTTGGCCCGAACTGCAAGGTGTCACCGCCAAAGCGTACGTAGAAGCCAGCTTTCCACAAGGCCATGCCGGCCTCGAATGGACGCACAATGGCATCACCGTCACGCGGGGCAATCTGGATCGCACCGGCCAGGCCGTAATTACGAATGTCGATCACGTTCTTGCTGCCCTTCAAACCGTGCAGCGCATTCTCAAAGTGCGGCGCGATTTCGGCCACGCTCTGCACCAGGTTTTCCTTCTGCAAGAGGTCCAATGCCGCCAAGCCCGCAGCACAGGCAACCGGGTGGGCCGAGTAGGTGTAGCCGTGTGGGAATTCCACCGCGTACTCGGGCGTCGCCTGGTTCATGAACGTCTGATAAATCTCGCTGCTGGCAATCACCGCGCCCATTGGGATGGCGCCGTTGGTGACTTGCTTGGCGATGCACATCAGGTCCGGTGTTACACCGAAGCTGTCGGCACCGAACATCGAGCCGGTACGGCCGAAACCAGTGATCACTTCGTCGAACACCAGCAGGATGTTGTGCTGGTCGCAAATTTCACGCAGGCGCTTGAGGTACCCCTGAGGCGGCACCAATACGCCAGCAGAACCGGCCATTGGCTCGACAAACACTGCAGCAATGTTCGACGCGTCGTGCAGTTCGATCAGCTTGAGCAATTCATCCGCCAACGCGATACCGCCCTGCTCCGGCATGCCACGGGAGAAGGCATTGCTCGCCAGCAAGGTGTGCGGCAGATGGTCAACGTCCATCAAGCCCTGACCAAAAATCTTACGGTTGCCGTTAACCCCACCCAGGCTGGTACCGGCAATGTTCACACCGTGATAACCACGGGCGCGGCCAATCATCTTGGTCTTGGTGGCCTGGCCTTTTAGGCGCCAGTACGCGCGCACCATCTTCACGGCGGTATCGGCACACTCGGAACCCGAGTCGGTGAAGAACACATGGTTCAGGTTGCCCGGCGTCAGGTCGGTGATTTTTTCCGCCAGTTGGAAGGACAGCGGATGACCGTATTGGAAGCCTGGCGAATAGTCCAGGGTGCCCAGTTGCTTGGCCACCGCCTCCTGGATTTCCTTACGGGTGTGCCCGGCGCCGCAGGTCCACAGGCCCGACAGCGAGTCGTACACCTTGCGCCCCTTGTCATCGATCAACCAACTGCCTTCCGCACCGACGATCAGGCGCGGGTCACGTTGGAAGTTACGGTTGGCGGTGTAAGGCATCCAGTGAGCGTCCAACTTCAGTTGGCTGGCCAGGGACGATGGGGCGTTTTCAGGCATGTTCATCAGCAAAACCTCGCAAGGCAAAAGGCAGCGTCGGGATTGAAAAGCGTTGTTGCAGCTAAATTGCCACGGCGATAAAGTCGGTGAAATTCAACTCTTCTAACCTTCAGTCAGGCCTTTACTAAACTATGAGCAGCCGTCGCCCCGACCCCCTCGCCCAAGTCAGCGACTTCGATATTCGCCTGCTGCGCATCTTCCGCAGCGTAGTGGAGTGCGGCGGCTTCTCGGCGGCGGAAACCGTGCTCGGCATCGGCCGTTCCGCCATCAGCCAGCAGATGAGTGACCTGGAGCAACGCCTCGGCTTGAGGCTTTGCCAACGCGGCCGCGCCGGTTTCTCTCTGACCGAAGAAGGCCGTGAGGTCTACCAGTCTGCCCTGCAGCTGTTGAGTGCCCTGGAAAGTTTTCGCACCGAGGTCAACGGCCTGCACCAGCATCTGCGTGGCGAACTGATCATCGGCCTCACCGACAACCTCGTCACCCTGCCCCACATGCGCATCACCCACGCCTTGGCACAGTTGAAGGAACGTGGCCCGGACGTGCAGATCCAGATTCGCATGATCGCGCCCAATGAAGTGGAACAAGGTGTGCTCGACGGCCGCCTGCACGTCGGCGTGGTGCCCCAGGCCAGCGCTCTGTCGGGGCTGGAGTACCAGCCGCTGTACAGCGAACGCTCGCTACTCTACTGCGCAGTCGGCCATCCGCTGTTCTACGCCGACGACAAACAACTGGACGACACGCGCATCGACAGCCAGGACGCCATCGCCCCCACCTTCCGCCTGCCCGCCGAGATTCAGGCCCATTACCAGGCACTCAACTGCACCGCCAGCGCGTCCGACCGCGAAGGCATGGCCTTCCTGATTCTCACCGGTCGCTACATCGGCTACCTGCCCGACCACTACGCCAGCCTCTGGGTGCAACAAGGCCGACTGCGCGCGCTGAAACCGGCTACGCGTTTTTACGATTTGAGCCTGGCTTCGGTCACGCGCAAGGGCCGTCGCCCTCATTTGGTGCTGGAAAGCTTTCTCGAAAGCCTGGCCGCGACGCGCTAACTCGGGCCTAACGCAGAAAGCTGAGCAGTTGGACAGCTTTTTGCAGGAGCACAAGCACATAGACCTTGAGCTAGCCTGACATGCCTCCAGAATCCACCAGCCCCAGCGACCTGATCTACGGCCTCAACGACCGCCCCAAGCCAATTCCCGCACTGCTTGCCGCGTTGCAGCATGTGCTCGCAGCGTTCGTCGGCATCATCACACCGCCCCTGATCATCGGCTCCACCCTGGGCCTCACTGCCCACTTGCCCTACCTGATCAGCATGGCGCTGATGGTCTCCGGTGTCGGCACCTTCATCCAGGCGCGTAGGCCGTTTGGTATCGGCGCCGGGATGATCTGCCTGCAAGGCACCAGCTTTGCGTTTCTCGGCGCGGTGCTGTCGGCAGGGTTTCTGGTGAAGCAGCGCGGCGGCAGCCCGGAAGACATCATGGCGATGATCTTCGGCGTGTGCTTTTTCGGCGCCGCGGTGCAGATCGTACTGAGCCGCTTCATTGGCCAGTTGCGCCGCGTCATCACGCCATTGGTGACGGGCATTGTCATCACTCTGATCGGCATCAGCTTGATCAAAGTCGGCATCACCGACTTGGGCGGCGGTTTCAACGCCCCGGACTTCGGCGCCCCCACCAACCTGGCCCTGGGCCTGTTCGTGGTGTTGACCATCATTCTGCTCAACCGCTCGAATACGCCGTGGGTGCGCCTTTCAGCCATCATCATCGGCCTGGCCCTCGGCAGCCTGGCCGCCTGGGGCAGCGGCAAACTGGTGCCCCAGGCCTTGCCCGACCTGCCGTTGATCAGCGTGCCGATGCCCTTTCGCTTCGGCTTCACGTTCGACTGGAGCGCTTTCCTGCCGATCGCGCTGATTTATCTGATTAGCAGCATCGAAACCGTCGGTGACCTCACCGCCAACTGCATGATCGCCCGCCAGCCCATCAGCGGCCCCTCTTATATAAGCCGACTCAAAGGCGGTGTATTGGGCGACGGCGTCAGTTGCATGATCGCCGCCACGTTCAGCGCCTTTCCCAACACTACGTTTGCCCAAAACAACGGCGTGATCCAACTCACCGGCGTGGCCAGCCGCTACGTCGGTTTGTACATCGGCGTGCTGCTGTTTTGCCTGGGGTTGTTTCCGCTGATTGGTGCGGTGTTGCAGCAAATTCCAAAACCCGTATTGGGTGGTGCCACCCTGGTGATGTTCGGCAGCGTGGCCGCGGCCGGTGTGCGCATCCTGGCCCAGGCGCCGCTGGACCGACGCAGCATGCTGATCATTGCCACCTCCTTTGGCGTCGGCCTGGGCATCGCCGCCCAACCGAACCTGCTGCACTTGATGCCAGCGCTGGTACAGAACCTGTTCGACTCGGCCATCACCAGCGGCGGGCTGACCGCCATCGTGTTGTGCCTGCTGTTGCCGGAAGCCAAAACGACCCACGCTGCCGCAAACCGCGCGCCAGAAAGCGACACGCTGGAACCGCTTTGACGGTTTTATTGCATCGGGACTTGTCTGAGGCTTGAGGGTGGGTTATCTGTGCACACGTCGTCTCTATCGATCAGCACGGAAACCTCCATGAGCCTCGAAGTTCCTGCCCACAGCAACCACGCCGGTAAACCCGCCAGCCGCATTCGGCAAAAGAACGAACAAGCGATTCTGCAGGCTGCTGAAGACGAGTTCGCGCGCCATGGCTACAAAGGCACCAGCATGAACACCATTGCGTCGAGTGCCGGGCTGCCCAAGGCCAACCTGCATTACTACTTCACCAACAAGCTGGGCCTGTACATCGCGGTGCTCAGCAACATCCTCGAACTGTGGGACAGCACCTTCAACGCGCTGACCGCCGAGGACGACCCGGCCGTGGCCCTCACTCGCTATATCCGCACCAAGATGGAATTCTCCCGGCGCCACCCGCAAGCCTCGCGGATCTTCGCCATGGAGATCATCAGCGGCGGCGAATGCCTCACCGAATATTTCAGCCAGGACTACCGCGCCTGGTTCAGCGGCCGGGCCGCAGTCTTCCAGGCCTGGATCGACGCCGGCAAGATGGACCCCATCGACCCCGTGCACCTGATCTTCCTGCTATGGGGCAGCACCCAGCACTACGCCGACTTCGCCACCCAGATCTGCCGCGTCACCGGTCGCACCAAACTGACCAAGCAAGACATGGAAGACGCCGGCACCAACCTGATCCACATCATCCTCAAAGGCTGTGGCGTCAAGCCGGCCCTATAAACGAAGCGACTTATGCCTTTCACGCTTACCGGCTTTTGCGAATTTCGTGAAGAAATCCGCAAGAGCCGCTTCATCACCCTCGCCGCGCCGATCACCAGCCCCCAGGACGCCCAGGCGTTTTTCGAGCAGCACAGCGACCTGAATGCCACACACAACTGCTGGGCCTGGAAGCTGGCGGACCAATACCGCAGCAATGATGACGGTGAGCCCGGCGGCACGGCCGGGCGGCCGATACTCGCGGCCATCGAAGCCCAAGGGTTTGATCAGGTCGCGGTGCTGGTGATTCGCTGGTACGGCGGCATCCAGTTGGGCACCGGTGGCCTGGCCCGCGCGTACGGCGGCGGGGCCAACAAATGCCTGCAGAACGCCGAACGTATTGAGTTGATCAGCCGCGTGCCGCTCAGTTGCGCCTGCGGATTCTCCGAGCTGAACCTGGTGAAATTGCGCGTCGCTGAGTTGGGCGGGCTGGTGGTGGAGGAAACCTTCACCGCCAACGGCGTCGAGCTGCAACTGGCGCTTGGCGAAGCGCACATCGACACGTTGCAAACCCAACTCGCCGACCTCAGCCGTGGGCGCATCCTGCTGCAACGCTGAAACTGCCCACATCTACTGTGCACCTGCCTGTGGATAACCTGAGCACATCCGCGTGTAGCCCTTCTGTCATATGGGCTGGCGAGCGTCGATCGTTTTTTGATCAGCGCGTACCGGCAAGATTTGCGCGATGCCCCACAGCACTTCAAATAACAGAATGCCCCACAGGATCGACGTGGCGCCCTGTGTCAGCGCATAGAGTTGCCACGTCGCAAACAGCGCACGGCCAGCGGCGTCGTACAACCCAAACGCACGTTGCGGATCGCGTATGCGCAGCACGGCCCAGACGCACACAATCGACCCGAGCAGGTTGGCCATCAGCACATGGGCGGGCGCGAACGCAGGAAACTCCCCCGGCAGGTTGAGGCTTTGCAACACGCTGTGCAGCGCCAGGAAACTCCAGGGCGTGACAAACGCCGCCGTGACGATCAGGTCGTACCAGGCGCTGGCACGCACCAGGGTTCGGTACTGGTCAATGCTCCACATATTCGCAAGCTCCTTCAATTCAAGAAGCCAGCAGGCTAAAGCCTGGAGTATGCTCCAAGGTCAAGCCCCCACGAGCACGCCCCATGCGTATCGGCGAATTAGCCCAGGCCAGCCAGGTCAGCCGCGACACCCTGCGCTTCTACGAGCAGCGCGGATTGATCGCCGCACAACGCAGCGCCAACGGTTACCGCGACTACCCAGCGGACATGGTGCAACTGGTGCTCTATATCAAGACCGCCCAGCGCCTGGGCTTCAGCCTTGGCGAAATCGGCAGCAGTGTCGCCGCCCTGTGGCAGGCACCGGACCCCGACAGCGCCGTCACGCAACTGCTGCAAGACAAGCTCAACCTGATCGAAAACCGCATCACCGAACTCGGCCAGCTGCGCAACGAGTTGCAGCAAAGGCTCGGGCAACGTTGTCCACTGAACCCGTGAACCTCCACTCCAAAGGAAGCCCTTCATGTCTACGCCAAAAACCGCACTGATCATCGGCGCCTCGCGCGGGCTGGGCCTGGGCCTGGTCAAGCAATTGCTCCAGGACGGTTGGGATGTGACCGCCACCGTGCGTGACCCGAACAAGGCCGACGCCCTGAAAGCCGTTGGCCCGGTGCACATCGAGAAACTCGACATGGACGATCAGCAAGCCGTGATCGCCCTGAGCCAGCGCCTCAAAGGCCAGACGTTCGACCTGCTGTTCGTCAACGCCGGCGTCAAGGGCCCGGCCAACCAGGAACCGGGCCACGCCACCCTCGCGGAAGTCGGCCAACTGTTCTTCACCAACGCCGTGGCGCCGATCAACCTCGCACAGCGCTTTGCCGGGCAGATCCGCAAGGACAGCGGCGTGCTGGCGTTCATGAGTTCGGTGCTGGGCAGCGTGACAATTCCCGACGGTTCGGACCTGGCGCTGTACAAAGCCAGCAAGGCCGCCCTCAACTCCATGACCAACAGCTTCATCACCCAATTGGGCGATCACACCCTCACCGTACTGTCGCTGCACCCGGGTTGGGTGAAGACCGACATGGGCGGCGAAAACGCGCACATTGATGTCGACACCAGCGTGCGTGGCCTGGTGGATCAGGTGAATGCGTTCACCGGCAAGGGCGGCCACCACTTCATCGACTACAAAGGCGACACCATCGCCTGGTAAATGTTGGGAATCAACAGGTGGGAGGGAGCTTGTCCCCCTCCCACATTGACCGCTGGACCCGCCTGCGAACTACACGTAATCTAGCGCATCGCCTTCACCGGCGACCCTGGATCAGCAGACAGGGCAACACTGAGCTGGCAAACCTGAACCCATCATTCAGAGGAGCCGGCCAATGCCTGCGACCCGTATCCTGTTAAAAAACCCCCTCGCGATTTTCACTGCCAATGGCCTCGACGCCCGTGGCGGCCTGGTGCTGCAAGACGGTGTGATCACCGAAGTGCTGTCCCTGGGCCAGGAACCTGCCCTCCCCTGTGACCAGGTGTTCGACGCCCGCGAACATGTGATCCTTCCCGGGTTGATCAACACCCACCACCACTTCTACCAAACCCTGACCCGCGCCTGGGCACCAGTGGTCAACCAGCCGTTGTTCCCGTGGCTGAAAACCCTGTACCCGGTCTGGGCGCGGCTCACTCCGGAAAAACTCGCACTGGCCACCAAAGTTGCCCTGGCCGAACTGCTGCTCTCGGGCTGCACCACGGCGGCGGATCACCACTACCTGTTCCCCGACGGGCTGGAAAACGCCATCGACGTGCAAGTGCAAAGCGTGCGCGAGCTGGGCATGCGCGCCATGCTCACCCGCGGTTCCATGAGCCTTGGCGAAGCCGACGGCGGCCTGCCTCCACAGCAAACCGTGCAACAAGGCCAGGTTATCCTGGACGACAGCCAACGCCTGATCCACACGTACCACCAGCGTGGCGACGGGGCGCAAATCCAGATCGCCCTGGCGCCCTGCTCGCCGTTCTCGGTCACCCCGGAAATCATGGAAGCCAGCGCCGAACTGGCCAACAGCCTCGACGTGCGCCTGCACACGCACTTGGCAGAAACCCTCGACGAAGAAGACTTCTGCCTGCAGCGTTTCGGCCTGCGCACCGTGGATTACCTCGACAGCGTCGGCTGGCTCGGCCCGCGCACCTGGTTGGCCCATGGCATCCACTTCAACCCGGATGAGATCGCCCGCCTCGGCGCGGCCGGCACCGGCATTTGCCATTGCCCAAGCTCGAACATGCGCCTGGCCTCCGGCATCTGCCCGACCCTGGACCTGATCGCTGCCGGCGCCCCCATCGGCCTCGGCGTGGATGGCTCGGCGTCCAACGACGCATCGAACATGATTCTCGAAGCCCGCCAAGCCCTGTACATCCAGCGCCTGCGTTACGGTGCCGAGAAGATCACGCCCGAAGGCGTGCTGGGTTGGGCCACCCAAGGTTCGGCGCAGTTGTTGGGGCGTACGGATATTGGTGAACTGGCCGTGGGCAAACAGGCCGACCTGGCGTTGTTCAAGCTTGATGAACTGCGCTTCTCCGGCAGCCACGACCCACTCTCGGCCCTGCTGCTGTGCGGCGCCGACCGTGCCGACCGGGTGATGGTGGCGGGTAAATGGCGAGTCATCGACGGCCAGGTCGAAGGTCTCGACCTCAAGGGTTTGATTGCCGATCACACCCAGGCCGCAAGAGCCTTGATCGCAGGAACTTGAGCCTGGCGCAGCTCTAAGTGTGGGAGCGGGCTTGCTCGCGAAGGCAGTGGTTCAGCCAACTCATGTGCTGACTGACACGCCGCTTTCGCGAGCAAGCCCGCGCCCACATTGGGACCTGTTGAGATCAATAAATGCGGTTACAAACCCAGCAGCGACAGCATGATGAAGGTCGCAAACAACACAAAATGCGTCATCCCTTCGATGGCATTGGTTTCGCCATCGTTGAGGTTGATCGCGCTGACAATCAGCGTGATGAACACCATCACCGTCTGCACCGGTGTCATCGCCATCTGGAACGGCTGACCCGTGTAGAGCGCCATGGCCTCCATCACTGGCACCGTCAGGATCACTGTCGACAACGACGCCCCCAACGCAATGTTCACCACCGACTGCATGCGGTTGGCCAACGCCGCGCGCAATGCCGTCAAAATTTCCGGCGCCGCCGAGATCGCGGCCACCACGATCGCGGTGATCACCGGCGGTGCGCCCGTGCCTTCCAGCCCCAGGTCGAGGGTCTTGGACATCACCTCAGCCAACGCGCCAATCACAATCACCCCAAACACCAATGTCGCGATGGAGAACGCCAGGTTGATCGGCGGCTCCGGGTGTTCTTCTTCCGGCTGTTTCTTACGGCGTTTTTCCGGGTAGCTGTAGCTGAAGAAATAACTGTGCGGGCCCACCTGCATACGCAGGAACAGGGTGTAGAGCAGCACCATCGCGCCGATGGTGAAAGCCGAGTAGATTTTCCAGTCGGCCTCGGGGATAAATTCCGGCACCACCATCGACACCCCCATGGCCGTGAGGATCATCACGCTGTAGCTGCGCGCCGAGTCGTCATTGTAGGACTGTTCGCCATGCTTGATGCCGCCCATCAGTGCGGCCAGGCCGAGGATGCCGTTGATGTCGAGCATCACCGCCGAATAAATGGTGTCGCGCACCAAGGTCGGCGACGGCTCGTTGCTCATCATGATCGCCAGGATCACCACCTCCACCAGCACGGCGGCCAGGGTGAGGATCATGGTGCCGTAGGGGTCGCCGACCTTTTCCGCCAACTGTTCGGCGTGGTGGGCGACGCGCATTGATGCCACCACGATGAATGCAATCAGCACCACACCGCCGAGCAGCGCGACCATCTGCCCGCTGTGCAGCATCCAGTGTTCCAGCGGGTAGGCGGCGATGGCGGCAATCAGCGCCAGCAGCATGAATTTTTCTTGCTTGAGAGAGGAGAGCATTCCGGGCCTTTTCGCACAACAAATCAGTCATTGATGGGGTACAGACTACGGCAGCTTGCTAACGTTTCGTTACACCTTAGTTCACGCGGCCCTTGCGCAAACAGAAACGAAACTCTCCTGCTGGTCAGGTTTTACCGATTATTTCAGCCATGGCCTGTAGAATGCCGCCATTGCACCTGATGAGAAGTTTAGAAATGTACGATTGGCTCAACGCCCTGCCCAAGGCTGAATTGCACCTGCACCTGGAAGGCTCGCTGGAGCCGGAGTTGCTGTTCGCCCTGGCCGAACGCAACAAGATCGCGCTGCCGTGGAATGACGTTGAAACCCTGCGCAAGGCCTACGCCTTCAACAACCTGCAAGAGTTTCTCGACCTGTACTACCAGGGCGCTGACGTGCTGCGCACCTCCCAGGACTTCTACGACCTGACCTGGGCCTACCTGCTGCGCTGCAAAGCACAGAACGTGATCCACACCGAACCGTTCTTCGACCCGCAGACCCATACCGACCGTGGCATTCCATTCGAAGTGGTACTGAACGGCATCGCCGCTGCGCTGAAAGATGGCGAGCAGCAACTGGGCATCACCAGCGGTTTGATCCTCAGCTTCCTGCGCCACTTGAGCGAAGCCGAAGCCGAGAAAACCCTGGACCAGGCGCTGCCGTTCCGTGACGCGTTCGTGGCCGTGGGCCTGGACAGTTCGGAAATGGGCCACCCGCCGAGCAAGTTCCAGCGCGTGTTCGACCGCGCCCGTCACGAAGGCTTCCTCACCGTGGCCCACGCCGGCGAAGAAGGCCCGCCCGAGTACATCTGGGAAGCCATCGACCTGCTGAAAATCCAGCGTATCGACCATGGCGTACGCGCCATCGAAGACGAGCGCTTGATGCAGCGCATCATCGACGAGCAGATCCCATTGACCGTGTGCCCGTTGTCCAACACCAAACTGTGCGTGTTCGACGACATGGCCCAGCACAACATCCTCGACATGCTCGAACGTGGCGTGAAAGTCACGGTGAACTCCGATGACCCGGCGTACTTCGGCGGCTACGTCACCGAGAACTTCCACGCGCTGCACACCGCACTGGGCATGACCCAGGACCAGGCCAAACGCCTGGCGCAGAACAGCCTGGATGCACGCCTGGTCAAACCCTAACTGACTGAATGAACGCAGTCTAAATGTGGGAGCGGGCTTGCTCGCGAAAGCAATGTTCCAGTCGCCGAATGTATTGGCTGGCACACCGCATTCGCGAGCAAGCCCGCTCCCACATTGGTTTTGTATTGGCCTTTAAATTTCGGTCAGTTCTTCCAGGGTCTTGCCCTTCGTCTCCATCCCGAACACCCACACCACCAACGCCGCCACCGCAAAACACAGCGCGCCCAGGGCAAACACCCCGCCCTGCCCAGTAATGGGGAATACCAACCCCGTCACCAACGGCCCCAGCAACGACCCCACTCGACCAATCGCAGAAGCAAATCCCGAGCCCGTCGCCCGCGCGGACGTGGGATACAGCTCCGGCGTGTAGGTGTACAGCACCGCCCACATGCCAAACAGAAAGAACTGCATCAGCAAACCCGAGGTGATCAACAACGCCACGTTGCCGCCAAACACCGCGCTCTGCCCATACAGAAACGCCATCACCCCGCCGCCCAGCAACGTCACCACACACACCGGCTTGCGCCCCCAACGCTCCACCAGCCAGGCGGCCATCAGAAAGCCGGGAATCCCGCCCAGGGAAATGATCACCGTGTAATACACCGACTGGGTCACGGCAAAACCCGACTGCTGCAGCAACGCGCTCAGCCAGGACGTCAGCCCGTAGAACCCCAGCAAGGCAAAGAACCACACGCTCCAGATCATCAGCGTGCGCTGTCGATACTGTGCCGACCACAGTTGCTGGAAGGCCGAAAAAAACGTCCCCGGCGTGGTCTCCACCCGTGGCAGGCGAATCGGTTCCGGCAGATCGGCGCAGCCCAGCGAGTCGCGCACTTTTTGCTCGATCCCCTGCAACACCTTGTCCGCCGCCTCATGCCGCCCGGCCTGCTCCAGCCAGCGCGGCGATTCCGGGATAAAAAAGCGGATCGCCAATACAAATACGGCCGGCACCGCCAGCACCAGGAAGATGTCGCGCCAGCCAATCACCGGCAGCAAAAAGTAAGACAGCACCCCCGCCGCCACAAAACCTAACGGCCAGAAGCCATCCATCAAGGCGATGTAGCGCCCGCGGCCCTTGGCCGGGATCAGCTCCGACAGCATCGACTGGGCAATCGGAAACTCCATGCCCATGCCGATCCCCAGCAGGATGCGAAACAGCGTCAGCGTCTCCACCGTCTGCGCCGTGGAGCACAGGTAACTGGCGATGCCCCACAACACGATGCTCCACTGGAACACCGGCTTGCGTCCGAAACGGTCCGCCAGCATGCCCGACAGGGAAGCGCCCACCACCATGCCGAAAAAGCTCGAGCTGGCGAGCAACCCGGCCTGTGCCGTACTCAAGCCGAACTCGGTTTTGATCGACCCCAACAGGAAGGTCATCATCGCCAGGTCCATGGAGTCGAAGAAAAACGCCAGGGCGATGATGATGAAGATGACCCGGTGGTAACCGCTGATGGGCAACCGTTCCAGCCGTTCTGCCGCGCTATAGCCTTGCCTGTCCATGCCGCACCCCTGTATGAATAACCCCTCGGCGAGTGTGCGGCATCGTTTCAGCGACTTATTGCTGGATGCGACCTGATTGAAACTCTGAACGACGCCTCGGGCGTGACCAGCCGGTTGATTTCCGCCAGCCCCGCCTCTGACACAGCAACGGCGCGTGACTCGCCTGTCACGCTGACCCAATTGGACTGCAAGAACAGCTGCAACAACCCTGCGCCCAAGGCGCCCCCCAAGTGCGATTGCTGCTGGCTCCAGTCAAAACAATCGCAGGCCACCGGCGCTGCCAGCGCCTGGGTGAAAATGCCGCGAAGCGCCAGATGGTGCGCCCCCTTGGCCGTGACGTGGAGGCGTTGTTCATGGCGCTCAATCCATCCGGCGTCGAGCATTCGCTCATACAGCCCTGCCGCTATCTCGCCGCCTAAGTGGTCATGGCATAGCCGCGCTCGACACAACGTCTGCGGCACCACCAACGCAGGCGGCAAGAGGTCCGGTGCACTGCGCAACGCGCTGGCCACGGTGGTGCTGGCCAGCGCGTCGATAGCCGCACTGACATCGGCGGCGGCCAAGCGAAACAACCGCGCGCCACGCCGAACCTCGACCCGCAGCAACCCGCCTGCGGTCAACCGCCCCAGATGGGCATGGGCCGACGCCGGCGACAACCGGGCAAGCGTGGCGAGTTCTTCCGAAGATTTCGCTGAGCCGTCCATCAAGGACCACAGCATGGCGGTGCGTTTGGGCTCAGCGAGCAAGCTGGCGATCTGACTGATACAAAGTGCTTCTTGCATGTATTCACTCCCTGTTGAATCACTTGTCTACAGCGGTTGGCGCCAAAGTATAGGTGCGCACGCGGTCGGTTCCGCGCCGTCTGACAACGCGGAGTGGGACTGGGGCTGAGTGAAATTTCCTGCTGTGAGGGAGGTTATGACGTAGGGCGCAAACGCTCCGGCCATTGCGCCGTCAATGTCGCACAACGGGCCACGAGCATTTCCCGCAGCAGGTTGATGGGTTTGCTCAATTGGGCACGGTGGGCGCACAGCAAGTTGAGCGGCGTGCGCTCGCCGCGCAGCTCCGGCAGGATCACGCGCAAACGCCCAGCCAGCACATCCGTACTCACGTCCAGCCAGGATTTGTAGGCAATGCCTACACCCGCCACTGCCCAACGGCGCACCACATCGGCGTCGTCGCTGAAGCGATCACCACTGACAGTGAGACTCACGTCGCGCTTGCCGTCGTGAAAGCTCCAGTGGTCATGCACCCGGCTGCCGAGCATATACAGCAGGCAGTTGTGCTGGGCCAGTTGCTCCAGGTTACGCGGTTCACCGTGCCGGGCCAGGTAGCTGGGCGCCGCGCACAACACGCGTACGTTGTCGGGGGCGATGGGCAACGCGATCAGGCTGGAGTCTTCGGGCTCGCCGTAGCGCAGGGCGATATCCACCGGCTGGCGGAACAGGTCGGCGATGCGATCCCCCAGCAGCAGCCGGACAGTGAGTTGCGGGTACTCATGCTGGAACGCGTCCAGCCACGGCAGCAACAGGTTGCGGCCCAGGTCCGACGGTGCCGAGAGTTGCAACACACCGCTGACGTGGTCCTGGCTGCTGGACAACAACCGTCGCCCCTCGTCCAGCGAACCCAGCGCCGCACGCGCATATTCGAGGAAACCCTCGCCTTCGGCGGTCAAGCGCAGGCTGCGGGTGGAACGCGCCAGCAAACGTGTGCCCAGTTGCTGCTCGAGGCGCTTGAGCGCCGCGCTGGCCACGGCGGGAGACAAGTCCATCACCCGCGCAGCGGCCGACAGGCTACCCAGGTCGGCTGCGCGTACAAACAACTGCAAATCATCAAACCGCAGCATGCATTCCCACTCATTATCAAAATTTTATTGAAACAGACCTCTGTTTTAGCAGCTTTTATCTTTGTGGGAAATAGCCAATCATCTGGCCATCCCATTCATCAAGCGCCAGGAGTTGAAGATGTCCGCTGCCTTTAATGTCATTGCCACACTGATCGCCAAACCCGGCCAGGAAGCCACGCTGGAAACCCTGCTGCGTGGCCTGCTGGAGCCCACCCGCCTTGAAGCCGGTTGCGAGCAGTACGAACTCAACCAGGACCTGCAAAACCCCGGCACCTTCTACATGATCGAGCGCTGGAGCAGCGACGCTGCCCTGGCCGCCCACGACCAGAGCGCACATATCCAGAGCTTTCGCGCCAAGGCCGCCGATGTGATCGAACACTTCGACCTCAAGCGCCTGAAATTTCTTGCCTGATCAGCCCTATTCCGGAGTTCCCATGAAAGCTATTGCCTACTACGCATCCCTGCCGATCAACGACCCAAAATCCCTGCAAGACATCGAACTGCCCGCGCCGGTCGCCGGCCCACGCGACCTGCTGGTGGAAGTCAAAGCCATCTCGGTCAACCCGGTGGACACCAAGGTGCGCCAGAACGTAGCCCCCGAAAACGGCGCGGCCAAAGTGCTGGGCTGGGATGTGGCCGGTGTGGTCAAGGCTGTCGGCAGCAACGTCACGCTATTCAAGGCCGGTGACAAGGTGTTCTACGCCGGCTCGCTGGTTCGCCCCGGTGGCAACAGCGAACTGCATACCGTGGATGAGCGGATTGTCGGCCATATGCCCAAGAGCCTGGGCTTTGCCGAAGCCGCTGCACTGCCGCTGACCGCCATCACCGCGTGGGAGCTGCTGTTCGAGCGCCTGCAAGTGCGTGAAGGTAAAGAGGACGAAGGCCAAAGCCTGTTGATCGTCGGCGCGTCCGGTGGCGTGGGTTCGATCCTGACCCAACTGGCCAGCCAGCTCACTGCGCTGAACGTCATCGGCACCGCTTCACGCCCAGAAACACAAGCGTGGGCCAAGGCGCTTGGCGCCGATCTGGTGATCGACCACAGCCAGCCGCTCAGCGAAGCACTGAAGAAGGCCGGCCACCCGCAAGTGACTCACGTCGCCAGCCTGACCCAGACCGACCATCACCTGGACCAACTGGTGGAAGCCCTGCAACCGCAAGGCAAGCTGGCGTTGATCGACGATCCCAAGGCACTGGACGTCAGCAAGCTCAAGCGCAAGAGCCTGTCGCTGCACTGGGAGTTCATGTACACCCGCTCGATGTTCGAGACGCCCGACATGATCGAGCAGCATCACCTGCTCAACCGCGTGGCGGAACTGATCGACGCCGGCACCTTGAAAACCACGGTGGGTGAACACTTCGGCGTGATCAACGCCGAGAACCTGCGCCGTGCCCACACCCTGCTGGAAAGCGGCAAGGCCAAGGGCAAGATCGTGCTGGAAGGGTTCTAGGAAAGGATCATGGGTGCCGTCCGTTATTCACCGCAGTGATGGATGGCACCATTAGTCCGACAGTTGATCTTTGTCATATTTGCGAGCGTATTCGGGTTTATATTGGCCGCCTTTGCCACGATTCTTTTACGTGAGGAAGTCAGCAATGAAGATCCTGATAAAAGCGTTAGCAAAATCTGCAGGCAATAAATGGCAGGTGAGTCTCGACCGAGACGCCTTCACCTTCCGCAGCGAGGCCGAGGCCCGCGCCTTTGCCGACACCCTGCAAGCCCGTATCCAGGCGCCCCATCGCATTCCCCTCAGCCAGCAACGTTCCGCCGCTGGCTGACCTGCACTTCAGACCTGCGCCTGCGCGGCCCTCGCCCGTTGCAGGCGCTGGGTCGACACCGCAATCGTCACCGCCAATACGCCACACAAGCTGATGACCATGGCCATCGGCATTGCCGTGCCGTCGTGCAACACACCCACCAGTGAAGCGGCGCCCGCCGCCACCCCGAACTGGATGCAGCCGAGCAACGCCGACGCACTGCCCGCGCGTGCGCCCTGCCCGGCCATGGCACAGGCCGAGGTGTTGGGCAAAATGCAGCCCAGGCTGGCGATGCAGATAAACAGCGGCACCAGCAACGGCCACAGCGCGTCCGTACGCAAGGCCGCAATGCCCAGCAGCGTCAGGGCCGCCAGCACATAGACCCACACCGAGCGCGACAACAGGAACGCCGGGCCACGCTTGGACAGCAACCGCGCATTCACTTGGGCGACCAGGATAAAGCCGGCGGCGTTGGAGCCGAACAGCCAGCCGTAATGCTCGGCGGGCACGCCATAGAGTTTGATGAAGACGAAAGGCGAGCCGGCGATGTAGGCAAACATCCCGGCAATCGAGATACCGCCAGTCAGGGCATAGCCGAGATAGACGCGGTCGGACAACAAGCCGATATAGCGACGCAGCGACCCGGACAACGGCTGGCGCGGCTGATTGGCCGGCAGGGTCTCAGGCAGCCCGAACGCCACGGCGATGGCTGCCATGACGCTGAACACCGACAGCGCCAGGAAGATCGACTGCCAGCCCCACACGCCGACCATCACGCCGCCCGCCAGAGGCGCCAGAATCGGCGCCAGGCCGGTCACCAGCATCAGTTGCGAATACACCTTGGCCGACCCCACGGCATCACACTTGTCGCTGACCACCGCCCGCGAAATCACCATGCCCGCGCAACCGCCCAGGGCCTGCACAAAGCGCGCGCCGATCAGCCATTCCAGGGAGGGCGCGTAGGCACACGCGAAGGACGCCAGGGTAAACAGGGTGACGCCGCTGAGCAGCGGGCCGCGTCGACCAAAGCGGTCTGCCAATGGGCCGTAGATCAACTGCCCGATGGCCAGGCCGGCGAAATACACCGCCAGGGTCAACTGGATATGTTTTTCGTCAGTGGCAAACGCCGTGGCCATTGCCGGAAAACCCGGTAGGTAAAAATCGATCGCCAACGGCGCGAAGGCGCTCAGGGCGCCCAGGATCAGGATTATGCGGAGGTTCATCAGACACCCAAGTGAGTCGGCAGCCCGACAGTCTAGCCGCGCTTGGGTGCCATGAACATTACGTTAGCTCGCTAACTATCAGAAAAATCACGCCAGCTTGGCGCTGTAGCCTTCTTCGGTGATCAGGCTGATGACCTGCTCGGCCGACAGTCGGCTTTCAACGCCGACTTCCTTTGCCGCCAGGTCGACCTTCACGCTCGCCGCCGGGTCCTGGCTTTGCACTGCCTGGGTTACCGCCCGAACGCAATGGCCGCAGGTCATTCCTTCAACATTGAATACTTGCATGACACAACTCCTCCAATAAGCCCGTAGTGAGCGGGCTTGCCCCGCGCCGCGGTGTACCAGATGCCCCACACCTATCTGTCACACCGCTGCGCGGAACAAGCCCATGCACACCAAGTGTCGACCTTGCCATCATGGCAAGGTCAAGTTTCAAAAACATCGGCCGGGCTGGTATTCGGCCGCGGCCTCGGCCAAGCTTCATCCCTCTTAGCTATGAACCACGGAGCATTCGCCATGCGCTGGTCGTTTTTTGCCCTTGCCGGCCTGATGAGTTTGTCTGCGATCGCCCCCCAGGCCAGCGCCGATCAGGATTACGCGGTGTTGATCATTTCCCGGGAGCGCCTGGAAGTACCGACCAACTGCGAGATCGGCCTCTACCTCAATGACCAGTTGGCCGGCCGGCTGTTCCAGGAGCAGGCCACCTCATTCAACCTGCCGGCGGGCAACTTGTCGCTGCGCCTGAAGCTGCTGCCGGGTCAGTCGCCGGGCTGCCTGCCAGGCATGCTCGCGCCGCCGGCGCAGAACATCACCCTCAAGGCCGGTGACGTGCGCAAGCTGCGGATCGCCCAGGGGCCGGACGGCATGTACCTGAAAGCGGCCGCCCTCGAATATTGATCCATTTGCCCGACTCCTACAGTAAATAGCCGCTTGACCTTCCCCACAGGTCAAGGTTGATCCTAGGGGCAACTTCTTCTGGAGGACTGCCCCATGAATGGATCCACCACCTTTGACCTGCCCATCAGCGGCATGACCTGCGCCAGCTGTGCTGGCCGCGTCGAGCGCGCGCTGGGCAAGGTGCCGGGGGTGCAAAGCGTCAGCGTCAACCTGGCCAACGAACGCGCCCATGTCGAGGTGCTGGGCCAGATGGACCCCGGCGTGCTGATCGCCGCCGTCGACAAGGCCGGCTACACCGCTACCCTGCCCCAGAGCGAAACGACCACCGATGCCAATCAAGCCGAGCGCCTGCACCGCGAGCGCTGGTCATTGCTGTTGGCGATCGTGCTGGCCCTGCCGCTGGTGTTGCCGATGCTGGTGGAACCCTTCGGCCTGCACTGGATGCTGCCCGCGTGGGTGCAGTTCGCCCTGGCCACTCCAGTGCAGTTCATTCTCGGGGCGCGCTTCTACATTGCCGCCTGGAAAGCCGTGCGCGCCGGCGCCGGCAACATGGACCTGCTGGTGGCCATCGGCACCAGCGCTGGCTACGGCCTGAGCCTTTATGAATGGCTCACCACGCCTGCGGGCAGCATGCCGCACCTTTACTTCGAAGCCTCGGCAGTGGTGATCGCCCTGGTATTGCTCGGCAAATACCTGGAAAGCCGCGCCAAACGCCAGACCGCCAGCGCCATTCGCGCCCTTGAGGCCTTGCGTCCGGAACGGGCGATCCGCGTGCTGGACGGCCACGAAGAAGAGGTGGCGATCAACGCACTGCAGCTCAACGACCTGGTGCTGGTCAAACCCGGCGAACGCTTCCCGGTGGACGGCGAGGTGGTGGAAGGCCAGAGCCATGCCGATGAAGCGCTGATCAGCGGCGAGAGCCTGCCGGTGCCCAAACAACCGGGCGACAGCGTCACGGGCGGCGCCATCAACGGCGAAGGCCGTTTGCTGGTACGCACCCGGGCCATCGGCGCCGAGAGCGTACTGGCGCGAATCATCCGCCTGGTGGAAGACGCCCAGGCCGCCAAGGCGCCGATCCAGAAACTGGTGGATAAAGTCAGCCAGGTGTTCGTCCCGGCCGTGCTGGTACTGGCGTTGATCACGCTGGTGGGCTGGTGGCTGTACGGCGCCTCGCTGGAAACCGCGATCATCAATGCGGTGGCGGTGCTGGTGATCGCCTGCCCCTGCGCCCTGGGCCTGGCCACACCGACGGCGATCATGGCCGGCACCGGCGTCGCGGCGCGCTACGGCATCCTGATCAAGGACGCCGAAGCCCTGGAGCGTGCCCATGAGGTGAGCGCCGTGGTGTTCGATAAAACCGGCACCCTCACCTCCGGTGCGCCGAACATTGCGCACCTGGTGGCGGTGGACGGCAATGACGCCGCGATCCTGCAACAGGCTGGCGCGCTGCAACGCGGCAGCGAACACCCGCTGGCCAAGGCCGTGCTGGATACCTGCCGCGAACGGGGGCTGGTGGTCGCCGATGTAACGGCCAGCCAATCCCTGACCGGGCGGGGCATCGCCGGCACCCTCGACGGCCGGCAGCTGGCCCTCGGTAATCGTCGCCTACTGGAAGAAAGCGGCCTCAGCGCCGGCGACCTGGCCACCCACGCCAGCGACTGGGAAGCCGAAGGTCGCACCTTGTCCTGGCTGATCGAGCAAGGCGCGCAACCCCGCGTGCTGGGGCTGTTCGCCTTTGGTGACACGCTCAAGCCGGGCGCGCTGGAGGCGGTGAACCGACTTAAAGCCCAACACATCAGCAGTCACCTGCTGACCGGCGACAATCGCGGCAGCGCCCGCGTGGTCGCCCAGGCCCTGGGCATCGACGATGTTCACGCCGAAGTGCTGCCCGCCGACAAAGCCGCCACCGTCACCGCGTTGAAAAAAACCGGCGTGGTCGCCATGGTCGGTGACGGTATCAACGACGCACCCGCCCTGGCCGCCGCCGATATCGGCATCGCCATGGGCGGTGGCACCGACGTGGCCATGCACGCGGCCGGCATCACCCTGATGCGCGGTGATCCACGCCTGGTGCCCGCCGCGTTGGAGATCAGCCGCAAGACCTACGCAAAAATCCGCCAGAACCTGTTCTGGGCCTTTGTGTATAACTTGATCGGTATTCCGCTGGCGGCCTTCGGCCTGCTCAACCCGGTACTGGCCGGCGCGGCCATGGCCTTGTCCAGCGTCAGCGTGGTGAGCAATGCGTTACTGTTGAAGACTTGGAAACCCAAGGACCTGGAGGATCAGCGCCCATGAACATCGGCCAAGCCGCTCGCGCCAGCGGGCTAAGCGCCAAGATGATTCGCTACTACGAATCCATCGGCCTGCTCAAAGCTGCCCACCGTACCGACAGCGGCTATCGCGTGTACGGCCCGGACGAGGTGCACACCCTGGCGTTTATCAAACGCTCGCGGGACCTGGGGTTTTCACTGGAAGAGGTCGGCAAACTGCTGGCCCTGTGGCAGGACCGGCAAAGGGCCAGCGCCGATGTGAAAGCCTTGGCGCGCCAGCACATCGAGGAGCTGAACCAGAAGATCCTGGAGCTGGGGCAACTGCGCGATACGCTGCAGGACCTGGTGGAACACTGCCAGGGCGATCACCGGCCCGATTGCCCGATTCTCAAGGAGTTGGCATCAGGCAATTGCTGCTGACACCCCACCTGTAGGAGCCGGCTTGCCGGCGATGGCGACCTCAAGCCTTGCATTGAATCAAGGGCCTCATCGCCGGCAAGCCGGCTCCTACAGGGGGAACATTCCGAGTCAGTCGGAGTGTTTGTCATTGCATCCAAGGCGGCGGCGGTGGCTCGTCCGGCACCTTGCTCGGTGGCGCTTCATCCGCCGCGCGGATCGCCTGGCGACGCTCTTCGTCCAGCCGTGCCGCTTCAATCTCGCGCATCACACCGCCCACGTCCGCCAGCTCTTCCGGCTCATCAAACTCCCCGGTCAACACGCTGGCCGGGTGCAAGGTGCCGGCTTCGTAGAGCGCCCACATCTCCTTGGCGTACTTGGTCTTCTTCAACTCCGGGGCAAAGCGCCCGAAGTAGGAAGCCATGTTGCCCACGTCCCGCTCCAACATGTTGAACGCGTGGTTGTTGCCCGCCGCATCCACCGCCTGGGGCAGGTCGATGATCACCGGGCCCGTCGGCGTGAGCAGTACGTTGAACTCGGACAAGTCACCGTGCACCAGGCCGGTACACAGCATCAGCACGATCTGGGAGATCAGGAAGGCGTGGTATTCACGCGCCTGGTCCGGCTCCAGCACCACGTCGTTCAGGCGCGGCGCCGCATCGCCGTACTCATCGGCCACCAACTCCATCAACAGCACGCCTTCTAGGAAGTCGAACGGCTGGGGCACGCGAACGCCCGCACCGGCCAGGCGGAACAACGCCGCCACTTCAGCGTTCTGCCAGGCATCTTCGGCTTCTTTCTTGCCGAACTTGGACCCCTTGGCCATGGCCCGGGCCTGACGACTGTTACGGACCTTGCGGCCCTCCTGGTATTCGGACGCTTGACGAAAACTTCGTTTGTTCGCCTCCTTGTAAACCTTGGCGCAACGCAATTCGTTGCCGCAGCGCACCACATAAACAGCTGCTTCTTTACCACTCATGAGTGGGCGCAGCACTTCGTCGACCAGACCGTCTTCGATCAGGGGTTCAATGCGTTTAGGAGTCTTCATCAGCTTTTATTGTGGGTCCTTTATTACCAAATACGCGTATGGCACTCGTTATACGGCAATCGGCTCGCCGGTGGGAGAGGCTACCGACCGTTGATCACTTAAGAATGCATCCAATATGCCAATTTCAGCGTTCAATGATCGCCGTAACCCCCTGCCCGCCTGCCGCACAGATGGAAATCAGCCCACGCCCCTTGCCCGCCGCGTCCAGCAACTTGGCCAGGTTGGCGACAATACGCCCGCCCGTGGCCGCAAACGGGTGCCCCGCCGCCAAGGAACTGCCCTTCACATTCAGCCGGCTGCGGTCGATGGACCCCAAGGGCGCGTCAAGCCCCAGGCGCGTCTTGCAGTAGTCGGCATCTTCCCAGGCCTTGAGCGTGCACAAAACCTGGGCAGCGAAGGCCTCGTGGATCTCGTAGTAATCGAAGTCCTGCAACGTCAGTCCATTCCTCGCCAGCAGACGCGGCACCGCATACACCGGCGCCATCAACAGACCTTCCGCGCCGTTGACGAAATCCACCGCCGCCGCTTCACCGTCGCGCCAGTAGGCCAGGATCGGCAGGCCACGTTCCTTGGCCCAGACTTCGCTGCCCAGCAGCACCAATGAGGCGCCATCCGTCAGTGGCGTGGAGTTGCCCGCCGTGAGCGTGCCCTTTTCACTGCGCTCAAACACCGGCTTGAGGCTGGCGAGTTTTTCCAGGGTCAGGTCGGGGCGCAGGTTGTTGTCGCGGGTCAGGCCCAGGAACGGCGTGAGCAAATCGTTGTGCCAGCCTTCGGCGTAGGCGGCGGCCATTTTCTGATGGCTTTCCAGGGCCAACTGGTCCTGTTCGGCGCGGGGAATCTGCCAAGTCTGCGCCATCAACTCGCAATGCTCACCCATGGACAACCCGGTGCGCGGTTCGCCGTTGCGTGGCAGCTCGGGCTTGAGGTGATGGGGACGAAGTTGTAACAGGAGTTTTAATTTATCCCCCATCGATTTGCTGCGGTTGGCCTGCAGCAGGAGCTTGCGCAGCCCTTCATTCACGCCGATCGGCGCGTCGGAGGTGGTGTCGACCCCACCCGCAATCCCGCATTCAATCTGGCCCAAGGCGATCTTGTTGGCCACCAGCAACGCCGCTTCCAGCCCCGTGCCGCAGGCCTGCTGAATGTCATAGGCCGGGGTTTGTGGCGACAGGCGCGAGCCGAGCACGCATTCGCGAGTAAGGTTGAAGTCCCGGGAGTGCTTGAGCACCGCGCCGGCAGCCACTTCGCCCAGGCGCAGGCCGTGCAGGTTGTAGCGTTCGATCAGGCCTTCCAGGGCTGCGGTCAGCATCGCCTGGTTGCTCGCCGTGGCGTACGGGCCATTGGAGCGAGCGAAAGGAATGCGGTTACCGCCAATGATCGCTACACGGCGCAATTGAGTCATGGAAAGCTCCCTGTGGGTTGTGGGTGTAATCATCCAGCCTAGCCTAGGCTGATCGAACGACTACCGCCCCGGGGTGGTCAACCCTTTGAACCCCAGCTTTCGGAGAGCGTTCCATGTCTGACCGTTATATCGACTTCGCCAACTCAAGCCTCGGTCATCGCCTGGTCGCTGCCCTTGGCCTGCCGTCACCGGTACGCCTGGAACGCTGGCAAGCCGGGCGCCTGCGCCCAGTTGAAGGTGCGCTGTTACTGGGCGGCGGTGAGCTGACGGCCAAGGTACAGGCGTTCGCCCACAAGCTGACCGACGCGACCTACACCTACGGCACCGAGACCTCGACGTGGATTCCCGGGCATGGTCCCAAGCTCAAGGCGGTGGTGTTCGACGCCAGCGACCTGCAACACACCGATCAGCTCAAGCAATTGCGCGAGTTCTTTCAGCCCCTCCTGAAGAACCTGGATAACAGCGCGCACCTGGTGATTCTCGGCCGCGCTCCGGAAACCCTCAGCGATCCTTTTGCCGCCAGCGCCCAACGTGCCCTCGAGGGGTTCAGCCGCTCACTCGCCAAGGAGCTGCGCAACGGCGGCGTGCTGCAATTGCTCTACGTCGGCGAGGGTGCCGAGGACCAACTGGAGGGCGCCCTGCGCTTCTTCCTTTCACCGAAAAGCGCCTACATCTCCGGCCAGGTCATTCGCCTGGCAGCGTGTGCCACCCCGGTCGAAGATTGGACGCGCGCCCTCGCCGGGCGCAAGGCGCTGGTCACGGGCGCTGCCCGGGGCATCGGTGCGTCCATCGCTGAAACCCTGGCCCGCGATGGCGCTGACGTCATTCTGCTCGACGTGCCCCAGGCCAAGGTTGACCTCGAAGCCCTCGCCGCGCGCCTGGGCGCACGCACGGTGGTGCTGGATATCTGCGCTGAAGATGCCGCCACGCGGTTGGTGGAACACCTGCCCGACGGCCTCGACATCTTGGTACATAACGCAGGTATCACCCGCGACAAGACCCTGGCCAACATGACCCCGGAATACTGGGACGCCGTGCTGGCCGTCAACCTCAACGCCCCGCAGGTGCTGACCCAGGCATTGCTCGACAGCGGCACCTTGCACGACAACGCCCGCGTGGTGTTGCTGGCCTCCATCAGCGGCATTGCCGGCAACCGTGGGCAAACTAACTATGCCGCGAGCAAGGCCGGCTTGATCGGGCTGGCCCAAGCCTGGGCGCCGCTGCTTCAAGCGCGGGGTATCAGCATCAATGCCGTCGCGCCCGGTTTTATCGAAACCCAGATGACCGCACATATCCCCTTCGCCTTGCGTGAAGCCGGGCGGCGCATGAGTTCGCTGGGCCAGGGCGGCCTGCCCCAGGACGTCGCCGAAGCCGTCGCCTGGCTCGGTCAGCCGGGCAGCGGCGCGGTCAGCGGGCAAGCGTTGCGGGTGTGTGGGCAAAGTCTTTTGGGAGCATAAACATGGATTGGCACACCTTAGGCAGCACACCCTTCTTGCCGCCGTTGTATTGGCGGGCGGCGCTCAAGCGCAAGATCACCGGCAGCACCTTGCCCGAACAGGGCTTGCGCTGCCGGGTGCGCATCAACCCCAATGACGTGGCGGCGTACCGCAAGGTCTGTGGTTTCGCCGACAGCCCGATCTTGCCGGCGACTTATCCGCATATCCTGGCGTTCGGCCTGCAGATGCAGTTGCTCACGGCGAAGGATTTTCCCTTTCCGTTACTGGGGTTGGTTCACCTGAGCAACCGCATCCGCATTCACCGCCCCTTGGGTGGCGTCAGTGAACTGACGATCGGCGTACAGGCCTGCAACCTCCAGCCCCACAGCAAAGGGGCGACCTTTGACTTACTGACCACCGCAGAGGATTCCCTCGGGCTGTTGTGGGAGGCCGAAAGCCGCATGCTGTGTCGGGGCGTCAAGCTCGAAGGCGAAGCGCTGGATAATCCGTTGCCCACGCCCACCCAAGTCAGCGAACTGACGCGCTGGAAAGCCCCTGCCGATATCGGTCGCCGTTATGCGCGGGTCTCAGGCGACTACAACCCGATCCACCTCAGCGCCCTCACCGCCAAGCTGTTCGGGTTCCCACAAGCCATCGCCCACGGGTTGTGGAACAAAGCGCATACCCTGGCTGCGCTGGGTGAACATTTGCCCGCTGCCAATATTGAACTGCATGTCGAGTTCAACAAGCCCGTGCGCTTGCCCAGTGAAGTCACCCTGTATTGCAGCGCCCCAGGTTCCAGCGGCGAGTTGCTGTTGAAAGGTACGGGCGATCTACAACACATGGTAGGCAAGTGGCAGCCGATCGCGTAAAAATCACCGATTAATTGTATATATACATCCTAAGTTATAGCGGGCTTTTTTAAGCCCGCTATTTTATTTATATCATTGATTTTTAAAATATATATATCTAGATACATCTACCCTTTATCGCTTTGGTATTAGTCATTAAGCCCTGACTTGAACCCAGTATATAAATCGTTAATACCAAGTTGAGCATTGTGAGAAAGAGTGCCCGGGACTGTTATAGCCACACGGACAAACGCATCGCTATCCAAGAAATAACGAGCGTTTGAAAACAACCCAAGGTTGTACAGGTGCAAGGAACTCAATCATGAACACTCAAACTCAAGTGGTGATCTGGAAAACAAGTACCGCGCTGGCCCTGGCAGTCGCATTGGCGCTCGGAGGCTGCAGCAGCGGTGGTGGTGGGCATCACAGTGGTGGTTCGGCTTCAACCGACTCGGCAGCCGGTGGCGGTACGGGCGGTGGTACAGGTGGCGGGACCGGTGGTGGCACTGGCGGCGGAACAGGTGGCGGAACAGGCGGTGGCACCGGTGGCGGTACCACCACACCGCTGGTGACCGCGACCGTGGTCGACACCCTGGGTGACACCGTGACCGGCGTCGGTGGCGCCGTCAAAAGCCTGGGCACCACCCTTGGCAGCTTGCCGATTGTCGGCGCAACCACGGGCGGCCTGGTGACCGCCACTGGCACCGCGGTCGGCAGCATCGGCGACGGCCTGTCCACGGGGCTCGGTACGATTGGCACCGACAGCAATGCACTGGGCAAAACACTGGCCGGTGTCGGCAAAGGCGTAGCCGATCTGGGCGATGGCGTCAGCACCACAGGCGGCAACGTGGCCACCCTGCTGGGGAACGTACCGGTCGTTGCCGGCGCAGCCCCTGTTGTTGGTGGCGTGGTCGACAAGGTCGGCAATGTCGTGACCATGCTCGGCGACACCTTGAGCACGGCGAGCACCACCGGCCCTCTGGGTTCGGTCACCAATACCGTCGGCGGCAAGGTGTTGGTACCGGTGGTCTCACTGGTGGAAAAAACCACCGGCCAAGTGGGCACCGCGACCGGCCTGGATACGCCAGTCGGCGGCCTGTTGAAGAAAGTCGGCAGCACCGTCGACGGCTTGGGCGATAAAGTCGCCGACGCTGGCGGCACTGGCAACCCTGTGACCGGCATCGTGGGTAACGTACTCAATGGCGTAGGCACCGTGGTGGATAAAGCCAGCGGCTATGTCGACCCAGCCACCGGCACCGGCTCCGGCAGTGGTAGCGGCGGCGGCACGGGCGGCGCGGGTAACCTCGGCTTGCCAGAACTGATTGGCGGCATCATCGCCGGCGCCGGCAACGGCCTCGATGCAGGCAGCACCAACGGTGTGGTCAGCGCAGCAGGCGCTACCGGTGGCAAAGCGGGTGGCACCGTGGCATCCCTGGGCACTCTCCTCGGCGGCAGTGGCGTCCCCAACACCGCAGCGGGCGCACCGGTTGGGCAAGTGACTCAGGTGCTCGGAAATGCCCTTAACCCTGTGACCAACGGCGTCACCAGCCTGACCCAAAACATCGGCGGCGCAACCGGCCTGGGTGCACCGATCAACGGCCTGGTCACCAACGTAGGCGGCGCAGTCAGCAACCTGGGCGGTGCCCTCAGCGGCGCCAACGCCAACCCGGTCACCAACGCCTTGGGCGGCACCGTCAGCGCCGTCGGTGGCACCGTAGCGTCCATCGGTGGCCTGGTCACCGGGGGCACCAACGCCGGTGGTGGTTTGCTCGGTGGCGGCCTGAACCTGGGGGGTAGCGCATCTGCCTCCGCAGGGGCCAGTGCCGGCGCCAACGCCAACGGTGGTCTGCTGGGCGGCCTGCTCGGTGGCCTGACCGGCAAAAAATAGAATTGCACCTGGCCGATTAGACGGCCTCCCCTACAGCGCCTACGCTTGGTTGAGACGAGAGACCTTATAAGCCTCTCGTCTTTTTTATGGGCAAATGAACTGTCCCGGAAGTACCCGAACCGCGCCCCCAGAGCCCGGCGGGAATCTGCGAAACGCTGCTGCTTTGACCATGGAGTGTCCTATGCGCGCCTTGACGCCGTTGTTGTTGCTCACCCTCAGTACCTACGCCTGCGCCGATACCCTACCCAGCTTCCTCAATAGCAACGACACCATCCGCAACCTGCCCGTGCCCAACCTGCCCGCCGACGCCTATCGTCCGGTCGCCCCGCAAACCCAACTGCCGACACCCGCCGCCACCGAAGCCCAACCCTTGTTGATGGACACCAAAGTGACCATTCGCAAACTGCAGATCGACGGCGGCACGATTTACCCGCTCAAGGAATTGGCCCAGGTCTTCGAGCCGCTGACTGGCCACGAGACCAATCTGGCCCAGCTGATCGAAGCCACGCGCGGTATCACCCGGCGCTATCAACAGGATGGCTACCTGCTGTCCTACGCGTTCCTGCCAGAACAGAGCTTCGACGACGGCCTGGTGCACGTGGTGGTGGTGGAAGGTTATATCCGCGACTACCAACTGCAAGGCGACGTCGGCCCGGTCTCGTCCTACATCGACAAACTGGCAGAAAAACTCAAGGCCGAACGCCCACTGACCCGCAAGACCTTCGAGCGCTACACCACCTTGATGAGCACCATTCCGGGCGTGACACTGCAAGCCCAGGTACCGCCACCCAGCACCACTGGCGGCGGCACGCATATGCAAATCACCGCCAGCCGCAAGCCGTTCACCACCAGCATGAGCCTCACCGAGGCCAGCCGGGGCGGCACCCAGGCGCTGCTCAGCGCCACCAGCAATTCGCAAACATCCATGGGCGAGCAACTGAGTGTCAGTGGCCTGTTCCCACCCGGGAACGACAAAGAGCATTACTACCGTGCGGCGTATAGCCAATTCATCAATGCCGAAGGCACGCAACTGGTGTTGTCGGGCGAACGCTATCGCGCCGACCCGCGTACCAACGTGCAACTGGGCGACGGCCTGGAGCTGAAGCCGCATCAGGAAATCGATCGTTACTCCATCGGTTTCACCCACCCCTTTATCGCCTCGCCCAGCGAGTCGTTGAGCCTGGGCACGCGCCTGTACGCCGTCGACCAGACCACCCGCTACAAACTGGAAGGTTTCCCGCAACGCTTTGACCTGAAAACCGACCTGCGCGCCGTCGCGGTTGAAGGCGACTGGCGTACGGCTGACACCACCCAACTGCGCATCCTCAGCGCCGGGTTGTATCAGGGCATCAACGGCATGGGCGCCAAGACCCACTCGGACTTCGGCGGCCTCACGCCAGACCTCGACTTCTTCCGCGTGCGCCTGTCCGGGGTGCAGAGCAACAAGCTGTTCGATAACTGGCAAGGCGTGCTGTCGGCGGCCGCTTACTGGACCAATGACACCCTGCCCGACAGCGAGCGCGCCACCTTTGGCGGGCAAAACTTCGGCCGTGGCTACCCCGATGACCAGGGGTCAGGCGACAAGGGCTGGGGCTTGGCGTACGAGGTCAATTACAGTTACAACCGCGCCGGCGACTGGGTGAGGATCCTGCAGCCGTACGTCGTGTTTGACCGCGCCAAGACTTGGTACAACGACCTGCCCATCCAGGGCAACGACATGTCATCAGCAGCGTTGGGCCTGCGTTTTGGCGACGCCAAGTACTACAACATCGCGCTGGAGGCGGCCAAGCCAATGTCGGAAGTGGCGTTCGACAACTATGACCGGCGGCCACGGTATTCGCTGAGTTTCAGCTACCAGCTTTGAAGGCCGACGTCGGGGCCGGGGTATAACACCGGTCCTGTAGTGAGCGGGTTTACCCCGCGCCAGCCCCACCACTAATCTCATGCCTCCAACCAAAACGCATCGACTGGTTTTGGGGCGGCTTCGCCACCCAGCGCGGGGTAAACCCGCTCACTACAAAGGCGCGGCTTTGCGTTGGGGGCGCGATCCTTCAATCGGGCTGTGTTGGTGTGGGGGCCTCGGCGCGGGGCAAGCCCGCTCACTACGATCAGAGGCGGGGTTTGGGCAGGGGGAACAGGCTGTTCAAGGTGTCGATCAGGCGCACCAGGTAGATCGGTTTGCGGAACAGGTCCAGCACCTGCAGCCGCAGCATGTCGCTGACGTCGTCCATTTCGGCATGGCCCGACATCACGATGACCGGCAGATGTGAACGCGAGGTGTGTTCGCGCAGGCGCTTGATCAGGGAGATGCCACTCTCCTCGGGCATGCGCAGGTCGGTAATGACCAGGGCGATATCCGGATTGAGGGTCAGCTCCTGCAAAGCGAAGGTGACAGAAGTGGCGGTGAAGCACACGAATCCCTCATTTTCGAGGGATTCGGCAAGTTCGATCAGGGCGTCCTCTTCATCGTCCACCAATAGGATTTGCTGGCGGCGAGACGACGACGGTGTCATAGACGATACCCAGTGATTAATATTCGCCAACAAAGCGTTGCATGCAACTTAGTTAAAAATCAACTGCCACTACCCGCCGGTAACGCATTTGATACAGAAGTGAAGACGTTTTTGATTTTATCACCGAGCCCAGAACCTGCACCGATAATAACCAACGCGACGATAGCCACGATAATCACATACTCAATGGCCGACGCCCCATCCCTGCGCCTGAAGAACAGCTGGGTCTGGACATACGCCTTCAAGATCAAGTCAAGAATCATAATACTTCTCCCTAATGCGCCGCAGAGCGCCGGTACAGCTGGGTTGCACGATGATTGCCGTGTGCCATTAGAGCATTGTCAACAAACCCCAGCCTCACAACTGTAAGAACGAATTAATCACAAAGTATTAGTCGTAAAGTTGGCGTCATAAAACCGTGTTTTTCATGAAAGCTTTTTTAGTTCAGAGAAATTTTGCGGCGGGTAATGGCATTTCGTCCTAGCTGAACTACCTTCCAATAGCGAAATAGTTAGATGTTCATAGCAGCCAGTGTTGCGGATTAACCCGTTTGGATTAGCGGGCAGCGGTGCAACGGGATAAGGAGAGCCGTCATGAACAGTCGTTTCAGCATGATCCTGGCCGGCGTGCTTTTAATTGGAGCCTTGATCGCCGGCTATTGGGGGCTGGCGCTGAGCCGCGCACCGGAACCTGTTGCAGCACCTGTCATTTCCGTCGAAAACAGCGTCGCCGCCATCGAAGACAAAACCCGCCAGCCGGTGGTGGTGCTGGTGCATGACGTGCCCCCCTTCGTCCCCCTCGCCGCGACCGACCTGGTCATTGAAAACCTGCGCACCGTGCCCGCTGGCAGTCTCACCCGCCTCGACCAGGCTATCGGTCGCATCCCTTTGCGCACCCTGGGCGCCGGCAACTGGTTGAGCGAAGAAAGCTTCAGCGCCGGCGGCCCGCTGGCCCGCATGATCCGCCCGGATGAACGCGCCCTGGCAGTGGCGGTGGACGAGGTGATCGGCGCCGCCGGCCAACTGAGCCCCGGCGACTTCGTCGATATCCTGCTGTTCCTGCGCCAGGAGCCCGGCAACACCGAGCAGTCGGCACAGGTGGTAATCCCGGCCATGCGCCTGCTCAGTGTCGGCGACCAAGTGGGCCTGGCCAATGACGGTAAACCCGCCACCGTACCGCCCTCAACGCCCGAGGAAAAAGCCCAGGCCGCCCAACGCCGGGCCGGCGCGCGCACCGTGGTGCTGGCGGTTCCCGAACCCTTATTGAGCCGCCTGATGCTGGCGTCCCAGGCAGGCATTTTGCGCCTGGCCGTACGCAGCGCCGACGAACAACTGCTGAGCCGCTACTGGGCCGGCGAAAACGACTCGGTGGAAAAAGTGCAAAGCGCCGACCGCGATCTCTACCAATTCACCCAGTTGGCCATGGCGCCCCCGCCGAAAAGAACCGCACCGGTCGCCGCCGCCCAGGGCGGCCAACGCCGTGGCATTGAAGTGATCCGTGGTGCGCAAGCCGCCGAACAAACGCCCTGATTGAACAAGGAAGCCTTGAATGAGCCATCGCTACGCTCAAATGGCCTTGGTCCTGATGCTGTCGAGCCTGCCCGTGGGCTTGGCCTTCGCTGCGTCGGGTAGCTGCAGCGCCCTGGGCCAGTTGCCCGCCGTGGTTGAAGTGGGAGAAGGGTTGCAACAGGAGCTGCAATCGCCGGTCGCCATTACGCGACTGGCCATCGGCGACCCCAGGATTGCCGATGTGCGGATCAACGGCGACCGTAACTTCCTGCTCACCGGCGTGGGCGCCGGGACGACCAGCCTGATGGTCTGGACCGGCTGCTCGACCACGCCGCGCCAGAGCATGGTGTTCGTCAAAGGCAAGGCCACCGCAGCCCTGACGAGCCTGTCGCTGCCGCCGTCCGAAGACCCGACATTACCCAGCCAGGTGCAGACCGATATCCGCTTCGTCGAAGTCAGTCGCACCAAGCTCAAGGAGGCCAGCACCTCGTTGTTCGGCCAGGGCGGCAACTTCCTGTTCGGCAGCCCGGGCAACGGTTCCATTCCCGCCACCACCGCCAACAGTTTCCGTGGGCAGGCGGTGAACAACGGTTTCTTCAACATCGGTTTTGGTGGCGGGCGGATCTCGGCCATGATCAATGCCCTGGAGCAAAGCGGTTTCGCCTACACCCTGTCACGTCCCAGCCTGGTGGCCCTCAGCGGACAGAGCGCAACCTTCCTCGCCGGTGGCGAAGTGCCGATTCCGGTCCCCAGCAGTGGCAGCGACAGCATCTCCATCGAGTACAAGGAGTTCGGCATCCGCCTGACACTCACGCCCACCGTCATCGACCGTAACCGCATCACCCTCAAGGTAGCGCCCGAAGTCAGCGAGCTGGACTACAGCAACGCGGTGCAGATCGAAGGCATCCAGGTGCCCGCCCTCACCGTGCGCCGTACCGACACCAGCGTGTCCCTGGCCGATGGCGAAAGCTTCGTGATCAGTGGCCTGATCAGCAGCACCAACCGCTCCACCATCAGCAAGTTCCCGGGCCTGGGTGACATCCCGATCCTGGGGGCGTTTTTCCGCGACTCCAATATCAGCCGTGAAGAAAAAGAGCTGTTGATGATCGTCACGCCGCACTTGGTACAACCGTTGGCGGCCAACGCCCAATTGCCCTCCTTGCCCGGCGAGAAACTGCGCAACTACGACCCGAACTGGTATCGGCTGTTCTTTCTGGAAAACGGCAACTTCGACCGTCGCAGTGGACTTTCCCAATGAGCGATAGCCTGAGCCAGACGTTTCTGGCAATCACACGCAACACCACCGACCTGGAATGGCTGCAGGGTGCCCTTGCACCGTTGGGCCAGGTGGTCAGCGCCGGTGGCGGCAGCCTGGATGAACTGCTGGCGTTGGTGGACGTGACCTTCGCCAACCTGGTGTTCGTGGGCCTGGACCGCGAGCACGTGGTGGCCCAGAGCGCGTTGATCGAAGGCGCGCTGGAAGCCAAGCCGATGCTGGCGATCGTGGCGCTCGGCGACGGCATGGACAACCAGCTCGTGCTCAATGCCATGCGCGCCGGGGCGCGGGATTTTGTCGCCTACGGCTCACGCTCCAGCGAAGTGGCCGGGCTGGTGCGGCGCCTGAGCAAGCGCCTGCCACCTGCCACGCCGAACACCCAGCTCGGCGGCCTCACCGTGCTCTACGGCACCCAGGGCAACGCCGACGGCGCCTTGCTGGCCAGCCACCTGGCCATGGTCGTGCAGAAGAGCGGGCAACACACGCTGTTGCTCGACCTGGGCCTGCCACGGGGCGACAGCCTGGCGCTGCTGGGCCTGGAAAGTACCTTCAACTTCGGCGACGCCCTGCGCCACCTGCGCCGCCTCGACACCACCCTGATCAACAGCGCCTTCGCGGCCAGCGAAGACGGCTTGCGCATCCTCGCCTATGCCCCCAGCGATGAGCCCCTGGAGCTGACCAGCGCCGCCGAGCTGTACATGCTGCTCAGCGCCCTGCGCCAGCACTTCCAGCACATCGTGGTGAACCTCACAGGCCAGCCCGACAGCGAGGCGCTGCGTACCTTTGTCAGCCATTGCGACAAGCTGCTGTGGTGCACCGACCAGAGCGTGCTCGACTGCCGGCGCAACCTGGCGGTGCTCAATCAATGGCGCGAAAAAGGCATGCGCCTGGACCACGCCAAGCTGCTGGTCGACCGCTACATCAAGGGCTGCGCCCCGGACACCGAGGCCCTCGGCAAAAGCTTCGGCCTGGAGGTGATTGCCGTGCTGCCGTTCAGCCCGGAGGTGCGCCTGAATGCCAAGAACCAGGGCCAGACCCTGTTCACCTTGTCGCCCCGCGAGAACCTGACCCACGCCCTGAAAGCCCTGGGCGAACGCCTGGCCAAACGCTCCGAAGGCCTGGCAAAACCGTCGATGAGCTGGTTCGAGCGCCTGATGGGAAGTGGTCGATGAACGGCGAAAAACTCTTCGGCGCCCCCGCCCGAGGCGTAGCGGGCCACAGCGATCACGACGGCCTGAAACTGGTGCTGCATCGCTACATCATCGATGCCATCGAAGAGTCGGGCAAAAACCTGCTGGAAGGCTCGCGTCAATCCCTCGCGCAGTTCGTGATCGACAAAGTGTCCGAGTACATCACGCGCATGCACCTGGCGATTTCCCGTTACGAAATGGAGCGGCTGGCCGAAGAGATTGTCGACGAGCTCACCGGCTTTGGTCCCTTGGAAGTGCTGCTGCGCGACACCTCGGTGACCGAAATCCTGGTCAACGGCCCGCACCGGGTGTTCATCGAGCGCGACGGTTTACTGCATCAGAGCGACCTGCGCTTTATCGACGCTCACCATGTGGAGCGGGTGATGCAGCGTATCCTCGCACCGCTGGGCCGGCGCCTGGATGAATCCTCGCCGATGGTGGACGCCCGCCTGCCCGATGGCAGCCGGGTCAACGCAATCATCCCGCCGATTGCCCTGGACGGCCCCTGCCTGTCGATTCGTAAGTTCCGCAAAGACATGCTCAAGAGCAGCGACCTGGTGGCGATGCAGACCATCGACCAAAGCATCTTCGAGTTCTTCCAGGAGGCGGTGGGCAAGCGCTGCAACGTCTTGATCAGCGGTGGTACGGGCACCGGCAAGACCACCTTGCTCAACATCCTCAGCCAGTTGATCAACCCTCACGAGCGCCTGGTGACCATCGAAGACGTGGCCGAACTGCAACTGGGCCACCCCCACGTGGTGCGCCTGGAAACCCGCCCGCCGAATGCCGAGGGCCACGGTGAAGTCAAGGCCAGTGACCTGATCCGCAACGCCCTGCGGATGCGCCCCGACCGCATCATCCTTGGCGAAATCCGTGGCGTGGAAGTGCTCGATGTGATGACCGCCATGAACACCGGTCACGACGGTTCCATGAGCACCGTGCACGCCAACAATGCCCAGGACGCGTTGCTGCGCCTGGAAACCCTGGTGGGCCTGACCGGTCGCGTGGTGGCGGAAAAAACCCTGCGGCAGATGATCTGCGCGGCGCTGGACGTGGTGATCCAGCTGACCCGCCTGCCCGACGGCCGCCGCTGCGTGAGTGAGGTGGTGGAAGTGGTCGGGGTGCGCGACGACGTCTACGTCATCAATACCCTGTTCCGTCTCGACCGGCGCACCGGCTTCGGCTTCCTGCGTGAGGCGATCAACCCTGCGGGCGACAAGCTGCGCCACGAATCGGCATTGCCGCTGCCATAGTCTGAGGGAGAGAGGACGGATGACCGGGCCCATTCTGCTGCTGATCTGCATCATCCTGATCGGCCTGTCGTATCGCCTGTTTCAAAACGGCTTGCGCCAGGCCGGCAACGACCGCGTGCTGGAACGCCTCACCGACGGCCAGCCGGTGCAGGAAGCCCCGAATACCACCTGGAACGCACTGGAGCGCATGTTCCAACGCGCCGGCCTGGGCAAACCCACTGACCGCCTGTGGCTGTGGCTCACCGGTTGGGCATTGTGCGCCCTGCTCGGCTATTACCTCGCCCATTGGCTGGGGGCGCTGGCGATGCTGGTGTTACCGCCCCTGGCAATGCGCCTGTACATCGCCTGGCGCTATCAACGGCGCGTGCAGCGCATGATCGAGCAATTGCCGCAGTTGCTGGACCACAGCGTGCGCAGCCTCAAGTCCGGGCGCACCTTGGCAGACGCGGTACTGGGCGGTATCGAAAACACCGAAAACCCGCTCAAGTACGCGATGAGCCGCATCCAGCGCAACGTGCAGATGGGTGTGAGCCTGCCGGATTCCGTCAGCGACTTTGCCGAGTTCTACGAGCAGGACGAGTTCCGTCTGTTTGCCCTGGGCTTGAAGGTCAATCATCGCTACGGCGGCAACGCCAGCGAGTTGCTGGAAAACCTGATCAAGATGATCCGCGAGCGCGAGCAAGGCAGCCGCCAGCTCAAGGCCATGACCGGCGAAACGCGCATGACCGCCTATGTGCTGGCGGGTCTGCCGGTGCTCATGGTCGGCTACTTCCTGATCATCAACCCCGGCTACCTGATGACCATGTGGAACGACGAAACCGGACGCTACCTACTGTTCGGTGCCTTAGCGATGGACGTGACGGGCACCTTCGTCATGTGGCGCATGTTGCGGAGTATTTGAGATGGCGTTATTGGCCAGTGCCCTGTTGCTGCTCGCCGCCGTGGTGTTGATCACCGGCCACTGGCTGGAACAACGCCGGCGCCAGCGCCTGGTCACCCAGCGCCTGCAGGGCCAACTGAGCCGCGAAGACCGCTTCGGCAGCCTGCTGCGCCAATTGGGTGCCAGCCCCCTTGCCCAGCGCTCGGTGAGCCTGGACAACGAGACCCAGACCCTGCTCAACCGCATCGGCTGGCGCAAGGCCAACCAGCGCTCGCTGTTTGCTGCCTTCCAGATTGGCGTGCCCATCGTGTTGCTGGCGGTCTCAGTGGTCGGCCAGCGTTTGCTGTTTCCCCATGCCGAATCGCCGTGGATCGCGCCTGTTATCGCCTTGGGCATTGGCTACCTGTTGCCCAAGCGCATCCTGGCGGCGGCGGCGAAAGCCCGTCAGCAACGCATCGCCCGGGAGATATCTACGTTCATCCCGTTGCTGCGCATCCTCTTCGAGTCGGGCATGGCGGTCGAGCAGTCGTTGCGCGTGCTGAGCACCGAGGCCCAGCGCTTGTTGCCGGACCTTACCCAGGAACTGCGCCTGATCCTGGCGCGGGTCGACTCCGGCCTGGAGTTGGGCGAAGAACTGGGCAAGACCGCACGACTGCTGGCCGTGGATGAGTTCACCGACACCTGCGTGATCCTGCAGCAACTGATCCAGCAAGGCGGCGGCGCGATGAAATCGTTGCTGGCGCTCAAGCAATTGCTCGATGACCGGCGCCTGACCCGCTTGCAGGAATACATCTCGAAAATGTCGGCCAAGATGTCCGTGGTAATGATGGTGTTCCTGTTCCCGGCCCTGCTGACGGTGCTGGGCGGCCCGGCCTTCATCGCCATCGCCCGCGCCCTGAATAACTTTTAAGGAGCCTTTGATGAAACTACTGATCGGCGCACTGAGCCTGTTGATGCTCGGCGGCTGTGCCACCAACGGCCAGACACCCTGGGCCGTGCTGAGCGGTTCGAGCAGTTGCTCCAAGCCCAGTGCCGAGCAGGAGCTGGCGCTGAACCTGGCCGATGACATGGCCAACGAAGGCAAGCTGCACGCCAGCCTGGCCAACCTGCAGAGCCTGCCCGATGCGCTGCCCCAGGTGCGCCTGCGCAAGGCCCGGGCGGCGCGCCTGCTGGGCCGCAGCGAGGCCGAGCCGATGTACCGCAGCCTGGTGGGCACTTGCCTGGCCGCCGAAGGCGAGCATGGTCTGGGCCAGCTGGCGTCGGCCAGGGGCAACAACGACCAGGCCCTGGCCCACATGCAGCGTGCCGCCCAGTTGGCGCCTACCAACGAAAAAATCCGCAATGACCTGGGGGTCGTGTACCTCGATCAGTTGCGCCTGGAGGAGGCCCGCTTCGAATTCCTCACGGCCATGGAGCTCAAGCAGAGCGACCAACTGGCGGCCGTCAACATGGTGACCTTGTTGATCTACCAGGATAACTGGGGGCAAGCCGCGCAACTCGTCAGCCAACTGAGCCTGAGCCCGGAACAGGTGAACAATGCACAGGTTCGGGCCCAGAGGCTCAAGGCGTCGAGCAAGGCAGTGGCGCGTAAACCCAAGGACCAAGTGGCTGCCGTCAGCGATGCGCTGCCGGCCACCGTGAAATAGGGAGTTGATGATGAAAGCCCACTACCTCGCCTGCCTCGCCTTGCTGCCGCTGATGGCCCAGGCCATCGAGCCCGGCCCCTCGTCCCCGCAGCAGGCCGAAACCGAAAACTGGCTGACGTTGCAGCTCAGCGGCCGCGTCGCCTCGACCACCCCGCAAACCGCCTCCCCGACCGAGCGCGACCAGGCGTTCAAGCGCTGGCTGGACAACAAGCACACGATTCCGGAGTTCTTTGATCCGGACGCGGGGGGCCAATCGGGAGGGGGCGCTAAAAAATGATGAGGTGAGGGAGCTGGCTCCCTCACCCTCAATGGCTCAGGTCAGTGAGCGGTGACCCGCTGGCGCATTGCCGAATTGCTCGGTGACAGCGCCAATGCCAGCTGGGTGCGGTTGTGCATGTGGGTCAGGCGCAGCACCTGGGACACGTAGAGTTTCACCGTGTTTTCGGTGATCCCCAGCTCGCAGGCGATCTGGTAGTTGGTCTGGCCCTTGCCCACCAGCCTGGCGACGTCCAGTTGCCGGGGTGACAACTGGTTGAAGATCGTCGGAATTTCCAGCGGCCCGGTATCGTCTGCCGAAATATCGCCATCGGTGTCCTGGGCCGGGCTGCGCCGCACTTTGTCGAGGTCCTGGTACAGGTCGTTGATGGACTCGGACAGGTACTGCAACTTCTGGTTCAAGTGCCCCAGTTGCAACTCCTTCTGCCGCTCCTCCAGAGCCGCCTCCTGGCGCTGCAAGCCTTCGAGCAGTTCGTCGAGGTTGATCGGCTTTTGGTAGTAATCGGAGATGCCCGCCCGCAAGGCCTTGATCACGTCCTGCTTGTCGGCGCGACCGGTGAGCATGATTGCCTCGAACGCGCGCTGCTTGCCGGCAACCCGCTGCAGCGCCTGCACCAGCTCGATACCGTCCATGTCCGGCATGTGCAGGTCGCACAGCACCAGGCCGATCTCAGTGTCCTCGCTGAAGCGCTTCAAGGCGTGCCGGCTGGACTCGCAAGGAACGCAGCGATAACCACTGCTTTCAAGAAACTCACAAAGCTCTTCGACGATCAACGGCTGGTCGTCGACCACGAGCACTTTCACTGCTGACGTAAGCTTGTTCACGCGCTACTCCATGCCTGGCAAGCCAAAAGTTTGACCTATCCCTTCTGACGAAGAATCCTATACATCAATGTAATAAACGTAGACCTACTTTCCGACTATGTACATAGCGATAGAGGCCTTCTGCGACTAATGGATCCAAAACCAGTACAGGGCAAAACCTGTCAGTAAATAGGGTGCAAACGGCTGCTTTGTTGGCGCCTGATCGGGCCCGGGCCCAACGCGTGCGCTAAGCCTTTGACCCACAAAGGCCCATGCTCCCATTACCACTGCGGCCCCGATCAGCGACCACAACAAATAGTCGGGGCTGGTCGCCAGCGCCAGGGTGGCCAGCAGCTTCACATCACCGGCGCCAAAGCGCCCCAGCACATAGCCCGGCAGGCCCAGCAGCAGCGCCAAGGCAAAGGCCCAGCCGCCCTCACCGGCGGGTGCGCCGATCCAGGTGACGCCCATCCACAGCAGGTAGATCAGCGCGAGCAGGCCGGCGCCCAGCGTCAACCCGTTGGCGATTTGTCGCTGACGCAGGTCCTGCACTGAGCACAGCACCAACCAGAACAGGATTACCAAGCCTTGGGTCACGTAAAAAACATCCCTTTTTGCTGATTGATTCTATGCTGATATCAAGTAGTAGCCGTCAGGGTAGACGCGGTCATGCAAACAAGCCTCCCCCGCAAGCAAAAAGGTGCCGCGGCGATAGAGTTCGCCCTGGTCTTCGTGATCTTTTTTGCCGTCTTCTACGGACTGGTCAGCTATAGCCTACCGTTGCTGCTGATGCAGTCATTCCACCAGGCGGCCGCCGAAGGTGTACGCCGCAGCGTGTCACTGGACCCTTCCACCGTCGGCTATTCAGGCCTGGTGACACAACGCGCCCAGGCCGCCGCCCTGGCGCAACTGAACTGGATTCCCGCTTCGTTCAAATTTCTCCCCAGCTACGTGAATGCGACCTACGTCGGCACCACCCTGACGGTGACGATCAGTTACCCCTCCTCCAGCCTCAAGTCCGTGCTGCCGGTGCTGGTGTTGCCGGGCATAGGCGCAGTGCCCAAATTGCCGACTTACCTCTCCGCCACGTCGAGCCTTCAGTTTTGACGCCGGGGGATAAGCTGCTCGGGCGTTTGCTGGGCCGCAGCAGCCCGCTGCCTTTCGATGCAACGCCCCCCGCGTTCAATGGCCTGCAACTGCAACTGGACGCCCAGGGCCATGTGCTGAGCATCACGGGCACGTTGCGCACGCAGCTTGCCCAACACCTGCTCCCCGACGCCACGCCGCCTCTGCACAGCTTGCTGCGCGCCAACTGCGCGTTGAGCATCGAAGGCCAGCCGAGCGACTGGCAACGCCATGGCCTGGACCTCGACTTCCAGGGCATCGCCGGCCAGACCCTGCACACCCGTGGCTGGATCGAGCCCGATGGCGAGCACTGGACCCTGCGCCTGCTGGACGTCAGCGACCTGTTGGCCGGCCGCCAGCTGGCCCAGCACCGCGAACAGAACCATCAGTTGGCCTGCCAGATGAGCGAACAACTGCGGGTGTGTACCCTCAGCCGCCTGCCGGAAGTGCTCAACGAACACTTGGCCAGCGTGGCCCAGCGCTGGCGCATCCCGTGCATTGCCCTGGCGCTGCTCGACGATGGCGACCAGGGTTGGCGCATCTACGGCCAGTACGCCGCCCATGACGCCCCTGCGTTGTGGCAGACCGCGCAGCGCCTGGGCACCAGCCTGGACAGCGTCAACGGCAATGCCCCACTGAGCCTGGACATCGCCCGGGGCCACAACGACAACCCGCGCCTGCACAGCGTGTTCGGCAATGCCGACGGCTTTCTGGTGCCTTACCGTGACGGCCAGGGCGTGGCCGCCTGGTTGCTGTGCGGGTTCTACAACAGCCAATCCCAGACCAGCGAACGGGACTGGCTGAACCTCACCGCCGCCCTCGCCGCCCCCCTGCTGAGCCGTTTGCGTGAACAGCGTCATCATCAGCAACTGGAGCGCGTCGAAGCCCTGCAAGGTTTGCTCGGCACCGGTTGGTGGGAGCTGTTGCCGGCCACCCAGGAGATTCAACTGGCCCCGCAACTGCTGCGCAGCCTGAGCCTCGACGACGGCCCCACTCGCCAGCCCCTCGACTTATGGCTGGAACTGATCCACCCCGCCGACCGCCAGGAACTCGGCAGTCGCCTGCATGACCTGCAAGCCTTGGGCAAACCCTTGCTCACCAGCGTGCGCTTGCAACGCAGCGATACCGAGCACCCCATCTGGTACCGCGTGCAGGGCCAAGTGCTGGGGGTGGGCGACAACCGCCGCTGGATCGGCTTCATGCTCGACATCAGCGACATCAAGAACCAGCAACTGCACGCTGCTGCGGCCCATGCGCGTCTGGATAACCTGATCGCCAGCTCTCCCGCCGTGATCTATGTGCAGCGCTACGTCAACGGGGCGCTGCAACCGGTGTTCTTCAGCGACAGCCTGCTGCCGCTGCTGGGCTGGACGCTGGCCGAGTGCGACGGGGCCGCGCTGGCATTGCTGATCCACCCCGAAGACCGCGAGCTGTATTTCGACCGTACGCGCCAACTGCTGCGCGAAGGCACAGTGCGCAGTCGCTACCGGGTCCGCGACAAACAAGGTCACTACCACTGGCTGCTCGACGAAGCCAAGTTGCTGCGCGACGACCTCGGCCTGCCGGTGGAAGCGGTCGGCCTGTGGCTGGACGTCACCGAGGCGACCCTGGCGGCCGAGCAGGTCAAGCAGAGCGAGGAGCGCTACCGCATCCTCGTGGAAGACTCCCCGGCGATGATCTGCCGCTACCGGCCCGACCTGACGCTGACCTTCGGCAACACGCCCCTGGCCAATTACCTGGAATGCCTGCCCGCGCAACTGCCGGGGGTGAACCTGGGGGAATGGCTGTCGACCGAACAGCGCCACGCCTTTGTGCAGCGCATCGGCCAGCTGACCCCGGAATTCCCCGTGAGCACCGCCGAAATCAGCCTGCAATTGCCGGGACGCGAGCACGCCTGGTGGGTGTGGTCGGACCGTGGGGTATTCGATGACAGCGGCGCGCTGGTAGAAGTCCAGGCCGTCGGCCGGGACAACACCGAAGTACGCCGCTCCCAGCAACAACTGACGCAAAGCGCCAAGATGGCCACCCTCGGCGAAATGGCCACCGGCCTGGCCCACGAGATCAACCAACCGTTGAACGTGATGCGCATGGCCATCGTCAACGTGCTCAAGCGCTTGAGCAATGGCGACGCCCAGATTGATTACCTCACGGAAAAACTCCAGCGCATTGATGCCCAGGTACAACGGGCGGCGAAGGTGGTGGACCACATGCGCGTGTTCGGCCGGCGCTCGGAAATCGAACAGCAGCCCTTTGACCCGGCGCAGGCCGTGGAAGGCACGCTGTCGCTACTGAGTGAAGGCTTGCGTGGCAAGGGCGTGGAGGTGCGCCTGACGCCTGCGGACTTCTCAGTGAAGGTCATCGGTTACGCGGACCAACTTGAACAGGTGCTGATCAACCTGATGGTCAACGCCCGCGATGCGCTGCTGAGCCAGCGGGAAAAAAATCCCGGTTTGAACCCGTGGATTGCCGTGCACACTGAACATGACAGCCGCCATGTGCGCATCTGGGTCGAGGACAACGGCGGCGGCATCGACCCGCGCCTGCTGGAGCGAATTTTCGAACCGTTCTTTACCACCAAGCCGATTGGCGTGGGCACCGGATTGGGCTTGTCGGTGAGCTACGGCATTGTGGAAAACATGGGCGGGCGTCTGAGTGTCAGCAACGGTGAGCACGGCGCCCGGTTCTGTGTGGAGCTGCCGATCATCACCGCCTAGATCACCAGGTAAGCGCGGCCCATGTGGCAGGTGAGGTTGGCCCCCACTTCGGCGTTGCCCAGGCTGATGCCCAAGGCCGAAAGCAGGGTGTTGACGATGGGGTCTAGTATCGGCGCCAGCACGTTCTGTATCAGCCCCACGACGGACGAGATGATGGTGGTCAACGCATTGGCGACCGTCGCATTGCCACTGTTGGGCGTACTGCCGGTGGGCGGTACGTAAGTCACCTGCAGGCCCGACAACGTGGCGCCCAGGCTGTTGATGATATTGGCGGTACCGGGTGGGCTCTGGTAGGTCGGCGTCGCGTTCATTTCAGCCACGGGTAAAAACAGCAAGGGGCTGGTTTGCTGGCCGATGGTGGACAGCGCCCTCAAGTTCAAGCCGCCGCCCACCCCGGCCGTACGCGGGCCGCAGATCAAGGTCAGCACGATGCAATAGTGCTCGCCAAAATCGATCAGCCTGACCGGCTGTACATTGACCGGCGCCGAGGACGAAAACGCCGATACCGGGTCCACATAGCCCACGCCCAAGGTGGCGACGGCGGTAGTGGCCTGCACCGTCAACGACTTGGTGGCCGGCGTGGCACAACTGAAATCCGTCACGTGGCTCTCGGCGCTGGCGGCCTCGATGTAGATGGACAGGGACTGGGTGATATCCACGTCTGTGACATTGCACGCCACCAGGCATAGGACGCCCCCGACCACCGCAGGAATATTCAGGTTCAGCAGGCCGCCTACCACCTTCGACACGGGCGTGGCGAGACCGGTCAGGATCGAGGCCACCCCCGATACCAACTTGAGCACCGGCGCCTGCACCACCACCAGGGTGCGCACTTGTGCCGTGCGCACGAAGATCTGATCGGTCGGCGGCGTCTTGGCCAGCCCGGCCTTGGCCAGTGCGGGGTTGCCAATCGCCGAGAGTTGCGGCGGTTCGATCACCTTGGTCTGGATCGAGACATTGCCCACCAGGGGGATATTGAGTTGAACCGCCGCGCTCACCGCGCTCTTGCTGCTGGACAGTTGCGCCACCGCCTCCAGCAGTTGGAACAGCTGCACTGTGGAGTTCAGCGCAGCAATCGGCGTGCCGGTGGCCACGTTCAGCAAACTGCCCACAGTCAGCAGTTGGGTATTGGGGGCGATGGCTTCCAGCGCCAGCACGTTGTTGATGACCGCCGTGGCCGCGGCGCCGTTCTTTTGCAGCAACATCACCGTCGCATGGATCAGGTCGGTGGCCGAGGCCTTGGCCGCCAGCAGCGCGGTGTAGTCACCTGCGGTCACGTTCAGGCGGATGGCCAACTGGTCCAGGTAACCGAGCAGGTTGACGTTGGTGGATACGATCCCGTTCCAGCCCGCCGCCGTCAGCGACAGGCTGCCACCGAGCAAATTGCCAAAGGTGAAGTTAAGCAACGGCGATTTCGTGGAGTCGACCGTGGCCAGGCTGCTGCGGATGGTCAGTTGCGCGACAGGCGGTGCCTGGGCCGCCACGGCGGTAGCACTCAGGACGGTCTGCGCATTGAACGCTTTACCGTGGAACAGGTTCAGGATGCCATTGGCGATGCTGGTCATCACCGTGCGCGAGGCCACCACGCGGATCGCGTCGTTCTTGGTGGCATCGGCGGTAAATACGCGCAGGTTGCTGGCGTTGGTGGCGAGAGTGCCGCAGGTCACCACCAGCGTGCGGCTGTTATCGCCGGCCACCAGCGTGAAACCGTTGCGCTTGGCATTTTGCACGGCATAGGCATTGGCGGTGGTGCTGCTGCCGCATTGCCCGCCCAGGCCTGCTGCCTCCAGCGCCGAGGTGTCGGCAATGGACTGCACCTTGCGTTTTTCGAGGTACAACCGCCCGCTGTCGACCGCCAGCAGCATGAATATCAAGGCAAGCGCCAAGGTACCCGCCGCCATCAGGCCGATCGCACCACGTTGCCTGGAACGAAGTCGGGGAGACATCGAGCACTCCTTTGGCGCTTACTCTCCTTAGGTGCAATGAAGTGTAGTCAAGGCTGGGCAGGGGTGATGACGATTTTGCAGACGCCAAAGCACCCTGTAGGAGCTGGCTTGCCAGCGATGGCATCACCCCGGTCTACCTGAAAGACTGAGGTGCCCGCATCGCAGGCAAGCCAGCGCCCACACAAGCCGGCGCCTACAAGGGACCTGCAGGTTTTAGTGGGGTGGGTAACTGGAGAGGATCCGGCTCACCGTGGTGCGAATGGCGTTGCTGCGGTCCTGAGGGTTCGGCGTGCTGCTCATCATCTGCTCGTCGCTGCCACGCCACACCAGCTTGCCGTCCTTGCCGTCGAGCAGGTCGATCTGGATGGTTGCCACCTTGTAGGTGATGTTGCGCGTTTCGTTGTACATCGGGCCACCCCAATAGCCGTTCCACGGGCCGCCCCAGGCGCCGCCGTAGTTGGTGGTGACCTGTTGCTGGCGGTCTTCAACGATCAGGTAGGCCTGCACGTTCACGTCAGCCTTGGTGCCCGGCGCGGCCGGGCGCAAGCCGCGCTGGTCAAGCTGCTCGCCCACGGCCTCGCGGATGCGTTGTTCGGTAAGGTCACTCTTGATTCGCGGGTCATCCGGGCGATATTGCAGCGCCGGGTCTTTCCAGGCCCAGCTGCGGTAGGCGCCGAAGTCGCGGCTGGCGTCAAAGTCGTGGTTAACCTGGCTGGTCTGGCAGCCGCCCAGCAATACAACGACAGCAAGTGCAGCAATGCGACGAAGCATGGTTGTTCTCCAAAAAACGAGGCGTTCTTGAGATGAGAATAGCGGTTAACTGGGCGGGTAGGCCGTCATCGCCTTTTGCACCGCTTCGCGCAGGGAATCGGCGCGTTCGCTGAGGCTGCCCTGGCTGGTGGTTTCCGCACTGGTGCTCCATACCGGCTGGCCGTTGCGTGCATCGAACAGGTTGACCCGCACCACCGCCACGGTCACTTCATAGGTGCGCACCACCGGCACCGAGTTGTACATGCCGTAGCCATTGCCATAGCGGTTATAGCCGCCGTACCCGTAGCCATAGTCGTCCTGGACTTGTTTGAGGCGTTTCTCCAGGCGCACGTCGGCGCTGACCAACAGGTCCGGTGCACGTTTGTCATGCAGGGGGCGCAGGCCGCGTTGGTCCAGAGCGCCGCTGACCGCCTCGGCAATCTGCGCCGAGTCGGCCCAGGCCGAGCCCGCCGGCAGCTGACCGTTGAGCCAGGCCCAGTTGCGGTAGGCGCCGTAGTCACGCACCGGCGCCGGGTACGCGCTGGCATCGAAGGTATTCGCCGCCTGGGCCGGCGCCGGGGGAATCGGCGCCGAAGCAGCGACATAGGGGTTGGGGCTGGAACAGGCGCCCAACCCCAGGGACAACAGGATCAAACAGAGACGACGCATTTCGACCTCCGCAGACTGGGCCGCTTAAACCGGACGGCAGATCCAGTGCAAATAACGCCCAAGTCCGGCAAAGCTTGGGTGACGACGGTGAGCGAGTTCCATCTCCAAAAGGTCCTGCAAATCGGCGCGGGCCTGGAATTCCACCGGCATATAGTCGTGGAACACCCGCACGCCGCTTTGGCTTTCGACCTGCCAAAGCCCTTCGAGTTGCGCCGCCAGCTCGCGTGGATCGAGCGGTTGTTGCGGCGTGAGGCTCTGCTTCTCGCCGGCCATGTCGTTCTTGCGCATTTTGCGGAAGTGGCCTTTGAGCAGGTTGCGATAAATCAACGCATCACGGTTGTAGAACGCCAGCGACAGCCAGCCCCCGGGCACCGTGAGTTGGTGCAGCACCGGCAGGATCGCGTGGGGTTCGGCCAGCCACTCCAGCACGGCGTGGCACAGCACCAGGTCGTAGGGTTCGGTGAGTTGGCCGAGCAGGTCTTGCCAGGGTGCGTGGATAAAGGTGGCGGTCTGCCCGGCGTCGGCGAACCGTTGGCGCGCGCCTTCGAGCATCGGCTCGGCGGGCTCGGCCAGGGTCACCTGGTGGCCCTGCTGAGCCAGCCACAACGACATGTGCCCCAGGCCCGCGCCGATATCCAGCACACGCAATGGACGCGCCGGCAGCGCCTCGGTCAGGTCAGCCTGGAGCACCGCGAGGCGGATAGCCCCCTTGGCGCCGCCGTAGATCTTCTCGGCAAAACGCGTGGCCAACTGGTCGAAATGCCGATCACTCATGGGAGAACCGCCGCTCGCTGTCGGCCAACTTGGCGCGCACCACCTCATTCATGTCCAGGCCCAACTCACTGCACAGCAACAGCAGGTACAGCACGATATCGCCAACTTCCTGGCCGGCGTGGGCCAGTTTGTCAGCGGGCAACTGGCGCGACTGGTCTTCGGTCAGCCACTGGAAAATCTCCACCAGCTCGGCCATTTCCACACTGGCGGCCATGGCCAGGTTTTTCGGGCTGTGGAATGGCTTCCAGTCGTTGTTATCGCGGATGCGGTGCAGGCGTTCGGTGAGGTGTTCGAGGTTCATGCGGGGGCTCCTGAAGGTGTATAGCTTCGGGGGGATGGGCGTTGAAGGCAAGTGAACCTTTAGGCCGCCATCGCGGGCAAGCCCGCTCCCACATTTTGACCGTGTGAGCCCAATCAACTGTGGGAGCTGGCTTGCCTGCGATGGCGATCTAATCGACAACGCTGAACTCCAGCCGGGCAGTTTGGCCAGCCTCATCCAGCACACTCAGTTGATAACGCCCCAATTGCTCGAAACTGGTGTTGATAAAATCCTGGTTAGCACTGTCCCCCAACGGCGCGCCATTCAGGAACCACCAACGCCGCCCACTGCCCCCCAGCGCGGAAAGCTTCAGGCGTAGCGCTTGTTGGCTGCCCGCCGGCAAACGTAGTTGGTCGCCCTCACGCACGCCAACGATCGACAACGGTGAAGACGCCGCCAGCGCAGGCGGTGGGCAATCGGGATCAGCGGCCGGAATACGGGCTTCGCGACGTTCAATCCTGGGCAGCCAAGGTTCCAACGGCGCGGGCCAGAGGGCGATATTTTTGAGCGACGCGCCTGGGCAACTCGCATCAACCCGCAAGCCCTTGGCATTGACCCAGACACTTTCCATCAACCCCACACTCAGCGGTTGATCCAGCGCCTGCAGGGTCGGCGGTGTGGTGTTGTCCAGCGTCCATGCAAAGCGTTGGCGGCGGCAGTTGGGGTCGGAGCGGCTCATGGGCTGGCCCAGCGGCCAACAGATCGCCGCCACGCCGACATTGGCCGGCACCGGCTTCACCGGGGCACTGATGCCACGCTGGCTGTCGCGGTTGGTCAGCACGTCGTGTACCTGCAGCATCAACGGCGCGGCCGATGCCAGGCCGAATTGGCCAGGCACCGGCGTGCCGTCCGGACGGCCGATCCATACACCGATCAGGTAACGCGGCCCCACGCCAATCGCCCAGGCATCCCTGAAGCCATAGCTGGTGCCTGTTTTCCACGCCAGCACCGGGCGCTGCACCAGTTCGGCACGGGGATCGCGGTCGGGCCGGGCCTGGCCACTGAGGATGCGCCGCACAATCCACGCCGCCCCCGGTGAGAGCATCGGGCGCTCGCGCAGGACATCGTCGGGCTGCAAACGAATCGTCGCGCTCTTGCCGTCCCGCGCAAAGGCACTGTAGCCACTCACCAGGTCTTCCAGGCGGCTGCCGGCACCGCCGAGGATCAGCGCCAGGTTGGGCTCGGCCAGCGCCGGCAAGGCCAACGGCACGCCACCGATGCGCATCTGCGCGGCAAACCGCTTCGGCCCGTAGGCTTCCAGCAACTGCACGGCCGGCAGGTTCAGCGAACTGGACAATGCCGTACTCGCCGGCACCGCACCGCTGAAACCCATGGAGAAGTTGCCCGGCCGGTAATCGCCATAGCGCCGGGGCACGTCCTGTAACAGGGATTCGGAGTGGATCAGCCCGTCGTCCAGGGCCATGCCGTACAGGAATGGCTTCAAGGTCGAACCGGGAGAACGCAAGGCGCTGACCATGTCCACATGGCCAAAGCGCTTGGCGTCGTTGATGTCCACCGAGCCCAGATAGGCGCGCACGGCCATGCTCTCTTCTTCCACCACCAGGATCGCGGCCGAAGTGTGCTCCGGTAAACGCGCGCGCCAGCCCAGCAGCAGGTCTTCAAGACGGCGTTGCAGGGTGGCGTCCAGGGTGGTGCGGATCAACGGCGGGCTGTCGGGGCGGTTCAGGCGCCGAGCCAGCAAAGGCGCCAGGCTCGGCTCCAGGCGCGGCGCGAGCAGCAGCGGTTCTTCCAGGGCTTCGTCGACGGCCGACTGCGGCCACACCTGGAATTCGGCGAGACGGCGCAGCACTTTGTCGCGGGCTTCCTGGGCGCGCTGGGGGTGACGGTCCGGGCGCAGGCGGCTGGGGCCTTGGGGCAATACGGCGAGCAAGGCGGCTTCGGCGTGGGTCAATTGGGCTGGGGACTTGCCCAGGTAAGCCCAACTGGCCGCGGCCACGCCCTGCAAGGTGCCGCCGAACGGTGCACGATTGAGGTACAGGTTGAGGATCTCGTCCTTGGACAGGTGCCATTCCAACTGCGCGGTACGCCACAACTGGCGCAACTTGCCGTGAAAGGTGCGCGAATGCGGATCCAGCAGCCGCGCCACCTGCATCGACAACGTACTGCCGCCCGACACCACCCGCGCGCCGGTGAGGTTCTGCCACGTCGCCCGCACCAGCGCCAGCGGATTAACCCCGGGGTGCTGATAGAACCAGCGGTCTTCGTAGGTCAGCAGCGCATCGAGGTAGTAAGGCGAGACTTCACGGCTTTGAATCGGGTAGCGCCATACGCCGTTGGCATCGGCGAAGCGCCATAACGGTGTGCCATCCTCGGCCAACACCACCCGGGCCAGGTCATCCTTGGGCAGGGGCAAGGGCCAGATGCGGTCGGCGAGCCATAGCAGGGCAACCAGCAGCAATACACTGCCCACCGCCCAACGCAAAACCTGTAGGAGCCGGCTTGCCGGCGATAGCGATAGCGGTGGCGTTGAGACAGTTGGCAGATGTGTCACCGATCCACCGCCATCGCCGCGGTGCGACGTTTCGACAAGCCAGCTCCCACATTGAACCGAGTACACCCGTGATAAAGGAAACCCATGTTTAAACCGTCAAACCTCTATGCTGGTAGGGAACTAGCCTGTCGCATTAACAACCAAAGGCACAGATACGCCCACCTTCTCATCAGGACACACATATGCAGGTAGAAAGCTTCTTCGAATGGTTGGGCCAGGCGCTCGGTTCCGTCATCCGTTTTATCGTCGACGGGCTCAGCGGTTTGTTCGGTGCCTTGACCCACGCTGGCGGCAACTTTATCGAAGGCCTGTCGCGTACGTTGGGTATGGACACCTCGATCATCAGCATCCTTACACTGATCATCGGCCTGATGCTGCTGTACTCGGCCGTGCGCGCGTTCATGCGGGCGTCGATCATCATGGGGATCATCTGGTTGATGCTGGGGTTGTGGCTGCTGAGCTGGGTGGTGCACTAATCTCAAAACACCGCAATCCCCCTGTGGGAGCGGGCTTGCTCGCGAAAGCGGAGTGTCAGTCAGCTAATCTCGTACTGACACACCGTCTTCGCGAGCAAGCCCGCTCCCACATTAAGGCCCATTTCAAATAGAGATCTTCATCGCCCTTTGATCACCAAGTCGGCCGGGGTTTCACCCACCGCCTGCCAGTTCGGCCGGTACATCGACTCCACCTGCGGCGGCGGCACCCGGTAAGTACCTGGCGTTACAGCCCGTGCCAGGTACAGCAGGTGGGTCGTGCCGGACTCTTCCAACTTCAGCGCCGCCACGTAGCGGTCATCACGGAACTCCTGGTGCTTGAGGGCCGCATTCTGCATCGACTCGCGCCATTCCTTCACTTGGCTGCTGGCGTTTTCCAGGCTGGCGGCGCTTTGGGCGAGGTTCTGGTTTTCCAGCTCAAGGCCCGCCGGCAGCAGGTCTACCACCAAGGCATCCGGCACGCGCTGTTTGGCGCTCACCGCTAAATGCACCAGCACCAGGTCACCGCTGTTGAGGTTGCGCAGGTTCAACGGCTGGCCATTCATGCCCAGGTATTCGCGACGGATGCTCAAGTTATCCCCACCCGCAGTCGGAGGCACTTGTGGATAACCCGAGATCGTCAGTTGTTGATACACCGGTGCTTCGCCTTTATTGCTCAGGCTCAGGTCGCCGGACAACAACTTGCCTTCCAGCTCCAGGGTCGATTGCTGGTTATTCAGCTCATGCACACCGCCGCTGCCGTCAAGCGTCACGCTCCAATTCGCGTCCGGCTTGGCAAACCCCAGGCGCCCGGCGAGGAACAGCGAGTTGCGCTCCTGGGTCGACAGGTACGGGCTGGCCGCCAGCAAATCCGAGAGCGTAAACAGGCGCTCCTCACGCTTGCCCTTGGCCAGGTCGTTCTCCTCCAGCAGCGCCAGGATCATCGCCTGGTCGCGCAAGGGGCTGCCGTAGTCGGCGAGCCATTCCTTGGCGTTGCGCTGCACCCCCAACCCGGCGAGCAAGGCTTGGTCGGCCCGTGGCTGATCACCCATTTTCTGCAGGGCAATCGACAGCTGTACCAGCGGCAAGCCTGAGCGTGCATCGCTGCGCCGTTCGAACAGGCTGCGCAATGCGCCCAGCGGCGCCTGCTGGCTGCGCGCCAGGACCATGCCGGCGTAAGCTTGCACGGCAAAGCGGGTGTGGTCGGCGTTGTCGCTGTAGTCGACTTCGATCAGGTTGCGTTCCTGCACATAACGCAGCAAGCGCTCGCTGGCCTTCTTCAAGGCCTCGGGCGGCACGGCAAAGCCCTGGTCGCGAGCGCGCAGCAAGAAGTCGGTGACATAGGCGGTCAACCAATATTCTTCTTCGCCATCGGCGCCCCACAAACCGAAGCTGCCGTTGTAGCGCTGCATACCCAGCAGGCGCTCAATGCCCAGCTCAATCTTGCGTTTGCGTTCAGTGTCCGACTCGCCTTTGATCGCCAGTTGCTTGAGCAACGCATTATCGGCATACAGCGAGGGGTACAAACCGCTGGCAGTCTGCTCCAGGCAGCCATAGGGGTACGCCTTGAGTGCACTGATCTGCGCGCCGAGGTTCAGCGGCGGCCGGCTCGAAAGGCTCAGCAGCGCCTCACGACCCGACGCATCGAATTGATCCAGGGTGCCGGCTGGCAGGTTCCAAGGCTGATCCTTGAGCACCGCACGGTAGTGCTTGAGCAACGCCGGATACGCCGGGCGCACGCCCAAGGTCCATTCGCGGCTGAACGGCGGCAGGTTTTCACCCGGCAGGTCCAGGCCATTCACACTGACCTTGACTTTGCCCTGCCCCAACCCGCCCCACGCCTTGACCGGGATGCGCAGCGTGGTGCGCTGGCCTTGTTTCAACTCCACGGTCTGCGCAGCACTGTTGACCAGCTCCAGCTGCCCTTCAGTCGTCAGTTGCACATCGAGCTTCTGTGCCTTGCCCGACAGGTTGGACAGGTCCAGCGCCAGAGTGGTCTGGTCGCCACCGGCCAGGAAACGTGGGGCCGACAGCTCGGCAATCAGCGGGGCGGCAATCACCGTCTTGGCTTCGGCCATGCCGTAGCGATCGTCGCTCCAGGCCTGGGCCATCAGGCGCAGTTCGCCGTTGAAGTCGGGGATGTTGACGCTGACTTCACCCTCGCCCTTGTCATTCAACGTCACCGGCGCGCTTTGCAGGGCGACGATGGTCACACTGGTGTCCGGGCGCTTGCCGCCCTTGGCCAAGGCGGCATCGCCGCCGAACGCCAGGCTGGCCAAACGGCCCTGGCCGGCTTCGATCAACTGGCCGTAGATGTCGAACTGGTCCACGCCATAAGCCTTGCGGCCGAACAGGCTGGAATACGGGTCCGGTGTCGGGTATTCGGTGATGTTGAGGATGCCCACGTCCACCGCCGCCACCAGCACATGCACCTGTTTCGGCACGCTGCCATCGGCATTCCTGGCGGCGACCTTCACCGTCAGCGGTTGTTTGGGGCGCATTTTTTCTGGCGCGGTGAGGGTCACGCCGAGCTTGCGCTGGGTGCGGTCCAACGGCAGGTGCAGCAGGCCAACGGCACGTTTCGGCGTGATATTGGCCTTGCGCTCACCGGGGCGGATGACCAGAGCACTCACATACAGGTCATGGCGCGACCATTTCGGGTCAAGCTTCACGGCAAAGCTTTTGCCTTCGGCCGGCACATCGATTTCCTGCCACCACAGCGGTCCTTCGGCAGACTCCACCAGCAGGTAGCCTTTGCCCGCCGCGGGCGGGGTGACGGTGACGTTGGCGGTATCGCCGTCGCCATAGGCAGGCTTGTCCAGCGCCAGCTTGACCTGGTCGGGGCGTACGGCGCCGCCTTCGGTGTTGTCCTGGGCCTGGTAGCCGGCCCAGAAGCGCAGGCTGCTGATCAGCCCGGTCTGCGGGTCTTCGACCTCTACACGGTACGGGCCCCACTCCACCTGGAAGCTGACCTTGGCGGTGTCGCCGGCCTTGATGTTCAGGGTCTGCTCATCAAGGTTGAGGAATTTCTCGTTGAAGTGGTAACTCCAGCCATCGTTGTCGGAGTAGTTCCAGTAGTAGTCGCGGCGCTCGCGCACCAGGCGCACCTTGAGGTTTTGTGCGGCGAGTTTCTGCCCCTCCTGGTTGGCCACCAGCACTTCGAATTCCGCCGGGCCATCGCCATTGGTTTCCTTGCCGTCAAACAGCCCACGCAGGCCTGGCAGTTGCTCGGCCGGCCAGATAGGCTGCACCAGGCGCCGGGTGATCGGCCGACCGCCCGACTCTTGCAAGCTGGCCTGTACGATCAATTGCAACGGCGATTTGACGTGGGCCCACTTGCTTTCCAGGGTCAGGTCTTCCTGGCCCTTGGCGTCGAGCACGCTTTCGTCCAGTTCGAAATCCTGGCTCAGTTCCTCTTCGGTGATGGAGCCGAACTGGTAACCCGGCAGCGCCTTGACCGCCTCGCGCAACGGCCGCACGTAAACCTGGCCGCTGACCCGGTTACCCGAGGCCGGCGCACCGTAGAGGTAGCGACCGTTGACATGAATCACCGGGTTGTCCGCCGGGCTCAAGGCGGTGTCACTCCCCTTGAGTTCCAATGCCAGGCGTTCGGGCAGGAAGTCTTCAACGAGGAATTCATACAACTGCGGTTTGCCGTCGCCCAGGTCGAACACCAGTTGCCAGCGCCCGGTCGGCGCTTCGCCCGCCAGTTGCAGTTGGTATTGATAGAGGCCGGAGGCATCGGAGTCCCACACGAACTTGCGGCTCACCTGCTCATCCGGGCGGCGCACTTCGACGCTCACCGGTTGCGGCTTGACGGCATTGCCGTCCTTGTCACGCAGCAAGGCGTTGAGCAGTACCGTTTCGCCGGGGCGATACAGGTCACGCGGCCCGAACACAAAGAACTGCAAGGGGTGGGAGGGCTGGCCGCCGATGTCGAACTCGGCGAGGTCCAGGGCAGCACTGTCGAGGCGCAGCATGCTGGTCTGCTCGCCCTGCTTGGCCAGCAGCACGCGCGCTTTTTTCGGCAACGGCAACTCGGCGTGGCCGCCTTTCTCGGTTTTGCCCTGGCCGAGTACACGGCCTTCGGAATCGAGCACTTCGAGGTCAACGCCATCCAATGCCTTGCCGCCTTCCAACGCCTGGGTGAACACATCCAGGCGATTGGCGTAGCGGTGCACCGACAGGCCGATGTCACTCAAGGTGAACAGCGTGGCCGGCTGGGAATAGTTGTAGGTGCCAGAAGCGCGCATCACCGCCAGGTAGACACCCGGCTCCTGCAGTTGCTTGAGGCCGGCGATCGGCAGCAGCAGGGTTTCGCGCGTGTTGCGGGCCGGGTTCAGGTCGAAACGCCCGCCATAGACCAAGTCGGCCATCGGCAGCAGTTCACGGGCTTCATAACTTTGCAGGCTGGTGTTGCGCCCCCACTGCGCCAGGAACATCGGCAGGGAGCCAGGTTTGACGCGAAAGAATTCGACATCGATCTTGTCGACGTTCAGCGCGATCACCGGCAGGCCTTCGGCCAGGCGGGTCGGCAGCAGGGTGCCACGGCTGGCGAAGCCGACGGTGGCTTGCAGGTCACGGGTTTCCAGGCGGTCGTTGTAATCGGCGGCAAGGGTGTTGCCGTTGACCGCCTTGAGCCCGGCATCGACCGTGAGCACCAGTTTGCGCTGGGGCTCCAGGTGGCGCAGGCGCAGTTCCATGAGATTGTCGGAGACTTCCCAGGCGCCGTCGACCTTGCCGGACTTGCTGTCCACCAGATGGAGTTTGTCGGCGAATTTCTGATCGGGATCCAGGGGAATGGAAAAGCTCACGGAAAGGGTGCTGGCGCCGTCGAGCTGTACTTCGGACACATCCACCACGCTCAACTCACGCCCGGCGTAGCGCTGCTTCAGCGCCGCCACATCCACCGCCGCCTTGACGGGCGTAGGCGCAACGTTTGCCGCCGCAGGCGCGGTCGGGGCAGCCGGTTTATCGGAAGAATCGCAGGCGCTCAGCAGGGCCAGCGCGCAGGCCAGGAACAATCCTTTGTTAAGCATGAGGCACTCGTAGTGAGAGGGTCCGAGGGATGAACTATATATCAGCCCGTGGGCGGCCGATGTGGTGCTGGTCACATTGACCGACGGAGGGTGATTTGGTTCTTTGCAAGACGTAAAGCCAAGCCAAATCCCACAAGTAGTGAGGAGACCTGTGGGAGCTGGCTTGCCTGCGATGGCGGTCTTTCAGCCACATTTTTACTGGCTGGCCCACCGCCATCGCCGGCAAGCCGGCTCCTACATTGGTTCTGCGGTGTGATGGAGGGGCGGTTACAATGCCGCTCCACCGAGGAGCCTTGATGACTGCCCTGCTGAACGACTGGCGCCACCGCCCTACCCATCGCCGCGTCTGGGCCCTGGCCGCGCCGATGATCCTGTCGAACATCTCGGTGCCGTTGGTGGCGCTGGTGGACAGCATGGTCATCGGCCACCTGCCCCATGCCCATCAGCTGGGTGCGGTGGCGGTCGGCGCCAGCCTGTATACCTTCCTCGCCTGGGCCATGGGCTTCCTGCGAATGGGCTCCACCGGTTTTGCCGCCCAGGCCGCCGGGCGCAATGACGGCGCGGCGCTGCGGCAGATCCTGCTGCAAGGCCTGATTCTGGCGCTGGGGCTGGCGATGCTGTTGGGCACGGTGGGCATTCCCTTGAGCCACCTGGCACTGGAATGGATGCAGCCCTCCCCCGAACTCAACGCGCTTACCCGCGAATTCTTCCACACCCGCCTGTTCGGCCTGCCCGCCGCGCTGGCCAGCTATGCGTTGGTCGGCTGGTTCCTCGGCACGCAAAACGCCCGCGCACCGTTGGCGATTCTGCTGACCACCAACCTGGTGAATATCGCCCTGAACCTGTGGTTCGTCCTGGGACTGGACTGGGGCGTCGTCGGCTCGGCGCGTGCGTCGGTCGTGGCCGAATGGACCGGCGCCCTGCTCGGCCTGGCCCTCACGCAAAAGGCGCTGCGCGCCTACCCGGGGCATATCGCCTGGGCAGCGTTGAAAGTCTGGGAGAGTTGGCGCCCGCTGCTGGCGGTGAACCGCGACATCTTTATCCGCAGCCTGGCGCTGCAGTCGGTGTTTTTCATGATCACGGTGCAGGGCGCACGCTTGGGCGATGCCACCGTGGCGGCCAACGCGCTGCTGCTTAATGGCCTGCTGCTGACCGCCCACGCGCTGGACGGGCTGGCCCATGCCGTCGAAGCCTTGTGTGGCCACGCCATCGGCGCCCATGACCGCCAATCCCTGCGTCGTTCACTGGTAGTGGCCGGGGGTTGGTCGTTGATCGCCAGCCTCGGGTTTGCCTTGCTGTTCACCTTCGCCGGGCACCTGTTTATCGCCATGCAGACCGATATCCCCAGCGTGCGCGAAACGGCTGACATTTACCTGCCGTATCTAGCGGTGCTGCCGTTGATTGCGGTGTGGAGCTACCTGCTGGACGGCCTGTTCATTGGCGCGACCCGCGCGCGGGAGATGCGCAATGGCATGTTGCTCACCGTGGCCCTGACGCTGCCATTCGCCTGGGCGTTGCAGGGCTTGGGCAACCACGGGCTGTGGATCACCTTCCTGTTGTTCATGGCCCTGCGCAGTCTTACTTTGTGGGCGATTGCGTGGCGCTTGAACCGACAGGATCAGTGGCTTGGATAAACGCCGTAACGCGGTCCAGTACCGGCGCCAGCCAGCGTAACGGCCGGGAGATTGAAGCCACCAACGTCGCGTGGCTGGTCTTGGTGAAATAGGACACTTGGACTGGCACACCTGCGGCGCGCAACTTGCTCGCCAGGCCACCGGTGTTACGCGTTGGGTTGACCAGCTTGTCATCGGTTGACGCGAGCAACAGCGCAGGCGGCGCACCGGCGCTGACGTGGTTGATCGGCTGGGAGTCGGGCGGCGAGTTCGGGAAGAAGAACACCGGCCGCACGTCCCGGTTCTCAATCGGCAGGAAGTCATACGGCCCGGCCAGGCCGATCCAGCCTTTGAACACCGAAGGCGACAAGCCCACTTCATTCAGCCAGCGTGCATCCAACGCCAGCATCGAGGCGTTGTAGGCGCCGGAGCTGTGGCCCATCACGTAGAGCTGTGCTGGGTCGGCGCCGAACTCAGCGATGTGCTTGCAGGTCCAGGCCACCGCTTGGGCGCCGTCCTGGAGAAAGGCGGGGTAACGCACTTGCGGGTAGAGCCGGTAGTCGGCGATGACGACGACGATGCCGCGTGAGGCCAGGGCTTCACCGACGAAACCGTAGTCGTCCTTTGAGCCGCTGTTCCAACTGCCGCCATAGAAAAACACCACGACCGGGGCATTGGAGATCGCCGGGACGGGTCGGTAGATATCGAGTGTCTGCCGAGGATCAGCGCCGTAGGCGATGGCGGAGGTTTTGGTGAAGGTACTGGAGGGGGTGAGTGCATTGAGCACGTTGATGGGGGAGCAGGCCGCAAGGAATGCGGTGAGTGCCAGGGTGAATGCTTGCAGGCGTTTGCTCGACATCTTTCAACCCTCACACAGAAGGTACTACCAAGATGGAGATCCAAATGTGGGAGCTGGCTTGCCAGCTCCCACAATTTAGATTTATGTCAGCTCAGATTATGAGGACAGGTACGACGAACGGGTCAGGCCCAGGCGCAGCGCGTCGAGGAACTGGGTACGCTCACTGGCACTGATCTTCGCGCTTGCACACTTGTCACGGTAGTGCGTCATCAACTCCTCCGGCGACAAGTGCACGTAGCGCAGCATGTCTTCGATGGTGTCGTGGGTCTCGATCCCGGCGCTGTACACCGAGCCATCTTCACGCTGGTAGATGTTCACCGAGTCGGTGTCACCAAACAGGTTGTGCATGTCGCCCAGAATTTCCTGGTAAGCCCCTACCAGGAAGATACCCAGCAAGTAGTCCTCGCCTTCGTTCAACGCGTGCACCGGCAGGCTGGTCTCGATGGACTGCTCGTCGACGTACTGCTTGATCTTGCCGTCGGAGTCGCAGGTCAGGTCTTGCAGTACGGCACGGCGCAGTGGCTCTTCGTCGAGGCGGTGCAGCGGCAGGATCGGCAATACCTGGCCGATGGCCCAGGTGTCCGGCAGGCTCTGGAACACCGAGAAGTTGCAGATGTACTTGTCGGCCAGCTTGTCATTGAGTTCGTCCAGCACCTGGCGGTGCGAGCGCTGGCGGGCTTTCAACGAGTTGTGCAGGCGGCGGCACACAGCGAAGTAGCACTGTTCGGCCAGGGCTTTTTCCGCCAGGGTCAGCTTGCCATCGGCGTACTGCGCGGCCACGTCGCTCATGTAGTGGGTGGCGCGCCAGTAGGTTTCGGTGACCATCTCGATGTCGGTCGGGCCGAGCAGGTCTACCAGCCATTGCACGGTTTCCGGCAGGGCTTCCTTGTTTTCGATTTCAGGCACGTCGTCGTTGTGTTTCTCGACGTCGGTGACTTGCACCACCAGCATGGCGTGGTGGGCGGTCAGGGAACGGCCGCTTTCGGAGAAGATGTTCGGGTGCGGCAGGCTCTGCGCGTCGCAGAATTCCTTGAGCATACCCACGACTACGCCGGCGTAGTCGTCCATGTCGTAGTTGATGGAGCTGGCGTTACGCGAGTGCGTACCGTCGTAGTCCACACCCAGGCCGCCGCCGACGTCGATGTGATCCACCGGCAGGCCGAGGTTGCGCAGTTCCCCGTAGTAACGGATGGCTTCCTTGAACCCGTGCTGGTAGTCCGCCAGGTTGGCGATCTGCGAGCCCATGTGGAAGTGCAGCAGGCGAATGCCCTGGTCCAGGCCTGCGGCGCGGAAGCGCTCGACCACGGACAACAGTTGCGCCGCCGACAGGCCGAACTTGGACTTCTCGCCACCGGTGTCTGCCCACTTGCTCGACGCCAGCGACGACAAACGCACGCGCAGGCCCACCTGTGGCTTGACCTTGAGGCTCGCCGCCTCTTCGATCACCAGGCCGACTTCGGATTCTTTCTCGATCACGATGAACACGTTGTGGCCCAGCTTCTGGCCCATCAGCGCCAGGCGAATGAACTCACGGTCCTTGTAGCCGTTGCACACGATGGTGCCGCCCTTCGGCGCCAGGGCCAGCACGGCCAGCAGCTCGGGCTTGGAGCCGGCTTCCAGGCCAATGGAAACGTTCTGGGTAGCGATGATGTTCTCGATCACCGCTTCTTGCTGGTTCACCTTGATCGGGTACAGCGCGGTGTACTTGCTCTGGTATTCCAGGCGCTCGATGTTCGCATCGAAGGCGCCGGTCAGCTGGCGTACACGGTCTTGCAGGATGTCGGGGAAGCGCACCAGCAGCGGCAACGACAGGCCGCTCTTGCGCAGCTCGTCGACTTGCTCGTACAGGTCGACGGGCGTGCTGTTCGGGCCGTTCGGACGGACTTCAACGCGACCGGCATCATTGATCGCGAAATACCCGGCCCCCCAATGGCGAATCCCGTAAACACTGCGGCTGTCCGCAACTGTCCATTGGCTGCCATCGTCTTTGCGTGTGCGTCGTACGGACATCGAAGTCCCCTATAAATGAAGTCGAAGGCACCGCCCCTCTCTGAGGCTGGCGCAGTCTAAAGAATGAAAATGACGATTTGCCTGCGTGGAAGGTAGGACCCCACACGCAGGACAGAGTTTAGACACAGGTCGGGAAGAGGCTTTCAGCCGCCGGACTTCTTGGCCTTGTACCCGAGCTTGATCAGCTCGGCCAACAGCAACTCGACGTGATCGCCCTGGATCTCGATGACGCCGTCTTTCAACGCACCACCGGTGCCACAGCGCTTTTTCAGCGACGTGGCCAGTTCTTTCAGGGCATCCTCGGCCAGCGGCACGCCGGTGATGGTGGTCACCGTCTTGCCGCCACGGCCCTTGCTCTCGCGTCGCACGCGGGCAATACCGTCGCCTTGGGGGATCAGGGTCTGTTTACAGGTACACGAATCCACGGGCTGACGACAGTCCGGGCAGTGTCGACCTGCGTCGGTGGAAAATACCAGGCCACCAAGGGCGGCGAAGGATGCGGCTTTTTTGGCCACCGGCAATCCTCTTGGGAGGACAAAGACTGATCGGCCCCTGCGAAGAGGCGACCGACCGCGAAGCCCCACTCAGGCAGGGGCAGCGCTACCGTACCACCCGGCTCCCACAGTTATTACGGGGTGGCGCTGGGTGGTTCGGGTGAAAAGTCGCGCAGTGTAACGGCAAAAAGCCCAGTTGCTAAGAGCCAAATGGCGCCAATTTATGCAACTTTAGCGACGTGAAGCCAGATAACGCCGCAACCCCTCTTGAGCGTCCGGGCAATAAGGCTTGTGTTCGGCCTCCTGCAGGACAATTTCAAGGGGTAGAAAGCGCGCTTCCATGACTTCTTCGGGCTGCAGGCGCAGGGGGCCATCCCAGACCGCCGAGTAGGATTTGCACCACAGCCGGCTGTCGCCATCCTCAAAATAGAAATGGTCGTGCTCGGTCAACACCACCCCGCCGACGCCCAGCTCTTCTTCAAGCTCACGGGCTGCCGAATCGGCGTAGCTCTCGCCGGCCGCCACCATCCCGCCCGCCGCCGTGTCCCAGAACCCGGGGTACATGGCTTTGCTCAGGGTGCGCCGATGCACACACAGCTCACCGGCTGAATTGAACAGGAAGATAAAGGTGCAACGGCCGATCAGGCCGCGCTGGCGCAGGTCGGCGCGAACCAGGGCACCGAGCAGGTGGTCCTGCTCGTCGACCCAGCAGATCAGTTCAGCATCGGAGGCTGCACGGTGCGCGGCCTCTTTTTGAGTGGCGTCCATCATCAACCCTGGTTGAGGAGCTGACGCAAATCGATCACTGCCGCGTTGGCCCGGGAAATGTAGTTAGCCATGACCAGCGAGTGGTTCGCCAGCACGCCGAAACCACTGCCGTTAAGAATCATGGGGCTCCACACCGGCTCCTGCGAGGCTTCCAGCTCACGAATGATCTGGCGCACGCTGACGGTGGCGTTTTTCTTGGCCAGTACATCGGCAAAGTCCACTTCAATGGCACGCAGCAAGTGAGACAAGGCCCACGCCTGGCCACGGGCCTCGTAGAACACGTTGTCGATCTGCATCCATGGGGTTTCGACCACTTCTTCATCGACCTGCGGCACTTCACCCGGGGCCAGGGCCTCGGTTTTCAGCGCCGTGTTCAACTTGACGCGGCCCACGCTGGCCGACAGGCGTTGCGACAGCGAACCCAGGCGCGTGGCGACATCACCCAGCCAGTTGTTCAGGTTGTCGGCACGCGCATAGAACAATGCGCCCTTCTGGTTCGGGTCCGACAAACGCGCTTCGTAGCGGCTCAGGGAGTTGATGCCTTCCTGGTATTCCGACTCGCTGGATGGCAGCACCCAGCTCTTGTTGTCGAAGTTGAAACGCGGCTCGGCCTTCGCCAGGTCAGCGTCTTCAGCCGACTGCGACTGCGAACGGGCGAAGTCTTTGCGCAGGGCGCGGGTCAGGTCGCGCACCTGCACCAGCACCCCGTATTCCCAGCTTGGCATGTTGTCCATCCACAGGCCCGGCGGGAAACGGTCGTTGGAAATGTAGCCACCGGGTTTGTTCAGCAAGGTGCCGACCACGGTCTTGAGGGTTTCGACGGTGGTGAAACCCACCACCATCTGCTTACCGTCCTTCTCGGCGGCCAGCTGGGCGTTCTGCTGGACCGGGAACAGCGCCGGTTCTTCGCTCCAGTACCAACCCAGGGCGCCGGTCACCAACAGGTACAAACCCAACACACTGAGCAAGGCCTTGCTCATCAGCAGGTTGCGAAAATAGCTGCGGTTGGCCGACTTGGGCTCGGGGGCGGGGCCTTTGGCAGTGCCTTCGCGGTTTTTCCAGTCCAGCATGGCGATATCCTTTCAATCACTTGAGTTCATGCACGTCAATGGTCCGGGTGCGTTCACACACTCGGACCACAACCCTACCCCATCGTGCCCATCGGTGCGGCGGTTTTAAACGAAAGTGGCATGGGGAAGAGGTTCGACTATAAAGGATGCACGCTTTTTACGCAGCGCGACCATGAGGTCAAAAACTGAATCACACAGACACGTACTTAATTGACGTATGACACTCATGTAACAGAAAAGAGGTGCTAGCATAGAGCCATCAGTCGACCTCAGCATGCACCCTAACTAGTAGTCAGGATATGACCGAGCCAGAAGACCCCAGCCGTGAGCGTCTCAAGCACCATTTTGCCCAGCGGGTAATTCATCAGGCACGTCAAATTCTTGAGATCTGGCAGCGCCTGCAACGCAGTGAATGGTCGAGCGCAGACCTGTCCGAACTCAGCGAAGCCAACCTGCGCCTGCTGCGCTTTGCCGAGCGCTTCGAACAACCGGAACACGGCCAGTTGGCGCGGCATATTGGCGAGTCCCTCAAGGCGGTGGATGAAAACCGCGGCCGCCTGAGCAGCCAGTTGATCACCGAACTCAACCGCTTGATGCAGCGCCTGTCCCGCACCGGCCTGCGCCAGGGCGACCAGCTGGAACAGACCTTCCTGCCGCCGATGCGCAAACCGATCTACGTGATGCTGGCCGATCACGACCGCGCCGAGCGCCTGGCCAAGCAACTGGAATTCTTTGGCATGAGCGCCCATTCCCTGGACAGCGTGGCGGCGTTCCGCGCGTCCATGGCCGAGCGCCTGCCTTCGGCGATTGTCATGGACGTGGACTTCTGCGGCGCCGGCCTGGGCCTCACACTGGCCGCCGAAGCTCAGGAAGGCCTGGAGCAGAAGCTGCCGCTGCTGTTCTTCAGCCTGCACGAAACCGACACCCCAACCCGCCTGGCCGCCGTGCGCGCCGGGGGACAGGAGTTCCTCACCGGCACGCTGGAAGCCTCAAGCCTGCTGGAAAAAATCGAAGTGCTGACCTGCGTCGCCCAGTACGAACCCTACAAAGTACTGATCATCGACGACTCCCGGGCCCAGGCATTGCACACCGAGCGCCTGCTCAACAGCGCCGGCATTGTCACCCGCACCTTGATCGAGCCGATCCAGGCCATGGCCGAGCTGGCGGACTTCCAGCCCGACCTGATCATCCTCGACATGTATATGCCCGCCTGTACCGGCACCGAACTGGCCAAGGTGATCCGCCACAATGACCGTTATGTCAGCGTGCCGATCATCTACCTGTCGGCCGAGGACGACCTGGACAAGCAACTGGACGCCATGAGCGAAGGCGGCGACGACTTCCTCACCAAGCCGATCAAGCCGCGCCACCTGATCACCACCGTGCGCAACCGCGCCGCCCGTGCGCGCAACCTGAAAGCACGGATGGTGCGCGACAGCCTGACGGGCTTGTACAACCATACCCATATCCTGCAATTGCTCGAAGACTGCAGCTTCCGCGCACGCCGCGAGAATAAGCCGCTGAGCTTTGCCATGCTCGACATCGACCACTTCAAGCGGGTCAACGACAGCCACGGCCACCCCATGGGCGACCGCGTGATCAAGAGCCTGGCGCTGTTTCTCAAGCAGCGTTTGCGCAAGACCGACTATATCGGGCGCTACGGCGGTGAGGAGTTCGCCATCGTGATGCCCGACACCGACCTGGAATCGGCCTGCAAGGTGCTGGATGAAATTCGCGGGCGCTTTGCCGAAATCCACTACCCCGCCCAGCCGCAGGATTTGTGGTGCACCTTCAGTGCAGGCCTGGTGGAGCTGTGCGACGGCTCCGACAGCCTGATGATGGCGGCCCAGGCCGACGAGGCGCTGTACCGCGCCAAGGATGCCGGACGTAACCGCGTGCAAGCTGCGCGCACATCAAAGCAAAGTGCCACCTTTTCACCGGAATCCACTGATTCCGTCATAACCTTGTAATGAAAACGCAATAACTTCAGGCACTTATCTTTTGCTGTCGGTTGAAACCACGCATGCGCCTGAAGCTGCTGACCAATCTCAATACCCTCCTTCTAGTGGCCGTGTGCCTGGCACTTGGGGCGACACTCTGGTGGTCGCAACGGGCGCTGGAGCGGCCGTACCTGCTGATGGAACGCTACCTGGGCCTGTCCCAGAATTTTCAGAATCACGCCGCGCGCAACATCGACGACTACCTGGCCAGCGGTGACGCCCTGCGCTTGAGCAGTGCCAGTCAAAGCCTGGAAAACCTGTTGCAGCACCTGGACGATTTGCCGGCCGACCTGGCGCAAAGCCTGCGCCCTAGCCTGGTGGACCTCGATGGCTTCAGCAAAACCGACCTGCTGGCCGCCGGCAAGCTGGCGGGCGACCCGCAAGCCTTGTTGTTGCAGGCCGAACGTGAACTGGGGGCGAACCTGGAGCAACTGAGCCAGTACGCCATCGGCGTGAATACACCTGAAGCGGCGCGCTATCTGCCGCCGCTGTTGGCGGCCTCCCAGCATGTGGGCAAGTTGTCCCTGGCCCGCGACAAGCTGGTGAGCAGCGGGCGTGCCGAACTGGCCGATGACGTGGAACGCGAGATCACCAGCATCCGTGCCCAGGCCGACCTGCTGGCGCAGCTACCGCTGCTGGGGGTGACCGCCGCCGCCGAATCAAGCAGCGATGATTTCTCGGCCATGATGGGCCTGGAAAACAGCGAAAAAACCGTCGCCCAAGACACCGGCGTCGACCTCAAGCGTGAACTCAACAGCCTGTTGACCCGCTACCCCGCCGAACTCAAGCGCACCCGCGACCAGATCCAGCAACGGGCTGACCTGGCCACCGCCACGCACCTGAAAATCAAGGCCGTGCAGGAAGCCATTGCCGGCCTGGAGCCCGTGGTGCGTGCCCAACACGGCAAGATCCAGGGCGAAGTGCGCCTGATGCAGGGTGTGATGATCGGCCTGATCCTGCTGATCGCACTGTTGATCGACACCCTGCAACGCCGCCTGGCCCGCGTGCTGACTAACCTGGCCCCAGCCCTGTCGACCTGGGCCGAAGGCGACTTCAGCCAGCCAATCGCCCTGGGCAAGACCAATCGCGAACTGCACGATATCGAAGCGTCGCTTAACCGCTTGCGTGCCTACCTGGTGGACCTGGTGGGCACCATTCGCGGCAATGCCGAAGAAGTCGCCGGCAGCAGCCACGCACTGGCCGAACTGAGCAGCGGCCTGCATGACGGTGCCGAACGCCAGGCCGGGGACACAGCACAGATCCGTGATTCCCTAGGGGAACTGGAAGCGACCATCCAACAGGTGGCCGGGGATGCCAGCCAGGCAGCCGATGCCAGCCGCAGCGCCGGCCAGGCGGTGGAACAAGGCCAGCGCGTCATCGGCCTGAGCCTGACCGGGTTGCATGCCCTGGTGGGTGAAGTGCAGCAAAATGCGCAGATGATCGAGAAACTGGCTGAAGAATCCGCCACCATCGGCGGTGTGCTGACGGTGATCCGCTCGATTGCCGACCAGACCAACCTGCTGGCCCTCAACGCCGCCATCGAAGCCGCACGCGCCGGTGAGGCCGGCCGTGGTTTCGCCGTGGTGGCCGACGAAGTGCGTTCCCTGGCCCAGCGTACCGCTGGCGCCACCGCCGAAATCCAGACCCTGATCGCCGGCCTGCAAAGCGCCGCCCACCAATCGGTGGAAGGCATGCGCGCCCAGGTTGAACACGCCGAAGCCACGGCCCAGCAGGCCCAGGCGGCCGACGGCGCGCTGGATGAAATCGTCGGCGCGATCCAGACCATCTCTGAAACCGCCGTGCGCATCGCCGATGTGACCGCGCAGCAGAGTGGTGCCGTCAGCGAGATCCGTGACAACAGTGAGCGCATTCACCAGTTGGGTGAGGACAACCTGCTGCGTATCGGGCAAGGGCGTAGCCAGGGTGAGCATTTGCTGGTGTTGGGTGGGCATCTCAACACGGCGGTGAAAGCCTTTCGCGTGTGACGCGATCCCGAATCAAATAGAGATCAACCTGTGGGAGCTGGCTTGCCTGCGATAGCGGTGGGTCAGGCAACCTATCCGGCGCTGACAGACCGCTATCGCAGGCAAGCCAGCTCCCACATTGATCTGCGTCTACCTCACCACCGTGTTTCCAATGACCGGATACGAGGCCACAGTCACAAATTTCGCGCTATCCTCGCTAATCGTGCTGCCTACTGCATAGAACTGGACAGTCACAAAGGCTTTGCGGCATAGTCGCCGGGTTCTGCCGTACCCACATCAATAACAAGGAACAGCCGATGGCGACCTTTCTGGTTCTACACGGACCCAACCTGAACCTGCTCGGCACCCGTGAACCGGGCGTCTACGGGGCAGTCACCCTGGAACAGATCAACCTCGATCTGGAACGCAGGGCCCGTGAAGCCGGCCACCATCTGCTCTACCTGCAAAGCAATGCCGAGTACGAATTGATTGATCGCATCCATGCTGCGCGTGGCGAAGGCGTGGACTTTATCCTGATCAATCCCGCCGCTTTTACGCATACAAGTGTTGCATTACGTGACGCGCTGCTGGCGGTGAGCATCCCATTCATCGAAGTGCATTTGTCGAACGTGCACAAACGCGAAGCTTTCCGCCATCACTCCTACTTCTCCGACGTTGCGGTAGGTGTGATCTGCGGCCTTGGCGCCAGCGGTTACCGACTGGCCCTGGAGGCCGCCCTGGAACAACTTGAACAACCGGCCAAGCGCCCCTGACCGACCCTTGGGAGTTGATGATTCATGGATATCCGTAAAGTTAAGAAACTGATCGAACTGCTGGAAGAATCCGGTATCGACGAGCTGGAAATCAAGGAAGGCGAAGAGTCCGTACGGATCAGCCGTCACAGCAAGACCCCGGCTCAACAGTTCTACGCACCGCAAATGCAAGCACCGGCGCCAGCCGCTGCTGCTCCGGCCGCCGCGCCTGCTGCCGCCGCTGCACCTGCCGCCCCGGCCGCGCCTGCGCTGAACGGTTTCGTGGTCAAGTCGCCAATGGTCGGTACCTTCTACCGCACCCCGGCCCCGACCTCGCCAGCCTTCGTTGAAGTCGGCGCAACCGTGAAAGTGGGCGACACCATCTGCATCGTTGAAGCGATGAAGATGATGAACCACATCACTGCTGAAAAAGCCGGCGTCATCGAATCCATCCTGGTAGAAAACGGTCAGCCGGTTGAGTACGACCAGCCGCTGTTCACCATCGTTTGAACCGCGGAGTGCCTTCGATGTTGAAACCTGCGAAGAAACTGGAAAAAGTCCTGATCGCCAACCGCGGTGAGATCGCCCTGCGAATCCTGCGCGCCTGTAAGGAACAAGGCATCAAGACCGTCGCTGTTTACTCGACGGCCGACTCGGAACTGATGCACGTGAAACTGGCGGACGAAAGCATCTGCATCGGCCCGCCACTGGCCACGAACTCGTACCTGAAAGTCCCAAGCATCATCGCCGCAGCAGAAGTGACCGGCGCTACCGCTATCCACCCAGGCTACGGTTTCCTCGCGGAAAACGCCGACTTCGTCGACCAGGTGGAAAAATCCGGCTTCACGTTCATCGGCCCCAAAGCCGAGACCATTCGCCTGATGGGCGACAAGGTCTCCGCCAAGGAAGCCATGATCGCGGCCGGCGTGCCAACCGTTCCTGGTTCCGACGGCCCACTGCCTGAAGACGAGGAAACCGCTCTGCGCATTGGTCGCGAAGTGGGTTACCCGGTGATCATCAAGGCCGCCGGTGGCGGTGGTGGTCGCGGCATGCGCGTGGTGCACAAGGAAGAAGACCTGATCGAAGCCGCCAAGCAGACCCGCTCTGAAGCAGGCGCCTGGTTCAACAACCCGATGGTCTACCTGGAAAAATACCTGACCAACCCACGTCACGTGGAAGTGCAGGTACTGTCCGACGGCCAGGGCCACGCCATTCACCTGGGTGACCGCGATTGCTCGCTGCAACGTCGCCACCAGAAGGTACTGGAGGAAGCCCCGGCACCAGGTTTGGACGAAAAAGCCCGCGAAGAAGTGTTGGCTCGCTGCGTCAAGGCGTGCATCGACATCAACTACCGCGGCGCCGGTACCTTTGAGTTCCTCTACGAGAACGGCCGCTTCTACTTCATCGAGATGAACACTCGCGTGCAGGTAGAGCACCCGGTTTCGGAGATGGTCACGGGTATCGACATCGTCAAGGAGATGCTGAGCATTGCCGCTGGCAACCCGCTGTCCTTCACCCAGGACGACGTGAAGATCCACGGCCACTCCCTGGAGTGCCGGATCAACGCCGAAGACCCGAAAACCTTTATCCCAAGCCCTGGCCTGGTCAAGCACTTCCACGCGCCCGGCGGCAACGGCGTACGTGTGGACTCTCACCTGTACAGCGGCTACAAGGTTCCGTCCAACTACGACTCGCTGATCGGCAAGCTGATCACCTGGGGCGCCACCCGCGACGAGGCCATGGCCCGTATGCGTAACGCCCTGGACGAAATCGTGGTCGACGGCATCAAGACCAACATCCCGCTGCACCGGGACCTGGTCCGCGATGAAGGCTTCTGCGAAGGTGGTGTGAACATTCACTACCTGGAACACAAACTGGCTAACCAGTAAGTGCTCTGAAACAACAAAGCCGCCTCCGGGCGGCTTTGTTGTTTCACCTGTAGTGAGCGGGCTTGCCCCGCGCTGGGTGGCGAAGCCGCCCCAATCCAGGCAACGCATTGATCCAGTTGAACCGCGTTGGCCGGTTTTGGGGCGGCTTCGCCACCCAGCGCGGGCGGTGCGACGTTTCGACAAGCCCGCTCACTACAAAAGCCTTGCTCGCCACAGCATCATGCTCTCGCGTAAACTTGCGCCCTTTCGCAGCCCCACTGCGCTGCACATTCAATTTTTTCAAAGGTGCCCGCCATGCCTTGGCTGCAAGTCCGTCTCGCCATCAGCCCAGAACAAGCCGAAACCTATGAAGACGCTTTCCTCGAAGTCGGCGCTGTATCGGTAACCTTCATGGACGCCGAAGACCAGCCGATCTTCGAGCCGGAACTCAACACCACCCCGCTGTGGTCCCACACCCATTTGCTGGCCCTGTTCGAGGACGGCACCGATGCCGCCAGCGTTCTGGCCCATATGGAACTGCTGACCGGCGGCCCATTGCCCGAGCATCACAGCGAAGTCATCGAAGACCAGGATTGGGAACGCAGCTGGATGGACAACTTCCAGCCCATGCGTTTCGGCCAGCGCCTGTGGATCGTACCGAGCTGGCACGCTGCGCCGGAACCGGATGCCGTCAACCTGCTGCTGGACCCGGGCCTGGCGTTCGGCACCGGCACTCACCCCACCACCGCATTGTGCCTGGAGTGGCTGGACGGCCAGGACCTGACCGACAGCCACGTGCTGGACTTCGGCTGCGGTTCGGGGATTCTCGCGATTGCCGCGTTGTTGCTGGGCGCCAAAGAGGCGGTCGGCACCGACATCGACGTGCAGGCCCTGGAAGCCTCCCGCGATAACGCCGGGCGCAACCACATCCCTGAAGGCAAATTCCCGCTGTACCTGCCGGAGCAATTGCCGCAGGTGCAGGCCGACGTGCTGGTGGCCAACATCCTCGCCGGCCCGCTGGTGTCCCTGGCCCCGCAACTGTCGAGCCTGGTCAAGCCGGGCGGGCGCCTGGCACTGTCAGGCATCCTTGCCGAGCAAGGCGAAGACGTCGCCGCGGCCTACGCCAAGGATTTCGAGCTGGACCCGATCGCCAACCGTGATGGCTGGGTACGCATCAGCGGTCGTCGGCGCTAGAATGAGCGCTTGCCTGAATCGGATGGCCGCATGACCGACAGTTTCGTCACCCAGTGCCCGCATTGCCAGACCCGCTTTCGCGTCAGCCACGCCCAGTTGAGCGTGGCCCGTGGCGTGGTGCGCTGCGGCTCGTGCCTGCAAGTGTTCAACGCGGTTCGCCAGTTGCTGGAACAGCGCGCCGGCACATCGACCCCGGAAACACCAAAGCCGGTTGACGCCGCACCTGTTCCCGAGATCGCGCCTGAGCCTGCCCCGCAGGCACCGCGAGCCATCAGCCAGAAGCAGTGGACGGCCGAAGAGCTGGACCTGGACAACCTGGACCTGGACGAAGAACTGGCCAAGCTGGAACGCCGCGAGATTCAGCACACCCTGCCCGTTGGCGCAGACCGGCGTCAGCCGGGCGCCGATCGTCGGCAAAAGGAAGAACCCCTCAGCGCCAGCCGCGACTCGGTCAAGGCCGAAGAAGAGAAATGGGCTGCCAGCCTGTTCAGCGAACCGCCCGAAGAGCGCGCCGCCCCCCCCGCGCTCGAACCTGAACCGGCCAAGGCACCTGCGGCCAAGCAGCGCACCGAACCGTCCATGTCGCTGCACATCGATGACCTCGACGATGAGCCTACCCTGCGCTCAACCGTGGATGACGAAGACATCGACCCGCCCTTCAGCCCCATCGCCCACGACGAGGACGACGCCGATCCCGAAGAGCACCCCCAGCCCCGTCGCAAGCAGCGGGCACGCAGCCCCGCCAGTGCTCACGACGATGTGCTGCAGGACCTCGAAGACGACCCCCTGCACCTGTACGCGCAAAAACGCCCGTCGGGCTGGGGCCGCCGCCTGATCTGGCTGCTGCTGGTGCTGATCGCTGCTGGCGGCCTCGCTGGCCAGTACATTGCCTATCAATTCGACGACCTGGCTCGCCAGGACGCCTATCGCCCGTGGTTCCAGGAACTGTGCCCGAAAGTGGGCTGTACGGTGCCGTCACGGGTGGACATTGCCCATATCAAGAGCAGCAACCTGGTGGTGCGCAGCCACCCCGACTTTGCCGGGGCGCTGGTAGTGGACGCCATCATCTATAACCGCGCCACGTTCTCCCAGCCGTTCCCGCTGCTGGAGCTGCGCTTTGCCGACCTGAACGGCAACCTGATTGCCAGTCGTCGCTTCAAGCCTGCCGAATACCTCAACGGTGAACTGGCCGGCGTGAGCGAAATGCCATCGCAGACACCGATCCACATCTCCCTCGATATCCTGGATCCAGGCAACAAAGCCGTGAATTACAGCCTGAGCTTCCACTCGCCCGAGTGAACCGGTTCATGCACGAAGGTTTGACGGCGGCATCTTGACTTTGCCGCGCTCGACCAAACCGACGGCGATAAAGAAATAACTGTTCAGATTTTATCCAATTCAGCCTTTATCCAGTCATCGAGAGCGGGTATCATGCCAACCCTTTTTCGAACTCTAATGATCCGGCCCCACAACAGGGAAGTCCTATGTCGGCGGTACGCATCGGCCCATACACATTGCAAAACGGCTTGATCCTCGCCCCGATGGCGGGTGTCACCGACCAGCCCTTTCGTCAGCTGTGCAAGCGTTTGGGCGCAGGTCTTGTAGTCTCGGAAATGGTCACCAGCGACATGAGCCTGTGGAACACCCGCAAATCGCGCATGCGCATGATCCACGAAGGTGATCCCGAGCCCCGCTCGGTGCAGATCGCCGGTGGTGATGCACAGATGCTGGCGGATGCGGCCCGGGCCAACGTGGAGCTGGGCGCACAGATCATCGATATCAACATGGGCTGCCCGGCCAAGAAGGTCTGCAACAAGGCCGCCGGTTCCGCCCTGTTGAAAGATGAGCAGTTGGTTGCCGAGATCCTGCAGGCCGTTGTCGCCGCAGTCGATGTACCGGTCACCCTGAAGATCCGTACCGGCTGGGACCGGGACAACAAGAACGGCCTGACGGTGGCGAAGATCGCCGAACAGGCAGGAATTACAGCGCTGGCAGTGCATGGCCGCACCCGCGCCGACCTTTACACCGGTGAAGCCGAGTACGACACCATCGCCGCGATCAAGCAGGCGGTGTCGATGCCGGTCTTTGCCAATGGCGATATCGACTCAGCCGAAAAAGCCCGGCGCGTACTCGACGCAACCGGTGCCGATGGTTTGTTGATAGGCCGGGCCGCCCAGGGGCGGCCGTGGATTTTCCGTGAGATCGAGCATTTTCTGCGTACCGGCGACGTCTTGCCGGCACCGGGGCTGATCGAGGTGGAACGTATTCTGCTAGAGCATCTGGCCGCCCTGCACGCCTTCTATGGGGACGTGATGGGAGTACGCATTGCTCGCAAGCATGTCGGCTGGTATCTCGCAACCCTGCCGGGCGCCAGGGAGTTTCGCGCCCACTTCAATCGTTTGGATGATACGGAAGCACAGTGCGCCAACGTTCGTGAGTTCTTCAGCGAACGTTACAAGAGCCTGGGGACAGGGGACGGAGAGGGGGTGGCCGCATGACGATGATGACCGAGACTTTAGTGAGTGGAACAACACCCGTGAGCGACAACGTCAATTTGAAACAGCACCTCAACACGCCGAGCGAAGAAGGCCAGACCCTTCGCGGGAGTGTCGAGAAGGCGCTGCACAATTATTTCGCCCACCTTGAGGGCGCTTCCGTCACGGACGTGTACAACCTGGTGCTCTCCGAAGTCGAGGCGCCGCTGCTCGAAAGCGTGATGAACTACGTCAAGGGCAACCAGACCAAAGCCAGTGAGCTGCTGGGCCTCAACCGTGGCACCTTGCGCAAAAAGCTCAAACAATACGATTTGCTGTAAGCATTCAATCAAACCAGAAAGGCGCCCGCGTAAAAAACGGTCGCCTTTTTTGCTGACTCCTTTGCTTTTGATGGAAATTGAAATGACCGACCAGACTACCCGCCTGCCGATCCGCCGCGCCTTGATCAGCGTTTCCGACAAGACCGGCATCCTCGAATTTGCCCGGGAGCTGGAAGCCCTTGGCGTGGAAATCCTCTCCACAGGCGGGACCTTCAAACTGCTGCAGGACAATGGCGTGGCCGCAGTAGAAGTGGCGGACTACACCGGTTTCGCAGAAATGATGGACGGTCGGGTCAAGACCCTGCACCCGAAAATCCACGGCGGCATCCTTGGCCGTCGTGGCACCGACGACGCCATCATGGCCGAGCACGGCATCAAGCCGATCGACCTGGTGGCCGTTAACCTGTACCCATTCGAAGCCACCATCAACAAGCCAGGCTGCGACCTGCCGACGGCCATCGAGAACATCGATATCGGCGGCCCGACCATGGTTCGCTCGGCAGCCAAGAACCACAAAGATGTGGCCATCGTGGTCAACGCCAGCGACTACGCCAACGTGCTGGAAAGCCTGAAAGCCGGCGGCCTGACCTACGCCCAGCGTTTCGACCTGATGCTCAAGGCGTTCGAACACACCGCGGCCTACGACGGCATGATCGCCAACTACATGGGCACGGTTAACCAAGCCGCTGAAACCCTGTCGACCGAAGGCCGCAGCCAGTTCCCGCGTACCTTCAACAGCCAGTTCATCAAGGCCCAGGAAATGCGCTACGGCGAGAACCCGCACCAGAGCGCGGCGTTCTACGTTGAGGCCAAGCCCGCCGAAGTGGGCATCGCCACCGCGACCCAACTGCAAGGCAAAGAGCTGTCCTACAACAACGTGGCCGACACCGACGCCGCGCTGGAATGCGTGAAGAGCTTCGTCAAGCCAGCCTGCGTGATCGTCAAGCACGCCAACCCATGCGGCGTGGCCGTGAGCCCGGACGCCGAAGGCGGTATCCGCCAGGCCTACGAACTGGCCTACGCCACCGACACCGAATCGGCCTTCGGCGGCATCATCGCGTTCAACCGTGAGCTGGACGCCGAGACCGCCAAAGCGATCGTCGACCGTCAGTTCGTTGAAGTGATCATCGCCCCAAGCGTGAGCGAAGAGGCCCGTGCCGTTGTGGCCGCCAAAGCCAACGTGCGCCTGCTGGCCTGTGGTGAGTGGTCGGCTGACCGCGCTGCGGCCTGGGACTACAAACGCGTGAACGGCGGCCTGCTGGTACAGAGCCGCGACATCGGCATGATCGGCAGCCAAGACCTGAAAGTCGTGACCAAGCGCGCCCCGACCGAGCAAGAGATCAACGACCTGATCTTCGCCTGGAAAGTGGCCAAATACGTTAAATCCAATGCCATCGTCTACGCCAAGAACCGCCAGACCATCGGTGTCGGCGCGGGCCAGATGAGCCGCGTGAACTCGGCGCGTATCGCCGCGATCAAAGCCGAGCACGCCGGCTTGCAGGTGGTGGGTTCGGTCATGGCCTCCGATGCGTTCTTCCCGTTCCGCGACGGCCTGGACAATGCGGCAAAAGCCGGCGTGACCGCCGTGATCCAGCCAGGCGGCTCGATGCGCGACGCAGAAGTGATTGCTGCTGCAGATGAAGCCGGCATCGCCATGGTCTTCACCGGCATGCGCCACTTCCGTCACTGATCTAACTCGATAGAGATGTGAGAGCGGGCTTGTGTGGGAGCGGGCTTGCTCGCGAATGCGGTGTGTCAGTCGGCACATTCAACACTGACCCACCGCATTCGCGAGCAAGCCCGCTCCCACATTTAAAAGCGCTCCTGCAGCGCCTACAGAATTTGAGGTTTTTGAAATGAATGTTTTGATCATTGGCAGCGGTGGCCGTGAACACGCCCTGGCCTGGAAAGTTGCCCAGGACCCACGCGTCCAGAAAGTATTCGTTGCCCCGGGCAACGCCGGCACCGCCATTGAAGCCAAGTGCGAAAACGTCGCCATCGACGTCCTGGCCCTCGAACAACTGGCTGACTTTGCCGAGAAAAACGTCTCCCTGACCATCGTTGGTCCGGAAGTCCCGTTGGTTGCCGGCGTCGTGGACCTGTTCCGCAGCCGTGGCCTGGACTGCTTCGGCCCGACCGCAGGCGCTGCCCAACTGGAAGGCTCCAAGGCGTTCACCAAGGACTTCCTGGCGCGTCACAAGATCCCGACTGCCGACTACCAGAACTTCACCGAGATCGAGCCGGCCCTGGCTTACCTGCGTGAAAAAGGTGCGCCGATCGTGATCAAGGCCGACGGCCTGGCGGCCGGTAAAGGCGTGATCGTCGCCATGACCCTGCAGGAAGCCGAGGACGCCGTACGCGACATGCTCGCCGGCAACGCCTTTGGCGATGCGGGTTCGCGCGTGGTGATCGAGGAATTCCTCGACGGCGAAGAAGCCAGCTTCATCGTGATGGTCGACGGCAAGAACGTGCTGCCGATGGCCACCAGCCAGGACCACAAACGCGTCGGCGACGGCGACACCGGCCCGAACACCGGCGGCATGGGTGCCTACTCCCCTGCCCCAGTCGTGACCAGCGACGTGCACAAGCGCGTGATGGACCTGGTGATCTGGCCAACCGTGCGCGGCATGGCCGACGAAGGCAATGTGTACACCGGTTTCCTGTACGCCGGCCTGATGATCGACAAGGCTGGCAACCCGAAAGTCATCGAGTTCAACTGCCGCTTCGGCGACCCGGAAACCCAACCGGTAATGCTGCGCCTGCAATCGAGCCTGGTGCTGCTGGTGGAAGCCGCTCTCGCCCAGGCGCTGGACAAGGTCGAAGCGCAGTGGGACCCACGTCCGAGCGTCGGCATCGTGCTGGCCGCCGGCGGTTACCCGGCCGACTACGCCAAGGGCGATGTAATTGAAGGCCTGGACGCGGCTGCTAAGCTGGAAGGCAAGGTGTTCCATGCGGGCACCGCGCTCAAGGATGGCCAAGTGGTGACCGCCGGTGGCCGCGTGTTGTGCGCCACCGCGATGGGCGCCAGTGTCGACGCCGCGCAGCAACAGGCGTACAAACTGGCCGCAGCCATCGATTGGAACGGCTGCTTCTACCGCAAGGACATCGGCTACCGCGCCATTGCCCGTGAACGTGGCGAGAACAGCTGAACAGCTACACTTGAGTAGCTATCCGTTCGGTTAGGCAAGGGCCTCTGGCCCTTGCCGTACACATGTCGCCCCGCGCATAGTTAACCCGTGCATCAACCTACGAAGGGATTTCGCCGTGCGCTGGCTCAGGATCGCCATAGGTTTCACAGTCAGTCTGCTGACACTGCTCTGCTTGTTCCCGGCCCAGGCCGCCGCACAAGGCAGTGGTTGGGCAGTATTGCTTGATGAACAGGCCGACCTGCAACTGAGCGACATCCGTTCCGCCCGCTACACCAACCAATTCAGCCCCATCGAACTGGACCGCATTACCGCCGCGGAACCGGACGGCGCGTTGTGGGTACGTTTCAAACTGCAACCTGGCAAGCACGAGCAAGTGCTGCGGGTGTTCGCCCCGGACCTGTCCCACCTGAGCCTCTACGTGCTCGACGGCGACACCCTGGTGGAACAGCAAAGCACCGGCACCCGCCAGCCCCAGGCGGAACGCCCGCTGCCCAGCAGCGACTTCATGTTACCGATGCCCCAGAGCCAAAGGCCCCTCGAGGTCTACCTGCGCCTGGTCTCGGAGCACGAACTGCGGCCCTACATCACCCTGGAGCCCGCCGTACTGGCCGCTGCCGACCAGAACCAAACGCTGATCTACGGGCTGCTGTTTGGCGTCCTGTTGATGTTGATCCTGCACAACCTCACACGCTTCGCCTATCACCGCTCGCGCAGCAGCCTGTGGCTGGCGGCGTGCGAAGTGCTGTTGATGCTCAGCCTGGCGCTGCTGCTCAACCTGGTAGGCCCATGGCTGCCGAACTGGCACGCCGTGCAAACCCCAGGCGCCTACCTGGCCTTGTTGCTCACCGCACCGTGCGGGTTGATGTTCGCCTACCGCTTCTTCATGCCCCTGGGCCCTCATCCGCTGAACAAGCTGTTGATGGCCGACATCCTGTTCATCGTGCTGTGTGGCCTGCTGCTGTTGTTCGTCAACACCCTGCCACTGAACATCATCACCTATGCGCTGGTCGCCCTGGCCGGCTTGAGCATGCTGTTTGTGTCGGCCTATCACTGGCAAAAAGGCTACCGCCCGGCGCGGCTGTTCGTGGCGGCGATGGTGGTGTTCAACATCGGCACGCTGATCATCCTGCCTGCGCTGCTCGGCCTTACGCTTGTCGCGCCGCAAGGCTTGATCGTGACCCTGCTCAGCTTCATCTGCCTCAGTGGCCTGCTGATGAGCCTGGCCCTGGGCGAACGCCAGCGCGCGATTGTCGAGGCGCGCTTCAGCCTCAGCCGTGACCTGGCCGCGAGCAATGCCGAGATCGCCGCCAAAGCCGAATTCCTGGCGAAGATCAGCCACGAGATCCGCACGCCCATGAACGGCGTGCTGGGCATGACCGAGCTGCTGCTGGGCACGCCGCTGTCGGTGAAGCAGCGCGACTACGTGCAGACCATCCACAGCGCCGGCAACGAGCTGCTGACCCTGATCAACGAGATCCTCGACATCTCCAAGCTGGAATCCGGGCAGATCGAATTGGACGACGTGCAGTTCGACCTCAACGCGCTGATCGAAGATTGCCTGAGCATCTTCCGCGCCAAGGCCGAGCAGCAGAACGTCGAACTCATCAGCTTTATCCAGCCCCAGGTGCCCCGTGTCATCAGTGGCGACCCGACGCGCCTGCGCCAGGCGCTGTTGAGCCTGCTGGAAAACGCCCTGCAAAAAACCGATGAAGGCGAAGTGCTGATCGTTGTCGCCCTTGATGAACGCAGCACCAAGCCACGCCTGCGCATCGCCGTGCAGGACAGCGGCCTGCCGATGGAAACCGCCGAGCGCGAAGCGCTGTTACACAGTGAACTGCACAGCAAGAATTTCCTGTCGGCCACACGCCTGAGCGGTCACCTGGGCCTGGTGATCGCCCGTCAGCTGATCCTGTTGATGAACGGCGAGTTCGGCATCAAGAGCGGCAGCCACCAGGGCAGCACACTGTGGCTGACCCTGCCGCTGGACCCGGAACGCCTGGAGCACCCCACTTCCGACCTAGACGGCCCGCTCAAGGGCGCGCGCGTACTGGTGGTGGACGACAACGACACCTGCCGCAAGGTGCTGGTGCAGCAGTGCTCTGCCTGGGGCCTCAACGTCAGTGCCGTCCCCTCGGGCAAGGAAGCCTTGGCGCTGTTGCGCACCAAGGCGCACCTGCGCGACTACTTCGACGTGGTGTTGCTGGACCAGAACATGCCCGGCATGACCGGCATGCAACTGGCGGCGAAGATCAAGGAAGACCCGAGCCTGAACCACGACATCCTGTTGATCATGCTCACCGGCATCAGCAACGCGCCGAGCAAGATCATCGCGCGCAACTGCGGGATCAAGCGCATCCTCGCCAAACCGGTGGCCGGCTATACCCTCAAGACCACCCTGGCCGACGAACTGACCCAGCGCAGCAAAGGCAGCGTGCCCGTGCGCCCGGTGCTCAGCGCACCGGCAGCCGTCACCGTGCCCAGCGATTTCCGCATCCTGGTGGCCGAAGACAACAGCATTTCCACCAAGGTGATCCGTGGCATGCTCGGCAAGCTCAACCTCAACCCGGACACCGCCAGCAACGGCGAGGAAGCGTTGGAGGCGATGAAGGCCCAGCGTTACGACCTGGTGTTGATGGACTGTGAAATGCCGATCCTCGATGGCTTCTCGGCCACCCAACAGCTGCGCGCCTGGGAAGTCAGCCACCAGCGTATCCGCACCCCGGTGGTGGCTCTGACGGCGCACATCCTCTCGGAACACAAAGAACGCGCACGCCAGGCCGGGATGGACGGGCACATGGCCAAGCCGGTGGAACTGTCGCAGCTGCGCGAGTTGGTGGAGTTCTGGGTCGCGCAGCGCCAGCAGCGCCCCGAACACGCCCCTTCTTAACCTGAAACACAATCCCCATGTGGGAGCGGGCTTGCTCGCGAATGCGGTGGATCAGTTAAAAACGCATTGACTGACACACCGCATTCGCGAGCAAGCCCGCTCCCACATTTGATCGGTGTCGCCTGATAGACTCTCCACACTTATCCCCAACGAGCCGCCCCCATGCTCCACGTGTTATTCAGCGTCTACCTGAAAATGCTGGTGCTCTACAGCCCGTTCTTCGTGCTGTCCTGTTTTATCAGCCTCACCCGTGGTTACTCCAGCAAGGAGCGCCGGCGCCTGGCCTGGAAAGTCGCGTTGGCCACCCTGGTGTCGAGCGTGTTGCTCTACCTGTTCGGCCGGGTCATTTTCAGCGTGTTCGGGATCACCGTGGACGCGTTCCGCATCGGCGCCGGCAGCGTGCTGTTCATCTCGGCCCTGGGCATGGCCCAAGGCAAGTCAGCGGTACAAACCGACAACGTGCAGCAAGACGTGACCATCGTACCGCTGACCATCCCCCTTACTGTCGGCCCCGGCACCATCGGTGCACTGCTGGTGATGGGCGTGAGCCAGCCCCACTGGGATGACAAGATCACCGCCATCCTCAGCATCGCGCTCGCCAGCTTCACTGTGGGTGTAGTGCTGTACCTGTCCAACCGCATCGAACGCATTCTTGGCGACCAGGGCTTGCAGATCGTCAGCCGGCTGATGGGCCTGTTCGTCTGCGCCCTGGCCGCGCAAATTATCTTTACCGGGGTTCGCGGCTACCTGGTGCCCTAGATCCGGTATTGGGCGATTGCCAACTGCACCTTGTCGCCCGCACTCTCGCGCATCAGCCGGAGGGTTTTTTCATTGACCACCGAGGTATTCAGCACCAGGCAGGTCTGCCCGCTGAAGGCCTCGAACGAGGAACTGTCCCACTCCAAAAAGGGCAGGCCCACCTGTTTGCTCACGCCGTGGGAACTGTACGTCACCAGCACCATCGTCACTTCCCCTGCGGTTTCGGCACACGACGCCAGGCCGAAATCGCCGCCCTGCTGCACCGTGCTGTTACGCTTGAACAACTCGAACGAGGCCGGTTGCTGCTTCAGCGCTTCCAGCGCGTCAGCCGCCAATTTGGGCAGTGCTGCCAACAGCGGCCCGGCCAGAGAGGTCGAAGCCAGCAGCGCCGCAATCATGTTCAGGGCCGCCAGTTGCACCGTCAGGCCCTTGCCGGAACTCGAGACGCGCTCGAAGCGGCTTCGCACCGGCAGCCAGCCCAGGCTGATCATCACCTTGATAAATTCATCGTACCAATGCTCTGTACCGCGATGGACCTTCAACACATCGCTGACGTAGCTGCTGGCAAGCAGGTAGCTCTTGCGGATGTACTCGCGGTTGAGGGCAGACATGCCCTCGACAAACGAGATCACCCCATTGTTCACCACGGCTGCATTGCTATCGTCCTCGGTATCCAGCGCCATGGAAGCACTGGCTCCCGGTGCGCCGGGCAGTTTGTAGGCGGCAATCAGTTTGCGCCGCTTCGCACTGAAGGTCCTTTTGTGATGTCGCTCCATTTTCCATTCTCCACAAGCGCCCCACATGGGGCTTGTGTTCACACTAGTCCAGCGGCGGCCGGGCTTTCCACGCAACAAACATCCCTTGCCTGCGCACCTGAAACAGCATCGTCCAGCAATCCCGTGGCGTTCGCGCACGCCTTCCGGCTTTCATCGCGCAAAAAAAGAAAAAGCCCCGAATGACAGCAGGAAAATCCCTCAACCATTCGGAGCTTTCTGGCAGTGGCCGGAGCGTTTCAGGACGCCGGTTTTTCACCATACCAACGCGGCGTGTATACCCACTCACCGCCACCGGCACGTGGAAACACGCAGGTGGTGGAGGAACCGATCAGCACCATGGTGCGCATGTCCACCTGTTCCGGGGTCAGCTGCCCCAGCGTGGTAACCCGCAGGGTCTGCCCCGGGCGGCCGATGTCGCGGCCCAGCACCACCGGCGTTTCAGGCGTGCGGTGCAGCGCGACGATTTCCAGGGCGCGACCTAATTGCCACGGGCGCGAACGGGAGATGGGGTTGTAGAACGCCAGCGCCAGGTCGGCCTGGGACGCCAAATCCAAACGCTTTTCGATGATCGCCCATGGCTTGAGGTTGTCCGACAGTGACATCACGCAAAAGTCATGACCCAACGGCGCACCGGCCTGTGCAGCCGTGGCCAGGGACGCCGAAACACCCGGCAGGATTTCCAGGTCGACCTGGTGCCAGGCCGGGTCGCTGGATTCATGCAACGCCTCGATCACCGCAGCGGCCATGGCGAATACGCCTGGGTCGCCGGACGACACCACCACCACCGAACGGCCCTGGGCCGCCAGCTCGAAGGCGTGACGCGCACGCTGCATTTCTTCACGGTTATCGGTGCAGTGTTGCACCTGATCGTCACGGAACGGCCCGGCCATGCGCACATAGGTTTCGTAGCCCAGCACATCGGTGCAGCGCGCCAGTTCAGCCTTGACGGCCGGCACCATCAACTCGGCGGCGCCAGGGCCCAGGCCAATCACCGCAAGACGACCACGCACGCGACCGACTCGGGACAGGTCCAGCGGTTGCTCGGCAACATCAATGACGATATCGGCGTCTTGGCTGACGCTGGCAAAACGCAGCGGCACACCCAGTGCCAACGCCGCTTCATGCAACGACGCATCGGCCATCTGCGTATCGCTCGCCAATAGGCACGCCAGGGATTGCACCGCGATACCCGCGTCATGCAGCACCGCCCGCACGCGCTCTGCCAGTTGCGCGCCTGGCTTGCAGGTCACGCTCACATTCTTTGGATAGATCAGCAACTCGTTGGCCGCAGGCACGCGCTCGGCACTGCCCACATGGATCGCCAAACGTGCCTGTTGATCCTGTGGCAGGTTCGCCTGGTCCAGCCACGGCGCGGCGCCTTCGATCCGCACGCTTTCGCCGGCCAACAGGTCCGAGACAAACCGCTTGCCCAGTTCCAGGTCGGCCAACTCATAGCCACTTGGCGGGTTGAGCAGGCAGGTGCCGAAACGCAACTCGCCACTGGTGGTGATTGCTGCGGCCACGTTCAACGCTGCAGCGATCTCCCGCGCCATGACATTCACACCGCCCAGGCCACCGAGCAACGGCACCACGGCGCTGCCGTCTTCGGCCACAGCCAGCACGGCAGGCTCTTCGCCTTTTTCCAGCAACAGCGGCGCCAGGGTACGAATCACGATGCCGGCCGCGCACAGCGCAATCAACGGCGTGCCTTGCTGATAAAGCTGGCGCAGGGTCGCACCAAATTCGCCATAGACCTGGTCTGCGCCCTCGACACGGCCCGCCAGGCCATGGATCAGCGCGCCCGGGTAAACCTGCTGGATCTTGCGCGCAGTGGCCAGGCTGCGCTGGCCCAAAATAACAATCGCCGGGCTCATCAACCTTGCCACCGTTCACCGGGCACGATGATCAGCGAGAAGTAAGGCGACGACGACGGATCGACCTGATCCAGCGGCACGATCTTCTGATTGGCCATGGTGGCGCGCTCCACATACAGCGCACGCCCGGCCAGGCCGAGCTCTTCCAGCACTTGGCGCACCTTGGGAAAGTTGCGCCCGAGCTTCATGATCACCGCCGCATCGGCGTCTGCCAGGCGGCGCTTGAGGTCGTCATGGGGCAGCACGCCCGAGAGCACCGACAGGCTCTGGTTGCGGTACACCAGCGGCGCACCCAGCACCGAAGCGCCGCCGAGCATCGAGCACACGCCCGGAATGACCTGCGCTTCATAGCGCTCGGCGAGGCGGTCGTGCAGGTACATGTAGGAGCCGTAGAAGAACGGGTCACCTTCACAGATCACCGCCACGTCGCGGCCGGCGTCCAGGTGCGCTGCCACGTCGACGCTGGCCGCGTCGTAGAAATCGCTGATCACTTGCTCATAGGACATCGGCGCGGGCAGCACTTCGGTGGTCACCGGGTACACCAGCGGCATCAGGGTCTGCTGGGGCACCAGGTGATCCTCGATGATGCCGAAGGCGTTGCCCTTCTTGCCCTTGGCCACGAAGTACGCCACCACCGGCGACTCACGCAGCAGGCGCAGGGCCTTGAGGGTGATCAGTTCCGGGTCGCCAGGGCCCACGCCCAGGCCGATCAAACGTCCGCGTGCCTGCATTATTCGACCTCCGTGGCCAGAGCATTCACCGCAGCGGCGGCCATGGCACTACCGCCCAGGCGGCCCTGCATGATCACGAACGGCACGCCACGGCTGTCGGCCGCCAGCATCGCCTTGGATTCAGCGGCGCCGACAAACCCGACCGGGAAGCCGAGGATCAACGCCGGTTTCGGTGCGCCGGCGTCGAGCATTTCCAGCAGGTAGAACAAGGCGGTTGGCGCGTTGCCGATCACCACCACGCTGCCTTCCAGGTGCGGGCGCCACAGTTCCAGGGCGGCGGCGGAGCGGGTGTTGCCCAGCTCACGCGCCAGCTCCGGCACGCTGTCGTCGCGCAGGGTGCAGATCACCGCGTTGTTGGCGGGCAGGCGCGCACGGGTCACGCCTTCGGAGACCATCCGCGCATCGCACAGGATCGGCGCGCCGGCCGCCAGCGCATCGCGCCCGGCCTTGCCTGCGCCTTCGGAGAATTGCAGGCCGTCGATGGCCTCGACCATGCCGCAGGCATGGATCACCCGCACCGCGAGTTTTTCCAAATCGGCCGGGATACGGTCCAACTTGGCTTCCGCGCGAATAATGGCGAAGGAGTTGCGATAGATCTCCTGACCGTCGCGGATGTAATCAATCATCGGTGTTGCTCCGTGGGCGGGCGCGCAGCAAGGCGCCCGTCGCTTCAATAGAAAGGGTGCGCGCGTGCAGCCGGCCAAAGCCTGGGTAGGCGGCATCGCGAAAATAGAGGTCGTAGTGGCCAGGGCTCACGGCCAGCAGGGTCACCGGCGCGGTGTGTGCGGCGGCGCAGGAACGGAGGCAGCCAGACAGGTGCACGTCGTGCCCGGTGTCCAGGGCGGCGAGTTGCATGGCGTCAGCCTTGGTGTCGGCCTGTGCCTTGCCGCAGCCGCTGGAGCCAGTGCAGGCGGTCATGCGCGCCAGAGGTTGGTCGACTGAACAGAGGAAGCCCAGTTGCGCCAGGCGTTCGGTCACGGCCTGCGGTTTTTCGACATTGGGCAGCAGCACGCCCTGCCAAGGGGTGAAGCGCAGGGTGCCGTCGCCGTATTCGCTGGCCAGTTGTGCGGCGCCGTTGAGCATCGTCGAATCCAGGCGGCCCAAGGGCGCGATGGTCGCGACGTAGAAAAGATTCGTTTGCGCTTGTGGATAAGTGCCGAGGTGCAGCGAAGCGCTGCTGGACGGGCGTTTGAAGCCATCCGGCGGCAGCAACGGCAGATTGAGGAGGCTCAATAACTTATCCACAGCCAGATGACGCATGCGGGTTTGCTCGGGCGTGGCGAGGTCGAGAAACGCTTCCAGCACAGCCACGACCAGAGCATGCCCTTGATCCAACGGCACGGCGGCCACCGGCGCATCCAGCCCCGGGCAACCGGCCAGGCCAAACGCGAGCAGCGTGTGGCCATCGCGCACGAACGCCGACAGCCACAGGTCATGGTGATGTTCGAGCATCGCCAGGGCTTCGCCGCCATCCAGTTGCACGGCGAACTTGGCCGACAGCTCGTGAAAACGCGGGTGGTTCTGCAGGGTATTCAGGATCTGTTCGGCCAGCGGGCGCGTGTCGAACAGCATCTGCGGGTCGATGCCGGCGCTGGGGCTGAGCATCAGGTTGCGCACATCGTCGCCGGCGGCGTTATTGGGCCCCAGGCCTGCGGCCAACAGCATCGCGATCAAGGCGTCTTCTTCGGCGCCAATCCCGCGGATCTGCAAGTTGGCGCGGTTGGTGGCCTCGATCACCCCGCCCGCATAGGCCTGCGCCGCGTCCGCCACCGCGTGGGCTTGGGCGGCGGTGATGGAACCCCCGGCCAATTTGATCCGGCAAATGCCGCCGTCCAACGCCTGGACAATACGCAGCAACCCCGGACAAGCCGAGGGGCGCAAGGTATTCACAGCGGGCGTCTGGTTCACGGGGCTACCGGTTGACGGGTAAAGGCGCGGTATTATGCCTGCTTTGTCCGGCGGCATGAAAAGCCTGCCCGTCGGATGTCGTTCAAGGAATTCATATGTCGCCCTGGCTGACGGTTGTAGGCATCGGTGAAGACGGCTTCAAGGGGCTGGGCAGGAATGCCCGGCATGCCCTGCTGCGCGCCACGCGGATTATAGGTGCTCAGCGCCAGTTGGACCTGTTGCCGGTGTGTATTCGCGGCGAGCGTGAGGTGTGGCCGAGCCCTTTCTCCCTGGAACCGGTACTGGCGCGGCGCGGGGAACCGGTGTGCGTGCTGGCCAGCGGCGATCCGATGTTCTATGGCGTGGGCGCGAGCCTGGCGCGGCAGGTGGCGGCGGATGAGTTGCTGATCTTGCCGGCGCCGTCGTCGGTATCGCTGGCAGCGGCGCGGTTGGGTTGGCCGTTGCAGGACGTGGTGACGTTGTCTGTGGTGGCTCGGCCGTTGGCGGCGCTGAATGCGCACCTGGCCAGTGGCGTGCGGTTGTTGGTGTTGAGCAATGACGGTCGCAGCCCGGCGTTGATTGCCGCTTTGTTGGCTTCGTGCGGATTTGGGCCGAGCCGCATTTCTGTGTTTGAACACCTGGGCGGCGCGAATGAGCGGCGTCTCGATGGGCAGGCTGCAGATTGGCAACACGCTTGCGTCGCCGATTTGAACCTGGTTGCGATCGACTGCGTGGCTGACCCGCAGGTTGTGCGCCTGTCACGTCTGGCCGGCTTGCCGGATTCGGCCTTCAAACACGACGGCCAACTGACCAAACGCGACGTACGCGCCATGACCCTCGCCCGCCTCGCGCCAATGCCCGGCGAATTGCTGTGGGATGTGGGCGCGGGCAGTGGCTCCATCGGCATTGAATGGATGCGCACTCACCCCAGTTGCCGCGCAGTGGCGATTGAAGCCGATGAAGGTCGCCAAGGTTTGATCGAACACAACCGCGATGCGCTGGGTGTGCCTGGGCTGCAGCTGGTTCGCGGCAAGGCACCGGACGCGCTGCAAGGTTTGGAAGCACCGGATGCCATCTTCATCGGCGGTGGCGTCACCCGCGACGGCGTGCTCGACACCTGCTGGCAACAGCTGCGACCAGGCGGACGGTTGGTTGCCAATGCTGTAACCCTGCAAAGTGAAATGGCCTTGATGGAATGGCGCGCCCGGCATGGCGGCGAACTGACGCGCATCCACGTGGCCCAGGCGCAGCCGCTGGGGGAGTTTGATACGTGGCGGCAGGCGTTGCCGATCACCTTGCTGGACGTGGTCAAGCCGCTATGAAGCGCATCCTGCTGCTGGGCGGCGTGACGGAAGCCCTGGCCATTGCCCGCACATTGGGCCCGGAACATATCTACAGCCTGGCCGGCGTTGGGCGCGTGCCGATCGATCTGAACTGCCAAGTGCGGGTCGGTGGTTATGGTGGCGCCGAGGGCTTGGCGCAGTTTGTTCGGGATGAGGGGGTTGGCCTGATTCTCGACGCGACTCATCCGTATGCGGCGCAGATCAGCCGGAATGCGGCCGAAGCTGCGCAGCTGGGTGGCGTGCCTTGTTGGGCATTGCGACGCCCGGCGTGGCAGCCGCAGGCAGGAGATGATTGGCGAGAGGTCAGTGATTGGGCTTCGTTGATCGAATCGCTCAAACCTTTCAAGCGCCCGCTGTTCACGCTGGGGCGCGAGCCGTTGCAGCACCTCGACGAAATCCCCGTCGAACAGTTTTGGACGCTGCGCGCACTGGATGTGTACCCCGGGAATGACCGGTGTGAAGTGATCGGCGCGCGCGGGCCGTTTCTGATCGAGGACGAGCGTGCGTTGTTTGAGCGACGCGGCATTGATGTGTTGATCAGCAAGAACAGCGGCAGCACCGCGACGGAGCCGAAGCTGGAAGTGGCGCGGGAGCTTGGAATACCGGTGCTTGTCTTGAAGCGGCCGGTGTTGGCAGCGGTGGATCGGGAGTTCACCAACGTGGCTGCGGTGCTGCAGGCAATCACCACGCTGTAAACACCACTGATCCCCTGTGGGAGCGGGCTTGCCCGCGATAGCGTCCTGTCAGCCAACTCATCTATAACTGATGTACCGCAATCGCGGGCAAGCCCGCTCCCACATTTGGACGGTGTTATCAGGCTACAGTTGTCGCTGGGCCGCAGCCCTTGTGCACACGATCAGCCAGCAACTGCGCCAATTCAATCAATTGCGCAACGCCCAACAATTCCTCCCGTTTCGAGCCTTCCAGGCTAAACGCAAGATCGCAGCTCAGCGCATTAGCTGAGGCGAGGGTTTCGCTGAGGTTGACCAGCAGGTCTTCGGCGCTGATGCCGTCGGCAACGGTGAAGAGCCGAACGGGGGGATTGGGGGTGGGTTTGATCATTGTGAAGCTCCTTAGGAAAGTGGAGCTGCCACTGATTCGCCGCGACGCGATAGAGGGTGGCAGCTGTACGCAGGTTCGCGGACCGGTCCTAAGGAAACCCGGCATACCCGAAGGTATCCCGCGCACAGCCGCCATAGCGCCGCACAGTAGACGATAAAAAAGCGTCAACTGAAAGCAGACGATGACGCTTAGCGTCCATAGGAACCCGGGCCGCGACGCCCGGCCGCTGAGTTTGCAGCGGTGTACGGAGACTAGGGATTGAGTTTCTTAGGGGCAACCTTAAAGGCTTGTCGGATATTTCTGTTGACCGATCGTTCCCACGCTCTGCATGGAAACGCATCCTGTGACGCTCCGCATCACGACTTCAAAGGCAGACCCGGAGCGTCCAGGGCTGCATTCCCAGAACGTGGGAACAATCAATTCGAGCCGAGTGCAGTCCTAAATGTGGGAGCGGGCTTGCTCGCGAAGACTGTGTGTCAGCCACCACATGTATGGCTGACACTCCGCTTTCGCGGGCAAGCCCGCTCCCACATTTAGAGCTGCGTTGCCTTTGAGATCGGCAACCTCTCAGTTCCCGTCTATCCTGAAACCGGCAGCTGCGACACCAAACCACACCGCCCCTTTTTACTTATCCCCTACGATCAGGCTAAATACCCGCCTGATCGTTTAACCCTACGGATTGTCCGCCATGGCCCGTCAACGCTTTGCAATTGTGTGGATCGCCTGCTTTGCAGTGCTGTTCAACGCCTTTGCCATGCCGATGGCCGGGGCGATGCAGCAGTCCCAGGACCCGGTGCAGCAATTGCTGTGGGGCAGTTTCTGCTCCTCCAATGGGGCGAGTTTCAAGACGATTGCCCTGGGCAAGCTGGAGATCCCGGCGCCGCAGCAGGACGACCACTCCACCATGCAGCATTGCTGGTGTTGCTCGGGCTCGGCGCCGTTGGTGGCGCTGCCGGGGCATGTGCCGCAGTTGTACCTCACCCAATTCAACACCTCACAGAGCTTGCCGCCGCCCCGGCTGCTAAGCCCGACCCCGCGCCAGCAATGGCCAAGCCTCAACCCGCGCGCCTCTCCAACGGTCTGATTTCTTCGCAAGTGAACTGCGTTTAGAACCGTTCTGGAGAACTGCCATGCTCAAATCTTCCCTGCTTCTGGCTGCGATGTTGTTGCCGGTGTTCAGTGCTGCCAATGCCGATGACTACAAGGCCGGCGACCTGGTGGTCAGCGAACCCTGGTCCCAGGAGTTGCCGCCCAACGCGCCCACCGTCGCGGCGTATTTCGTGATTCACAACACCGGCGCAACGCCGGACCGCCTGCTCAGCGTCGAGACGCCGGTGGCGGACAAGGCCGAGCTGCACGAACACGTCATGCAAGGCGACCTGATGAAGATGCAGCAAGTGCCCAGCGTCGCCGTGCCGGCCAAGGGTGACCTGACCTTCGCACCCATGGCGTATCACGTGATGCTGCTGGGCCTCAAAGACCGCAGCCTGTTGGCCGACGGCAAACAATTCCCGCTGACCCTGACCTTCGAAAAAGCCGGCAAGGTCGAGGTGGAAGTGTCGGTACAGAAAGTACCCCCGATGGCCGGCCACGCGCACAAGCACCCGCAATAGGCTGAGATTCGATGGGCGCCCCCCGCGCCAGGTTCTCTCCACACGCCCATGTAAGACGCGGCGGGTGGATCAGCCTGTTCGCCATGCTGATGATCTTTATCGGTCCGCTGATTTCCCAAGCGATGCCGATGGATCATCACGCCGGTATGTCGATGAGCATGTCCATGGACATGCCGATGGACCACGCCGGTTCCCATCACCCCAAAGCCCCTGACGAACACCACGCCCTCTGGTCCAAGTGCGGCTATTGCGACTTGCTCTACAGCTGCCCCGCGCTGCCCGGCGGCACGTCAATGTTCACCCTGGGCAGCCCGCCGCCCGCCAACGCCCTCACCCCCGCAACGCGCCTGGGCCATGCCCGGCAGAGCATCTTCCCCGGCGCCCGCAGTCGCGCCCCGCCCATCAACGCGTAAGCACTTCACAGCGTTACTTCACCCCGGCCGACTTTAGACAGACAGCCGCAGGCTGCTGGCCGTGTTGTTTACGATTGATTGATGGAATTTGTCATGTCCAGGTTTTCTGCTGACACCCGTTTGGGAAGCACTCCCGTGGTCGCCGTTCTGTGCGGCGCCCTTTTGGCACCACAGGTGTATGCCGACGAACACGAACTGAGCCCTACTGTGATCACGGCGATCGCCCCCAGCTCACCGCTCACCGTGGTCACCCACCCGAAAGACCCGCGCCAGCCGGTGCCCGCCAGCGATGGCGGCGACTACCTCAAAACCATCCCCGGCTTTGCCCTGGTGCGCAACGGCGGCACCAATGGCGACCCGGTACTGCGCGGCATGTTCGGTTCACGCCTGAACATCCTCACCAACGGCAGCATGATGCTCGGCGCCTGCCCGGGCCGGATGGATGCGCCCACCTCGTACATTTCCCCGGAAACCTACGACAAACTCACGGTGATCAAAGGCCCGCAAACCGTGTTGTGGGGCCCCGGTGCGTCAGCTGGCACCATCCTGTTCGAGCGTGAGCCGGAGCAGTTCGGCGAGTTGGGCACGCGCCTCAACGCCAGTGTGCTGGCCGGTTCCAACGGGCGCTTTGACAAGGTGATCGATGCCGCGGCCGGCGGCCCGTTGGGTTATGTGCGCGTGATCGGCAACCAGGCCCATGCCGACGATTACAAGGACGGCAACAACGACACCGTCGCCTCGCGCTATGACAAATGGAACGGCGACGTCGCCGTCGGCTTCACCCCCGACGCCGACACCTTGCTGGAACTCACGGCCGGCCGTGGCGATGGCGAAGCTCGTTACGCCGGGCGCGGCATGGACGGCTCGCAGTTCCTGCGCGAGAGCCTCGGGCTGCGCTTTGAGAAGTCCAACCTCGGCGAGGTGCTGGATAAGGTCGAAGCCCAGGTCTACTACAACTACGCCGACCACGTGATGGACAACTACAGCCTGCGCGTTCCGTCCGGCACCGGGATGATGGCGGGGCCGATGGCGTCCAACGTCGACCGGCGCACCCTCGGCGCTCGCATCAAGGCCACCTGGCGCTGGGCCGATGTGCAGCTGATCGGCGGTCTGGATGCCCAGACCAACGAACACCGCCAGCGCAGCAGCATGGGCATCGACACCTACAAGGACCTGCCCCGGGTCAAGGACGCCAACTTCCACAACTACGGTGTGTTCGGCGAACTCACCTGGTACGCCGCCGACCGCGAGCGCCTGATCACCGGTGCCCGACTGGACCGCGCCTCGGCCAAGGATTTCCGGCAGACCACCGGTTCCGGCATGAGCACCCGCCCCAACCCGACGGCCGACAACACCCGCGCCGACACCCTGCCCTCGGGCTTCCTGCGCTACGAGCACGACCTGGCCGACAGCCCTACCACGCTCTACGCGGGCCTGGGCCACTCGGAGCGCTTCCCGGATTACTGGGAGCTGTTTTCGCCTAACACGGGCGCGGTCGGTTCGGTGAATGCGTTCGATGGCGTGAAACCGGAAAAAACCACCCAACTCGACTTTGGCGCGCAATACAAAGCCGAAGCGCTTGAAGCCTGGGCTTCGGGCTATATCGGCCGTGTGCAGGACTTCATCCTGTTCGACTACCGGCCCGGGATGATGGGCACCACCTCCCAGGCGCGCAATGTCGACGCGCGCATCATGGGCGGCGAACTGGGCGCGGCGTACAAGCTGACGCGCCACTGGAAAGCCGACGCCACCCTCGCCTACGCCTGGGGCAAGAACAGCAGTGACGGCAAGGCCCTGCCGCAAATCCCACCGCTGGACGCGCGCCTGGGTCTCACCTACAGCGAAGACGACTGGAGCGCCGGCGCCTTGTGGCGGGTGGTCGCGGCGCAACACCGCATTGATCAGAACAAGGGCAACGTGGTCGGCAAGGACTTCGACAAGAGTGCGGGGTTTGGCGTGTTCTCGCTGAACGCGGCGTACCGCATCAATAAACATTTCAAGGTCAGCACCGGCGTCGACAACCTGTTCGGCAAGGCCTATGCCGAGCACTTGAACCTGGCCGGCAACGCCGGGTTCGGCTACCCGGCCAGTGACCCGCAAGCCATCAAGGAGCCAGGGCGCACGCTCTGGACCAAGGTGGATATGAGCTTCTAAGAGCATCGCAGGCAAGCCAGCTCCCACCTTTGATTTGTGAATACATTCAAAGGTGGGAGCTGGCTTGCCCGCGATGGCGGCATAACTGACAACAATTTTTAAAGCCTTGCGGAGCACCCTGATGACCACTCAAAAAGTTTCCTTCTACAACCTGGCCTGGCGCTGGCATTTCTACGCTGGGCTGTTCGTTGCCCCCTTCATGGTGCTGCTGGCCCTGACCGGCATCATCTACCTGTTCAAACCCCAGCTCGACCCGCTGATGTACGGCGACCTGCTTAAGGTCCAAACCGCTGAACATGCCCTGACCGCCGACGAGCAACTGGCACGCGCCAAAGCGGCCTACCCCAATGCCGCCATCAGCAAATACCTGCCACCCGCCGACGCCACCGCCAGCGCGCAGTTCGTGATGCACAAGGAAGGCCGCGAAGTGACAGTGTTCGTCGACCCTTATCGCGGCACGGTACTCGGCGAGCAGGATTCGAAGTACAACCTGCAAGCCATCGCCCGCGCCCTGCACGGCGAGTTGATGATCGGCACCGTTGGCGATCGTCTGGTGGAGCTCGCTGCCGGCTGGGGTGTGATGCTGGTGGTGTCGGGCGTGTACCTGTGGTGGCCGCGTGGCAAGTCTTCGGCAGGCGTGCTGTGGCCTCGTTTCAGTAGCCGCGGCCGCGTGTTCTGGCGTGACCTGCACGCCGTCGCCGGCTTCTGGGGCGCCGCCTTCCTGCTGGTGATGCTGCTCAGTGGCATGACCTGGACCGGCTTCTGGGGCAAGCAGTACGCCGACCTGTGGAACACCTTCCCGGCGGCGATGTGGAACAACGTGCCGCAGTCCGACCAACAGGCGCGCATCCTCAATACTGCCAGCCAACAGACCGTGCCGTGGGCCCTGGAAAACACGCCGATGCCGATGTCCGGCGACCACGCCGAGCACATGAACCACGGCGCCATGCACTCAGGTCCGGCCGCGCCGACCGTGCGCCTGCAACAGGTGGTCGACCTGGCCAACGCACGCAAGGTCGAGCCGGGCTACAGCATCACCTTCCCGACCACCGCCACCGGTGTGTTCACCGTCGCGGTGTTCGCCAACGACCCACGCAACGACGCCACCCTGCACGTGGACCAGTACACCGGCAAGGTGCTGGCCGATGTGCGCTGGGAGCACTACAACACGGTCGCCCGTGCAACGGAAACCGGCGTGATGCTGCACGAAGGCAAGATGTTCGGCTGGGTCAATCAGCTGATCGTGCTGTTGATTTGCCTGATGATTCTGCTCAGCGCGGTCAGCGGTGTGGTGATCTGGTGGAAGCGTCGCCCGGCCGGCGGCTTGGGTGTTCCACCGCTGCGCCATGACCTGCCGAAATGGAAAACCGCGATGGTGATCATGCTGGCGCTGGCGATTGTTTTCCCGCTGGTGGGCGCCTCGTTGATCGTGGTGTGGGCACTGGATCGCCTAGTGCTGTCACGCTTCTTCGGCCAACATGAATCTGCCTCAGGTTCTGCATGAACCCTGCGAGATGCCCATGGCAGAAGCCTTCTGTAGCCTTGCGCGACTTTTGTCCCGCAGCCAATAAGTGTTAACTTATAACACTTTCTGCGTTATCGTTGCTCGCCGCGCCTCGCGGCGAGCATCCCTCCAAGAAGACTGATCGACCGATGAACAAGTACCTTGCGTCCGGCGTGTGCCTGCTCGCCCTGCATAACAGCGCCCAGGCCCTGACCCTGCCCGTCAGTCCCATCACCGCGCCGGCCGTCGATGAAGAACGCATCGACCTGGACACCCCGACCACCGCCGGTTCACGCCTGAACCTCACGGCACGGCAAACCCCGGGCAGCGTCGAAAGCCAGACCGGTGAAAAGATCCGCGAACGCGGCGATGCCAGCGTGCAGGACGCCATCTCCCGCGCCACCGGTATCACCCGCACCGGCACGCCGGGCGACGGCGGCACCTCGTTGCAGGCCCGCGGGTTTACCGGGCAAAGCTCGGTGCTGCAGCTGTACGACGGCCAGCGCATGTTCGACGGCGCCGGTACGTCCACCTTCCCGGTGGACACCTGGTCGGTGGAACGGGTGGACGTGCTGCGCGGCCCCGCCTCAGTGATGTACGGCCAGGGCGCCACCGGTGCGGTGATCAATACCATCGCGAAAAAGCCGTTTGAAGGCGAGATCGAAAACCATGTCCGCCTGGGCTACGGCTCCTACGATCGCCAACAGCAAGCCCTCGACAGTGGCGGCTCGCTGACCGACACCCTGAGCTATCGCCTGAACGTCAACCGCCTGCGCAGCAACGGCTTCATCGACCGGGGCGACTCGTCCAGCGACTTCGTCAGCGGCGCCCTGCGCTGGCAACCGGCCGACAACCTGAGCTTTACCCTGGCCCACGACTACGGCGACCAGACCCCGCAGAACGACTACGGCACGCCGCTGATCAACGGCCAGTTGCACAAAGGCCTGCGGGATAAGAACTATAACGTCAGCAACGCCATCCAGCACTACAACGACCAGTGGACCCGCCTGACCAGCGAGTGGCAGATCAACGACAACGTCACCGCCACCAACGAGCTGTCGTACCTGAAAAACCAGCGCCGCTGGCAGAACGCCGAGAGCTACAACTACGTCGACGGCGGCCTGGTGCGACAGAGCTACCTGGGCATCAAGCACAACCAGGAACAGGTCGGCGACCGCCAGACCTTCACCTTTAAACACACCCTGTTCGGCCTCGACAGCCAGACCGTGGTCGGTGCCGAGTACAACCGCATCCGCTTCCGCCTGGCGAGCAACGCGCCGTTCGATGACGCCACCGCAAGCGGCCAGCCGGTGGACATCAACCACCCGGTGCCACAGCCTTTCGAAAGCGCCGACCCGTTCATCCCGCAGTCGGTCAGCACCACCAAACAGCTGGCGGGCTTTGCCGAGAACCGCCTGCAACTCACCGACAAGCTGTCGCTGATCACCGGTGTGCGCCGTGACTATCTGCACATCGACAATCAGGACCTGACTCCCGAGCACAACGACGCCAACAAGACCCTCACCGGCAACAACTGGAAGGCCGGCCTGGTCTATGCGCTCACCCCCGACACCTCGGTCTACGGCCAGTACGCCACCAGCACCGACGGCGTCGGCAGCCTGATCACCTTGAGCCCGAGCCAGCAGCAATTCGGCCTGTCCACTGCCAAACAGGCCGAGGTCGGCCTCAAGCAATCCTTCTGGGACCAGCGCGGCGAATGGACCCTGGCGGCCTATCACATCGTGAAGAAGAAACTGCTGGTGAGCATCCCCGGCACGAACCTCAAGGAACAGGTCGGCCAGCAATCGTCCAACGGCCTGGAAGCCAGCCTCGACCTGCAACTGCCAGACGCCTGGCAACTGCAAGCCAACGCGGCCATCGTGCGCGCGCAATACGATGACTTCTCCGAAGTGGTCGACGGCCAGTCGGTGTCGCGCAACGGCAACCGCCCCACCGACGTGCCGCGCCGCACCGCCAACCTGTGGTTGAGCAAGGCCGTGACCGACGACGTGCGCGCCGGCGCCGGCGTGCGCTACGTGGATTCGCGTTTCGCCGACACCGCCAACACCAATGAAATACCGAGCTACACCGTGGTCGACGCCACGGTGTCGTGGAAGGCCCTGCGCAACACCACCCTGGGCCTGCAATTGAACAACCTGTTCAACCGCACCTACGCCGTCAGCCAATACAACGAAGGCCAGCAGTGGATCCTGGGCGAGCCGCGCTCCTTCTTCGTCACGGCGGATTACACCTTCTAACTGAATACATACAAACCCAATGTGGGAGCTGGCTTGCCTGCGATGGCGGTCTCTGCGGCAAAGGTGTCTTGCCTGACACACCGCTATCGCAGGCAAGCCAGCTCCCACACTTTTGAACGGTGTTTACCCAGAGCGCATTGATGACTTCTCTCACCCTCACCCGCCTCACCTGGACACCCCAGGCTCACGGCCACTGTCGGCACTCGTTCCACTTGTGTGACGCCAGCCTGCAGGTCGGCGAAGGTGAGTTCGTGGGATTGATCGGCCCCAATGGCAGCGGCAAGACCAGCCTGCTGCGCTGCGCCTATCGGTTCACCAGGCCGGATCAGGGTGACGTGTCGCTCGCCCACCAGAACGTTTGGAAACACAGCGCCAAATGGTGCGCGCAACGCGTCGCCGTGGTGCTGCAGGAATTCCCCGATGCCTTCGGCCTGCGGGTGGACGAGGTGGTCGCCATGGGCCGTACGCCACACAAAGGGCTGTTCGACAGCGACACGCTGCAGGATCAACAGCTGATCCAACAGGCGCTGGAATCCGTCGGCATGCGGGGCTTCGAAGACCATGCCTTTGCGACCCTCTCGGGCGGTGAAAAACAACGCGTGATCCTCGCCCGCGCCCTCGCCCAGCAGCCGCAGTTGCTGATCCTCGACGAACCCACCAACCACCTCGACCCGCGCTATCAGCTGGAACTGCTGCGGCTGGTCAAGCGCCTGAACATCGGCACGCTCGCCAGTATCCACGACCTGAACCTGGCCGCCGCGTTCTGCGACCGCCTGTACGTGATCAACCACGGGCGCATCGTCGCCAGCGGCACGCCCCACGAAGTACTGACCGTCGAACTGCTGCGCGACGTATTCGGCGTCGAGGCACTGATCGACACCCACCCCTTGTCCGGCTACCCCCGAATCACCTGGATAACCCAACCATGACCCTGCGCACCCTGCTCGCCGTTGCCCTGTTGTTCGGCGCTTCGCACGCCGTTGCCGAAGCCACTCACTACCCGGTGACCATCAAGAGTTGCAACCGTGACGTGACCTTCCAGGAAGCGCCGAAACACGCGGTCAGCCACGACATCAACATGACCCAGATGATGCTCGCCCTGGGCCTCAAGTCGCACATGGCCGGCTACAGCGGCGTGACCGGCTGGAAGTCGGTCACCCCCGAAATGGCCGAGATTCTCGACGGCCTGCCGGAGTTGGCGAGCAAATACCCGTCGGTGGAAACCCTGCTCAACGCCAACGTGGATTTCTTCTTCGCCGGCTGGGATTACGGCATGCGCGTGGGCGGTGACCTCACCCCCAGTACCCTGCAACCGCTGGGCATCAACGTGTACGAGCTGACCGAGTCCTGCGCGTTCGTGATGAAGCGCCCAGCCGCCACGCTGGACGACACCTATAACGACCTGCGCAACCTGGGCAAGATCTTCGACGTGCAAGACCGCGCCAACGCGCTGATCGCACAGATGCAGGCGCAGGTGGCCAACGTGCAAAGCGACCTGCCTGCCGACAAGCCACGCGTCTTCCTGTATGACAGCGGAGAAGACCGCGCCATGACCTCCGGCCGCCTGGGCATGCCCCAGGCGCTGATCGAGGCGGCGGGTGGGCGCAATATTCTCGATGACATCGACGCCAGCTGGACCCGGGTCAACTGGGAAACCGTGGTGGAACGCAACCCGCAGGTGATCGTGATCGTCGACTACAGCGAAATCACTGCCGAGCAGAAGGAGCAGTTCCTGCTCAACAACCCGGCGCTGCAAGCGGTGGACGCGATCAGGAACCAGCGGTTTATCGTGATCCCTTACGTGCAGGCCACGCCAGGCATCGACAACGTGCTGGCGGTGGAAACCCTGGCCAAGGGGTTTCACGGCGAATGATCACCCGTCGCTACGCCTTGTTGCTCGCCACGCTGGCTGCGGTGCTGCTGGTGTCTTGTGTGATCTCCCTGGGCTTCGGCCCGGCGCGGGTGCCAGTGGAAGTGGTGTGGCGCATCGTGCTGTTCAAAGCCTTTGGCGTGGGTGAGGTGAACTGGCCGGCCGGGCAGGAACATATTGTGTGGTTGATCCGCGTGCCACGCATGTTGCTGGGTGCGCTGGTGGGGGCCGGGCTGGCCTTGATCGGTGCCGTGTTGCAGGCGGTCACGCGCAACCCGCTGGCTGACCCGCACCTGTTGGGCGTCACCTCCGGCGCCACCCTCGGCGCGGTGATCGTGGTGCTGCATGTAGGTGAAATTGTCGGCCTGCTGACCCTGCCCATCGCCGCCTTTATCGGCGCGCTGCTGAGCATGCTGGTGGTGCTGGCGGTGGCCAGTCGCAATGGGCGGCTGGAGAGCGATCGCCTGCTGCTGTGCGGCGTGGCGGTGTCGTTCGTGATGATGGCGGCGGCCAACCTGCTGCTGTTCATGGGCGACCATCGCGCCGCGTCGGCGGTGATGTTCTGGATGCTGGGCGGCCTGGGCCTGGCACGCTGGGAGCTGTTGGCGATTCCTGCCGTTACCGTGCTGATGGGCTTGCTGGTGTTGGCAGGCATGGCCCGGCCGTTGAACGCGCTGATGGCCGGCGAACAGACAGCCGTGACCCTGGGCCTGAACGCGCGCAACGTGCGCTTGAAGGTGTTCCTGGTGGCGTCCTTGATGACCGGTGTGCTGGTGTCCATCAGCGGCTCTATCGGCTTCGTCGGGCTGATGGTGCCGCACATCGCCCGGCGCCTGATCGGCGCCGAGCATCGCCGGTTACTGCCGGTGTGTGCGCTGCTGGGCAGCCTGTTCCTGGTGTGGGTGGACGTGGCCGCACGCACCTTGATCGCCCCCGAGGATTTGCCGATTGGCGTGGCCACGGCGGCGATTGGTGGATTTTTTTTTATCGGTTTGATGCGCAAACGTTAGACCGATGACTCACAACTCATCCCGATCCGGCCGGTAGGTCGTGTTGCCTGGCAGCCTCAGGTCGCTGCCCACCAGGGTGCGCAGGGTCCAGAAACTGCCACGGCGCAGCACCCGGAACTGACCGAGTCGCGCCAGTTCCGACAGCGCGTGTGAAGGCGTCGGGGCGAAGCCCGTGTAACCCCCTTCAGCGGTCCACTTACCATTTACAGCCAACAAGTTGGCTTCATCCTGGCCGAACGTCGGGGTGTAGCTCAACAAGGCCCCGTCACGGGCCGTCAGGTAAAAGCCGGTGATGGGTAACCTGCGTTTTTTCAGTTCATACAGGTAAAACCCCAGCTCGCGCCATGAAACGAAATACTCAGCGTAGGAACGTTCAACGCCTACGCTCACCTGGTCCAGGCCCGCGTGAAACAGCAGGTGCGCGGCACTGACCTGATAGCCGTCCGGCCAAACAGAATCAGGCTTGAACAGGCTCACCGCAACCGTTGATGGGAATCCGTTATCAGGCGTTGGCAGTATCGGCACATGATTGCTGGCCACGGTTTTCTCCAGCAACGCACCGATTGCCGGTTGACCGGCATAGCGCCCCGCCCGGTCGTGCACGAAACCGGCGGCATCATCGCGATGAACATGCACGGGGCCCAATGCCCATGAGGTCTGGTCAGCCGGCAACACGCCCTGTGAGCGACCCGGCTGCCACTGCGCATCCACTACACCCACACCCGGCCAATTGTCACTGGGCACCAGGATGCGCAACTCTCCAGCCGCCGCCGTACGCCGGATGTACTCACGGGGGCTGAGCAGGCGCAGTTTCAACTTGAGGTCGTCCTGATAGTCGACAAAGCGGTCATTACGCACGGTGAACTTCAGCAAGGCGCCATCGGCGCACGACAAATAAACAGGAAACGCCGCGCGGCTCGCCATCGCGCGTACCTGATACATCGCCGATATCAACCGCGACGGGGAGATCAGCCCCCGATAAATGGAGTCCAGCGTCATGATCTCGCCGACGGGTTGAATGTCGCCCCATTGCAACCCACACAGATACAGCCCGGCCATTTGATAGCGATAGGGATAACCGGCATCGGCAAAAACCCGACGATGAGCCAGGTCCGACCCACTGTCGGTGACGGGCAACGTGGTCACAAAATGCCCGTTGACGGTGGATTGGAGCACATAGCCAAACTGTGCTTCATCCCTCGACCCGGCATGTTCATGGGCATAGCGCGCCGCATCATCGGCACGGCTGTGCAGCGGACTTAATGCAGGGTCGACCCTCGCCTCAAGGTAGCGCCGGCCACGCAGGTCCACGCCGGCAAACGGGCGCCAACTGTCAACCGGTCCAGGCATCCCCCACATCGCACTGCCAGTCACTACCTGCAATTCGAACGCTTGGCTCACACGGTTCACATACGCTTCAGGGGCCAACTCCCCCTTGCGTATCTGCTGTTCAAGCGACCCGCTCAGCCAGTCGTTACGATTACGCGGTCGTGTGACGAGCATGGCAGCCGAAATGGGCGTGTATTTCAATTCCGGGCGCGGCTTCAAGCGGATCAAGGCACCGTCGGGCGCCAGCAAGTAGTGGCTGTGACGCGCTAGAGCAGCGGACAGCGACTGCGCCAACACACGTGTGGAAAACATGTTGCCGTACACCGCCGACTGGGCCGGCGCGAGCAGAAACGGCCATTGCGTCGCCGGCCGTGAGTGGTAGCTGGCAACCACCGTTGTGCGAGGTGGGTACAGGCCACGTGTGACTATTTCATCAGGGAAGATGCTTTTGACATCGAATACTTCATCCGACACCCGAAGCGGTTCAGTGGCAACGAACCCGCCATCGTCACGACGCAGGATAATGCCGCCATAGGATCGGTCGAGGCTCGGCAAGACACGACGACGGATATACCGCGCCGCGTCATCCATCGACACAAACGCCGGGCTGAGCCGGCGCCGCTGCAGGTTTTCATAAGGGACCCACAGCCCATTCACATCGCCGGCGATGCTCCAGCAATCACTGGGCTGGATGACCTGCAAGCGGCCGGAAGCTGCTACCTGTCGTACAAACTGAATCGGTTGCAGCGTGCCAATATCCAGCTTGGCCCGCACGGTCTCAAGAGGGTCCGCATCGCTGCGCGCCTCGAACATGGCAAAGGTGGAAGGTGACTGGTAGCGCAACAGGGCCCCCTCCGGTGTGGCTATAAACACCGGGGCGCCGTAGGGCGGCTGCATCGACTGGAGACGCGCCTGCACAATGGCCTCACTCAAGTCCTCGGGTTCGATAAACACCCGTTTCAACCAGGCTGCCGAGCCATTGCCGACAAACTGGTTGGCGTAATACAGGCTGTGGCAATCGAAACCGTCGGGCAATGTCGTGCCATACAGGCTGGCGAGAGACAGCAGCGGCGATTGGCGGGTGACCGGGATCAACTCGCTGGCAACGTATTCTTCCCGGCGTTCGTGCTTGAGAATGAACGCAAAGTAGAGGCTGGCATACGGTTGTGCATAGTCCTGTGGATCACGTCGAAAAAGATCGCTGGCAGCGTCGTTGGCGTTGCCGAATAGAGGCCCGTGGCTCACCGTCGCCGGGCGTTGGAACTGCAACGTGCGCACCCCCGGGCCCCAGTCCAGCTCGACAAAGTCGGCCGGCCCCCACAACGCGTTGCCGATGACCACCCGCAACGTGCCCGCCTCGGCGAGGGTGCGCACCACATCCGCGGGTTTGATCACACCGTCGGCAAAGCGTTTTCCAATCGCACTCTCGCCATTGGCCGTTTCAGGCACCCATTGCTTACGCCAATCCGAGGTCGTGATAGACGGGCTGTAGAGGATCAGGCTGTCCTGGGATCCCGACAGGTAGCCGGGAAGCCCGGACGCCAGGAGGTCGGCGACGTCTGCGGGGTGAAACATTTGCCCTCCCAATTCAGCCTCCTGGCGGGTCCACTTGAGGCGGGCAACAAGTACCGGGTCAGTGGTCGACAGCGCAGCACGCGTGCCATAGCGCGCATGCAGGCGATAACCCGCGTTCAGGATAATGGGTGAGTGCTGGCGATCAACCGGGTAAAGGCCTTCAAAAGCAAAGGGCCTCGGCCCCGTGGGCACGGGCTGCGTCACCACAAAGCGGCCATCGGGTCGTTGGAGAATCATCCCGCCGAGTACCTGCTCGCGACGCCCATTGAGGGTGCCATGGATAAAGCGGGCTGCGTCGTCGGCCGACAAAAAAGCAATACTCAGGGGCGGCAGCGGGAACTGCGAATAGGGGACCCACTGCGCATCCACCACGCCACTGCGGTCCCACAGCGCACTGGTTTTCTCCACGCTCAGTTCACCCGCCTCTGCCACTTTTCGGACAAAGTCGCGGGTCAGCAATGAACCGTCCAGGAGCGCGGCTTGCCAGCCGTTATCGATCACCTGACCGTCTGGCGCATAGGCAAACAACTGGGACTCGAGCGCCGAGCCGGAAAAGCGATAGCGCAAGATGGCGTCGTCCCGTAGCCGGATATACAACGACGCGCCCAGCGTGGATTGCGCGCCCTGGCTGTACTGTCGAAACTGCACAATGTGCTGTGCAAGCTCCAGTGGGCTGATGAAGTTTTTGAACAGCCAGCTTTCCAGCGTCGGGTATTGGGCGGGCAATGGCCTTGAATTAACGCAAATCCCATGCAGGTGATAGCCAACAGGCAACGGGGGCAACTCGCTCGCCAGCCCCTCGATTGGATCTGGATCGCGCGCCACATACTCCGAAAGCGTATCGGACTGCAGAATCAATACCTGTTGCCGAATGTTGGGTTTACGCCGCATCTGTATCGTGGCCTGCGCCAACGCCTGCTGCGTGTCTGCAAATACCGGCCAGGGCTTGTAAGGCTCCCAATTGGCCGGAACCTGGCCCACCGAACCACCCCAGTAAGGGCTGGATATCAGAAAGGTCAACCGCCCGACTGAGGCGACTTTCTTGTAATACCCTTCAATGGTCCCGTCAAAGGCATGCGGCGATTCGAACGGCCCTCGAGTGGTAATCCAGTGAGCAAAGCCAAGCGCCGCCGGGGTTTCATCAAACTGGTATTTGATCAGCGTGCCGTCCGGCCCAGAGAGGTAAGCCTCCCTGAATTTTGGCCGGTTCTGGTGGTTGAAGATGATGTCCGGCTCTGAGTAAAACCCCTGGTAAGCCGTGATCTGGTGCGCGCTCCACGCAGGATTTTCACGCGCAACCCACGCCGTCGTATTGGGGTGCGTGTGCCAGCTTGCGACAATGTGGTACCCCTCCGGGTCCAGGTAAGCCGTGTTGGCCGGGTTGCTGTCCAGCAAGAGACTGAAATTGAACGTGGTGGGCCGGTCCGAAATCGGCTCGCTGCCAACAAAAAGACCGTCCGCCAAACGCCGCAGAATGACGCTGCCGAACTCCACCTGCAAATTGAGCCCCACGCGCCCATGGAGATAGCGGGCGACCTCATCCGCCGTTTTGAAGGCCGGACTGAGCACGCCAAGTTTGGCGTGACCGGCCGGAAGGGTTGCGCGTTTTTCGCGCAGGGGTTGATCGTCCATGATGACTCCTCGGAACAAATGTGGGTGTTCCGTCATCCTGAACACCCTCTGATTCTGAGGGTGCTACATAGTTAGCCGCCTCTCGCACCAAGACAGTGCCCCACGCTTTTCACCCCACCGATCCGGCGCTTAATCAGTGCACCACCGACGGCAAGCTCCGCCCGATCCCCCTTGAACGCGGCGCCCGACAAAGCAGGCACAGCCCTTGCAATCACCCTCCCATCTGTCCAACAACAACACTTGGGTTCTCGGAGATCGCACCATGAAGCGTCGCAGCTTGATCAAGGCTTTCACTCTTTCGGCATCCATTGCCGCCATGGGCATGACCTGGACCGTGCAGGCCGCCGAGACCATCAAGGTCGGCATCCTGCACTCGTTGTCCGGGACCATGGCCATCTCCGAAACGTCGCTCAAAGACATGGCGCTGATGACCATCGACGAGATCAACGCCAAGGGCGGGGTGAACGGCAAGATGCTTGAACCGGTGGTCGTGGACCCCGCGTCCAACTGGCCGCTGTTCGCCGAGAAAGGCCGGCAGTTGCTGACCCAGGACAAGGTGGCCGTGGTGTTCGGTTGCTGGACCTCGGTGTCGCGCAAGTCCGTGCTGCCGGTGTTTGAAGAACTCAACGGCCTGCTGTTCTACCCGGTGCAGTACGAAGGCGAAGAGATGTCGCCGAACGTGTTCTACACCGGTGCCGCGCCGAACCAGCAAGCCATCCCCGCCGTGGAATACCTGATGAGCGAAGAGGGCGGCGGCGCCAAGCGCTTCTTCCTGCTGGGTACCGACTACGTGTACCCGCGCACCACCAACAAGATCCTGCGCTCGTTCCTGCACTCCAAAGGCGTCGCCGATAAAGACATCGAAGAGGTCTACACCCCGTTCGGCCACGCCGATTACCAGACCATTGTCGCCAACATCAAGAAGTTCTCCGCTGGCGGCAAGACCGCTGTGATCTCCACGGTGAACGGCGACTCCAACGTGCCGTTCTACAAAGAGTTGGCCAACCAAGGCCTGAAGGCCACCGACGTGCCGGTGGTGGCGTTCTCGGTGGGTGAAGAAGAGCTGCGCGGCATCGACACCAAGCCGCTGGTGGGCAACCTTGCCGCCTGGAACTACTTCCAGTCGGTGGAGAACCCGGTGAACAAGAAATTCGTCGCCGACTGGAAGGCCTATGCCAAGGCCCACAACCTGCCGGGCGCAGACAAGGCCGTGACCAACGACCCGATGGAAGCCACCTACGTGGGCATCCACATGTGGGCGCAAGCGGCCGAGAAAGCCAAGTCCACCGACGTCGACAAAGTGCGTGAAGCCCTGGCCGGCCAGACCTTCGCCGCGCCGTCCGGCTTCACCCTGACCATGGACAAGACCAACCACCACCTGCACAAGCCGGTGATGATCGGCGAGATCCAGGCTGACGGGCAGTTCTCGGTGGTGTGGCAGACCGACAAGCCGATCCGCGCCCAGCCGTGGAGCCCTTACATCCCGGGCAATGACAAGAAGCCGGATTACGCGGTGAAAAGTAACTAAAGCCCGACTCGGTCAAAAACTGTGGGAGCGGGCTTGCTCGCGAATGCGGTGGTTCAGCAAGAAATGCATTGACTGACACACCGCATTCGCGAGCAAGCCCGCTCCCACAGTTTGAACCGTGCATGATCAGGACACTTTGTTATGCCCACTGCCCTGTACCGCTTCATCCTCACGGCCCTGCTTGTGCTGCCCTTCGCAGCACACGCCAGCGACGCCGACGACTTCCTCGCCGCCAACCCGGCCCAACAAGCCAAGCTGCTCCAGGACTGGGCTGCCCAGCCGGATCCCGCGCGCATCGAGCTGGTGGACGCTCTGCAACAAGGCCAACTCACGGTCAACGGTGAAACCAAAACCGTGCGCCTGAACAACCGACTGCGCAGCCTGATCGACAACGTACAAGCCAGCCAGCAACTGCTCGCCGCCGACCCCAAGGTGCGCCTGGCCGCCGCAGTAACCCTGCAAAAAAGCGCACAGCCCGCGCAGCTCAAATTCCTCGACCAGCAGGTCGCCGCCGAGACAAACGAGGACGTGCACACCGCCCTCAGCCTGGCCCTGGCCAACCTGCAATTGGTCGACCCTGACCCGGTGGTGCGCCTCGCCGCCGTGCGTCTGCTCGGCAGCACCGGCGACCCGCTGGCGCGCACGCGCCTTGAAGCGCTGCTCGCTCCTGGCGTCGAAGCCGACGCCGCCGTGCACACCGCCGCCGAGACCAGCCTGGCCCAGGTCAAGCGCAAACTGATGTTCGGCGAAATCCTCGGCCAGGCCTTCAGCGGCATGTCCCTGGGTTCGATCCTGCTGCTGGCGGCCCTGGGCCTGGCGATCACCTTCGGCCTGCTCGGCGTGATCAACATGGCCCATGGCGAGATGCTGATGCTCGGCGCCTACTCCACCTATGGGGTGCAGTTGTTGATGCAGCGCTATGTGCCTGCCGCCATCGAGTTCTACCCACTGATCGCACTGCCGGTGGCGTTTTTTGTCACGGCCGCCATCGGCATGGCGTTGGAACGCACGGTGATTCGCCACCTGTATGGCCGGCCGCTGGAAACCCTGCTGGCCACCTGGGGCATCAGCCTGATGCTGATCCAGTTGGTGCGCCTGGTGTTCGGTGCGCAGAACGTCGAAGTGTCCAACCCCGAATGGCTGTCCGGTGGCATCCAGGTGCTGCCCAACCTGGTGCTGCCGTACAACCGCATCGTGATCATCGCCTTCGCACTGTGCGTGGTGGTGCTGACCTGGCTGCTGCTGAACAAGACGCGCCTGGGCCTGAACGTGCGGGCCGTGACCCAGAACCGCAACATGGCCGCCTGCTGCGGCGTGCCCACTGGCCGCGTGGACATGCTCGCGTTCGGCCTGGGTTCCGGCATCGCGGGCTTGGGCGGCGTGGCGCTGAGCCAGATCGGCAACGTCGGCCCGGACCTGGGCCAGAGCTACATCATCGACTCGTTTCTCGTCGTGGTGCTTGGCGGTGTCGGCCAGTTGGCGGGGAGCGTCATGGCCGCCTTCGGGCTGGGCATCGCCAACAAGATTCTGGAACCGCAGATCGGCGCCGTGCTCGGCAAGATCCTGATCCTCGCGCTGATCATTCTGTTTATCCAGAAACGCCCGCAGGGACTCTTCGCACTGAAAGGACGGGTGATCGACTGATGAACCAGCCATTGATGCTCACGGCCACGCAAAAGGCCGGCCCCAAGGTGACGATTGCGGTGGGCGTGGCGATTCTCGCCGCGCTGCTGGCCCTGCCGCTGTTGTCGTTGTTGCCCGCAGAAAATGCCCTGCATGTCTCGGCCTACACCCTGACCCTGGTGGGCAAGATCCTCTGCTACGCCATTGTCGCCCTGGCCCTGGACCTGGTGTGGGGCTACGCCGGCATGCTGTCCCTCGGCCACGGCCTGTTCTTCGCCCTTGGCGGCTATGCGATGGGCATGTACCTGATGCGCCAGGCCTCCGGCGATGAGCTGCCGGCGTTCATGACCTTCCTCTCCTGGACCGAACTGCCGTGGTACTGGGTGGGCACCGAACACTTCCTCTGGGCGATGTGTCTGGTGGTGTTGGCGCCGGGTCTGCTGGCGCTGGTGTTTGGTTTCTTCGCCTTCCGCTCGCGGATCAAGGGCGTGTATTTCTCCATCATGACCCAGGCCCTGACCTTCGCCGGCATGCTGCTGTTCTTTCGCAACGAGACCGGTTTTGGCGGCAACAATGGCTTTACCAACTTTCGCAGCATCCTCGGCTTTGGCATCACTGAACCGGGCACGCGGGCAGTGCTGTTCGTGGCCACGGTGTTGCTGCTGGTGGCGAGCCTGTTCATCGGCTGGCGCCTGGCGCGCAGCAAGTTCGGTCGGGTGCTGACCGCCCTGCGTGACGCAGAAAACCGCCTGATGTTCTGCGGCTACGACCCACGCGGTTTCAAGCTGTTCGTGTGGGTATTGAGCGCGGTGCTGTGCGGCTTGGCCGGGGCGCTATACGTGCCGCAGGTGGGCATCATCAACCCCAGCGAAATGTCGCCGACCAACTCCATCGAAGCCGCCGTGTGGGTAGCCCTGGGCGGGCGCGGCACCTTGATCGGCCCGCTGCTTGGCGCCGGCGTGGTCAATGGCATGAAGAGCTGGTTCACCGTGGCCTTCCCGGAATACTGGCTGTTCTTCCTCGGGGCGCTGTTCATCATCGTCACCCTGTACCTGCCCAAGGGCGTGATCGGGCTGCTGAAGAAGTGAGAAACGTGATGCTCGAACCTATTCTCGACGCCGGCACCGGCCGCGATGCCATCGGTATCGGCCAGGCGGCAGGCCCAGGCCTGAACACCCGGCACGGCACCATCCTGAGCCTGGAAGACATCAGCGTCAGCTTCGACGGCTTCAAGGCGCTCAACAACTTGAACCTGTACATCGGCGTGGGTGAGCTGCGCTGCATCATCGGCCCCAACGGCGCAGGCAAGACCACGCTGATGGACGTGATCACCGGCAAGACCCGCCCCAGCCATGGCACGGCCTGGTTTGGCGAACACCTTGACCTGACCCGCCTGAGCGAAGTGCAGATCGCCCAGGCCGGCATCGGCCGCAAGTTCCAGAAACCCACGGTGTTCGAAGCCCTGAGCGTGTTCGAGAACCTGGAACTGGCGCAGAAGACCGATAAATCGGTGTGGGCCAGCCTGCGCGCACGCTTGAGCGGCGAACAGAAAGACCGTATCGAGGAAGTGCTCGACACCATCCGCCTCACCGCCTCGGCGCAGCGCCCGGCCGGGTTGCTGTCCCATGGCCAGAAGCAGTTCCTGGAAATCGGCATGCTGCTGATGCAAGACCCGCAGCTGTTGCTGCTGGACGAACCAGTGGCGGGTATGACCGATGCCGAAACCGAGTTCACCGCCGAACTGTTCAAGCGCCTGGCGGGCAAGCACTCGCTGATGGTGGTGGAGCACGACATGGGCTTTGTCGGCTCGATTGCCGACCACGTCACCGTGTTGCACCAAGGCAGCGTGCTGGCCGAAGGCTCGCTGGAACAGGTGCAGGACAACGAACGGGTGATCGAGGTTTACCTCGGCCGCTAACCCGGACACGGACTGCTTTATGTGGGAGCTGACTTGCCTGCGATAACGATGTTGACTGACACACCGCCATCGCAGGCAAGCCAGCTCCCACAGTTGATCCGGTTCCAATCAGGGAACCGAGGAGAATGTGAAAATGCTGCAAGTCGACAAGCTGCACCAGTATTACGGCGGTAGCCACATCCTGCGCGGGCTGTCTTTTGACGTGAAGGTCGGCGAAGTCACCTGCCTGCTCGGGCGTAACGGCGTGGGCAAGACCACCTTGCTCAAATGCCTGATGGGCCTGCTGCCGTCCAAGGAAGGCGCAGTGACCTGGGAAGGCAAGGCCATCACCGGCTTCAAGCCGCACCAGCGTGTGCACGCCGGCATCGCCTACGTGCCCCAGGGCCGGGAGATTTTCGGGCGCCTGACCGTGGAAGAAAACCTGCTGATGGGCCTGGCACGTTTCCCCGGCTCCGAGGCCAAGGAAGTGCCGGCGTTTATCTACGAGCTGTTCCCGGTGCTGCTGCAGATGAAGCATCGCCGTGGCGGCGACCTGTCGGGCGGCCAGCAACAGCAACTTGCGATCGGCCGCGCTTTGGCCAGCCGACCGCGCCTGCTGATCCTCGACGAACCCACCGAAGGCATCCAGCCGTCGGTAATCAAGGAGATCGGCGCGGTGATCAAGAAGCTCGCGGCCCGTGGCGACATGGCGATCCTGCTGGTGGAGCAGTTCTACGACTTTGCCGCCGAATTGGCCGACCAATACCTGGTGATGTCCCGTGGTGAAATCGTGCAGCAGGGCCTGGGTGAAAATATGGAAGCCGAGGGTGTACGCGGGCTCGTAACGATCTAATCTGTAGCGTCCTGACGATAAGCACACACCATGAACCTGCCCGTTACCCCTGCCCTGTTCACCCCCAGTTGGCACGCCGAGCTGGAGCTCGGTTATGCGCGTTTCGGCGACACCACGCGCCCGGTGATGCGCCGCCACCTTGGGCCGCTGCGGGTGCAAAAGCACCTCTACGCCGAAGGCCCCGAGGTGTGCCAGCACATCATCGTGCACCCGCCCGGCGGCATTGCCGGCGGTGACCGCCTGGACATCAGCGCCCACATCGGCGCGGGCGCCTGGGCGCAGTTGACCAGCCCCGGCGCAGCCAAGTGGTACCGCGCCAACAGCCCGGCCTATCAGCAACTGGACCTCATCGTGGAAGCCGGTGCCACCCTGGAGTGGCTGCCCCAGGAAACCATCGTGTTCAGCGCCGCCCAGGCCGAACTCACGACGCGCATTGAGCTGCAAGGCGACGCCCGGCTGTTTTACTGGGACGTGGTCGCCCTCGGCCGCCCTGCCAGTGGCGAGCGTTTCGACCTCGGCCACTTTCAGTCGCACCTGGATATCCGCCGCGACGGCCAGTTGCTCTGGCATGAGCGCCAGCGCATTGTAGGCGCCGACGGTCTGCTCGACTCGCCCATCGGCCTGGATGGCCAGCCGGTGTTTGCCACGTTGCTGCTGACGGCTGAGATCGACCCTGAATTACTTGAGCAATGCCGCGCCCTGCCCCACGGGGTGCGCGGTGACTTGACGCAATTGCCGGGTTTGCTGGTTGCCCGTTGCCTGGCCAGTGAAGCGCTGCATGCACGGGCCTGGTTGATTGATTTATGGCGCCTGTTGCGTCCGGCCGTCCTCGGCCGAGAAGCGATTTCACCGAGAATCTGGAGCACATGAAGATCAAAATGTGGAACCTGCTTCCTGTGGGAGCTGGCTTGCCTGCGATGCAGACGGCTCGGTGTTTCTGGTTGACCGAGGTGATGCCATCGCAGGCAAGCCAGCTCCCACACAAGCCCGCGCCCACATTGGATCTCCGGTGTTTTTATGAATGTTGTTTGAAGGACCTTGAACCATGGACCTGACCCCACGGGAAAAAGACAAACTGCTGATCTTCACCGCCGGCCTCGTCGCCGAACGCCGCCTGGCGCGGGGTGTAAAGCTCAACTACCCGGAAACCATCGCCTACATTTCCGCCGCCTTGATGGAAGGCGCCCGCGACGGCCGTACCGTGGCCGACCTGATGCACTACGGCACCACTCTGCTGAGCCGCGAGCAAGTGATGGAAGGCATCCCGGAAATGATCCCGGACATCCAGGTGGAAGCCACCTTCCCCGACGGCACCAAGCTGGTCACCGTCCACCAGCCGATCGCGTGAGGTGCGAGCATGATTCGTGATGCAACCGAGCAGGACCTGGCGCAGATCCGCGACATCTACAACGACGCGGTGCTCAACACCACGGCGATATGGAACGAACAACCGGTGGACCTCGCCAACCGCCAGGCATGGTTTAACGCGCGCCAGTCCCAGGCCTACCCGATTCTGGTCGCCATCGAAAACGATGAAGTGACTGGCTACGCGTCGTTTGGCGACTGGCGCCCGTTTGAGGGTTTTCGCTACAGCGTCGAACACTCGGTGTACGTGCGCAACGACCAGCGCGGCAAGGGCCTCGGCCCGCGCCTGATGGAAGCCCTGATCGAACGCGCCCGCGCCTGTGGCAAACACGTGATGGTCGCCGCCATCGAAAGCGGCAACCAGGCCTCGATCCGCCTGCACGAACGCCAGGGCTTTATTACCACCGGGCAAATGCCCCAGGTGGGCATCAAGTTCGGCCGCTGGCTGGACCTGACCTTCATGCAACTGACCTTGAACCCGGGCGCACAACCGCCCAAGGAGTGACGTCGATGAGCGCCGCACAACTGCGTCGAGTCAATGCTGAAAGTTTTGCCCACTACCGCCTGGGCTTGATCGAGCTGTTGCTGGACGCGGTAAAGCATGGCGCTTCGGTGGGTTTCATGGCCGACATCGATGAGGCCCAGGCCCGCGATTACTTCACCGGCGTGCACACCCAACTGCAAGACGCCAGCCTGCTGCTGTGGGTGGTGGTGCGCGATGAACAAGTGATCGCTAGCGTGCAATTGGCGCTCTGCCAGAAAGCCAACGGATTGAACCGCGCCGAAGTGCAAAAGCTGATGGTACACAGCCAGGCACGTCGCCACGGCCTGGGCCAGCAATTGATGAACACACTGGAACTCGCCGCGCGCCAGCACCAGCGCGGCTTGCTGTACCTGGACACCGAAGCCGGCTCGCCGGCCGAAGCCTTCTACCAGTCGCTGCGCTACACCAAGATCGGTGAGCTTCCCGACTACTGCCAAAGCCCGGACGGGCGTGCACACCCAACCGCCATCTACTTCAAGACCTTGGGGCAACCTTCATGATTCCTGGTGAATACCTGATCCAGCCCGGTGAGATCGAACTCAATGCGGGCCGCCGCACCCTCACTCTGAGCGTGGCCAACAGCGGCGACCGACCGATCCAGGTGGGTTCGCATTATCATTTTTTCGAGACCAATGACGCGCTGACGTTTGACCGTGCGGCCAGCCGGGGCATGCGCCTGAATATTCCGGCGGGGACGGCGGTGCGGTTTGAGCCGGGGCAGAGTCGGGAGGTGGAGTTGGTCGATTTGAGCGGGGGCCGGCGAGTATTTGGGTTTGCCGGCCGAGTCATGGGCGACCTGTAGGGCCCCATCGCAGGCAAGCCAGCGCCCACATGGGAACGCATTCCAAATGTGGGAGCTGGCTTGCCTGCGATAACGATTTCATATTCAACACAACTTTTCAGGGCACTCTCACATGAAAATCACCCGCCAAGCCTACGCCGACATGTACGGCCCCACCGTCGGTGACAAGGTCCGCCTGGCCGACACCGAGCTGTTCGTCGAAGTCGAACAGGACTTCACGATCTACGGCGAAGAAGTGAAATTCGGCGGCGGCAAAGTCATCCGCGACGGCCAGGGCCAGAGCCAGTTGCTCGCCCATGAGGTAGTCGACACCCTGATCACCAACGCGCTGATTATCGATCATTGGGGCATCGTCAAAGCCGACGTCGGCCTCAAGAACGGCCGCATCCACGCCATCGGCAAGGCCGGCAACCCGGATGTGCAACCCGGCGTGACCATGGCCATCGGCGCCAGCACCGAAGTGATTGCCGGCGAAGGCATGATCCTCACCGCCGGCGGCATCGACACCCACGTGCACTTCATCTGCCCGCAGCAAATCGAAGAAGCGCTGACCAGCGGCGTGACCACCATGATCGGCGGCGGCACCGGCCCGGCCACGGGCACCAACGCAACCACTTGCACCTCCGGGCCGTGGCACTTGGCACGCATGCTCCAGGCCAGCGACTCGTTCCCGATGAACATCGGTTTCACCGGCAAGGGCAATGCCAGTTTGCCGGAGCCGTTGATCGAGCAGGTCAAGGCCGGGGCCATCGGCCTGAAGCTGCACGAAGACTGGGGCACCACGCCCGCCAGCATCGACAACTGCCTGAGTGTCGCCGACGCATACGACGTGCAAGTGGCGATCCACAGTGACACCCTCAACGAGTCCGGTTTCGTCGAAACAACGCTGGCCGCCCTCAAGGGCCGCACCATCCACACCTACCACACCGAAGGTGCCGGTGGCGGCCATGCGCCGGACATCATCAAGGCCTGTGGCTTCCCCAACGTGCTGCCCAGTTCCACCAACCCAACCCGCCCGTTCACCCGCAACACCATCGACGAACACCTGGACATGCTGATGGTCTGCCACCACCTGGACCCAAGCATTGCCGAAGACGTGGCCTTCGCTGAAAGCCGCATCCGCCGCGAAACCATTGCCGCCGAAGACATCCTGCACGACCTCGGCGCGTTCTCCATGATCAGCTCCGACAGCCAGGCCATGGGTCGCGTTGGCGAGGTGATCACGCGCACCTGGCAAACCGCCGACAAGATGAAAAAGCAGCGCGGCCCGCTGCCTGGCGACGGCTCCGGCAACGACAACTTCCGCGCCAAGCGCTACATCGCCAAGTACACCATCAACCCGGCGATCACCCACGGCGTGAGCCACATCGTGGGCTCCATTGAAGTGGGCAAATGGGCCGACCTGGTGCTGTGGCGCCCGGCGTTTTTTGGCATCAAGCCGACCCTGATTCTCAAGGGTGGCGCGATTGCTTCAAGCCTGATGGGTGACATCAACGGCTCGATCCCGACGCCGCAACCGGTGCACTACCGCCCGATGTTCGCCAGCTTCGGCAGCTCGCTGCACGCCACCAGCCTGACCTTTATCAGCCAGGCCGCCCAGGACGCCGGAGTGCCCGAAGCCCTGGGCTTGAAGAAGCAGATCGCCGTGGTCAAGGGCTGCCGCGAGGTGCAAAAAACCGACTTGATCCACAACGACTACCTGCCGGACATCGAGGTCGACCCACAGACTTATCAGGTCAAGGCCGACGGTGTGTTGCTGTGGTGCGAGCCGGCGGATGTGCTGCCGATGGCCCAGCGGTATTTCCTGTTCTAGCGTACTTCATTGCCTGCCCGGTTCTCAGGCGGACCGGGCAACGGGTGCTCCTGGAGTTCGGTGCGGGTCAGGGTTTCAATCAAGCCAGCCTCGGCAATCCCCAGTTGGCTCTGCAGTGCCTGGGCCTGGGTATCATAGGCGTCCCGGGACAGTTGCCCGGCCTCCACCTGCTCCAATAACGCCGCCAGTTGCTCGTGATACGGCTTGCTTTGCGCCTCGAACTGCGGGCGGTACTTGTGGGCCACGTAGTCTTTCCAAAAGTCCCTGGACAATAAGCTCTGGAACTCTTCAGGCGAGTTATTCAACCCCAGGATGCGCGCGCGCGTGGCATCCAGCACCGGCTGACTGACCTTGCCCATGGCAATGAACCGCGCCTGATCCGGCTGGCCCGGCAAATCAAGCTGCTGCTCTCCCTTCAACCCGTAGCGATAGGCGAGGCGCACCTCCACTTCTTCAAGTTGCTGGATCCTCGACTGCTTCTGCACCCGTGTCAGATCAGGGTCATGGTTGATGGCCGCCGTGCGCTGGGCAATGTCTTCCAAGGCGGTCTTTTCCACTTCATCCAGACGGAACAGGCCACGGGCCAACTGCAACAGGGCAGGCCCCTGCGTCGCCTCGGTCGCCCCGGCCTTGGCACGGTAGACCATCTGCATGATTTCCAGGTTGCTGAACGACAGCGCGGCGCGGTCACAACACGCAGCGCGCCCCGCCCAAGTGAACATCTCCTCGCGCAAGGCTTCGGACTCGGTGTTGGGTTCGGTGATGCTGTCGATCACCTCCCACACCCGCCGTTGCAGGTCAGCAGGGTCGGCAGATGCGTTCATGTCGGCCAGCATCTGGAAAAAACCCGGGCTGCATGGATCGTCGTGCAGGAGGCTCCACTGCCGGGCCCGAGCGGCCACCTGGTCGGGGTTCAGGCCTCGGGTCCAGCGCTCGAACGGCACGCCCAATGGCCTGGCCACCACTGGAGAACGCAGGCCCAGGGCGGTAGCGACGAGCCTCGGCGGCCGACCTGTCTGAACAAGCTCCTCCTCCAGCAACCGAGCGTTATAGACACGCACCTGTTGCAACGTGGCTTCGGTGAAGGGGTTGTTGTTGACGTTGGTGATCGTGGACAAGCGTGCAGCGTGAGGCAGTTGCTCCTCTAAGGGGTCGATGAGGTCAACCGGCAGCGTGGTCAATTGGTTATTGGCCAGGTTGATATCGTCCAGCAAGGCCTGGCTGCCCAGCCCCACGGGCCAGTGGGGAAGGTCGGTGCCACTGAGGTGGACCGAGCGGATGTCGGGGATGCGGCTGAAGTCCGGGGCCATGCCCAGGGGGTTGTTATCCATCCACAGTGCCCTGAGGGTCGTGCGCTCAGACAGGATCCGCGTGGTTTCAGGGGTCAGGCGAATTGAGTTGTTGTCCAGGAACAACCGCGTCAGGCCATGCATTTCACCCACTGCTGGCGGCAGTTCACGTAACGCATTGTTCGACATATCCAACCAGCGCAAACCACGAAAGCCGCCGAGAAATCCTTCCGGGGAGGCGCTCAACTGCATGCGTGTGAGCCGCAATGAACCGACATGGCTGAAGTCCGCATCCAGGTCCGGCAGGCTGGACAACGTCAGGTCACTGAGGTCCATTTCCAAACCGATGGGTGTGCTGTCGGCGGCAAACTTCATCGGGGTTTCCTGGCGCCAGCATGCCAGGATGCGGGTACGGGCCATGACGCGGTCGTCACGTTGGGCAAGGTTATCCATTACCTGGTTCATGCGAACGTAGCGCTGACGCGCACCACCACCGGAAAACACCCAACTGTCCAGCTGCGCCTTGAGGTCGCTGTATTCCTGGAACTGGCGAGACAACTGCACCTCGGCGTCTGCCCCCAGGTTCCAGATGTGCTGCCGGCATCGGCCAATATCGTAATTAGGGTTCATCTGCCGCACTTGGGCGATTGAGGGAGATTCCACCGAGAAACTGTCCCCGCGACCGTTGAGCAACAGCTCGGGATGGCTCTGGGACAAGCGTCGCCAATAATCGTCCAGCGCCTGTTCCGCCTGGGCGGATAAATGATTGCCTCTGATCGACGTGACCTGGTTGATCTTGATCATTTGCTCAGCGTACTCGGCCGGCGGCTCCAGGTGCTCGGGCGGGATCGTACGCAGGTGGTTGTCCTCCAGGTTGAGTTCGCGCAGGCCACTCTGATCCCGCAACCCGGTGGGCCAGTGCTCCAGTTCGGTGTTCCTGAGGAACACGTACCTCAAGTGCGGCATGTTGCTCAAATCCGGGGCCAGGCCGAGGGGGTTCTGCGATAGGTCCAGCCACTCCATCCGATTGAGGCGCCCCAGTTGCTCCACAGCCTAAGGCGTCAAGCGAATCCGATTCTTGCGCAACTGCAACTGAGTCAGTTGATTCATCTGCTCCAGGCCTTCGGGCAGTTCGCTGAGGGCTGCTTCGCGGATACTCAGGCGCTTGAGCTGCCTGAAGTTATTCAGGAAGGTCTGGGCGTCGCGGTTCCACGGCGTGTTGGCCAGCTCCAGCGCTTCGACATGGCTGAAATCCGCCGTGAGCGCAGGCAGGTTGAGCGGATGGCCTGGGACGATGCTGAGGGTGCTGGTCTGGCGACGCCAGCAACGCTTGATCGCATCAGCGAACGTCTTGACGAAACCTCCCTGGCGATCAAAGGCAGTGAAGCTGACCGGCGGAGCGTTGTCACGCACCCAGTGCTTGAGGTCACGCTCCAGGGTGGCGTATTCGTCCTCCAGGCGCGACAACCCGCTGCGCACCTCGGCCCCCAGTGAGTGCAGCAAGGCCTGGGTCTGGTCCGCGGTATAGTCCGGGAACAGCCGGCGCACGCGTTCGGCCGGTGAGCGCAGGGCGTTGGCGGCCGTGTCCATCAGCTGCCGTACACCACGACCGCCGCCGAGCAAGCGCATCGAAGGGTCGTAGGCCGGCTTGCGCAGCGGCTGTTCGAGCAACGCCGTGCGCAGGTTCGCGCGCGAATCGGTACCCAGGGCTTGCAGGCGCGGGGTGTCGGCGGTGGCCAGCGACTCGACGAACAGCCCTTCCCAGGCGCGGGTCAGGCGCAACTCCTGGACCTGCCATTGGGCCTGCTCCTGCACGTTGGGCGGCAACTCGCCAGCGCTGCGAAAACGCTGCAACGCGTCGTCATTGAGGGTTTTGAGCAGGTGCTCGGCCATCGCGTTCGGCAGGCTGGGGAACTGCCCCTGGAGCCGCATGACATCGGGGTTGGCGCTGAAATTGCGCGCCTTATAGTGCTCCTCCACCAGCGCGCTTTCAAAGGATTGGGCCTGCGCACCGAGGTAGTGGCGCAGTTGGCGTGCGCGCTCGGGCAATGACTCACTCGCCTGGCCGGGAAACTCGCTTAACGCCGGATCATCCGCTTGAAAGTAACCCAGGACCTCTTGCAACAACTCCCCACGCGCTTGCGCACCCTCGGCAAGCACTATCGCCTGACGAGGCTGGCCGGGCAGTACCGGATCACTCCAGAGCTGAGTGCCATCGCGTTCGAGCACCACGTACGATTCGCCCGGCAGCATGCCCCGGCGGCGCAACAGATCCATTTGCAGCATCGGGTCGGCCTTGGCGTACAGCAAGGCACTCTCCGACCTCAGTTGCGCAATAAAGTCCGCCACATCGTCCGCGGCCTTGAAACGCTGCAACGTGTCGGCGAGCGCCAGGGGCACCGGTTCCTGGTCCAGATGCCCGGCGCGCAAGGCATCAGCCTCAATGCCGCTGGCCTCACAGGCCTGGCGCAGGCGCTCGGCACTCAGGCCTTGCGCAGGCTGCCCCAGGCGGCGCTGGGTCGTCGGGGCATCCCAGGTCAACGGGTGTTCAAGCTCATGCTGCCAGGCACCCTCATGGTTATGCGCCAGGCGCGGCGCGTAGGCCTGCGGACGGGTCGGGTGCTGGATGCGATATTCAGCGGCTTGCGCGTCGTAGGCCACGGCAAAGTGGTCGCCCTCCAGCGGCAACACGCGTTGCCCTTGATGGGCATACAGGCCCAGTACGTCCGGCTTGGCATCCGGCGCCAACTGCACCGGCAGTTTGTAGGGGGCAAGATCGGCCTTCCACAGTTTCTGCTGGCCGTCGGGCAGTCTCACAGGCTCAAGTTTCTCGATCACCGCCGGAGTGTTTAACGCTTTGCGCACCACCCGGCCCCCTGCCGCCATCACACCGATAAACACCAGGTTTTCGGCCACGTCGGTCAAGTGTCCCAACGCCGCCTCGCGGTCGCCCTCATGCCACTCCACCACACCTTCGAAGGCGTCGTACAACAGCTGCGCAGCCATCACCGCCATCATCACCTCCCCGAGCCCCGGCACAAACATCGACACCAGGTTCAGCGCCAGCAGCCCGGCACTCTCCAAGGCGGCGATCTTCCTGGCGCGCACCGCCGCGTCCACATCCGCAGTGGGCACCGCATGGCCCCGGGCATCGGCGATCAGCTTGTCGCGCAGCGTGTCGAAGTTATCCCCCCAGAGCTCGACGTTGGCTTGCCACAGCTCGCGCTTGGCGATGACCTGGATGTAAAAGTTAGGATCCTTGATCGGTTCACGTGCAGTTGGCGCAGGGGGCAGTTGTTTTGGGCCGATGAGCAGCGAGAGGATTGGCGAGACGAACGGCAATAGGTGTTGCCCGGTGCGCACGGTGCCGTAGGGGTCACGGGGCTGATCGGACGCGTCCTCGGTGAGGCGCCGCAGGTAGGTCGGCTGGTCGGCGTAGGCGATAGTGTTCTTGAGAAATCCTTGATAGGCCGTCAGCCCCGCGCCCACCTTGGCGTCCTCCATCAATTGGCGGGTCAGCTCCGCCTGCAGGTCTTGAAGGCTGGCGTATTTTTTCAGCGGGTGCAGCGGGTCGTGGGGGATGTACACCAGCACCTCGTCGGCGTGCTGGTGTTTGTCCACGGCAACGAACGCGGTACAGCCCGACAGACGAAGGCCCATCAGGCTCAGGTCGTTGAACCAGACCGGTTTGCCGTGACTGCGGATCTCCTGGTCACCCGTGATCACCGCACCGATCACCGCATAGTCGTCCGGCCCGATGTCCTGCTTGAGCAATGCGGTGTAGGCGGCCGCTTGAAGGGCGTCTTTCTGGGCCTGGATCACCAGGCCGCGCAGGCCGCTGGCGTTGTGGAAAAACGCCGTCAGCCGCGCCTGGTACTGCGCACCGATGTCCAGGCGCCGGCACAGGCCCAGGAAGCTTTCGATGCTGATCCCCACGGCCGCACTGGCGTCATGTTCAGCCGGCCCGCTTTTGAACCGTGACGCAGAGGCAAAGGCACCGGGGGCGCATTCGCTCTCTTCGAAATTGTGCAACGCCGCTTGCAGCAGGCTCAGGGTCAACACCGAAAAACTACCGACGCGGAGACCAAACGCGCCCAGTTCCACAGGCTTGCGCAAGTCCACGTAGGTGTTGTCCAGGTCAGGCTCGATCGCGAACTGCGCCTTGAGTGCCGCGGCCAGTAACGGCTTGGCAAACGCCTCGGCACTGGGCAGGTCGGCCATGGCCTGGTCAAGGGCATTTTGCGAGTGCGCGCAGGCACTGGTGTAGTGCTGCAACTGACGACGTTCGCTGCCGTCGAGGCCGTCGAGCCAATCGACTTCATGGGTGGGCGCGCCCTTGAAGGCGTCGCGGGTGGCGGCCGACGCCTGGGTCAACCAGGTGGGTACTTTTTGCTTGATCACCTCGTAGGCCGCGGTTTGCGGCTCGAGGCTGGGTGTATCGATGGGCATGGGTGACTGCTCACTGCTTCAAAGGAAGCATCAGCAGACCATGCCCGGCAGCCTTCGCTGCGGTAGGTAGTTAGCTCGTCAGGCGGGTGCCGACAGGACGTGCGGCCGCGGTGTCGCTCCGATCAAGGCAGCCGCGCTGGATAGCCAGCGCGGGGCCGTTATTTTCAGAAGTGTTCCCGCGGATTGAACGCGGCTTTTTTCGCCAGTTCCTGCCACAACGCGATGGTCTCGTCGTCGGCCTGCTTGGGCATCACGGCCTTGAGCTGGATGTACAGGAACCCACGCTCGCCGGCCTTGTTCAGCAAGCCATGGCCCTTGGCACGCATGCGCTGGCCGTTCTGGCTACCCGCCGGCACCTTGAGGTTGATCTTGCCGGTCAGGGTCGGTACAGCCACTTCCGCGCCCAGCGCCAGTTCCCAAGGAGCCAGTGGCAGGTTGATGACCAGGTTTTCGCCTTCGACTTCAAACTTCGAATGCGGGGCAAACTTGATGATCAGGTACAGGTCGCCATTGGCGCCGCCACCGATTCCCGGGGCACCCTGTGCCTTGAGGCGGATGCGCTCACCGTCGGCCACGCCGGCGGGGATCTTCACGTTCAGGCTCTTGGTGGTGTTGGTCACGTGACGGCCCGAGGCGTCGTACTGCGGCACCTGGAAGCTGATCTGCTTGGACTCTGCCGACAGCGTCTCCTCCAGGGTCACGGTCAGTTGCATCTCCACGTCCTGGCCCTTGCGCCCGGCAGGACGGCGCTGGCCACCACCGAAGGCATCGCCACGGGAGCCGAAGATCGAACTGAAGAAGTCCGAGAAGTCCTCACCGCCGCCGCCGCCAAAACCGCCACGGCTCTGCCAGCCCGGTGGCCCCTGGAACGGCTGGCCATGCTGGCCGTATTTGCGCAGCTCATCGTACTCGGCGCGCTTGTCGGCGCTCTTGAGCGCTTCGTAGGCTTCGGACGCGTCCTTGAACTTGGCTTCGGCGTCTTTTTCCTTGCTCACGTCCGGGTGGTATTTGCGCGCGAGCTTGCGGTACGCGGCCTTGATTTCCTTGTCGTCAGCCGTTGGCTCGACACCCAGAATCTTGTAGTAGTCTTTGAAATCCATCGGCGGTTCACCATCCTTAATCGAGATCGCACAGCCCGGGGCACAACGTGCGCTGCATTGCACCTGTTGAGTGATGTGGCCTGGGGGTGCGTCAAAGTGTTATCGGCGCTTGCCGTATGTATTCGATGTGGGGGCAAATCGCGCAGTTTCAAGCGCGATTTAACGGATGGTCGGCCTACGCATCCGTCCTCGACTGGCATACACTGCGCGGCCGTTTTTCAACCGGAACCTGATTGTCATGGAAAACCCATCCCCAGCCCGTGCCTGCGGTATCGACTTTGGCACGTCCAACTCCACCGTCGGCTGGATCCGCCCCGGCATGGAAACACTCCTGGCGCTGGAGGACGACAAGATCACCTTGCCGTCGGTGGTGTTCTTCAACTTCGAAGAGCGCCGCCCGGTGTACGGTCGCCTGGCACTGCACGAGTACCTGGAAAACTACGAAGGCCGCCTGATGCGCTCGCTCAAGAGCCTGTTGGGTTCCAAGCTGATCAAGCACGACACCAGCGTGTTGGGCACGGCGATGCCGTTCACCGACTTGCTGGCGCTGTTCATCGGCCAGCTCAAGAGCCGTGCTGAAGCCAACGCTGGCCGTGAGTTCGAAGAAGTGGTGCTGGGCCGCCCGGTGTTTTTCGTCGATGACGACCCGCTGGCCGACCAAGAGGCCGAGAACACCCTGGTGGACGTGGCGCGCAAGATCGGTTTCAAGGACATCTCGTTCCAGTACGAGCCGATTGCGGCCGCCTTCGACTATGAGTCCACCATCGAGAAAGAAGAGCTGGTACTGATCGTCGATATCGGCGGCGGTACTTCGGACTTCTCCTTGGTACGCCTGTCGCCGGACCGTCGCCACAACGACAATCGCCACGATGACATCCTCGCCACCGGCGGCGTGCACATCGGCGGGACCGACTTCGACAAGCAGCTCTCGCTCAACGGCATGATGCCGTTGTTCGGCTACGGCAGCCGCATGAAGAGTGGCGCCTACATGCCCACCAGCCACCACATGAACCTGGCCACCTGGCACACCATCAACTCGGTGTACTCGCAGAAATCCCAGCTGGCCTTGGGCAGCATGCGCTACGACATCGAAGACACCGGCGGCATCGACCGCCTGTTCAAGTTGATCGAACAGCGCGCCGGGCACTGGTTGGCGATGGAAGTGGAAGAGACCAAGATCCAGCTGACCCATGAAGATAGCCGCCATGTGCCGCTCGACCGTATCGAAGCGGGCTTGAGCGTGGACTTGAGCCGGGCGCTGTTCGAATCGTCGATTGACGGCCTGCTGGAGCGCGTGCGTGGCAGCGTGACGCAACTGCTCAACGACGCTTCGGTGAGCGTGGCGCAGGTGGACACAGTGTTCTTTACCGGCGGTTCCAGCGGAATCCCGGCGCTGCGCCACAGCATTTCGGCAATGCTGCCGAATGCGCGGCATGTGGAAGGCAATATCTTTGGCAGTATCGGCAGTGGCCTGGCGATTGAGGCCAGCAAGCGGTACGGCTACTGAGTTTTAACTGAAAGACCGTGGCGCGTCCTTCGTGAGCAAGCCCGCTCCCACACTGACTGTGTTTACACATTTAGACCTGTGAACACAGTCAGTGTGGGAGCGGGCTTGCTCGCGAAGAGGACAACCCAGGCAATACAAGGCTTAAACCATCCCACCGAGCTTCAGCTCGCTCTTGAGGTACGCATAATAAATCGGCCCCGCCACCACCCCCGGCAGGCCGAATGCTGCCTCGAAAACCAGCATCGCCAATAACAACTCCCACGACTTGGCACTGATCTGCCCGCCCACAATGCGCGCGTTGAGGAAGTACTCGATCTTGTGGATCACGATCAGATAGCCCAACGCCGCCACCGCCACCCAGATCGACAGCGACAGCGCCACGATAGTGATCAGTGTGTTGGACATCAGGTTGCCAATCACCGGCAACAGGCCGAGCAAGAAGGTCAGCACGATCAGGGTCTTGGTCAGCGGCAAGTGAATCCCGCACAGCGGCAGCACCACGGCCAGAAAGACGGCGGTGAAGGCGGTGTTCAGCGCAGCAATCTTGATCTGGGCGAAGACAATGTTGCGAAAGGCCTGGACCAGCAGGTGCAAGCGATCGAACAGTGCGGCAGCCAGGGGTTTGCGCTTGGTCAGGTCGGGTACGCGCTGCAGGGCGATGATCGCGCCGAGCACCATGCCGATCAGCAGGGTGACGAACATGTGGGCAGCATCCTTACCCACAAGCTGCAATTCGCTCAGGTGCTTGCTCAGCCAATCACCGATGGCCACGCGAAATTCGGCGGCGCTCGCCGGCAGGTAGGCGTCAACGAAAGGCGGCAGTTGGCCCCGTGCGCGGTCGACCACGCCCATGAATTTGTCGAGGGAAGCCCCGGGGTTTTCCGCCTCGTGGAGCAGGAAGCTGATGGCACCGGCAAAGATCAGAGTCAGCACGCTGACGATCAAGGTGCCGAGCAAGGCCACCGCCAGCCAACGCGCACGCCGGCCTTCAATCAGCCGTTGCAGTTGGGGGGTGAGCATATTGACCAGTTCAAAAACCAGCAGGCCGGCCAGCAGGCTGGGCAGCAACTTGAGCGGCAGTACCAGCAGCAGTCCGCCGAAAATGATGATGTAGCTGGCCAGCAATATCACGTGACGCTGAGAAAACGTTGGCATACAGCCTCAAAACGAACGGCTTTAAAGGATTGGCAGTCTGCCAGCCTTGAAGGAATCAAGCGAGAACTCTGAATATTGCGAACACCGACAGTGTGGGAGCGGGCTTGCTCGCGAATGCGATGGACCAGACATTGACGTGCTGAATGACACACCGCATTCGCGAGCAAGCCCGCTCCCACAGGAGACTTGTGCTGTCAGCTACCTTTGAGACACGTGCTCATGAATGTCTTGCGTGCATCGCCAGTCAGCGCCTTGGTTTTCGCCGACGCATTGCAGTCTTTCATCTTCTGCTGTTGCGGCGTCAGGGTCTTGGCGTCGTTGGCGGCCGGGGCCGCCTTAAGGCAGGTGCTCATGAAGGCTTTGCGCTCATCGCCTTTCAAGGCCTTGGTGGTGGCGTCGGCGTTGCAGGTGGTCATCTTATTTTGCTGGGCGGTCGCGGCAAAACCTTGGGAACACAGCAGCAGGCCCATCATCAACAGCGGAATACGCAGCATCTTCATGGAGTTTTCTCCCTGTTACCGCACCGAAGGGGCGCGGCCTACCCAGCAGTGTAGTCAAAGCCTGTTACATCTTCAGCGGGCGCGGATATTCGATCGACGGTACTGCTCTGGGGTGCAGCCAGCGTGGCGTTGGAACATCGCGATAAACGCCGACGCGGTGCTGTAGCCCAGGTCAAACGCCACATGCTGCACGCTGCGTTCGCTGCCCAGGGCGTCAATCGCCGCCAGGTAACGCAGGCGCTGGCGCCACTCGCCAAAACTCATGCCCACCTCCCGCACGAATTGCCGGGCCAGGGTGCGCTCGCTCACGTGCACTTGCTCGGCCCATTGCGCCAGGGGGCGGTTGTCCCCCGGGTCGGCCTGCATGCCCTCCAGCACACCCAGCACGCCAGGGTGGCGGGCGTAGGGCAGGAAACAATCGTGGACCGGCGCCTGCTTGAGCTGGTCTACCAGCACCTGGGCCAGGCGAACATCAGCCTCGGTCTGCGGGATGTTGACGTCGCGACGTGCAAAATCACTGAGGATGGCCTTGAGAATCTCGCTGACCGCCAAGGTGCACGGCACCTGTGGCAGGTGCTCGCACAGCTCCGGCGCCAGGCCCACGGAGCGGTAGACAATCGCCTGGGCGTTATAGGAACTGTGTTCGGTATCCGGTGGGATCCACACCGCGTACTGCGGCGGCGACATAAACCGGCTGCCGGCCACCTCCATGCGCATAACGCCGCTGGCTGAATAGTCCAACGACCCCCAGAAATGCCGGTGCGGGGTGCACTCGGTGTCGGGGGCAAACTCGGAATAGCGGAAGTAGACCGGGCTCGGCAAGCTGGGGAAATCCGCGAGGCGGACGGTGTGTCTGGGCATGTTGTCTGGATGCAGAGGTCAGTTGGCTGGATCGCAGTATAGGCTGCGATCCAGACAAGGGATAATCCTGCCTCACCAACCTATCTGGTTTCTTTCGATGCAATACGCGTATCCCCTGCTGGCCATCTTTATCTGGGCCGGCAACACCGTGGTCAACAAACTCGCCGTGGGCTCGATTTTCCCCGCCGAGATCGGCTTTTACCGCTGGCTGCTGGCGGCGCTGCTGTTCACGCCGTTCATGCTCAAGCCGGTGATTGCAAACTGGGCGCAGATCCGGCCGAACCTGGGCAAGATTTTCATCCTCGGCGTGCTGGGCATGGCGGTGTACCAAAGCCTGGCCTACTACGCGGCGACGGTCACCACGGCGACCAACATGGGCATCATCCTGTCGCTGATGCCTTTGATGGCGCTGACGGCGGCGATCATCAGCCTCGGCCAGCGCCTCACCTTTGGCGCGCTGACCGGTGCGGTGCTGTCCTTCGCCGGCGTGGTGGTAGTGGTCTCGGCCGGTAGCCTGGGTGCGCTGCTGCAACACGGGGTCAACCTGGGGGACGCCATGATGCTGGTCGCCACCCTCGCCTATGCGGTCTACAGCACCTTGCTGAAAAAGTGGCACCTGCGCCTGCCGCCCCTGGTGCTGCTGTACTTGCAGATACTGGTGGCCGTGGTGGTGCTGTTTCCGCTGTTCCTGTTCTCGACAAAAGCAGGCCTGGGTTGGGCGAACATCCCGCTGGTGCTGTACGCCTGTCTGCTGGCCTCGATGCTGGCGCCGTTGGCGTGGATGCACTCGGTGAAGACGCTCGGGCCGAGCCGCACCACGCTGTTTTTCAACCTGCTGCCGCTGATCACCGCGCTGATTGCGGCGGTGGTGTTGAAGGAAGAGTTGGCGATGTATCACCTGGTCGGCGGTTTGCTGACGTTGGGTGGGGTGATTTTGTCGGAGCGGTGGACGACGCCGGTGCGTGCTGACTGAACGCGCTCCCACAATTAGGTCGAGTCCACCCGCTACACCCCGGCAGCCTTGAGCCTTTGGGCATGCTCGACAAACAACCGAATCGGCTCAGCGCCCTTGCCCACCAAGCCCATCGATTGGTTGACGATGTCGAAGTGATCCAGCGCATAGTCATCGCCGATCACCAACCCCAGGTGTGAGCTGTAGCGCCCCACCATGCCGTCACACTGGCCCTTCTCCCGCACGAAGCTGCGGGCAAACAAGCGGCAGCTGCGGTTCGTGCCGTCGAGCAGGTTGCGCCCGCGATCGGTCTTGCCCGGCTGCAAGGTGCCGGACCACGAGTAGTAGCGCACGCCATTGACCTCTTCAGCGCCCTGCCCGCCCCAGGTCTGCGGCAAACCTTGTGGGAACTGGCGGTTGAACAGGGCCACGCCCACGCTGGTCAGGGACAGGTGGGAGGCGTGCAAGTCGGCCTTGAAACGTGGCCCCCGATAACCGGTTTCCAACAGGCTCATCACCCCGGCCACCAGGTGAAACAGCGCACTCATGAGGCGCCCTTTCACGCTGTCGGCGGGGTAATGGGTGTGGATATGGTCTGCCAGTTCCGACCCATGGTTGGGCCCGGCCACCGAGGTGACCGACGCCACCCATTCGGGGCGCTTGGCCGCCGCGTAACGCGCGGTGAGCGAGCCCTGGCTGTGACCGATCAGGTTGACCTTGTCGGCACCGGTTTCGCGGCGGATCCGTTCGATCTGCACCAACAATTGCTCGCCGCGCACCTCATTGGAGTCCAGCGGCGCCACCTGCACCGGGAAGACCTGTGCGCCACCTTTGCGCAGCGCAGGGACGATGCCGTACCAGTAGGGAAACCACCCCAGGCGCACAAACCCCAGCATGCCGGGCACCAGCACCAGGGGATAACGCGTGGCAAGGGAGTGCGGCATGGCGCAGAGGTCCTGATAGGGAAGGCGATGAACCCATCCTAGACCAGCGTTTCATAAATCGACATGACCACCCGGTGACAGACTCATGACACCTTAAAAGCGCCCGGCAACATCATGCAGTTGGCGTTCGGCCTCGGCGCATGCGCGCTGGAACACGCTTTTGTCCGACTCTTCACCTTCGGCGGCGATCACGCTGACGTCATCAATCCCGATGTAGCCCAGCACCGTACGCAGGTGCGGGTCGGCATGGTTCATCCACTCGAACTCGCCACCCGGGCCGAAGCCGCTGCCGCCACGGCAGGTGATGATCAGCGCCTTCTTGCCTTTGAGCAGCGCGTGATATTGCGCGTTGCCGTGGCTGTCCTGGGTGATGTCGAAGGTCAGGCCCATGCGCACGATCTGATCGATCCAGGCCTTGAGGCCGCTGGGCACGCCGAAGTTGTACAGGGGCATCGCGATCACCAGCAGATCATGCTCGATCAACTCGCCCACCAGTTCGTCACTCAATTGCAGGTCGGCCTTCATCACCTTTGGCAACGCCTGCGGTTCGGGGTAGAAATTGGCGGCCACGAAGGCTTCGGTCACATGGGGGATAAACGCCCGGCCGACTTCGCGACGGGTCACCTGTGCATCCGGGTTGGCCGCCTGCCAGGCCTCCAAGAACGACTCGGCCAGGCGCCGCGAATGGGAGCGCTCACCACGGGGACTGGCGTGAATCACTAGCATTTTTTTCATCTGTATTACCTTCACGAGTTAGACTCAGGCGACCTGATTGGCCGCCACGCTTGCTCGCAAATCTAGTGATGGCAGCACGAGCCGACAAATGAGCAATAGTTAATCTGGATGAATTCATCTCATCCATGGAGCCCGCATGTTTGCCTCACTGCCCCTCACCGCCCTGCGCACCTTTGAATCGGCAGCGCGACTATTGAGCTTCAAGGCGGCCGCCCTGGAACTGTCGGTGACGCCCACGGCGGTGTCCCACCAGATACGCAGCCTGGAAACCTGGCTGGGCGTGCCGTTGTTCGAGCGCCTGCCGCGCCAGGTGCGCCTCACCGAAGGCGGTGAGCGGCTGTTTCGCAGCGTGCACGGCGCCTTGCTGGACGTCGCCCATAGCCTCGACACGTTGCGCCCGCAACGCAGTGCCGGACAGCTCACCGTCTCCACCACCCCGGCGTTTGCCGCGTTGTGGCTGGTGCCCCGGCTGGGGCGTTTTTATGCCGCCCACCCCGACATCAGCCTGCGCCTGGACACCCAATGCGACGTGGTCGACCTGCAACAGGACGCCAGCGTCGACCTGGTGATTCGCTACAGCCTCGGCGACTACCCGCACCTGTACGGCGAGTGCCTGTTCGATGAGCGCTTTGCGGTGTACGGCTCCCCCGAACACGTCGCACGGGCGAGCAGCCAGGTGCCGACGCTGATCAGCGTGCGTTGGCATAACTCCGAGCTGTACGCCCTGGGCTGGCAGGCCTGGTGCGAGAAGGCCGGCGAAACGTGGCTGGCCCACACGAGCTTGCTGCGCGAATACGACGAGGAGCACTACGCCTTGCAGGCGGCGATTGCCGGCCAGGGGTTGGTACTGGCAAGCAACATCCTGGTGTCGGAAAGCGTTGCCACCGGTTTGCTGGTGCCCTACAAGCCGCAGATCCATGTGGACGGCGCCGGTTACAGCGCCCTGTGTGTACCGGGACGTGAGCGTCATCCGCCGGTGCGTGCGTTTTTCCAGTGGGTGCAACAGGAGGCAAAGCTGTCCGGCCATGCCCTTTGAAATCCGATAAAACTTTTTGCTTCAGCCAACACTCACAACTTGGAGCGATCACGCCAGCAGAGCGTGGCGTAAAACCGGATTAGCACCAGGAGATTGAGATGACTGAAGCACACTTGACCGACGTGGCCACCCTGCGCAGCCGCGCCCGCCAGCACGTCGAAAACGGCGCCGTCACTGAAGGCTATGACGCCGACCGCGAAGAAATCATCCGCTTGCTCAACGAGTCGCTGGCCACCGAGCTGGTCTGCGTGTTGCGCTACAAGCGCCACTACTTCATGGCCAACGGACTCAAGGCCAGCGTGGCCGCCAGCGAGTTCCTGGAACACGCCACCCAGGAAGCCGAGCACGCCGACAAACTGGCCGAACGCATCGTGCAACTGGGCGGCGAGCCGGAGTTCAACCCTGACCTGCTGTCGAAGCACTCCCACGCGCAGTACGTTGCGGGCAAGAACCTCAAGGAAATGGTCTACGAAGACCTGGTGGCTGAGCGCATCGCGGTGGACAGCTACCGTGAAATCATTCAGTACATCGGCGACAAAGACCCGACCACCCGCCGCCTGTTCGAAGAAATCCTGGCCCAGGAAGAAGAGCACGCCGACGACATGGCGGACATTCTGCAAGACCTGTAAACCGCAACACCTCTGAACCCACTGTGGGAGCGGGCTTGCCCGCGATAGCTATGCAACAGTCAACGCATAGGTTGTCTGTTACGGCGCTATCGCAGGCAAGCCAGCTCCCACATTTTTGGTTTCGGTTTCGTCAGTTAGCCCTTCACCGTCTTAGGCGCCTTGCCTTCTTTCATCTGCTGCAACAGCGGTGCGCACTGGTTAGGCACATCACCACTCGGCGCGACCAGCGCCAGCAGCCCGGCCGCAGGCCCGACGATCACACCCAGCGCCACCATCCCCGCACCACGCAGCATCAGCGGTACGGCTTTCACACCAGCATTGGGCTTGATGAACGGCCCGTTGACGTACAGCGGCGAACGCAACGAGAACATGCGAAAGCCCTTGGACTCCGGCGTGATGGTCAGGTCCAGTTGTTCGGTGGCCATGTTCGCGGTGCCGTCGACGTAGATGATCGCGTTCTCGGTATCGAACACGAACAGGCGAGTGGTCGCCAGGCCGGTCTTGATGCCGAAGTCCGCCGCCGCGCAGTTGATCTTCACTTCCTTGTCACCAAACAGGCGACCGACCACGTAGTTGCCCACGTTGAGCCCGGCAATTTCCATCAGGCCACGGCTGATGGCGCCGTCATTGACCAGCATCTTGAGGTTACCGTCGGAGCTGCCCAGCAACGCCGCCACGGAGTTGCCACGTCCGGCGATGTCCGCGTCGCCATTGAGTTCACCAAAGCTGGTTTTCATCGGCTCAAACGTCGGGAACAGTTGCTTGAGCTTGAAGTTGCGCGCAGTGAGTTTGGCGCGACCTTCCATGGGCGTGGTACGGCCGTTCAAGCGAATCTGCGCATCCAGCTTGCCACCGGCCACGCCAAAGCGCAGGGGCTCAAGGCTCAGCTCGCCATCGTTGAGCACCAGATGCGTATAGAGGTCAGTGAAAGGCAACTCGGCACTCTGCACGATGCGCTTGCCGGTGAATTCCACATCGGCATCCATGTCGCGCCAGCGCTCGGTACGGAACTCTTCCACCGGCAGCACTTTGGTCGCGGGCTGTTTGCTTTCGCCACCACGGGCCTTTTGCTTGGCGTTGGAATCGGCGCCGATCAGCGGAGCCAGGTCGGTCATCAGCAGTTGGTTGGACACCAGCGCGCCCGTGAGCTTGGGCCGTGGCTGACTGGCGACGTAGCCCAGGTTGCCATGGATATCGCTGTTGCCGATCTTGCCGTTGAAGTTTTCGTAGGTGAATGAGGCGCCGCTGGCTTCATGCAGCTTGGCGATCAAGTGGCCGTCGGTGGAATACGCCGGCGAATCCGGCAAGGTGACGCCCGTGAGCGGGTAAAGGTTGCCCAGGCTGCTGCCGGAGAGTTTCAGGCGCAGGTCGAGGGCGCCGAGGTTGAGGGGGTCGGTCAACGTACCGGCCACGGCGATGCTGGTGTCGGCGATTTTCACCTGGGCCTGCAAGGGGAACGGTTTGGCCGCGTCCTGCAAGGCGAGCAGGCCGCCGATCTTGCCAGTGCCGTCGAGTTTCTGGCCGTGGTACTGGCCTTTGACCTTGAGGCCGAACGCATAGTCCTGGGGGTTTGATCCTTTTTCCTGGGCCTTCTTGGCATCGGCAGCGCCGACGATTTCACCAAAGGGAATCGGTTTGCCCAGCAGATCGATGGTGACGTCCAATTGCGTCTTGAGGGTCTGGTCGTCGAGGGTTACATGGCCTTTATCGAAGCCGATGGCACCGATGTCCACCACCCAGCTTGACGGTTCGGCATTCGGGTCCTTGGGGTCGAACGTGAAGGTCCAGTTGGCGCGGCCATCGGCCAGGCGCTGCAGGTCGGCGCTCGGTTCAGTGAGGTCGATGCGCGGAATTACCACGCGCTGCGCCAACAACGCCAGCGGCGAGATGCGCAATTCCACGCGCTTGAGGGTGACCATCTGCGGTTTCTTCGACCAGTCGGGGTTGCCCAGGGTCAGGTCTTCGGCAATCACATGCGGCCACGGCACCCAGGCACGCCAGCCGCCTTGATCCGGCTCACGCGCCCACACCACCGCCAGGTTGCCATTGATGGCAAACGGTCGATGCAGCTCTTCGGAGACTTTGGCATTGAGCGGCGGCTTGATGCGGTTCCAATCGAAAAACACCAGGACCAACACCACCACGGCGATTAACAGAGCGAAGCTGGCGCAGCTCCAGACAACGATTTTACGCGTGCGCGTCATTGCACATGACTCCTGAATACGACTAGCTGAACTACAGCTCATAAGGCTACGACTGGCAAACGGCGCGGGGGTTTAACCGGATCATCGTTTTAGTCGCAAAAAGCCAGTTTTCTGATCGAACGGACAGTTTCCAGCATCGACGACGCACCATTGTTACCCAGGGCCGTGTCGAAAATACCCACCACGGTGCAAAACCGCGGGCTTGAGAGGCGCGTTCTAGAGCCTCTGCCGGGAACAATCAATTCTGTTGATTATTACCATTGTGTTTATGAACTTTTATATCGACTTATCGAGAGTAGCATTAGCCCTGTACCCACTTTATCGCCCTCCCAAGGAGCAACCATCATGAAACGCCAAGTACTCGCTACCGTCCTGCTGTCTGTCCTGGCTTCCAGTGCCTTCGCCCTGCCAGCCGCCGAACAGGCCACCCCACAGAACAAAGCGCAAGCCGTTCAGTCCAGCCAGACCCTGGCTCGCAGCGGTTCGCAAGAAGAAGAGAACCGCGACTACGCCAAAGGCGTTGCTGAAAACGGTTCGGAACAAGCCAACAAACGCGCCTACACCGAAGGTGTTGCTGAAGGTGGCCGTGATCGCCTGGAACAGAAAGGCCTGGTTGAAGGCGGTGCTGAACAAGCCAACAAACGCGCTTACACCGACGGTGTTGCCGAAGGTGGTGCAGACCGCCTGCAAGAACTGCATCAAGCTCAGAGCTAAGCCCGTGGTGGCCCAGAAAAAAGCCCGATCTGCCGATCGGGCTTTTGCTTTTATATAGATCGCGCCTCGCACCACCCCCGCCAAGTTCGACGCCAGCAAAGCGGTTTTGCTAGAGTGCGTCGCTGTACTTGCCGACAAAGCCCGCTCGCCATGCTGCCCCGCGCCGAACAGAAGCAACAGACCCGCCTCGCCTTGATGGACGCAGCCCGCCATCTGATGGAGTGTGGCCGTGGGTTTGGCAGCCTGAGCCTGCGCGAAGTGGCGAAGACTGCGGGCATCGTGCCCACCGGGTTCTACCGCCACTTTGACGACATGGACCAGCTCGGGTTGGTGCTGGTCAGTGAAGTCGGCCAGACCTTCCGCGCGACGATTCGCCTGGTACGTCACAACGAATTCGTGATGGGCGGGATCATCGATGCGTCCGTGCGGATCTTCCTCGATGTAGTGTCGGCCAACCGCTCCCAGTTCCTGTTCCTCGCCCGCGAACAGTACGGTGGCAGCCTTGCCGTGCGCCAAGCCATTGGTGCGTTGCGCGAAGACATCACCCGCGACCTGGCGGCCGACCTCACGCTGATGCCCAAGCTCCAGCACCTGGATGCCGAAGGCTTGCATGTGATGGCCGACCTGATCGTCAAGAGCGTGTTCGCCACCCTGCCCGATATCATCGACCCACCGGCCCAGGCGCTACCGGCCCACCTCACGCCCCAGGCAAAAATCACCCAGCAATTGCGCTTCATCTTCATTGGCCTCAAGCACTGGCAAGGCCTGGGCAGCACCGAGTAAGCCGGTCATCCCGACGTGTGAAAGCGTTTGGCGGTGGTGTAGTGCTTGTTCCAGTAACTATTACTCAACGAATCGATACGCACGTTCTTGCCCGTACGTGGCGAATGAATGAACTTGCCCTGCCCGATGTAAAGGCCGACATGGCTGACCTGACCGCGCCCGTTACCCTTGAAAAACACCGCGTCCCCGGGCTTGAGCGCCCCACGCTTGATGGTCTGTGCCGTTGAACGGTGCATGGCCGCCGTCGTGCGTGGGATCTGGATATTGGCTTGCGTCTTGAACAAATAGACCAGCAAGCTGCTGCAATCGAAACCCTGCTCCGCCGAGGTCCCGCCCCATTTATACGGCGTACCCAAAAACTCGTGGGCACGATCGATGACGTCGTCAATGGAGGTGGGTTTTATGCCCTGCAGTGAAGCGCCGAACGCGGTGCGGGGTTGAACATTGGCCGAGGCCGAAGCCGTGAAGAAAGACAGACTGACAATGACTAAACACAAAATTGATCGAAACATGATGAACGTCGCAGTGGATTAAACACGGCGCACAGCCTAAAGAACCCCCGCCTAACGCCATGAACGGAATATCCCCATACCGCGTAGGACAAATCCGTAAAAACACCAGCTCGAAATAGATGAAAGAAACTTCATGCAGCGCAGAGCCGTTCTCAACGCAAAACGCCCAGATCCGGTGCTATAAATCCAGGAACGCACCATTTTGAAACACTCAACGAATCGCCTGACGCCCTATTGGGTGGCACGTCCGTGCCTGCCTACAGGGAAATCCCACTCCCCGGCGTGATTGGCAAGGCCCTTGCTCTAGCTCTTTCATCGCTCTTAGCTGGAAGCTTCCTGATGCTGGTGATCCACCGCCGAATCGCCCCCCAAGCCCTCTGGGCCGCTGAACTGCTGCTGAATTTCGAAGCCCGCAGCAAAAGCCGCCTGCGCTGTTTCAGTGCCGATGGCGAAGACGTCGGCCTGTTCCTGGAGCGCGGCCAGCCGCCGCTGCACGATGGCGAATTCCTACAAGCCGAAGACGGACGTGTCGTACGCGTGCGCGCACGCCCTGAACAACTGCTGCACGTCACCTGCAGCAGCGCCTTTGAGCTGACCCGCGCCGCCTATCACCTGGGCAACCGGCACGTAGCGCTGCAAGTCGGCGACGGCTGGCTGCGCCTGCTCGACGATTACGTACTCAAGGCCATGCTCGAACAACTGGGCGCCACCACCGAAACCATCGAAGCACCGTTCCAGCCGGAACACGGCGCCTATGGCGGTGGCCATCACCATTCACGCCATGGCGATGAAGACTTCAACTACCCGCCCAAGCTGCACCAGTTCGGCGTACGCCTATGAACCCAGCGTGGGCGCTACTGCGCCTGGCCAGCCCGCAATTGCCGATTGGCGGTTACAGCTATTCCCAGGGCCTGGAGATGGCGGTGGAGAATGGCCGCGTCAGCGATGCGGCCAGCGCCCGACGCTGGATCAGCGACCAGTTGCTGCTCAACCTGGCCCGTTTCGAAGCACCGTTGCTGCTCGCCCATTGCTGTGCCGCCGCCGAGCAGGACTGGCCGCGCCTGACGCAGTTGTGCGAGGAACACCGCGCCAGTCGTGAGACCCGCGAGTTGTATCAAGAGAGCCGTCAGATGGGCTACTCCCTGCAGCAGCTGTTAAACGGTTTGCCCGAACTCGACACCGCCGCACGCCGCGTTCTTGAACAACAGGCCGAACCGCACTTGGCGCTCGGCTGGGCCCTGGCCGCCCGCGCCTGGCACATCAGCCCCGAAGACGCCTTGGCCGCGTGGCTGTGGAGCTGGCTGGAAAACCAGTTGGCCGTATTGATGAAAACCCTGCCCCTGGGGCAACAAGCGGCTCAGCGCCTGACCAGTGAGCTGCTGCCCTTATTGCAGCAAGCCCAGCAGGACGCGGGGCGCATCGATCTGAACCACATCGGCAGCGCCGCATTCGGCCTGTCCCTGGCGTGCATGGCCCATGAGCGCCAGTACAGCCGCCTGTTTCGTTCCTAGAGCCCCATTACCTTGGAGAAGCACATGAACACACAACCCCTGCGCGTCGGCATCGGCGGCCCGGTGGGCTCCGGCAAGACCGCGCTGACCCTGGCCCTGTGCCTGGCCCTGCGCGATCGCTACAACCTGGCCGTGGTCACCAACGACATCTATACCCGTGAAGACGCCGACTTCCTGGTGCGCAACCAGGCCCTGGCGCCCGAGCGCATCATCGGCGTGGAAACCGGCGGCTGCCCGCACACCGCGATCCGCGAGGATGCGTCGATCAACCTGGAAGCCGTCGACCAGCTCAACCGGCGCTTTCCCGGCCTGGACCTGATCCTGGTGGAGTCCGGTGGCGACAACCTGTCGGCCACCTTCAGCCCGGAGCTGTCGGACCTGACCATCTACGTGATTGATGTGTCGGCCGGCGACAAGCTGCCACGCAAGGGTGGCCCGGGTATCTGCAAATCCGACTTGCTGGTGATCAATAAGATCGACCTGGCGCCGTTGGTCGGTGCATCGCTGGAGCTGATGAACAGCGACACCACGCGCATGCGCAACGGCAAGCCGTTTGTGTTCAGCAACCAGAAAACCGGTGTCGGCCTGGATGACATCGTCGCCTTTATCGAACGTCAGGGCCTGCTGACTGCAGCCTGATCCCACCCTGAAAGGAGCCTGTCATGGGTCTCAACAAACTTCTCGCAACCGCCGCCCTGCTGCTCGCCCCTGCCCTCGCCTTCGCTCACCCCGGGCATGGCGATAACGGGCTGGTGGCCGGCATCAGCCACCCGCTGGGCGGTATTGATCACTTGCTGGCCATGGTCGCTGTCGGCCTGTGGGCGGCACAGCAAAAAGGCAATGCGCGCTGGGCCCTGCCGTGTGCGTTCGTCGGCACCATGCTGGTCGGCGGTCTGCTGGGCTTTGAAGGCCTGGAACTGCCGGCCCTGGAAAGCGGGATCGCCGCCTCGGTGCTCGCACTGGGCCTGGCGGTGGCCTTGGCCGTTCGCCCGCCGTTGTTCGTGGCGGTGGGGGCGACGGCATTGTTTGCCTTGTTCCACGGCGTAGCCCATGGCCTTGAACTGCCGGACATGTCCAGCCCTTGGGCGTATGCGGCCGGGTTTGTCGGCGCGACCGCCGTGTTGCACGCTGCCGGTTATGCCGTGGTGCGCTTCCTGCCAGCAGCGGCGGCGCCGTTGGTACGGGTGGCTGGGGCGGCTTCGGCGGCGACTGGGGTTTGGTTGCTGGCGGGCTGATTTGCGGCGCCTGTCAGGGCCTCATCGCAGGCAAGCCAGCTCCCACATTTTGATCTGCGAACCCAATCAAATGTGGGAGCTGGCTTGCCTGCGATAGCGGCCCCACAGACACCATAGAACCCAACCCTGCTACCATGCGCGCCTACACCCCTGCCGTGACGACGCCAGCCAATGCCCACCGCTCCAAACTCCGCCTTGAACGCCGTGCTCACGCACTTCCACAGCCTGATCGTGCCGCTCTGGCAGGGCCCGGGCTGGAATGCCGACCTGGCCTTGCCCTATGAGGCACTGGACGCCGATCATCAGCCGCTGCCCCCGCAACGCTACCGCGCCATGGCCTGCGCCCGGCAGTTGTACCTGTTCGCCAGCCTGATCGGCGAAACCGGCGCCGAGTTTGCCGAGGAGCGCGCCGCTGCGCTGTTCCGGTCCTTGCAACGGCATTTCCACGATGCCGAACACGGCGGCTGGTTCTACAGCATCGACCCGGCCGGCAAGCCGCTGGACAAGCGCAAAGACCTCTACACCCACGCCTTCATCATCTTCGCCTGTGCCCACTACTGGGCCAAAGTGCGTGAACCGTTGGTGGAGTCGGTGCTCAACGCCGCCCTGGAAGTGGTTGCGCAGCGCTTTGCCACCGGCGACGGCCTGTACGAAGCGGTGCTCGAACGCAATTGGTCGTCCCTCAAATCCGGCCCGCTGCAGAACCCGTTGATGCACCTGGCCGAGGGTTTCCTCGCCACCCTCGCGGTGCGTGACGATGCCGACGTGCAAGCGGCGTTGCTGGCCTTGGCGACGGCCATGCAGCAGCGTTTCATCGACCGCCAGCATGGCGTGATGATGGAAAAACCGCTGGGCGCTGTGGATAACTGGTTTGAACCGGGCCACCAATTCGAGTGGTTCTTTTTGCTGGAATCGTCGGACGTGCTGCGCGGCACGCCACTGCATGCGTCATTGACCCGCGCGTTTGCCTACGCCGAACAAACGGGTGTGGATAACGTGACGGGGGCCGTCAGCGGCATGCTGGCCCTGGACGGCACCGTGCGCGACGGCACGCAGCGTATCTGGGCCCAGGCCGAGTATTTGCGGGCACTGACCTTGCGGCCGAACAGCGAAGCGGTGCTGCAGCGTCAGTTACGCGCGCTGCAACTGCGGTTCTTGCATGAAAAGGGTTGGAATGAGTGCCTGAATGATCAGGGGCTTGTCAGCCGGCGGGATATGCCGTCGACCACGCCTTATCATTTGGCGACCTGTTATCAGGGGTTGATCCAGCATTTGGGGTGACTTCCAGGGCCTCTTCGCGAGCAAGCCCGCTCCCACATTTTGACCGAGTCCATCCTTGGACTGCGGTCGAATGTGGGAGCGGGCTTGCTCGCGAAGGCGTCAACTCCGTTTGACTGACCTCACGCAATCCACTTGCGATCCCCGGTAAAGCTGATGGTCAACCAGCGCGCCGCATCCGGTTTCCCCAGCCCTGTGGATATCTCTTCGCGCAGCCCGTCGAGGGTCGCGACGTTGTCCACCGGGTAATCCGCCGGCAACACCACATGAATCTCGATAAACCGCGCCCGCCCGTGCTTTTGCACGTAAGACACGTAGTCGTCGAAACCATGCTTGGCCTGGGCCGCTTCCATCACTTCGCGCACCTTGTCATCCAACTGGTCCGGGGCAATCCCCAGCACCTCGCGCAAGGCCGGGCGCAGGATCTTCAGCGCCGGCGCGAGCATGCTCAGGGCCAGCAGGATCAGGATCAACGGGTCGACATACACCGCCCACTCGCCGTAGCCCTGGGACTTGAGCAACAGTGCCGCTAAAAAGCTGATCAGCAAGCCTATCGACAGCATCGCGTCCACCAGCCAGCTGATGTTATCGAACTGGATCAGCGAAGACTTGAGTGTGCGATTGCGATAGCGCACGTAGAAGAAGTAGGCGAATTCCACGACGGTGAAGACCGCCGCATAAATGATCACCAGCCCCAACTCGATGTCGCGCCCGCCATTGATAATGCCGAACACGCCGTTGAGGAATGCATAGATGGCGATCAACAACAGGAAACTGCCTTCGATCAGCAACACCATGGGTTCCAGGTGCCAATAGCCGAACTGGAAGCGCTCGTTGCTTTTCTTGGCGATCAGCTTGGCCGTGATCAGCATCAACACCTTGATGGCGGTGGCGATCAGCGAGAAAAAGCCGTCGAACAGAATGGACTGGGCGCCAGAGACCACACCCGTGACAATCCCGGCGATCGCGACGGCGAACATCAGGATCGTTGATTGCTTGAGCAGTGCCTGCTCACCTCGGTTACTCACATTTCCTCCCGTCAAAACCTTAAATCCGCACAGTGCGGAGGGGTTTTCAGGAGGGGAGTGTACCTTATGGCCTGTTTTTGACCGATATGACGCCATCGCAGGCAAGCCAGCTCCCACATTTGAATGTATTCACAAATCCAAGTGTGGGAGCTGGCTTGCCTGCGATGGGCGCGGCGCGGTCTTAAGCCTTGGCCCCACGCTCAATTGCAAACCCAGCCCAGGTCTGGCTCACCGGCATCAGCTCCAACCGGTTGATGTTCACATGCGCCGGAGTGTTCATGACCCAGAAGATCGTGTCGGCAATGTCCTGCGGCTGGATCGGCTCGGCACCGGCATAAGTCGCGTCGTAACGCGCCTGGTCACCGCCAAAGCGCACCAGCGAGAACTCGCTCTCACACAACCCTGGCTCGATGTTGGTCACGCGCACGCCGGTGCCTTGCAGGTCGCAACGCAGGTTTAGCGAAAACTGCTTCACGAACGCCTTGGAGCCGCCATACACGTGACTGCCCGGGTACGGGTAGTTGCCGGCGATGGAACCCAGGTTGATGATGCCCGCGCCACGGCCGTGCGCGATCAGGCGTGGCAGCAGCAGGTTGGTGGTGGTCAGCAGGCCCTTGATGTTGGTGTCGACCATGGTTTCCCAATCGTCGAGGTTGCACTTGGGCGCAGGGTCGGTGCCCACGGCCAGGCCGGCGTTGTTGATCAGCCCGCGAAGCTTGGCGAACGACGGCGGCAGGTTGGCGATGGCGTCTTCCATGCCCTTGCGGTCACGCACATCCACCACCAGGCCGTGGACTTCGGTTTGCTTGGAAAGCTCTTCGACCAGCGCATTGAGGCGGTCGGCACGACGGCCAGTGAGCACCAGTTTCCAGCCGGCTTCGGCAAAACGGCGGGCGCAGGCCTCGCCAAAACCGGAAGTTGCGCCAGTAATAAACAGCGTGTCGGACATGGTGTTCTCCTTGCGGGCATCGGGAAAAAATCAGCCAGCAGAATGCCCTTACGCCGCCGTGGCGGCAACCGCTATGCGTATAACTTCATGCAAGCCTGATCATTTATTAACCATATCTCGAAAAGCCTTATAAACCGTGGCCTGCAGCCATATGCACGCAGGTTATCCACAACTGCGCCCACAGTCTTTGGGGGCAAGTGCAAAAAGCCTCAGGCCCCTGTGTGCAGGGCTTGCAGGCGGTTTTAGAAAGTTTTTTGCTTGACCTGGGCGGGGCCGTATGTAGGCCCATCTCGCGAAGGGAAAACCGAGCGATGGCTCCAGGCCAGTCATTCCGGCCTCTGCGGAGGTCTTTCCAGAGTTTAATCACAGACTTATCCACAGGCTGAGTGGACATAAATCGGTCATATACCTGTGTCTTTAAACAGGTTGACAAAGCCCTCGAAGGGCGACGAAAAAACCGCTGTTCAAAAAACAACCGCCGCGCTACAGGCCACGTATTCAGTGGCTTTCAGCCAGCTACTCCCACGTTACCCACAGCCGGTTCCACAGCGGATGGGGACAAGTCAAAACTGTGACAAAACAGGGATTTGCGGCGGCTATATGTCGCGCTTTGGAGGGGAGCCAGATTTGTTTTCCACAATTTGGCATCGGCCTTGTGAACACCACAAAACAAATGTGGGAGCGGGCTTGCTCGCGAAAGCGGTGGGTCAGTTGCAGATGCACTGACTGACAC